>BEHR01000031.1 GCA_002898555.1 bacterium HR15
CTATCTCTCTGATAGGCGCGAGGTGGAGCAGTAGTTTCGTGCTTCAGTGGAGGTGCAGTGGTTGCGAAGGTTGGTTGCGGGCGCTTCGGCGTTTGGCGCGGGCGATTTTGGAAGAATTGGGGTGCGAGTGGTTATAATTTTCGCGGCTGGGTGGCATGTTAATATTAGGAGGCGGAAATGGCGGTGGTGCGCTGCCCCGCCTGCCAACAGACCAAAACGATGGAGGAGGATGGTGATGAGGCGACGACACAGTGGCTGGCTGAATGGACTGGCTGTGATGGCTGGGGCTTTGGCGTGTTGGAGCGTGTGCTGGGCAGAAGCAGACCCGATGGCGCTCTATCGGCACATTGCCACGCTCAGCGCAAACGGAATGAGGGAAGGCATAGTCGATGCAAGCCTGCATACTTTCCGAGAGAGCAAGCCGTGGGTACACCGAGCTATGTTAGAGGAACAAACAATCGCAAATTGTACGGGCTTCATGTGTACTTTGTTTGGTTGCACAGACGGCGCCGAATGCACCAACTACAAAGAGTGTACCGATGGAAGCTATTGCACCATGGATAACTGCACCCGTTCAGAGTGTACTTATGAGGAGGTTTGCACTTCTGGAGATCAATGTACGGGGAATGGACAACACCACTGTACTGAGGGTAAGTCCTGCACGGGTGGCGGTGTTGATTCTTATTGTACTAAGGGAGCCGATTGTACTGGGGGCAGGTCTTGCACCCATGATAAGGCATGTACCAGCTCGCCTGGCTGCACCGCAGGGCTGCACTGTACCGAGGGACAAAATTGTACCTACGGGGACGCATGCACCGAATCTGCAGGATGTACAGGTGGGTATGATCCTGGTACTGGGATGGGCTGTACCACAAGTCAACGGTGCACCAACGGGCAGCGATGTACAGAGGGACACAACTGTACCCTTCAGGCATGCAGTGTACGAGGACAGTGTACGATGGGACCGTCTTGTAGCAAGGGGCACAACTGCACTGTGGCTGTAAATTGCAGCGCACGCAGTGTGAGCGGATGTAGTGTTGGAAGTGGTTCTGCTAATTGCTGGAAGCCAGTACTGTTGAAAGATGGAGGGGTACAACTTCTCTCGCTCGCTGCTGTGGGGACTTTGGTCTTGACGATCCTTGCTTCTGGGAGATATGGCGATGCGAATGATTAGTCTGATGATCCTCGTTTCCAGTTGTATGGCATCGGCGATCGCTCACGCGCAGGAAGCCAATCCCAATGCGCTCTATCAACATATTGCCAGTTTGAGCGCCAATGGGATGAGAGCAGGTGTTTACGAGGTCCATGGAGACTCACCTCCCCCTGTTGAGACGCCACTTGCCGAGATGCAAACTTACGCGACGACTCCTTGCAACGATGACACAACGGTGCGCTTTTGCACCAGTGCGCGCTCCAGCCGATGCACGAATGTCGACAACTGCACTTCTGACAAAACTTGCACCAGCGGGCGCTGTACCTCCTATGAAATGTGCACCACCAGTTGGCATGGCCCTTGCACAGGCGTCAAAGGATGCACGATCGGCGTTCAGTGCACTGCAGGGAGCGGATGCACGCTCTCCGACGCATGCACCTCCACCAGTGGTTGTACTCGAAGCAAAGAGTGTACTCAGGGGACAGGTTGCACTGCCGGTTCCAACTGTACTCGAGGCAAGATATGCACTTCCGCTTCAAGCTGTACCGACAGCGCTAACTGTACCTCGGCTGTTGGCAAAACGGGATGCACTACAGGCAAGGCATGTACCGCGGGGCAAGGCTGCTCGGGCGGTACAAGGTGCACCTCCGCTAAGTCCTGCACTGTAGGCGGAGCATGCACTGTAGGAGAATTTTGCACCGCTGCAAAAAACTGTTCGGCAGGAAACCCGTGCACCAATGCGGCTGAATGCACAGCAGGTCGCAACTGTTCCGCCATAAACCCTGATTGCACAACAGGCAAATCGTGTAGCACTGGGGAAAATTGCACAAGGGGTACATTATGCAGCAGTAGCAAGTCTTGTACACAGGTCAATCAGTGTACTGTTCGTGGGGCATGCACCGCAAACAATCTCTGTACCGCAGGCAATTCGTGCACGCAGGAACAGTACTGCACGCGCTCAAAAGCCTGCACGACTAAGAACTGTACCATAACACCCATTTGTACCCTGTCAAAGCAGTGTACAACAAAAAATTGCACGAAAAACAAAGACTGCTCAATACATAAAAACTGTTCTCGGAAAAGGTCGCCTAAAAGCAAAACTGGTTTACCGAATATGACTCTGGAGTTAGCCTTTACGAATCTCCTATTCAGCAGTGTCCTTTTGGCGTTGTGGAGGAATAAACAATGAAGCAAGTATTGTGTTTAATATTGATAATAGGATATATAGAAATTGTGTCATCTCAAGAGATTGCGTTCCCTGCTGGATGGTATACTTACGAGCAGATTGCGCAGCAACTCTCGACCCAGGGGCGTGTTGTGCGCTGTGATCCCGCATTGAAACAAGCGGTTGTGTTATTAGCTATTAAGCCACGCTCTTGGGAACAGGTATGCTCGCTGCTCGAGCGAAGCCTTGACCTCAAAATCGAACGCGTCAACCCTGATGCCTCAGAACAGTGGATCCTAAAACTTGATCCCCAAAAAGCACGGCGTGAGAAGGTACTACGCGAGCGTTTTGCCAATATTCTGGCAGGCTCTGGTTGGTCTTCGGGTCCCGACCTTGCTGCATTACACGCTATTCCTCTGCCCGTTCTCGTTCGAGAGACCCCCCGCCTGACCCAGATGGCTCGTGAGCTCCAACAACAGTTTAGAACAGCTGCGGGAGATACGGTCCCAAGCGACTCGCAGGGAATCCTAACAACACTTACGGAAACTCTTTCTACCTATTCGATGCCCGATTTTTCACGAGAGATCGAAGAGGCGGTCGCTTCGCAAATTGATAGTCCAGATGAGGTATTCCGTCATCGCTTTCGCCTCCCCCCTGAGTGGAGTGGTAGCCGAGAGCTAAAGCGTAAAATAGTGCTGTTGGATTTGGCACTCAAAGTAGATTACTTTAGACACATACTCTTGGCAAGGTACATCGCTCAAGCAAGCGAGCCACAACGCAGAATTCACGATGCGGTCATTTCTGGGGAGCATTATTGGATAGTCCCTTTGCAGATATCGACAGATATGATTACATGGTTAGTTGGGAGTAAATACTTTAGCGAATCACGAAAGACCCTCACTGGCTCTGCGACCTCAAACCCGATTGGTGTCGTGGTTTATTGCTGGGATGGAACACCTGGCTATGTAGGATTCGAAGTGTCAACAGCCTTAGTTTATGACAACTGGTGGGTTAACCTTGAACATGAGAAGCTGTGGATAAAAACAGCGAATATCGAAGAAATATTTCGTGACATCGATGAAACTCTGTATCGGGAATACAGGGAAGCCTCGCAAAAGCAAGACGCCCTGCTTTCAAGCCCAGTTGTGCAACGCTCGGTTGCTACCCGTTTGAGGAGGCAAAACCTTTATACATGGCTGTATCAATGGGTGCGTCATTTGGATCAGGAAGTCATTATTCCCCTCTATCCGCATCGTGCGCGTTGTGAGGACGCCCCTAATTTGCAGAAGCTTCTGGCTTCTCTTCCCGATCGGGGCATATGGCGAGTGGAGCAAATGGAGGGCGTCTGGATCTGGCGCAACTGGCTCGCTTTCCTGGATCGCGCTCCCGACCTGCCGCTGGCAGCACTCCTGCAACTGGCTCGCTCCCCACGCACCCCCAACGACTGGCGACGGTTCGCACGCCAAGTATCCCCGCGCCAAGCACGCTGGATGCCCTTGATGCCCAACTTCCCCAACAGTGAGAGCCTGTTCGGGGTTGAAGAACATCTCGGCTCCCTCCCCCTTGTAGCAAAGCAGTGGCTGCTGTTTCAAGTGTTGGACGCTGTCCCCCAGTGGGAGAGCCGTTTGAAGCGAACAGACACTTTGACGATAGCGTGGCAGGAGCTGGCGCCTGCGAAAAGGCGGGCGTGGGTGCAGAGGCTGCTTCAGGTGGGGACGGAGGGATTACCGGAAGCGTTGCATCCGTGGGTGTGGCTGGGGCGTGCGGATGTACTGGTGCAATCCCTGGAGCAAGCAGGTGTGGTGCGCGTGTCTCGGGTGCGTGGGGGCGTGTCGGTGGTGCTTCAGGTGGGCGAGCAGCAGTGGCTTGGCTGTGTCATCCCTCTCAAGCTCGGTCAGGATTAGCCGTCGATGAAGATGGAGGTGCAGTGGTTGCAAAGGTTGGTTGTGGCCCTGAGCGCGGGGAGCTGGATTGTCTTGGCATCAATTGAACACACCGCGATGTACTGGTTGGGCAGTCTGCTTGCCGTGATAGTGATGGGAGTTCACGGCTCCAACCGATCGGCGAAAGCGTTTTTGATCGCATTATGTGCTTTCGGATGGCTTCTTTTCACACGCACGCAGAGCGGGTTCTTGATGGCTGGTGCGCTCTTGCTCGCCTCTTTCAGTAGCCGTCTTAGCCATATCGCGGCTCATGTTGCGCAGACCTTTGCTCTGACAGCGGTCGGAATGCTCCTCTATGAGATAGGGCTCATCAGCCCAGAGGTGAATGCCCTGAGCTGGAAAGTCACCCACTGGTTGACTCAGATGACTGGAGAACCTGGAGTCTTGGGTGCTGCTCAAAGCCGTCTCTTGCTGGTTTTACCGCCCATCTTATATGGGCTGATGTATGTCGGATTATTCTCCATCCGCGGCGCGGCGTTGCTTATGCTTCTTATAATCAGTGCCGCCACCGCGCTGCTCACCCAGCTTGGGTTCTGGTATGGCTGGATGCTCCTTTTGGCGGTGCTTATGGGGTCGGTTTCGTCACGAAGCTGCTCCCCGTCCAAACTGCGCATTGGTCTTACTTCCGTGATAGTTGCAGGGGTAGTGGTGGTGAACGGCGTGTGGCTTCGGGGCGCATGGCAACAAGTTTCTCCTATTCGGGTTCGTATCCTGGAAGGAGGCTTGAAGACCTTATCGCTACCGCCTCCAGAGCCGATTCGTGCCCCCCAAGATGCGCAATTTGGAAATCTGTTGCAGGTGCTACGCCTCTACGGTTTTGAAGTCTACCCCGTAGCGGAGCCGATGTTAGAACAGGTTCTGCCCCAAACAGAGGTGTTGGTCGTCATCAACCCGACCCATGAGTTGTCTGCCCGTATGCAAAATGCCGTAGAAAGGTGGGTGCGCTCAGGGGGTGCGCTGCTGGTTCTGGGAGACCATACGGACATAGCGGGGATTATGGCACCCTTGAACCGCCTGATTCACTTTACAGAGATCCGCTTTCGGTTTGACAGCGCGATCCCCCAAGACCGTTTCTGGCGCTGGAAAAATTGCTTGCGTGGGGAGTGGCATCCGATGTTTTACGGGCGCACAAATGCGGACTTCGGGATTAGTGTAGGCGCTTCGCTGGAGATAGGTTGGCGTGCTCAACCGTTAGTGACAGGCGAACACGCTTTTTCCGACTGGGGGCGTGCATGGTACGGGCTTTCGCGATTAGGCGATATGACCTACAACGCGGGGCAGGAACGACTGGGGGGACTGGTGCTGGTAGCTGAACAACGCTGTGGGAAAGGAGTCGTGCAAGTGTGGGGCGATACCTCAGGATTTCAGGACAATAGCCTCACGGCCAATCATCACTATGTGGCGCAATTGGTGGCTACCCTTGCCCAACGACGAACCCCTACTGAGGCACGACTACTCATAGCCACCGTCACGCTGCTGGCAGCAACAACGATCGTGGTCCTCTTATGGGGGCATCCTTTTACTGGCGTAATTGCATTGATGGTTCTCGTCGCCAGTGTTCAAGGTACAGGATGGCTTGTTCAGAGGTTCGCATCTTCGGCGGTAAGGATACAGCAATCGGACTTCGCACTGCTCGATCAAAGTCACGGGGTACTTTACCCCCAAGAACCCCATGAGAAGGGTTTAAATACCTTCTGTGAGACGGCTCTCCGCGCGGGTATGCCTCTGCTATCCTTCAATGACTTCGCGTTTGGAATACAGCTGAAACCGCGCTGGTGGATTATTCACGCACCACTCGTCCCATACACACCCCAGGAAGCTGCTCGTCTGGAACAGTATGTGCGTGCCGGAGGCAATTTGATGGTGGTTGCTGGATATCCGCAAGGACAGAACATAAAGCACCTTCTGCAAGCTTTCGGGATGGAGGTTTCGTCGACGCCCGTGGGTGCAGCACACAACGCACGAATCGGGATTGCTTCCGTGCGTCTTCAAGTGCTCCATAATCACATGGCTGCGGTGTCGGAACAGGAACCGACTAAAACACCTGCTTATGACGCCGATGTTAGCTTCAAAGAGAGTTACGCCCTGCGAGGCGACCCCCAAACAAAGCCTTTAGTGCGGTGCTGGGGGCATGTGATTGCCCAGTATAAGCGTTTGGGTGCAGGCATGGTAGTCCTAATTGGGGATAACCGCTTCATCCTGGACGAGAATTTGGGGCAGCGGGAGGAGCGCAATGAACCAACCATTCGGCTTCTGCTGGCAATTATGGCGGAACAACTCCCATAGGCTTTACCTTTTCGCTTGTGTTTATGTGGGAGCCCTCTTGACCCTATGGCTCACGCCGCGTACGGTTTTAGGCGAGGGCTACCTTCCGCGAGCAGGATGGCAGTGGGTGCTCATGATTTGGCTGCTGCTGCCGCTTTTGGTTATGAACAATCGTTCGCCCATCCACGCACACGAAACAAAGTGGGCTGTTCTTGCCATAATCGGACTTATTTGGTCACCCACTTTGTCTATAAAAATCGGTTTACTTCTCTTAACAGTTGCAGGCGTGCTGGCTTGGTCTTCTTGGCGCGGAGCCCAAGAGCTGGCAATTCGCTATCTTGAAATGGCGGGTCTCTGGATAGGCTTGATGTTCGGTATAAACATATATAACCATATTGCCGCGCGTCTGGACGGCATACCTTGGATCGGGTATGGCATCGCGCCGCTCCTCACCCTCTTGGGGCTACCGAATTGGGTGCAGGGCAATCAGGTGTTCGTGCATTATGAAGGCTTTACTTATCCTATGCTGCTCTCTTTAGATAAGTTTGGTGGAGCGTTTCCCTGGTTACTTGGGATAGGTATTTTAGTGAGTGGCTACCAGAGGCGAATCCCCGTACCCTTGCTCGTCAGCGCCCTTTTATGGATCGGCTTCACGAGTATCGCCTATGCGCTCTTTATAACCACAGAATGGGTAGTTCAAGGGAACCAGTTACTCTGGTGGGACGAAACTTTGCTGGGTGGATTTTACGGTCTGGCAACAATCCCCGTCGCGTGGCTATTGCCAGCATCCCCCGTACCCAATCCGTCCACTCTGAAGTTGACCTCTCGGCAGTCACACGCTTGCACAGTCGCCTTGATCTTGGCAATATTTCTGATAGTCACAGGTTGGCTCTGGGTGGATCCGGGTGTCCGCAAAGCAGGTACCATCCTCATAGATGAGTACTATAGTGATTGGGAATGGAGCGATGTGACTTTGAATACGCAAAGGTACGGAGTTCAAACAGTTTATAATTACTATTGTATGGTGGAGTTTTTCAAGCATTACTTCGCCCAAGTGGAACGCAACAACGAGCCGTTGAGTTATGAGAGACTGCGCTCCTATTCCGTGGTGATTCTCAAGACACCTACCCAGCCCTACCCCCCATCCGTGCGTGAAGCGTTACGGCGATATGTGGAAGAAGGGGGAAGCCTGTGGCTCATCGGAGACCATACCAATATCTTCGGAATGAATAATTATCTCAACACTGTGTTAGCACCGTGGAAGCTACGCTTAGAAGCGGACGCGGTGATTGACCCCGAGACGAATCGGCAACTCTATGCCCCCACCGCCATTGCTCATCCTGTGGTTCGCTCACTCCCCGTTTTTCTGTTTTATACAGGGTGCTCGGTTCAAGCGCCCCTCGATTGGGGTACTTACGAGGTGATCTTATCTCCCCGCATGCTTCGCGATAAGCCTGACCTTGCCCAGAATACCTTCTTTGGCGATTTTGCACCCAGCCTTGCCGAGAGTGTTTGCCCGACAATCCAAGCGGTTGTGAAATACGCTGGCAAAGGGCGTGTGGGTATATGGTCGGACAGCACATTGTTTTCGAATTTTGCGATTACTCTACCTGGCAAAATGGAGTTAGCCGTTGGCTTCCTGGACTTTCTGAATCGTCAAAATAGGTTTCCCCAGCTGCGCCTTATGTCTGTCGGCGCAGGCTGTTTACTTGCTCTCATTGGTTTTAGGGGGTTACGAACAGCCCATCACCTGGCCATTGTTGCTGTGTGGAGTGGCATTTTGGCAGGGACTGTATTCACTACATTTTGTTATTCCCAATTCTATCCTGCGCTTCAGCTGCATACACCCTTTGAAAAGATAGGCTTTCTTGAAGCGGAACCCACAGACCACCTACCCATCTTGAGACCCATCGATGACCCCTATCCCAACAGTTATCTTACCGCCTTCGTGGCGGCTTTGCGAGCAGGTAAATATGCCGAGACCTGCTTCAAGATGTCCCAGGTCATGTCTTATCCCAGAGTGGTTGTCATACACGGACATCAAGTCATTGACTGGAAAACATTATCCGATTTCGTCCATGCAGGCAGGAAGCTCATTTTACTGGATGGTGGGGCGACGCCTGAAGCACTCGTGCAGGCAAGCCAGGTGTTCGGAATTCGCTATGTGCCGATGCCAGGTAAGACAGTTTTGAATTTGCAGGATGCCTCGATCCCGGTCGAGATAGCTGGCTATTTTCAATCAGGCATCCCCCTTTTGGTTGATTCCGAAAGACGCGCGCTTTTGATTGCCCACCAATTCGGACAGGGTAAAGTCTATCTAAGTACCACAGAAGCGCTTTTTTCGGACATGAGTTTAGGTGAGCCTTCTGATATCCCAAATGCAGCACAGTTTGCACTGCTAACGATATTATTTCAACTCTACGGGGATTGATAAGGATATCAATGATTTCCCCTATCGAGGAGCTTGAAGCATCGCCTGCGCGGACACCCATGTCTGTCCCTACACGCCGGGCGGCTCACCCGCCAATTGCTTGGACGATTTTCAAATAGCGGAGCGGTTGCATTGGTTGGCGAAGGCATGCCATAATTTAAGCATGCCTAAATTTCGAGGGGAGCAGGCGGGGTTAACCGTTGCGCTGATGACCCTGGTGGGCTGCACGGCAAGACAGTTATCCGGCAAGCCCTTGGTGGTTTGCACCACGGGCATGGTGGCCGATTTGGCAAAGCGCGTGGGCGAGCCAGAGATTGCTGTCTATGCGTTGATGGGACCCGGCACCGATCCCCACCTCTACAAGCCGACCGAAGGCGACCTACAACACTTGGCGAAGGCGAGGTTGGTGCTGTATAACGGGCTTCACCTGGAAGGCAAGATGAGCCTGATTCTGGAGCGGCTCGCGCGTGTGCGCCCCACGATCGCCGTCACCCAGGCTATTCCCGCCGAATTGCTGCGCTACCCTCCTGAAGCCGAAGGCAAACCCGATCCGCATGTGTGGCACGATGTTTCCCTCTGGGTATATGCATTGCAGGGTGTGACCGATGCCCTTTGCGAACAGTTCCCACAGCATGAATCGCGTTTCCGCGCTCGCAGCACGGCCTATCGGGAGGAGCTCACGACGCTCCACGAATGGTGCAAAGCACAAATTGCTCAGATACCACCCCTACAGCGTGTGTTGATTACCTCTCACGACGCTTTCAGCTATTTTGGACGCGCTTATGGATTAGAAGTGCGCAGCCTACAAGGCATCAGCACCCTCTCGGAATATGGGTTGCGCGACCTGCAGGCATTAGCGGAGTTTATTGTGCAGCGGCATATTAAAGCGATTTTTGCGGAGACGAGTATTTCGCCCCGTGCGCTACAGGCAGTGATGATGAGCTGCCGACAGCGCGGGCACATCGTGAGGCTGGGCGGCACGCTCTACTCGGATGCACTCGGGCCGCCCGACAGCGATGCCGCCACCTATGTCGGCATGATTCGGCACAATGTGCGCACCATCGTGAAGGCCCTGAGGTGAGAACGATGCCCTTAGAGATACGCAACCTAACGGTGGTTTACAACGGCAAGCCGGCAATCCACAACATCACCCTTACGGTGCGGGAGGGTGTGCTTACTGGGATGGTCGGACCGAATGGTGCGGGCAAAAGCACCTTGCTGAAAGCGATTTTGGGGCTGGTTCCCAGGGCAACAGGCGAAGTGTGGCTCAATGGACGCCCCATGGACAAGCCGCGTGGCGAAATTGCCTATGTGCCGCAGCGGGGGAGCGTCGAGTGGGACTTCCCCGTGAATGTGCTGGATGTGGTGCTGATGGGCACTTACGCGCGTCTGCCTATCGGGCGGCGCCCCGGCAGAGCAGAGCGTGAGTGGGCGATGGAGTGCTTGCGACAGGTTGAGCTGGAGGAGTTATGGCGACGGCAAATCGGGGAGCTGTCGGGCGGTCAACAGCAGCGGGTCTTTCTGGCGCGCGCACTGGCACAGGATGCACCCGTCTACCTGCTGGATGAGCCGCTTGCAGGCGTGGATGCTGCCACGGAAGGGGTGATTATGGAGCAGCTGCACCGCTTGCGCGATCGGGGACGAATCGTGTTGATGGTGCATCATGACCTGCAAACTGTGCGCGATTGCTTCGACGAGGTCGCGCTGTTGAACGAGCATCTCATCGCGGTGGGCAGGGTAGATGCCGTGATGACCCCTGAAAACTTACAACGCACTTACGGGGGCAAACTGGTCTTTCTGCAGGATATGGATTAGGATGTGCTGCGCCTCATAATGATTTCCGGAGGTGCTTCCTTTTCGGAAGCACCTCCGGCAGAGGAGGTCGGTTATTTCTCGACCTGCACCTGCACGACTTTCGGCTTGGCAGCCTCCGCTTTGGGCAGACGAATCTGCAGGATGCCGTTGCGGTAGACTGCCTTCACTTTCTTCTCATCGATGGCAGTTGGCAAGGTGTAAGAGACGGTGAATTTGCCATAACCGCCCATGCGGCTCACATAGTGAGCTGTTACATTCTCGCCCTCCATCAGTGGCTTACGCTCGCCCGACACCGTCACCGTGCCATCGGCAATCTCCACATGCAGGTTCTTCTCATCGACGCCGGGCACTGTGACGAACATCACAAACTCGTCGGGCGTCTCATACACATCCAGCGTGGGCGAGAATTCGATCGCCTCCGCCGTGCGGGCAGGTCGCAGATCGAAGAATCGGTTGAACAGCTCATCCATCTCGCGTCGGAACTGTTCCAGCTCCCGAAACGGATTCCAACTCACCAGCGCATTCTCTGGCTCGCGTCGCACCAGACCACGCATCGTTCCTCACCTCCTTGTTTTGATTGAGTGTTTTTGTGGAAGGTCTCTTGAGTGCCTTCCGCTCAGGTTATACGGAATCGGTGCCCAAAAAGTTCCCGGGCTTCACATCGTGCTGTAGGCGCGGATGAGGCTACCGGCACCGAGGACCGCTCCACGCAGGTGTGCGTGGGATTCTATCACCACCTCGTCATCCAAGATGCAATCTTCGAGGCGGCAACCGTCCCCGATTTTCACTTGTGCCCCTACAATACAGCCGTGCAGGGTGCTATTGCTGCCGATGGTGCTGCCTGCCCCTACTACTGTATAGCCACTGAGACGGACACGCGACTCGATGCATGCTGAGGCACCGATATGACAACCGGGTTCGATTTCAGCATCGGGTTCCACTTCGGCTTCGTGCATGAGCCAATAGCCGTCGGGAGTGCGCGTGCCGGGTGGGGCAAGCACGGTGCGCACTTCTCCGCTGAGCAGGGCGCGAGTGGCACGCATATATTGCGATGGTCGCCCAATATCGAGCCAGAAGCCGCGCCCTTCATAGCCATACACGGGGATGCCCTCACGCAGAATCTGGGGATAGAACTCGCGCTCGATAGAGCAGGGGCGCAGCGGGATTCGCGCGATGAGTTCAGGCTCCAGGATATAGATGCCTGCATTAATGAAGTCGAAACCGTCCATCGGCTCGCCTCGGTCGGCAGCGCGTTTCTGTTCCTCGGTGGGTTCAATAAATGCCTGCACGCGCCCATCGTCCGCCACCTGAATCACGCCATAAGGATGGGGGCGTTGTACACGATAAAGGGTGAGCGTTGCCTGCGCTCCTCGCTCCAGATGGCTGCGTACAATCGCGCCCATATCGAAGTCGGTGAGGATGTCGCCGTTAAACACGATACAGCGCATCGGGGGTAGACCCTCCACTGCGTTGCGAATCGCGCCCGCCGTGCCAAGCGGTTCCTGCTCCATCGCATAGCGCATGCGCACCCCAAAACGCGAGCCATCGCCAAAGTGCGCCTCGATTCGGTCGGCTAAGTAGTTCGTGGCAAACACAATCTCCTCGGCGCCCGCCGCGCGAAGTTGCGCTACCTGATACTCCAGAAATGGGCGGTTCGCCACGGGAATAAGTGGTTTCGGTCGTCTTAGGGTCAGTGGGCGCAGGCGTGTGCCGAACCCGCCTGCAATAATCACACCTCGCATCGGCTTTCCCTCCTTGTGTGAGAGGGATTGTACCCGATGAAGGCACGGCGAACCGTTTGCTTAGTCGCCTATGCAGGCGCGATGGGGACGATAGCCTGCTTGTTCCGCCTCCTCACGACTGCGAAAATAGACCCGATTCTCCGGTTTGGGTAGCCCTTTGCAATCGGGCGTATGATACACTTTGCTCATCCGGTTGCCAATAAAAAGGGAAGCTCCAGCAGGTGTCGCTGGTGTAGGTGGCGATTTGCGTGTGGTGAAAACCTGTATTCGGTCGCCTTGTACCCGCAGGGTGATATCGCCCTGCAGGTCGGTGCGATAGACCGTGGCACCGGCTTTCCGCAATGCCTGCAACGCCTCCTTGTGGGGGTGCCCATACAGATTGCGTAAGCCGCAGGAGATAACGGCAATACGAGGGCGCACGCGGTTCAGAAAAGCGGCATCGGTGCCATTCGATGAGCCATGGTGAGCGACTTTAAGCACCTCCGCTCGCAGGTCCGCACCCTGCTGGTAAAGCCGTGCTCGCCCCGCACGCTCAATATCGCCCGTAAACAGCACCCGTACCTTACCATAGCGCAGACGCATCACGATACTGGCGTTGTTCGCGTCGGAGTGGGTACCGCGCAGGAACGGCTTGCTCGGTGCAAACACCTCGATCAGGCAATTGGGCGCAGGGGTGGCGCGATAGCCTCGCTCTACCACGCGGAACTTCGCACCGCGGCGTTTGACCGCGCGGAGATAGTCCAGATAGATGGGCGAATCGTACACAAAGCCAGAATCCCATACCTCGCTGACGGGTAGCGTGTTGAGTATTTTAATGAACCCACCAATATGGTCGCTATGAGGGTGGCTGGCGACGAGGTAGTCGAGGCGTTGCACTTTCAGTTGGCGCAATTTGCCTATCAGCGCAGTGGCTGATTCGGGCGGACCGCCATCCACCAGCATGGTTTTGTTGTTGGGAAACCAGATGAGTGCGGCATCGCCTTGCCCGACATCGAAGAAAGTGATTTGCAGCACGCCTTTGGGCGGCGGCTGTAGCGCAGGCGACGAGGTGGAATGCGGCTGACAGCCTGTCAGCAACGCTGCAAGCAGTCCCAGACCATACACAAGCCAGCGTAGACGATTCATCGTTCAGATGAGAGTGCCATTTCGATGGCTTCGCGGGCGTGGCGCACAGGGAAAGTACTCAACGGCAGCTTCTCGTGCGGACGCTGGAGGTTGCTTTTGGGCACGAGGGCATAGCGGAAGCCCATGCGCGCAGCTTCACGCAATCGCGCCTCCATACGGGGCACCCCACGCACCTCACCGCCCAGCCCGACCTCGCCAAACACCACCAGGTCGGCACGCAGGGGCTTATCGCGCATGGCAGATGCCACCGCCACCAGCACCGCCAAGTCCGCTGCCGGCTCTTGAATGCGTACCCCACCTGCCACATTCACGAACACATCGTGCGAAATCATGCGATAGCCCAATCGCTTCTCCAACACCGCCAAAATGAGGCTCACCCGTTCATAGGGCAGTCCCGTGATCACGCGCCGAGGCGTATTCAGGAACGAGGGGGTGGTCAGTGCCTGAATTTCCATTAGCAGGGCGCGACTGCCCTCCAGCGCGGGA
The DNA here is from genome assembly GCA_002898555.1 of bacterium HR15. GTDB lineage: Bacteria > Armatimonadota > Fimbriimonadia > Fimbriimonadales > GBS-DC > HRBIN15. Next base: position 14,126 of record BEHR01000031.1, read on the forward strand.
AACACCACTGAGCCGGGCGAGTCGGCAGCACGCTCCGACAGCAGCAGCTCCGAGGGATTGGGCACAGGCACTAACCCTTCCGTGCGCAGATCGAATACACCAATCTCGTCTGTCGCTCCAAAACGGTTCTTAGTCGCTCGCAGGATGCGGAACGCCCCATGAACCTCACCTTCAAAATACAGCACTGTGTCCACCAGATGCTCCAGCACCTTCGGACCGGCAATCGCTCCCTCTTTCGTTACATGCCCGATCAGAAATAAGGTAATCTCGTGTGCTTTGGCGAGCTGCTGCAGCGCACTGGCACAGGTACGAATCTGCGACACGGTGCCGGGCACGGCATCCAACGCAGGGGTATAGAGGGTCTGAATCGAGTCGATCACCGCGGCAAGGGGTAGCTCGCTTTCCAGCAAGGCGAGGATGCTCTCCAGCTCCGTGCCCGCGGCCACTTTCAGGTTGGGATGCTCCGTTTTGAGGCGTTTGGCTCGCAGGCGTATCTGACGAATCGATTCCTCGCCTGTGATGTATAGCACCGTACCGTGCTGCGCCAGCAGGTGCGCGATTTGGAGCATAAGCGTGCTTTTGCCCACACCTGGCTCACCCCCGATGAGGATGAGCGCACCGCGCACGATGCCGCCACCCACCACGCGGTCGAACTCGTCCAGCCCCGTGGGTAAGTGGACTTCGGTCTCATCGGGCAGGGTAGTGATAGATTGGGCAAGCAGAGGCTTCACCACAGTTTGCCCGCCGCCGCGCCTGGGGGCACGCTCCACCACGCCCATCACTTCCTCCTGAAGGGTGTTCCACTCACCACATTCAGGGCATCGCCCCACCCAGCGCGACGCGGTGTAGCCACAGCTCGCACAGACATATTGGATACGTGCTTTCGGCATCTGTTGACGCTTAAAGTGTACCCGAATAAGGGGTGTTTGCAAGGGAGGGAAATGGAACAGGGTGTGCAGAGGGAACTTTTTCGCGCCTCCACTCGTATAGATATATGTACAAGCGTCTATGCATCGGATGAGGCGATGGATGACAAGCAACTTGCTCAGATTGCGCGGGCACTTTCGGACCCGACACGGCTTAACCTGTTTCGCACGATTGCGGAACAGGGCGAGCTGTCCTGTGGGGAGCTGGCAGAACGCTTCCCTGTTGCGCAGTCGACCGTCTCGCACCATCTCAATGTGTTGATGAACGCGGGGCTGGTCGAGATGCGCAAGCAAGGTCAGCATCATCTGTTTCGCGTGCGTGCGGAGCCACTGCAGGCGTTCTGCCAGCAGATATTGCAGCTGCTCGCGCCATCGCCTCCCAACGAGACGCTGGAGCAAACCACTCACAAGGAGGGAGCATTATGAGACAAGTGAGGAAGAACCGTTGGCTGGCTTATTGTGGTGGATTGGCGCTGCTGATTGCTCCTATCGCGAGCGCGAATGCGCAGCGCGTCACTTATCGAGTGGACCCTGTTCATTCATTTGTTATTTTCCGCGTGAAGCATATGAACACCGCCTATGCTTATGGGCGGTTTAATTCATTCAGCGGCACAATTGTCGTGGATGAAAAGAACCCCGCGAACAGCTCGGTGGAATTCGAGATCGACGCGAATAGCATCGACACAGGCAACAGTCAGCGCGATGACCATCTGCGCAGCCCCGACTTCTTCAATGTGCGCCAGTATCCCAAGATACGCTTCAAAAGCACCTCTATACGCCGGATCAACGCGAACACCTTTGAGGTGCGGGGCGATCTGACGATCCGAGGCACAACCCGCCCGCTGACGGTGCGCGTTACCTATGTGGGTAAGGGGCGCAATCCGCGTGGGCAGGAGATTATCGGCTTCGAGACCACCTTCACTATCAAGCGCAGTCAGTTCGGCGTGAGCTATGGATTGAACGGAGGACTGGCAGACGAGGTACGCGTGACAATTGCTGTGGAGGCGATTCGTCAGTGAGTGTTGTGCTTCAAGCAGCACTCACAGCAGGTGTGCCCGCCCTGTTCGCTGGATTAATCTGGCTGTTGGGTGGGTACATCGCGCCTTTGACGCGCTTCCGCGGGCTACTCTCGCCGGTGGCGGTGGGCGGGGGCTACCTTCTGGCGCATGACTTCGTTCACGGTCGCCCGCCCTTTCCGCCTACAGACGCCACCCACTGGCTGTTCTACTTCGCCCTCACGGGCATTGTACTGGGCTGGCTGGCAGAACTGCCCGCCGACTATCGCTGGCTATGGGGCGCGGTTACTTTGCTGGTGCTGAGCTGGACGATGGTGTTGGGATTCAAGCCGCTTATCCAATCGGGCTACTGGATGCCTGTGAATGGCACCCAGATCATCGTGATTTTGACAGTGGCGACATGGCTGCTGGTGGTGCTGGTCGCACCGAACGGTGAGCAGGAACAAGGGGCAGGGCTGCCCTTTCTATTGGCGGCCCTGGGAGGGCTGAGCGCAGGGCTGATTTTCTACAATAAGAGTGCCTCGCTGGGGCAATTGGCAGGTTCGCTGGGCGCAATCATGGGTATCGGTGTACTCATTGGCTGGTGGCGGCGCACTTTTCGGCTTGGGCGTGGTGCGGTCAGCCTCGCTCTGATACTGATGGCGCTGCTATGGGCGATGGCATATGGTTATGCAGAGTTGCCAGCGCATTCCCTCGCGCTGCTCTATCTTGCGGGCTTCAGCCTCGCTCTCACCCGCTTGAAACCCTTTATGCGGCTGCATCCTATGGCTCGATTCCTGCTTCGATTCGCGCTGCTGCTTGCGCTCGTGGGCATTCCTTTGTGGCTGAGTTTTCAGGCATATATGGCGACGCAAAGCGAATACCCCTATTGATGGGCGGGTACAATCTTGCGGCTATGGAATGGGCAGTGAAGGTACTCAGCTGGACGCTTTGGACGCCGCTTATCGGCGTGTTCCTCCTCTTGCTTATACCGCGTGGTCAGCGTGTATTGGCGTGTGCGGTGGCGATAGCCGCCACGCTCACCACACTGGGGCTGACCGGCGTGCTGGTGGTGAACTTCGATCCGAGCACGACAGGCTACCAGTTTGTGGAGCGCGTTCCCTGGCTGCCCGATTATGGCATCGCGTACCTGCTGGGTATTGATGGGATTAGCTTGTGGCTGGTCGTGTTGACAGCAGTGCTAAGCGTGCTGGCGGTGGTCTATGTGACGCTTGCACCGGCACTGCCCATCGGGAGCAACACCCCATCCCCTGAACACACGCGCGCGTTTCTGTGCCATCTCCTGCTTTTGGAAACGGCCCTAATGGGTGTGTTCATGGCGCTGGATCTGGTGCTATTTTATGTCTTTTTTGAGTTGACACTGGTACCGACCTACTTCTTGATTGCGTTGTGGGGTGGGGAGCGCAGGGGTTATGCTGCGCTTAAGTTTTTCTTGTACACCTTTTTTGGCTCGCTCTTTATGTTGCTGGCAGCCTTATGGTTGGCATTCATCCATTATCGGGCGACGAACGAGATGACCTTCGAGCTAATGCGCTTACAGCAGTTCGTGGCGGAGGGGGGCGTGCCGTTAGATGTGCAGAAGTGGCTTTTTCTGGGGTTTGCGCTGGCTTTTGCGGTGAAGCTGCCTCTTGTGCCATTCCACACATGGTGGCCGGTGGCGATGGGCGAGGCGCCCATTCCCGTCGTGGTCATTTTTCTGAAGACGGGCGCGTATGCCTTTCTGCGCTTCGGAATGCCGCTTTTTCCTGAAGCTGCGCAAGTGTTTGCCCCCTTAGGCATGGCGTTGGCTGCCGTTGCGGTGGTCTACGCCGCAATCACAGCCACTATGCAGTTCGACATGAAGAGGGTCGCTCTGTATGCGGTGGTTAGCCATGCGGGATTTATCATGATGGGGCTGTTCGCGCTCAACCAAACAGGGCTTGTTGGCAGCGTGGTGCAGCAGCTCAATCATGGAGTGACGATGGGTGCGATGTTCCTCTTGTTGGGGATGCTACACTGGCGCACGCGCACACTGGAGATTAATCAGCTGGGCGGTCTGAAGGCGCAGATGCCACTCTTTTCCGCGCTGTTTTTGATGGTGATGCTGGCGTTGGTTGCTCTGCCTGGCACAAATGGGTTTATCGGGGAATTTCTGTGCCTACTGGGAGCCTATCAAGCGGCGCATAGTGGGCAGGTCGCGACGCTCTGGGTGGTGCTGGGCGCAACGGGCACCATCTTGTCGGTGGTCTATATGCTTTGGATGTTTCAGCGCGTGTTCTATGGTCCGACACCGGAGCGTCTGCGCTCCCTGCCCGATCTGACCCCTGCAGAAGCCGCACTGGTGCTGCCCCTTGTTGCGCTGATTTTCTGGATCGGGTTGCGTCCCGCCCATTTTACGCACTCGCTGGAGCAAAGCGCCACGCAGTGGGTGCAGCAGGTGGCAAGCGAACCGTGGCGCGTCGCGCATGACAATAGCGAGTAGAAGTTAGGCGAGTAGCCTGTAATGAGTCGCATTGACTCACTACGCGCTACTCATCAGTTGCCTATATCAAAGGCGTTTTGCCCGGCATCGGCACAGGGTCCACCGCGATAGGCGCATCGAAGCGGGCATTTACAGCACGCTCCACCAGATTGAGCTTCGAATTCATCGCCTGTTCCCAGGTAACCTCCTTGCCCGTGTAGGCGGACATGCGCCCCATGATAGCGGTTAATGTACTTTCCGCGATGCGCCTCGCCTCATTAATCGGCTCGCCGCGGCGAATGCTCTGGATCAGGTCGCGATGCTCCAGCACATAGGGGTTGGGCCATTCGGTGCCCGGCTCCCAGCTGACCTTGCCACGCACATAAAAGCGGGTGAACTGCTCCAGCAGCGCTTCGCCCTCTGTGCCCACTACATAATTGGAGACTTTAAAGGTGGTGTTGTCCATCTGGCGGCACATAGCAAGCACCTTGACGCCACCCGGATACTCATACTCGATGGCGAAGTGGTCATACACATCGCCATATTCGGGCGCGGTGCGCACCTGTCGTCCGCCGAGCGCGAGTGCTTTGAGGGGCGTGCTACCCATTACCCAATTCATCACATCGATGTTATGCACGAACTGCTCCACCGGCTGGTCGCCCGACAGCCAGATATAGAAGAGCCAGTTGCGCAGTTGATATTCGAGGTCGCTCCAATTTGGTTGACGCGGTCTGACGCCCGGGCTGCCTGCCAGATAGTAGGCATAGGCGGCGCGAATCGTGCCGATGTGCCCCTCACGCAACCGTTCGATGACGCCGAGATAGCCCGGATGGTGGCGATACTGCGTGCCGGGGACAACCCCCAGCCGTTTCTGGCTGGCGATTTCCGCGCCGCGCAAAATCATGCGCACCCCTTCTGGGCAAACGGCAACGGGCTTCTCCATAAAAACATGCTTGCCCGCTTCTACCGCAGCCAGGAAGTGGATGGGGCGGAAGGCAGGTGGCGTGCAGTGCAGGATCAGGTCTGCCCCACTGTGTATCACATGCTGGTAGGCGTCCAGCCCAAGAAAACAGCGCTCGGCAGGCACATTGGCGCGGTCGGGAAATTCCGCTTTCAGCCCTTCGCGGCAAGCGTCGAGCCGATCTTGGAAAACATCGCCCAGCGCGTAGATAACCGTGCCTTCGTCCGCATGCAGGCAATCCATCGCAGCGCCCGTGCCCCGTCCACCGCAGCCAATCAGTCCCACTTTGAGCGTGTCGGAACCGGCTGCGTGTGCAAACAACTCGATAGGCAGCGCACCAAGTGCCACGGTAGCAGTAAGTCCTGCCGCGCCGCGCAAAAAGTCGCGCCGTGAAATCGCTGCTTCCATACCCAAGTTGCCTTTTGGTTGGCGTGTGGTCGGATTTTTCATCGCATTCACATATTTCGCGCCGTCTGATGCGGATCCCTGCATGAGAGGTATACTTTTCACCATGCGGACAGGAGGGACAAGCGATGAAGACGAGAGCGGTTAGCAGCATGATACTATTCAGCTGGTTTTTGATCGCAGCGGGTGTTGCGCAGGAAGCGACACCATCCACATCGTCTGGCACTGCTCCGACCTTCCAGTATAAATTCCGCCCCGACCAACAGGAACGGTATCAGGTAGTGGTGGAGCTGAACGGCAACTTGCCCATACCGGGCGCGGCAGGCGCCGCAGGACAGCTGAAACTGATACTCGGCATCTCCATGAAGGTCACCAAAGTGGAGGAGCAGCAGGCGACTGTCCAGACCGCACTGGAGGAGTTCAACGCGGAGTTCAATGGCTCGCCGTTCCCCGCGAGTCTCGACATGGCAAAGTCGGTTATTCCCGACAGCACGGCAACCGTCACCCCGCGTGGCAAATTGGGTGGTCTGCAGGGTGGCGGTGGGTTAATGGGGGCGCCGCTGCCTGGTTTCGACCCGCGCAATCTGGCGACTCTGCTTTTCCCGCTGGAACTGCCTGATGTACCCCTCACCAATGGCGCCACATGGCAATTCACGCGTGCCTTTGGGGAAGGGGCGAACGCGCTGCGTGTACCCATCACCGCTCGCTTTGAAGGCGTCGAGGAGGTGGATGGCGTTAAACTGCTCAAAATCAGCGAAACTTTCAGCCTGCCCATCGAGCTGTATCAAGATGCCTTCTATCAGCCCGTGAGCGATAAGGAGCAGGCGACCCATGTCATGCGCGGCGAGATGAAAGGCAATGGCGTCATCTATCTGGATCCCGAAGCGGGCGTGCTGCAGAAGCTAACGCTTAACGCCTCACTGAGCCAGACGCGCGAACCCATCAAAAAGGACGGCTCCGAGGTCAAAGAGTATGAGCGCGAAAGCACGCAGCTCACCCTCGCGCTGAACGCTGCGCGCAAAGCCAGTGCACCACCCTCTGCTGCCACCGAGAACAAGGGCAACTAAGTGTACTCTTTGAACCCATTGGAGAGCGAGTTGCCTGCCGAGCGAGCAGGGGCGAAAGATTTTTCGCCCCTGCTCGTTGGGTGGCTCGCTCTTTACTGCCAGTTTTTCACCGCTTGCGCATTCCAAACCGCCCCGTCGAGCGTCTAAAATTATAAGCGAGCGATGAGACGGGGGCTTTTGTGGCTGGGGCTTCTGGGGATGCTGGCAGGCGGGCGGGCACAACCGCCACTGCCACAGATAACTCTGCCCAAGGAGCTAACAGAGCGTTTGAGCCAGCAGGCACCGCCCGCTGGTCAAACCACGCCAACTCAGCAACGGTCATCCCGTGCCGAGCGACGCAATACGCTGGATGCTATCCGCAACGCCCTGCGCTCGTGGGACGCTTTTGAGCAGGAGCTGCGCACGCGCGTGACCATCAGCGGGCGTAAAACGATGGGCTTCCACCTACATCAAGTAGAGGGCGATGCCACCTCGTTCCGTGACCAGAACTACTACGGGCAGGGCGGTCAACGCACCACCGACTACACCGACCTCAGCATCCGTGTGGACAAACTGTTCGGCTTAATCAGCTTCGATTGGCGCTGGAGCAACAGCCGATTCCGCAATCCTTACGACACACGCATTACCTGGAGCTATGAATCGCCGAATTTCACGATGGAATGGGGTGACATCACCGCGGTGTTGGGCGGGCAAAACCAGCTGGTGTCGTTCAGTCGCACGCTGAAGGGGGCTATCGCCACCGCGAAGTTCGGGCGCAGTTCATTCCGCTACATCACCTCCGAGACCAAAGCCGCTGCACGCACCATTACTATTCAAGGCAATGACAGCCCTGGACCCTACTACTTGCAAGGCAGCCAGATTGTGGACGGCAGTGAGCGCGTGCAGGTGGACGGTGTGGAAAAACGGCGTGGCGAGGACTACACGATTGACTATTATGCGGGCATTCTGCAGTTCCGCGAGGGCATGATTATCCCGCGTACCTCCACGATTGTGGTGACCTATGAGACCTACGCTTACAATTCACGCCCCAGTCGGTTGGATGGCTGGCGATTTGAAACGCAGTTGGGCGGGGGGATTAACCTGGGTATTAGCATGCTGTCGCAGAAGGCACGCGGTGGACTGGGTTTGCGCCCGCGCACGGAGCAGTTCTATGGGCGTGGCGCACCCAGTGTGCCCTACGATCTGGACTTCCCACCCCTGCGCGACAGTGCCCATCCCGTCGTCGTGCTGGTGGCAGGCGCACCCCAACGCGAAGGCGAGGATTATTACTTTGACTCAGTGCTACCGTATCGGTTCTACTTTACGCGCTTCATCCCGCAGAACCTCATCGTGCAGGTGACCTACACGCCGCTGCCCGATCCTGGTTCCACCGTTGGAGGGGACCGTGAGGTGATGGGTCTGGACCTCGCGTTGCCTCTGGGCAAAGTGGGCAGCCTTGTGTGGAATATGGCACGCAGTCGAGCGCAGACGCTGGGTGCTTCGCTGGAAGGGATTGCCCACACCGCGGAAGCCCGTTTCAATTTTGGGCGGCTGAACCTGAACACAGTCTATTTTCGTATTCCCGCTGAGTTCATCGGCATCGAATCGGTCGGCTTCCGTCGCAACGAAACAGGGCATCGGAGCAGTTTATCCTATCAACTGAGCGGGGCAACGCAATTCCAGATGAATTGGAGCCAATCGCGGGTGGCATCCCTTAATCCGCTGGGTGGAGGTTTCAGCGCCAGTTTCACCGATACTGACATTCGAACCTACACCTTGTCGCATGCACCTGCAAAAGGCTTCTCGTTGAATTTGACGCGCACGCTGAACCGTGCTACCGCCACAAGTAGTCACAGCCATCAGACTGTGGATACTGTCAGTATCGGTCGTGCATGGAAGAATGTGAACCTGACACTGGGTTATGACCGAACGGACGCCAGCACACGCTTTCAGGGTTCAGGCGGTGCACCTACCGAGCAGAACTACCGCATTCAGAGCCTGCGAGCGCGTGTGGACTGGACGGTCAGCACACGATTAACCCTCCAGGGCACCGCCGCGACCAGCGATATCCACCAGACAGGCTCTGCCTCACGCGCGAAAGATTTCAGCCTGGGTGCGTCGTGGCGCCCCAGCGACCGTCTGGAAATCAACTACCGCTGGAGCGACATGGATTCAGGCACGCTGGGACGCGATTTCTTCGGGCGCACGCGCCAGACAGGGGGCGGATTCCAGCCACCGTTCGGCAGCGGCTTCCAGAACCCGTGGGGCGTCGGCTACAACGGCAATGGCTTCTCGTCGGGCGCACCCTACTTCAGCGGCTACACCTACTTCGGCGTGCGCGGCAAAGGGCATGAGCTGAGCTTACGCTGGACACCGTTCGATACCGTGTCGGTCGATGTGCAAGCCAGTATCCAACGCTCAGCAGGTGATTTTCAGACCAATAGCGAGCAGCGCGCCCTCTCGGTGGGTGTAAGCTATCTCCCCTTCGAATGGCTCGCGCTGAACGCCACATGGTCCCGCCAAGATGTCCAGTTCCTCACCGCGTCGGGCAACTCAAAGAATGACTACCTCTCGCTCTCAGCCGAGATTGGGCCGCTTAGCCACTGGACCTTCAACTTGAGTTTCTATCAGATGACGACCCAGAGCGTGCTCAGTGAAGGGTTCGGCAGCGCGCCAGGCACCTTTACACAGCAACCAATAGGACTCGCGTTCCGTGCCAGCTACGCCATTGCCACGAATCAAAACCTCTTTGCCGAGTGGCAGCGTACCGATTTGCGCGGCTATTTAGCGTCGCGCGACACCCTGTTCAATTTCGGCTATGAGTACCGCATTACACGCAACCTCTCTTTCGTGCTGAGCTATCGCTTCCGCGAGCAGCTGAACCTTGACCCACAGTATCGCCAGTACAGCTACCGCGCCCGCTCGCTGGATGCGAACCTGAACTTCCAGTTTTAACACCCGCATACCTGCCCCAAAGGAGCCATTCTCTGCCGAAGGAACCCCATCAGAAATGGGTATAATTCACCCTGGTGAAAAGCGATGCCTTTTGACGAGTTGGATTTTCGCGACCTGATCCAAATCTTGGAAAAACACCCGGAATGGCAGGCAGAACTCCGCCGGCTTCTTTTGACGGAGGATCTGCTCCGCTTGCCAGGACTAATGGCACAGATTGCCAGTCAGGTAGAGCGCTTAGCCCAAGCAGTCGAACGACATGAACAGTTGCTACGACAAATACTGGAGGTGCAGTTCAGACACGAGCAGACCCTCCAGCGTCATGAAGAGCTGTTGCAGCAGATTTTGGAGACGCAGTTGCGCCACGAGCAAGCGCTGCAACGCCACGAGGAAATCCTGCAACGCCACGAGCAACTGTTGCAACAGATTTTGGAGGTGCAGCATCGGCACGAGCAGACCCTCCAGCGTCATGAAGAGCTATTGCAGCAGATTTTGGAGACGCAGTTGCGCCACGAGCAAGCGCTGCAACGCCACGAGGAAATCCTGCAACGCCACGAGCAACTGTTGCAACAGATTTTGGAGGTGCAGCATCGGCACGAGCAGACCCTCCAGCGTCATGAAGAGCTGTTGCAGCAGATTTTGGAGGTGCAGTATCGGCACGAGAGACGGTTGGAGCGCCTTGAACGCGACATAGCTCCCCTCAAAGGAATGGCAATTGAATGGCGCATTTATCGCCATGCACCTGCTTACTTGGGGCGGTTCATTCGTCGCTGTCGCTTGCTCTCCTTTGAGGAGCTGGACGAGATTTTAGAGCAGGCAGTGGATGAAGGGGCATTAAGCGATTCCGAGACCGATGAGATAAGGCTGGCAGATTTTATTGTCTATGGGCGCAGTCGGCAAGACAAGCAGGAGCTGTATGTCGTGATCGAAGCCTCGTGGGGGCTTGGCAGGAAGGATGTGGAGCGGGCGGTGCGTCGGGCGCAGCTCTTCGCCCGCACGGGCAAACGTGCGATGCCCGTTGTGATTGGAAGTTGGATATCGCCTGAGGCGAACCAGTTAGCCCAGGAGGTGGGTGTTGAAGTCGCCATCGTACCCTATGAAACCGACGAGGCGTTCGAGGAGCAGGGAGGATAAACCGTGGGTGAGGTAAGATTGCTACTCAAATGCCGGGAGATCCCCCACTATGACGAACTGGAGGTCTACGAGGCACATGGGGGCTATCAAGCACTGCGCAAGGCGCTGCAGATGGACCGTCAAGCGGTCATCGATGAGGTCAAAAAGTCGGGGCTGCGCGGGCGTGGTGGCGCCGGTTTCCCCGCATGGATCAAGTGGAACGGCATTCCCAAAGATGATGACAAGCCTCACTATGTGCTGTGCAATTCGGACGAGGGCGAGCCGGGTACCTTCAAAGATTTCGAACTCATGTCCCGCGCACCCCATCAGTTGATTGAGGGAATGATTATCGCAGGTTATGCCGTGCGAGCGCGAACCAGCTACATCTACATTCGGGGGGAGTATGTGGAATGCGCTCGCCAAGTGCGCAAGGCGCTCGATCAAGCCTATCGAGCGGGCTATCTGGGGACAAACATTCTCGGCAGCGGCTTTGACCATGATATCTACATCCATATGGGGGCAGGCTCCTATGAGTGTGGTGAAGAATCGGCGATGATGTCCAGCCTGATGGGCGAGCGCGGCATGCCCCGCTTGAAGTTCCCCCATGCACCTCTGCCCGTCATCGCCGGCGTGTGGGATTGTCCAACCCTGATCAACAACTGCGAGACACTCTCCTGTGTGCCCCACATCATCCTGAACGGTGGCGAGTGGTATGCCCAGTATGGCGCGGGTACCAAAAACAGCCGTGGCACCAAGATTTTCTCGGTCAGCGGGCATGTGAACCGGCCGGGTAACTACGAGGTCGAGTTCGGCACACCGCTCATGGATTTGATCGAAATGGCAGGGGGTGTAAAAGGCGGCAAGCTCAAGGGGATTATCCCGGGCGGCTCATCAATGCCTATCTTGCCTGCCGATAAGTGTGAGGATGCTATTATCGGCTATGAGGAACTGATGGAGAAGGGCAGCATGGTCGGCTCTGGCGGCTGCATCGTGCTGAACGAGCATACCTGCATCGTGCACTTTGCATGGCGCACTGCGGAGTTCTACGCCCACGAATCGTGCGGTAAGTGTACACCCTGCCGGGAGGGCACCCGCTGGATGGTGCAGATTTTGGAGCGCATCCTGCAGGGCAAGGGGCGCATGGAGGATATCGACCTGCTCCTGGAAATTTGCGACCATATCGACGGACGCAGCTTCTGCGCGCTGGGCGATGCGGCTGCGTGGCCCATCCGCGCCTTCATCAAAAACTATCGCGAGGAATTTGAGCACTTTGTCAAGCATGGGCGCAGCATGTATGCCGATAACCCCGAATCGCAAAAGATGTTTCCACCGAAAGGCTACCAACGCTACAACCCGATGCGGTATGAGTACACTTATGGCAGCGTGCTCGCCGATGCAAGCGTCTGACGGAACCAATCCAGCGTTTGTTGCAGAAGGCTCTGCTCGGCTTCGGGGGTAGAAAAGAGATGGTCCGCTTCAGGAAGGAGGCGGAACTCGAACGGGCGCGCATGTGCAAACGCGCTCTCATAAGCGCGACCCTCTTGTGGGCTGACCGCAGTATCCGCTGCCCCGTGCAGCACCAACACAGCGCCTTTGTAGGCACGCACGGTTTCCAGCGGCTTGAGTTCGGGCAACTCCCGGTAGAAGCCCACGCCCACCCGATTGCCACCGATATTGACGGGGTGTTCAGGCACACCTGTGGCTGGCATCCAGCGCATCGGGTTCGACACAGGTGCCCACAGCACCAGCGCCTTAATATCGCCTGCACGCGGCAGGCTAAGTGCTGCCACACATCCGCCCAACGAGAAGCCCAGCATGCCCAACCGTGCCGGGTCCACCCGGCGCTGCTCACATAGGAACCTCAGCGCATTAAGGGCGTCCTCCACCTCGCCCCGAATGGTCATCTGCTCAAACTCGCCTTCGCTGTCACCTGAGCCGAGAAAGTCGAAGCGCAGTGCAACAAACCCCGCGGCTGCAAGCCGTCGCGCTGCATGCACGAACAGCCGATGGGTCTCCGATTTGTTACCGGTGAAGCCATGCAGCATCAGCACGGCAGGAGCGCGTCCGCGCCCATCGGGTAGATGCAGCACCGCTGCCATCCGCTTGCCACGACTGGGTATCCAGAGTAATCGCTCGTCCATTTCTGGCGCGTGTGAGCCTAAGGCGTTATGTTGATAGCACGGCGTCGATCTGCTGGGCAAGCTGAAAATCTCTTTCGGTCAGCCCACCCGCCGAGTGCGTGCTGAGCCGCAGTGTTACCTGCCGATAGCGAATTTCGATATCGGGATGGTGGTCCATCCGCTCCGCAAGCAGCCCCACATGCACCACAAACGCCAACGCTTCACGAAAGTTTTTGAAGGTGATGCTGCGTTCGATCTCGTTGCCGATGCGCTGCCATTGGGGCACCCGTTCCATCCATCGTCCTATCTCGCCTTCAGGAATTCGTTCCATCGGTCTCCTCTCTGTCCGCGAACATCGCGCACAGGTTGTCATAGAGCGTGTTCATGACTTCCGCCCGCTGCGTGTTGCTTGCCACCTGAAATTTTTTCTCTGACCCAGACGGGTACCCCAGAGAAAAAATTTCATCGGTTCCCCATTCGTTTCGGGGTGGACCACGCCATCTACCACAATCCCACTGCGCGTGGCTTTCATGAGTTATCACCCTGCTGAAGTATACCCACCAATCCCTCAGTTCATCGGGGCGACCCTATGACCCTTTTTTCGCCTGTTCTAGGTTGACAATCGTGCCCATAAGCGTTTTCTCAGCACTGCCTGTGTCCTGTCCCTGCAGGGCGCGAATGGCTTGGGTGACTTCTTGCGCCTCCTGCAAGCGCCCCTGTTGCACCAGGAGTGCGCGGGTGCGCTCCAGCTCCTGCAACGCCTGCATCTGGGAGAGCTGCTGGGTACGCATGCCCATAATCGTCTTTTCCAGTGCACGCGAGGTCACGGCGACCTGCAGCTCGTTCGCCACGCGCGAATCCTGGGGCACATTCGCGCGCGCAGGATCTGTCACGAACTCCAGCACCACTTCGTCGGTGAGCGTCTCGGTGCGTTGGGTGAGGTTGTCCTCATAAGTGAGCTTGAGGCGTGCGATGCGATAGGTGCCCGCCGGATGATTGGGGAACTCCAGCTCCAGCACGGGCGTGAGCTGGCTACCGCGCTCCACATCGACCAGGGTCAGCTCAGCGGTGCGTCCACGCAGGTGCAACTCGCCCCCAAACGCCTGGCGCACCTGCACCCAGCGCGCCAACTGCACCTCCAGCTTCAGGTTGCGGGCGACGACGGTCATCAACCGCTGCAGCTCTTGCTGAAAGATTTCAGGGATGCGCTCGGGGCGATCGATGTAGTAGTACTTGCCACCGCTGCGTCGCGCGATACCCGCCAACAGCTCCTCGTTATAATCGGGACCGAAACCGAGCGCGGTGATATGGAACTGATGCTCCTTCGCGCGTGCCGCCGCGCTCACAATCGTGCTGAAATCTTTGATGCCGACCGTCGGCTCGCCATCCGTAAAGAGCATCAGGTGGCTTTGATAGCCAGGCAGACTAACTGAGGTCACCTGTTGAATGCCCAGCACCAGCCCATCGTACAGATTGGTCGTATTGCCGGGCGTCAGGCGATGGATATGCTCTTTAACCAGCTGCTTGTTCACTATCTTGCGTGGAGGCATCAACACCTCGACGGTCTCCTCGAAGGTCACGATAGAAAGCACATCCTGATCACCGAGCATATCCACCACATAGCTGCAGGCGCGCTTGACATATTCCAGCGGTGTGCCTTCCATCGAGCCACTACGGTCGATCACCAGGCAGAGATTGAGGGGGGCGCGCGCCGTAGCGGTTTGTGCCCCGGTGATTTCGATGAGTAGCCCCTCGCGTGCGACGCTATTTGCCAGGGCGACGGGTCTGCCCAAGAACGCCTTCATCGTGAGGGCGCGAGCAGGCGGCGCACCCAGACCGAGCACCGCTTGCGTGCGATTCGGATCGGGCATCGCGCTCGGCATCGACATCGCCTGTGTGCGGTTCGGATCAGGCTGATCGAACACTTGTGTTTTATCCATCATGCTCACCTGTTTATGAGTTTACCCCAATTCAGAAGGGACAGGCACAGATTCCTCCCAACTCTCTTCGCAAGCACAGCGCGCAGCCAAAAACCCTCTGCGCCGAACTCGGAAAAAAAACAAAATGGAGGGCGAGCATCCCGGTGAGCCGAGAAAAGCACCCCACAACGGCTCGGCAAGCAGCCCCACCCTCCAGCTCACTTCGTGAATTTTCGAACACCCTCCCCCCCTTGACAACGCTGTCATCGATTGGGTATAGTGTGGTTCACTCGCTAAACCATTTCGGTTGACTTGTATAACTGATGTTGATAGATAGTACAAGTTGAGCGAGGGATATGTCATGAAAACAAGAAGGGGTTGTCAACTTCTGCCTTCTTTGACAAGGAGGCAGTTGGCTGGGCATGGCAGAGCCTGGAGGGCTTTGTTTGCGCTGAGCCTGGTGCTGGCTCTTGTGGTAATCCTTTGCACACCCTATGGCGCCAGGGCGGGTGAACCGGGCACTGTAAAGAGTGATATTGCCCTGGGCAGAAGGGTGTATCAGCGGGAATGCGCCCTTTGTCATGGAGCAGCAGGCAAAGGTGATGGGCTGGCGGCCCGCTTTCTGGATCCGAAACCGCGGGACTTTACGCGCGGGATATTCAAGTTCCGTTCCACGCTTACTTTGCCGACGGATGACGACCTGTTCCGCATTATCACGCAGGGAATGCCTGGCACGCTGATGCCCTCCTTCGCCTACTTGCCTGAAGAGGAGCGCTGGTCTGTGGTCGCCTATATTAAGACCTTCATCCCTGCCTCGTTAATGGGACAAGCACTTGAGCCTGTTCCGATTCCCGAGCCTCCCCACCAAACCCCGGCACTGCTTGCCAAAGGGCAGGCACTTTTCCAGCGTGTGGGCTGCGCCAGTTGCCATGGCACTTCAGGGAACGGGGACGGGCCACTGGCTGCCAAGCTCATGGATCAATGGGGGCAACGGATTATGCCGCGTGATTTCACGACGGGCGAAATGAAGGGTGGTTCCACTCCGAAAGATATTTACCGAACCATAACGGTTGGAATCGGCGGGACCCCCATGCCCTCCTATAAGGACACCGTGAGCGAAGCGGACCGCTGGGCACTCACCTACTATGTTCTTTCCCTGGTGAGAAAAACGCCCTCTCCGCCGAGTGCGGGTGACCCGTTTCGTGGCAGAGATCTGTTCGCCGGCACCGCTCGCTTCAAAAACGGTGGTCCACCCTGCATAGGTTGCCATAGCGTCGCCAAAGCCAACATGCTGGGTGGTAATTGGGGACCTGACCTGAGCGTCGCCTGGCCCAAGTTTGGAAAAAGCAATCTTGCCCTGATCCTGTCTACCTTCCCTTTCCCCAACATGAACCATGTTTTCCGAGGCTACCCGATTACAGAAGAAGAGCAAGCCTGCCTCATCGCCTTTTTGGAACAGGCATCACAGGGCGCAACTGGAACACAGCCATCTCCCTATCTCCTTTTAACTTTGTCGCTTAGCATTCTCGCGATTCTTGGTTTCACCCTCATCAGCTTCAGAACAAGCCGGAAGGAGGCAATCGCATGAAAAGCCGATGGTTTAGAGAAACAGGCGAATCTCGCGCCTGGGAAGATTTCTACCGCAGCCGATGGTCATATGACTATAGTGTGCGTACAAGCCACGGTGTGAACTGCTCGATGGCGTGCAGCTGGGAGGTCTTCGTCAAAGATGGGCTAATCTGCTGGGAGCTTCAGAAAGTGGATTATCCCCAGATTGACCCCGACATTCCGAATGTGGAGCCACGTGGTTGCCAGCGTGGGGTGACGGCTTCCTGGTACCCCTACAGCCCTCTGCGCCCGAAGTTCCCTTATGTCCGCAAGGTGCTATGGGATTATTACCAGCAAGAACGGCAAAAGGGCAAGGATGCCGTCGAGGCGTGGGCAAGCATCGTCGAGGACACCGAGCGAGCAAAGCAGTACAAGTCTGCTCGCGGAAAAGGAGGTTGGAAGCGGGTGAGCTGGGATGAGGTAGCAGAACTCGTCGCCGCTGCTCAAATTTATACGATTAAGCGGTACGGACCGGATCATATCGCCGCTTTTGCTCCCATCCCCGCGATGAGTCTGCTCAGTTTCATCTCAGGGCACCGCTATAACAACCTATTAGGTGGTATCTACTGTAGCTACTATGAGTGGTACCATGACCTGCCTCACATCGAGGCAACCATGTTTGGCGACCAGACAGAGAATTGCGAAAGCTCCGACTGGTATCACGGTACCTACTGGATCGTCGCGGGTTCCAACTTGAATATGACTCGCACCGCCGATTGCCACTTCTTGCCTGAAGCCAAGTACCGCGGTACCAAGGTCGTGGTGGTCTCACCCAATTATTCCGATGTGGCGAAGTACGCCGATCTGTGGGTTCCACTTGTGCCCGGCAGCGACGGCGCCTTCTTCCAGGCGTGCATCCATGTCATTCTTAAGGAGTTCTATGTCGACCAGCAGACGCCCTACTTCATCGATTACCTCAAACGCTACACCAACCTACCCTTCCTTGTGATTCTGGAACCTGACGGGGAAAAGTTTCGTCAAGGACGCTTCCTGCGGGCATCAGACCTGGCAGAATATGCCGACCAGGAAAACGCAGAGTGGAAGA
Source organism: bacterium HR15 (assembly GCA_002898555.1). Lineage (GTDB taxonomy): Bacteria > Armatimonadota > Fimbriimonadia > Fimbriimonadales > GBS-DC > HRBIN15. The sequence goes on from BEHR01000031.1 coordinate 31,677, forward strand.
TGATTATGATGGACGCTCAGGGCAGACCGCACCTTCCACCAGGCACCATTGGCTTCCGCTGGGAGAAGGAGCCTACAGGAAACTGGAATCTGCAACTTAAAGATGTGGTCACCGGAGAGGACTTTGACCCCATCCTCACCTTGCTGGGAAAGGAGGACCAGCGGGTGATGGTTTCATTCAGCGATTTCACCGATACCTTCAGCATCTGGCTGGGCAAAAGCCGAAGCAAGACCGAGCGCGCCAAAGAGGTGCTGCGGGAGGTGCCTGCCCGCGTCCTCTCCACCCGGGATGGGCGCAGGGTGCTGGTGACCACCGCCTTCGATCTGCTCATGGCATGGAACGGGCCGTCGCGGGGGCTTGGAGGGGACTATCCCGTGGATTACGATGATCCGAAGCCCTTTACTCCCGCTTGGCAGGAGCGGATTACGGGGGTGAGTCGCCACCTTGTCATTCAGGTCGCACGCGAGTTCGCTGAGAACGCGGCGAAGACAAAAGGGCGCTCACTTATCATCACCGGCCCCGGCATTCAGCACTGGTATCACGGCGCTTCTATGTATTATCGCAGCATGGCAGTGATGCTGGCGCTCTGCGGCTGCCATGGGCGCAATGGAGGCAACTTTAACCATTATGTGGGCACTCAGCACACCCGGCTGCACGCCCCCTTCAAGTATCTGGGAGCAGCTGCCGACTGGGTCTTCCCTGCCCGCCTGATGAACTCCACCTCGCTCTGGTACTTTCACACCGCCCAGTGGCGCTATGACGGCATGCCCCTGGACACCCAGTGGGCGGTGGACGCGAAAAAGTGCCCCGAGTGGAACCACGCCGCTGACTTCAACGCACTGGCGGTACGTCTGGGTTGGCTACCTTTCTTCCCGCAATTTGATGGCAAAAACCCCATCCAGCTCTATGAGGAGGCGGTGCAAGCAGGTTGCAAGACGGACGATGAGGTGAAGGAGTGGGTGCTGCGGCAATTTCAGGAGGGCAAGCTGAACTTCGCGCTCCATCGTGTCGACCGCCGCGAAAACCAACTGAAGGTACTGACCGTCTGGCGAGGCAACCTTATCGGCACGAGCATGCGGGGACACGAACTCGCCCTCAAGCACTTCCTGGGCACCCATCACAATGTGCTGTACGATGATGAGCCAGCCCGCGGACTGGTGAGAGAGATCGAATGGGACCCCCAAGAAACCCCCATCGGCAAGCTGGACCTACTGGTAAATTTGAACATTCGCATGGATTCCACAGCAAACTACGCGGATGTGGTGCTGCCCGCCGCTTTCTGGTACGAAAAGTACGACATCACCTTTGGCGATATGCACACCTTCGTGCATCCGCTGCAGCCAGCCACTGAGCCGCCTTGGGAAGCAAAACATGACTGGGACGCCTTCAGGCTTATCGCCAAAAAATTCTCCGAGCTGGCAAAGAAATACTTCCCGACCCCGATAAAGGACATCGTGCTTAAACCTTTGTGGATGGACTCGCCCGACCAGTTAGGACAACCACTGGGTGAGGTAAGGGACTGGAGGAAAGGCGATGTAGAACCTATCCCCGGTAAGTACTTCCCCCATATCTTCATCGTGGAGCGAGATTATACCCAGGTCTACGACCGACTGGTCTCCCTTGGACCGCGTATCGATCACTATGGCTCTAAGGGACACTATGTAGACCTGACCCCTATCGTTGAGGAGGAGCTAAAGCAGAACGAAGTGCTCACGGTGAAGAATGGGCGGATCTATGCGGAGCGCCCCGAACAGTTCTTGGAGCTGATTTGCCAGGTCTCACCGGAACTCAATGGTCGGCTGGCATATAGGCTCTTTGAGGAGATGGAGAAGAAGGTCGGCTTGCCCCTTAAAGACCTGGTGGAACCTGTCAAAGGGCGCAGGGTGCATTACAGAGACCTTGCTTCCCAACCGCGACGCATTCACACCTCACCTATGTGGGGAGCTATCCTGCTCGATCCTGAGACGGGCAAGCAACGCACCTTCGCTCCCTGGACGCTGAATGTGGAACGCCTCAAGCCATGGCATACCCTGACTGGCAGGATCGAAATCTACTTTGACCATGAGGCGATTCGGGAACTGGGCGAGGCGCTGCCCACCTACAAGCCGCCCTTAGATATGGTGGCTATCGGCGATATCCGACTCGATAAGGCGGAGCCGAAATCTAAAGTGTTCCGTTTTATCACCCCCCATGGCAAGTGGCAAATTCATAGCTCCTTCCGCGACCACTGGCCTATGATGCATATGTCCCGCGGCGGTCCCACCGTCTGGCTCAACCCCGACGACGCCGAAGAGATCGAGGTCAAGGACAACGACTGGGTGGAGCTTTACTGCGAGAACGGCATCCAAATTTGCCGTGCCGTTGTCAGCCATCAGGTGCCGCGTGGCATGGCGATCGTCTACCATCAGGTGGAGCGCCATGTGAATGTACCTTTCTCGCCGCTGGCGAAGAAGCGCGGCTGCACAGACCTGCGAGGCGGCAATAACAACGCCACCACCCGCATCTTGATGAACCCTCACACGATGGTGGGAGGCTACGGCAACTTCTGCTACGACATCAACTACTGGGGTACCAGCCCCTCCGAGCGCGACCATGGGGTGCTTATCCGCAAAATGCCTCTTGCCCCCGGGCAGAAGGGCGTCATCTATCGGGAAGAAGAGCTGGCGCGACTGCCGAGCGAATAGCACGGCAACAAACAGAAGGAGGCAGATCCATGAGAGTCAAAGCACAGTTTGGCATGACCTTTAATCTGGAAAAGTGCATCGGCTGCAACACCTGTACGGTCGCCTGTAAGAATGTCTGGACCAATCGTGAAGGCGCCGAGTATATGTGGTGGAACAATGTCGAGACCAAGCCGGGCATTGGCTACCCTAAGCAGTGGGAGAACCAGCAGCGGTGGCAGGGTGGATGGGTGAAGGAAGGGAATCGCCTCAGGCTCCGCTATGGCGGCAGACCCGCAATGCTTAGCCCCTTCTTCCCCTTCTTCAACCCCCATATGCCAGAGATGGCAGATTACTATGGTGCGGATGTGTACACCTTTACCTATGACGACCTGCACACCCCGCAACAAGGTACCCAGCAACCTGTCGCACGCCCCAAGTCCATGGTGACCGAGGAGGAGGATATCCCTCTCACTTGGGGTGTGAACTGGGAGGACAACGCAGGCGGCGCCCACATTACTGGCAAGTATGATGTGAACTTTCGAGGGATGAGCAAGGAGGAGCATGAGGCGTATTTGCGCTTCAGGGATGTGTTTTACTTCTACCTGCCCCGCATCTGCAACCACTGTCTCAATCCCGCTTGCGTGGCTGCCTGCCCCTCCGGAGCCGCTTATAAACGAGAGGAAGACGGTATCGTGCTTATTGATCAGCAGCGGTGCCGCAACTGGCGCTACTGCATCACCTCCTGCCCCTATAAGAAGCCCTATTACAACTGGCGCACGGGCAAGATGGAAAAGTGCATTCTCTGCTATCCCCGGGTAGAACATGGGCTGCCGCCCATATGCTTCCATTCCTGCGTGGGGCGCATCCGCTCCTTTGGTGTCATTCTGTACGACCTGGACCGGGTGGAGGAGGCGGCTTTGGCAGAAGAGAGGGACCTGGTACGGGCACAGCGCGAGATAATTCTGGACCCCTTTGACCCTCAGGTCATCGAGGCTGCACGGGCAAACGGCATTCCCGATGACTGGATCGACGCCGCTCAGCGCTCTGCACCCTACAAGTTGATCAAGAAGTGGGAGCTGGCACTGCCTCTGCATCCAGAGTTCCGCACTCTGCCCATGCTCTGGTATATCCCCCCGCTGGCACCCATCATCACCAGCATCGGACAGTGTTCACCTGACGAGCAGGATATTTTCGACATGGACAAGCCCAGTAGTGGTCCCCTGCTGGGGTTAGATGAATTAGAGAAGTTCCGAATCCCCATCAAATATTTGGCGAACCTGTTCGCAGCGGGCAACGAGGACGAGGTGAAAAAATCGCTTCTGAGGCAGCTGGCAATCCGGCACTATGAGCGAAGCATACGGGTGGATGGCAAACCCAACACAGAGGTGCTGGCGCGAGTGGGGCTGACCGAGGAGGACGCCAAAGGAATCGTGCGGGCACTTTCGCTTGCATTCTACCATGAGCGGTTCGTCATTCCCACCACCAAACGGGAAGCAGCGGATCTCAGTCCCTACACAGAGCGCGGGTTCGCCGGCTTTGCTGCCATGAGTCCATGGGCACCTGTGCCACGAAGGAAAAGCTACTACAAATCGCGGCACACCCCGGAGAAGGAATATGAGTGAGGAGGATACAATGTTATCAAATGTCTACACGCTTATAGCGGAACTGTGGTGCAATCCGCAGGATGTGGACATGCACGAGCTCAAGCGGAACGCCGAAGGGTGGCTTGGGCATCTTGCCCAAATAGACCCAGAGACCACGCACCTGCTCGCTCAATTCATGCGGACCCCTATCACCGAGGAGGAGTATATCGAGCTGTTCGAACTCAATCCGCGCTGTCCTCTCTATCTGGGTAGCCATGTCTTTGAAGAGCCGAAGACATGTGCTCAAGCAGCCGTCTCCGACCGAAATAACTACATGATTGAGTTGCTGGGCATCTACCGCCATTTTGGGTTCGTGCCGAATGGCAAGGAGCTGCCAGACTACCTACCCCTCATGGTGGAGTTCCTCGCTCTGACAGCCGGTTCGGAGGATCCTCTCAGGGAGAAGTTCATTCGGGAGAACCTCATGCCCTTCCTACCACCGCTGCGTTCGAGGCTCGAGGAGTTGGGAACACCCTTTCTCTATCTGCTCGATGCGCTGGAACGAGTGCTGAAGTTAGATATAGGAGCGAGCAAATCGGAGGTGAACAATGTTTGACAACTTCTTCTTTGTCGGGTTGCCATATATCGCCATCCTGTTATTTGTGTTAGGGTTGGCCTATCGCACTTTGACAGGGTTCAAAACCTTTTATCGGGGCAAGCCTGCTTGGGGCGCTTGGGGCGACTTTCTATGGACGACCCGCTCGACAGGGTTCTTCGGGCGCGCTACTATCGGTCCTGCTGCGCTCTGCCTGCACTGGGGCCTTATCGTGCTGATTGTCGCCCACCTGATAGGATTTATCGGAGGAGCTGCCAACTGGGGTGGATGGGTTAGTTTCTTCCGGTGGACCGGCATGTTTGGAGGCGTGCTTGCGCTCTATGGGGCATGCTGGGCATTTGTGCGTCGGCTCCTTTCAGCTCAGCTTCGCGCGATGAGCACCTTGGAGGATTATATCGTGCTACTTTTTCTAATCGTCACCTTAGCACTCGGACTGTACCATTCAATCGTCCAGTTCGTCTGGGGTGTTTCTTATCCAGTGGGTCGCTGGCTCGTGAGCCTTTTCACTCTGCAGCCAGACGCGAGTTGGGTAGCCACTATCCCTCTCACCATGAAGCTTCATATAATCATCGCCTTTACCTTTCTTGCATACTTCCCTTTCACCAAACTGGTGCATGCGTTCAGCTATCCCCTCGCCTACATCACTCGCCCCTACATCTCCATGCGAAGGTATGTGGGGGTGAAAAAGTGAGGGGGCATGTCTTATGAGTTGGTCGACCTCACCAGAAAAGAAATGCATCCTGCCTTTGAAAGGCACACCCCAGCAGACACTGTTTGGCGCCACGCTGGGGTTCTTTGTTGGGTTTGCCGCTGTGGCGCTTTTCGGTCCAACAGCGGCGCGTTTCAAAGAGATGATGGCGCTAACGCCCATGCAGGTCGGTTTTTTGGTAGCGACACCCGCCCTTTCCGGCTCGCTTCTGCGTATCCCGTTTTCCGCATGGGTCGACACAACGGGTGGGCGGAAGCCCTTTCTGGTGCTGCTCACGCTTTCGATTGTCGGGATGGTTGGTTTGTCGTTGGTAGTTTATTTCCTTTATCCTGATCGGCTTCATCAAGGGTTATATCCCCTGCTTTTAGTGCTTGGCGTGCTGTGTGGTTGTGGCATCGCAACTTTTTCTGTGGGGATCAGCCAGGTCTCCTACTGGTTTCCCCGTGCGCGTCAGGGGCGTGCGCTGGCGCTCTATGCAGGGATCGGCAACTTGGCGCCTGGCATCTTCTCTCTGCTACTGCCCATCGCCCTGGTTGAGGTGGGGCTGTCCGGTGCCTACTTTGCCTGGCTCTCCTTGCTGGTTCTCGGTACCATTGCGTACTGGTTCACCGGGCAGAATGCTTGGTATTTCCAGTTGCGTCAGCAAGGGCTTCCCGTGGCGGAAGCCCAGCAGATAGCTGCCCGATATGGACAGGAGCTATTTCCTACGGTTAGTTTCGTCGAAGGCTTGTGGCTCTCCGCCCGCAACTGGCGAACCTGGCAGCTGGTCGGCATCTACTTCTGCACATTTGGCGGGTTCGTCGCGCTCACTGCCTGGCTACCGACCTACTGGAGTATCTATTTCTCGGTAGGGGTCGTGACGGCAGGCGCGCTCACTGCTATCTATTCAATCCTCACTTCGGCTATACGGATCCTCGGCGGGGTGATGTCGGATGAACTGGAGCGAGGAGGTGAGAACACCGCCATCCTCGCCCTGATGATTATGCTCAATGGAGCTATCCTGCTGACCATTACCAATAAATTTGAGCTGGCTGTGCCTGGCGTGTTGCTGATGGCAATTGGGATGGGGATATGCAACGCAGCTGTTTTTAAGCTGGTGCCTCAGACAGTGCCTGAGGCGGTGGGCGGCGCTGCCGGATGGGTTGGCGGGCTTGGCGCTTTCGGCGGGTTTGTGATCCCGCCCATTATGGGGTTTGCCGTGCGTAAACACGGTATGGAGGGATACCCCTTAGGGTTCGTCATTTTTATCGTGCTTGCCCTGCTCTCCCTGTCATTGGCTTGGACATTGAAATACTTGCCGCCCAAATCAGCCGCCGAAAGTAAACCAGGAGACGCAGCAGGGACTGATCTCACACCGTGATTAGCTCGCCCTCGGCACGCTTCACATGCGCCAGCATACTGCATAGCTCACTTGCGGCATCTCCACGCCCGTCGTGCGGTTCACTATCTCGCACAACTCCTCCCGCGTGGGGTAGCCGACCAGAATCTTGAAGAAAAAGCGGTCTATAAGTTCGAAAAATCGCAGCAGAAAAATAGGGGCGCACACGCAGGTGCGCCCCTAACCCCTAACCCTGTAGGGGCAGACACAGGGGTCTGCCCCTACCACGATGGTTTCCATCCATAAAAAATCCCCCGAATCGGGTGGGTTTTGCCCCTAAAAAACCCCCAGATTCGCTTCTCCCCCCTTGACAAAGGCGCATTGAATAGGGCATAATACCAAAGCGAAAAACCCAAACCATTCCGAACAGACAGAGGAGAAAGACCATGTTCAGAAAGGTACTTGGGAAGAGGCTAAAAACCCTCACCACCCGCTTCAATTCAGCCCTCCAGGTTGTGAAAATCCGCCTGCTGTCAGTCGTCTAACCTATGAATGGAAAATAGAGCGACAGGGCGAGCGAGGTTGGGAGACTGTGCGGGGACCTGAG
>BEHR01000032.1 GCA_002898555.1 bacterium HR15
CTGCGCTCAAAATTTTCTTCTCCGGGGTACCCGTCTGGGTCGGAGAAGAAAATTTTGGAGTACCCCAGAGAAAAAATTTTTCCTGAAATTTTTTCTCTGGGGTACTCCGCGCAGCGGGGTCAGAGAAAAAATTTCAGGTGAACTGGTAGGAATCGCCCGCTGCGGAAGGTATCTTATAACCGATGGAGGGTTCAGCGATGCGATTACTATGCACTATGCGCCATGCGCTCTTCGTCCTTTCGCTGCTCGTCAGCGGATGGACCTATGCCGACCTGTCCACCGCCCGTGCCCGTTTTGAGCATGCACTCCAAGTACATGGAGGAGAGGCATTCGCCCAACTCGCCCAAAAAGGAGTGCGCCTCAATGTCGATGTGACCAGCGAGCGAGGCGGCAAGAGTGATGTCAAAATCACGCTCTACCGCAAGGGCGAAAAAGTACGCACCGACATCGAACGCGGCGGTGAGACCGAAATCGTCGGGTTTGATGGCAAAACAGGCTGGCGCAAGCAGGGGTATCTGGTTGCCCGCATCGCACAGGAAGAGGTGCAGAGTCTTCTGGATGACCGCTATCATGACTTTCTCATGCTGCCCTTGCTTTACAAAGACGCGACCCTGCTCGATGGCGCTGAGAGCAAGCTGCCCGATGGACGCAGCGGCTATCGCATCACCTTCCAACTGCCACGACTACCTCATCACACAAGCCTGCCCAAAAAGCCCGAACGCAAAGTACATTGCTACCTCAACGAGCAAGATCAGGTCATCGGGCTGGAGTATGAAGCGGTGGACTACGAGACCGACGAGCTGATGCGCGTCTTTGAAGCGTACCATAACTATCGGCAGGTCAAGACACCCGCGGGCGAGGTGCTGGTGCCGTTTGAGACCCGCCTCTTTGTGAATGGCGCACAGGTGCGCAATCAATTCTTCACCGCGCTGGATGCCACGGGGGTGCCTGACTCGCTCTTTGAGCGACCCTCGTCCGAACCACCACCCATCGTGCGCGACAAACTGCCCGCTAAAGTGCCTTTCCAGATGAAGCAGTTCTCTCTCTATGTGGAGGTCAAAATCAACGATAAGGGGCCCTACCTGATAATCTTCGATACAGGGGCGTCGCGCTCATGGATCGACACCAAAATTGCCAAAGAGGCAGGACTGGAGCGCATTCCCAAGACCGACCATGTGTTAGCGCTGGTCTACGGGTTGGTACCTGCTTATGGCGCGAAAGCCAAGAGTGTCAAGATTGGTGACGCCGAGATTAAGGATGTGGTGTTCTCGGTCGGTCCGCTCGATTACACCCCGCTGGGCGACGACGAAGTGGATGGGCGCAAGGTGATTGGGCTGCTCGGGCGCGAGATTATCTCCGCCTTTCAGATTACTATCGATTTCACCACGCGCACGATGACCTTCGAGCCACCCGATGCCGAGATGCCAAAAGGCGTGGTCATCCCCTTCGAGATGTTTGGCGACCACATCCTGGTCACGATGGGGGTGGGCGATAAGCAGCAGATACGAATGATTGTGGACACAGGGGCGGCTGCCAATTTAATGCCCCCCTCCTATGAACCCGACAAGTCCGTCTGCGTCTGGATGAAACTGGAAGACTGGTTCAAGCGGATGGGCGAGTTCTTTGAAGGGGATGAGTATGAGTTCATGACGGGCGATATGCGTGTGATGCGCCTGAACAAGATGACCCTGGGCGACTTGCGTTTCGGGCCGGTGTTCGCCTTTCAGAAGCCTGCCAGCACCGTCGCCTCCGACTCGGCACTGATGCGCAAAGGCAAGCATGGCTTGCTGGGCATCCCCATCATGCGCCACTACAAAATCACCTTCAACTACTTCCGCGAGCAGATGGTGTGGCAACCGCACACGGAGCGCGAGCGCGCCGCCGATAACGCGGGCTACGGCATCCAGTGGCGTCGACAAGGGAAAGAGCTAATCATCCGCTGGGTGATGCCCCTCTCCGATGCCGACCTGGCAGGGGTCAAGGCAGGCGACCGCATCGTGCGGATCGATGGGCAATCGCCCACCAACTGGAGCGAGAAGCAGCTGGTGGATCGGCTGTTGAACACCAAGCCCGGACGCCCCCTGAAACTCACGGTGCAGCGCGGCAAGCAGCAGCTGGAGTTTAATCTGGTGGCGTTGAACTACGAGCTGTGAGCCAGATGCTTCCCAGTGCCCGCGCTTGAGCAGTCAGACATCCTCGTGCGAAACCCTCCGCATCGCGCCCAAAACCCCGGAAAAGGGCAAACCGGGACTTTCGTCCCTTGCAATCCGCGAAAAAGTGTGATATAATAGGGGCAGATGGTGATAAGGAAGGAACGCGCTGAGGTGAACGCGACTGAAACCCTTTCAAATCGCCTCTGTTGCTAATCGCCTCTGTGCTGCCCCACCTTGAACCCATCTCAATTTCATAGCAGGAGGTCAAGCGATGCGATTGATGCTGAGTAGCATAGGGCTTTGTGCGTTGATGGCGCTTAGTTGCGCCCAGTCGTTCACCTATCAGGGGTTCTTAAAAGAGAGCGGAAACCCTGCGAACGGCACCTACCCGATGACTTTTCGGCTCTACAGCGCTCCCAGTGGCGGCTCTTTGATAGGGACCGTCGGACCGGTATCGGTTTCGGTGTCCAATGGGCTGTTCACCCAAGTACTGAACTTCGGCAGCGTGTGGGACGGCTCGGACCGCTATCTGGAGATCCAGGTCGGTTCCACTGTGCTTTCGCCCCGGGTGAAAATCAATCCGACGCCGTATGCGAACACCGCCACGCAGATTAATCTGTTTCAAAGCGGTATAAGCAACGCCGACCGCATGGTGATTACCCACTCGCCCAGCTATCCGGACTGGGGCTTGATGTATCGCGACAGCGACGATAGCTTCCACTTTTTGAGAGGCGGCTTCTCGCAGGTGAGTATCGATCTCGTCAGTGGACGGCTGACCGCCCAAGCGTTTCAGTTGCCAACGGGTGCCGCGGCAGGACGCGTGCTGACCAGCGATGCCAGCGGCAACGCCAGCTGGCAACCATTACCTACGGGCGCAAGCGTTTGGGCAGTGAACGGCGCAAACATCTACAACACGAACACGGGAAATGTCGGTATCGGCACCGCGACCCTGATGACCGCACGCTTAAATGTAGCTACCGATAGTACTGTCGATAACGCCACACTACGTCTCCATGAAAACGCTGCGGACTTTGCGCGGTTGGAGTTCACGAACACGAACACCGCCCGTAAGTGGCACATTGCGGGGTTGATCGGCTCCACCCAAACGGGCGACCGCCTCAACTTCTGGAACAGTGCTGCAGGAGACATCATGAGCATTCGCGGCGACGGCACAGTGTCCGTGAGAGTGCTGGAAATCACGGGCGCGGACCTCGCCGAGAAGTTTCCCATCACAGACACAGTGGAACCCGGCATGGTGGTGGAGATTGACCCCGACAATCCCGGACACCTGCGTAAGGCACAAGGCGCGTATAATAAGCGCGTCGTGGGCGTGGTCGCAGGGGCGAACGGACTGTCCAAAGGCATTATCTTGGGCAATCTCGAAGGCGGCGAAAACCACACTCCCATCGCGATGAGCGGGCGTGTGTGGGTCTATGCCGACGCCACCAAACGCGCGATTGAACCCGGCGACTTCCTGACCACCGCCGATAAGCCCGGCTACGCGATGGCTGTGGACAACCTTGCTCAAGCACAAGGTGCGATTATCGGCAAAGCCATGACCCGCCTCGAAAAAGGCACAACGGGCATGGTACTGATACTCGTGAACTTGCAATAAGGAGGCAGAGGGATGCGAGCCATAGCAGGAGTTCTGGGGTTTATCCTGTTGCTGAGCGGCAGCACTTGGGGACAGGAAACCACGCCTTCGCAAACGCGCAACACTGCCCCCCGCCCTCTCTTTCGGCACATCAAACTGGCAAAACCGCCCGCCGATGCCGACCTGCGCGGGATGCTGGAGTATCAGCCCGTAAACATCCGCTGGGAAGTGCTCAACGCGCTTCAGGCAGGCAGCCGAGTGGAGTTGAACTTGTTCAAGAACTACAGTCTGATTGCCTACATCGAGCGAGTAGAGCGACGCAGCGAGCGAAGCGTTTCCTACTTCGGGAAAATCGACGGTGTGCCCGACGGGTACAGCCATGTCATTCTAACCAACGAAGGCGAAGTGCTGCTGGCGACTATCTACAGTCCTCCATTGGGCATCGAATTCGGAGTGACCTCGCATCGAGAAGGGTATCACCTCGCCTATCGGGTAGACCCTACGGTGCGTGGCGGTTGCGGCACGAACACCGAGCAGACGCCCGAACCGAGCAGTGCCGAACCTGAGACGCCCAACGAATCGCAAACGGGTGGGGATTTCTCACCCGCTGGCGACTTCGAGCCTTCGGCATGCGTACAGCCGACCGCTACTGTCGATATAATGGTGGTCTATACACCTGCCGTACTCGCAGCTCGCGGTTCTTACAGTGGGGTTCGCGCTGCTGCCCAGCAGGGGGTGGATGTTTCCAATACCATCTACCAGAACAGCCAGATCCCGTTGCGAGCGCGTCTCGTCCTGGTGGCTGAGGTGGACTATGACGAGAGCCGCGACACCTTCGAAACCCACCTGAATCGGCTGAGAAATAATGGCGACGGCTACATGGATATCGTCCACACATTGCGAGATATGCACCGTGCAGACGATGTCGTTCTATTTGTGGATGACAGCGATAACGGAACTTTGTGTGGGCTAGCGTTTCCCAACCACGGTTGGACATGGGAAGGTCCTGTCGCTGATCGCGCTTTCTTCGTACTGAATCACAGCAATGGTTGCCTCGGCTTGTGGTGGCCCGCCTTCACGCACGAGTTGGGGCACAATCAGGGCTGTGCACATAACCGCGCGAATGCGGGTTGCTCGTGTGGGGTTCTCTGTTGGGAATGTGCGAACCGCTATGACTACTCCTATGGCTATCGTTTTCAGGGTACTGACGGGCAGCGCTATATCACGGTGATGTCTTACCCAAGCGATATGGGCGATTGCACAGGAAGTAACTATGTCGGTGCGCCGGTGATCCCTTACTTCTCTAATCCCAGCATTACCTATGCGGGTGTCGCAATTGGTCGTGCTGAGGGCGATGGGTGTGCCGCCGACAACGCGCGTACGATTCGCCAGACTTCACGGCGGCGCGAAGACTTCGCTCTATTGGACATCTGGGTGGACTTCAGCTACAGCGGTTCCCCAGAGAGAGGCACCTTCTCCTTCCCGTTCAACACCCTTGCGGAGGGAGCCGACGCCATAACGACCTTTGTGGACACCACCCTCATCCCGTTTCCAACACTCTACATTAAAGCAGGTTCCAGTAACGAGCGCCCACGCATCACGAAACGCATGCGTATCGAGGCATGTGGTGGTACGGTGCGCATCGGCGCGCCATAGATTAGGGCAGACCTCTGTATCTGCCCTGACTAAACGAAGGAGGCAAGACGATGAGCAAACTGAGCAAACCGGTAGCTGCAGTAGCTGCCCTGCTGCTGAGCCTGCTGTGCGCCAACGCCCAATCGGGCGGCGGCTACGACCTAACTTGGTGGACGATTGACAGCGGCGGTATCACTTTCGCCACTGGCGGCACTTTCACCCTCGGCGCTACCATCGGACAGCCCGATGCGAGCAACGCGCTCACTGGCGGCGCGTTCAGCCTCACGGGTGGCTTCTGGTTCACGCCCGCCTGCATCCCGACGAATGGGGATGTGGATGGCAACGGCTGCGTGGACGATGCTGACCTGTTGCAAGTGTTGTTTGCATTTGGGTCAACGGGTTCGAACCCAGCCGATGTGAACTGCGACAGTCTGGTGGATGATGCCGACCTGCTGATTGTGTTGTTCAACTTTGGCAGTGGCTGTTGAAAGCGGGCAGGGGATGGGGTTGCAGCATTTCCTCCTTACCTGCCTTTGCCCGCCGGTAAGGGCGTGCCTGTCGCGCCCTTACCGGCGTTGATCGGCAAAGCTGCTGTCTGACTGTTGAAAAAAGGTTTTGAGCCACTCGGCAGCGATAGGCACGGCGACCTCGCTGCCGTGCCCTGCTTCTTCTGCGATCACGCAGACCACCACACGCGGGTTTTCGGCGGGGGCGAACGCGATGAACCATGAGTGCGTTTTGCCCCCTTTGCGGAACTCGGCGGAACCTGTTTTGCCCGCCACCTGAACGCCGGCGATCCTGGCTCGCTGAGCCGTGCCCCGCTCCACTACGCGCACCATGCCTTCAATCACAGCATCCCAATGCGCAGGGGATGCTTGCACACGGTGGATAACCTCCGGCTGGGCATTGTACAGCACGCTGCCGTCTGGGGCGATAATCTGGCGCACCAGATGCGGACGGTAGATCACGCCCCGATTGGCGATGCCCATCGTCGCGACCGCCATCTGCAGCGGTGTGGTCAGCAGGTAGCCCTGTCCGATGCCGTAATTCAGCGTTTCACCGCCGAACCATGGCTGTTTGAAGGTCTGAAGTTTCCACTCAGGATCTGGAACCAGCCCATGTCGTTCGTGGGGTAGGTCGATGCCGGTGGGTGCGCCCAGTCCAAACGCACGCGACCAGTGTGCCAGACGCTCCGGACCCAGCTTCTGCGCGGCAATATAGTAAAAAGTGTCGCATGAAAGCGCGATGGAGTTGTAGAACTCCACATAGCCGTGCCGTCGCCAGCAGCGGAAAAACCGCCCGCCTGACTGATAGCCGCCGGGGCAGACGATGCTGGAGTAGGTGGTCAACACGCCTGTTTCTAATCCTGCCAGCGCGACGAACGGCTTGAAGGTGGAGCCGGGCGCATATGCTGACTGGATGACGCGATTATTGAGCGGAGCGCGTGGATCATTGAGAAGGGTACGCCAAATGTCTGCTGGAATACGCGGCACGAACAGATTGGGGTCAAACGCGGGGCAGCTGACGCAGGCAAGCACCTCCCCTGTGCGCGGGTCCAGCGCGACCAGCGCACCCACATGTCCCTGCAGCAATTCAAAGGCACGCTGCTGCAATTTGAGATCGAGGCTCAGCACCAGCCGTGCGCCCGGCACAGGCTCCAGCTGCTGCAAAGTGCGCACGCGCTTGCCCAGCGGGGTCACCTCCACCTGCTCGCCGCCAGGGAGTCCGTGCAGATAGCGTTCATATTCCCGCTCCAGTCCGTTTTTGCCCACGAAATCGGTGCCATCATACAGGGAGCGGACAGGGAGAGGTGATTCGCTATCTGCTACCTGCCACTCGCTACTTGCCTTCTGCCGATACGCCTTCAGTTCCTCCTCCGAGATCTGCCCCACATAGCCCACCACATGGGCGAACAGCTTGCCATAGGGATACCAGCGCATCGCCTGCAGCGAGACCTCCACTTCGGGCAGGTTATACTGGCTCTCCAGCAGGTCGACCGCCTCCTCGTAGGAAACCCCCTTCAGCACCACAAGCGGCACATAGGGGTTGATGCGCGGGTTCATCACCAACGCGCGCAGCTCATCGGGCGAGATTTTGAGACGGCTGGCGACAAGGGGAATGCGCTGCGGGTTGCGCCGCAACTGATCGGGCAGCACACTGACCACGATCTGGGCGCGATTCGTGGCGAGGGTACTTCCTTGCCGGTCCACAATCAGCCCGCGTGGGGGCGGGATGCGTATCAGGCGTGTGCGCACCAGTTCGGCACGAGCGGTCAGCTCATCGCCGTGTAGCACCTGCAGATACCACAGACGAGCAATCAGCACTAACAGGGCAAGCCCCGTCATGACCAGCAACCCATATTCGCGCGGCTGGATGGGGCGCCGATCCTCGGAACGGATGCCCAGATAGCGTTTCGGTCGAGTCAGCATGGTTATCGGAGACGATGCTTCTTACAGAACTGCTTCGGTTCAGTGCCTTTAACAAAGGTGCGACGCACTACCTCCGGGCAGTAGTCGGTGGCGCGCTGTCCTGTATCGACGCAGATGGCGACCGTGACGGTCTCCGGCTGCTTGGGTGGTGGTAGTGGTGGCGGGGCACTGGGACGCGGGGCGCCCGTAGTGGCAGGCTCCGCCTTCACGCCCGCACCGCTGGGTGCAGGCGGGCTGATGGGCGGTGGCGTGTCCGGGCTTGCCAGCTGCGCATCAGCCCTGGTCGCTGGCGGCATCTGCCCCGCTCCCGTTGCTTCCTCTCCTGTTGCAGGAACCGAAGGAGCATGGGCCTCCGAGGGCGGAGTCACCTGCGTGGGGTTTGCGGAGGATGGCACAGATGTCTCCGGTTGCTCTGGAGCAGCTTTCGTCGTTCGCCACTTCTCTAACTGCGCATCGATTTTCAGCACCTCATCCATTAAATCTGCCCAAATGCGGGCGCAGACTGTGCCACCGAACACACGCTTCATCGGGCGATACTCCCAGCGGTGACTGCGCTCATCATAATGCGCACTGGCGACCCACACAACCGCCAAATAACGGTCGGTGTAGCCGATGAACCATGCATCGCGATAGTCGCTGGTGGTGCCTGTCTTGCCGCGAGCGTTCGGGATTCGGCTGGCAGCGCGCCCGGTGCCGTTCACCACCGCCACGCGCAAAATCTCGTCGATCCAGCGCGCGCTCTGCTCTGACAGCACATTTTCTAACACTTCCGCTTTCTGATCCAGCAGCACGACGCCGTCACGGTCTACCACACGCCGTATGAGAAAGGGTTTGATGCGGTTGCCGTGTGTGGCGAACACGGTGAAGGCTTCCGCCATCTCGATGGGCTTGACCGCCGATGCCCCCAGCGCGATTGGCAGCACAGGGTCCAGCGGCGATTCGAAACCGAACCGCTCGTGGGCAAACTGCACGATCGTATCGGCACCGACCAGCATCGCGGCGCGCACGGCGGGCAGGTTGATGGAGGATGCCAACGCGCGGGTCACGGAAACACGCCCACGAAATCTGCCGTCGGCATTCTGGGGACGCCAGGGGCGACCGGGCACGCCCGAGGGCAAGCTAAGAGGCGCGTCCAGCAGCGTGCTGGTCGGGGTCAGTTTGCCCAGTTCGAAGGCGGTGGCGTAAACAAAAGGTTTGAAAGCGGAGCCGGGCTGTCGCCGCCCCTGCGTGATGGCGTTGTATTGCGACTGGCTGAAGTTGCGCCCGCCGACCATCGCTCGGATGCCTCCTGTGCGCAGGTCAATCAGCACGATCGCGCCCTGATTGACCCCTTGCGCTTCGAAGGCGCGGATGCCACGCTCCAACACCTGCTCGGCTACGCGCTGCATGCCGCTGTGGAGAGTGGTGTAAACACGGAGGTTGCCCTGCAGTAGCAGCTCGCGCCCGTAGAGTTCCTCCAGTTGGCGCAGGGCATCCATCACAGCGTAGGGTGCAATCCAACGCATGTGGGGGCGACGCTTCGCCAGACGCAACGGCTCCTGCTTGGCAGCGTCACGCTGCGCCGGGGTGATGTAGCCCTCACGCGCCATCAGGTCCAGCACCAAATTGCGCTGACGGATTGCCTCGTCGGGGTTGCCAAAAGGTTCGTAGCCCGAAGGGCGTTGGGGCAACGCTGCCAGCAGCGCACACTCCGCTAAGGTCAGCTGGTCAAGGGGCTTGTTGAAGTAGACCTGCGCCGCCGCTTTGACCCCGTACGCCCCGTTTCCGTAGTAGACCTGGTTGAGATAAAGCTCCAAAATGCGCTCCTTGCTCAAGCGGCGCTCCAGCTCCTGCGCCAGAATAATCTCCTGCAGCTTGCGACTGAAGGTGCGTCGCTGGGTGAGGAAGGCGTTGCGTGCCAGCTGCTGTGTGAGGGTACTACCCCCTTGTTGAATCTCGCCCTCGGTCAGGTTGACCCAGGCCGCTCGCGCCACGCCTCGCCAGTCCACCCCGTGATGGCTCCAGAATCGGCGGTCCTCTTTGGCAATCGTGGCGTTGATGAGATGCTTGGGAATCGCGCTCAGCGCCACAGGCTCACGATACTCCTCCGCGATTTGTGCCAGCAACACGCCATCGGCCGAGTAGATATAGCTCGCTTCGCGTGGTTTGTAGTTCTCCAGCACCTCGACGGAGGGCATCATCTGCGCAACCTGATAGTACAGCACACCGACAAAGGTCATGCCACCCAGCATCAGGCTCAGCATGACCAGTGCCAAGTATGCCAACACAAGCTTCCACCGTTTGCGCCTGCGTCTCGGTTTCATGGCGATTTAAACGAGTCTGGCAGGTGCGACCTGTCAGGCACGCCAGACTTACCTGCAAGGATGTGCAGCCGTTCCACCACCGCGTCCATCAGCCGATGAGCAGCGATGCGCTTGGGCAGCAGCGGCAGAGGCTCGACGCTCCCATCGGCATAGAGCAAGGTGAGGCGAGTGGTGTCTACTTCGAAGCCACTCTGCGGCTCCAGCACATCGTTCACCGCGATGAGATCCAGCCCTTTGCGCTGCAGTTTCTCTCGGGCGTACTCGATGGCTTTGCCCGTTTCCGCCGCGAAGCCGACCACGAGCCGATGCCCTTTGCGCGGTGCGACTGTGCCCAAAATATCGGGATTCGGCACGAGGCGCAGCGTCCATGCGCGTTGGCTGCGCTTGCGTTTGAGAGGATAGACCCGTTCGGGACGGTAATCCGCCACTGCCGCCACCGAGATAAACACATCGCATGCTTCAAAATGCTCTTGCACGGCTTGAAGCATCTGCTCCGCAGTCTGCACGCGGATACACTTCACGCCTGCCGGGGGGTCCAGCGCGGTGGGCCCAGAAATCAGCGTGACTTCTGCGCCACGCTCGGCAGCGGCTTGCGCAACGGCATAACCCATCTTGCCGCTGGAGCGGTTTCCAATGAAGCGCACAGGGTCGATGGGTTCATAGGTTGGACCCGCCGTGACAAGCACATGGATTCCGGCTAATTCTTGCGTGCGTTTTAGGCGGCGCTCGACCACCTCGATCATTGTGGGCGTATCGGCAATTTTGCCCCAGCCCTCATCACCGCACGCCATGACCCCATAGGTCGGATCGATAAACTCGACGCCGCGTGCCTGAAGCATTTGCACATGGGCTTGCGTGGCGGGGTGCGTCCACATGGCGGGATTCATCGCGGGGGCAACGAGAATCGGGGCACGAGTCGCCAGCGCGAGGGTGGTGAGCATATCGTCCGCCAACCCCAGCGCGAGACGGGCGATCGTGTGCGCGGTAGCAGGTGCAATCAATATCAGGTCAGCATCCTGTGCAAGGCGGATATGGGTAATTTGACCAGGCTGGGCTTCATCGAACACATCCACCGTGACGGGGTTGCCCGTGAGCGCGGCGAAGGTGGCGGGAGCAATCAGGCGTGTGGCATGGGGCGTCATTACCACATGCACCTCATGTCCGCGATGGATTAGCTCTCGCGCTACTTCGCATGCCCGATAAGCCGCCACACTGCCACAAACACCCAACACAATGCGTGCCACATCTGGATTGTACCCCATAAAGCAACCGCTTAGACCCCGAACAGACTCAAAATAGTTTGTGCATGCGCACGCCCAACCTCCTCATAAATAGCCAACAACTCTTCGTAAGTGGACGGACCGCCCAGCAATTCCCAGAACTCATCGCCAATCAATACTGCGTCGTCGAAAGGAGTGTAATGGATGGCATAACTCCACTGATAATCCTTCCGTGAAGGACCAAACGGATTGTAAGGCATTGCGAAATATGCCTGGACATCAGGACGCGGCTTGCCTCGCAGTAGATGAATTCGTAACAAACGCTGAGTAACTTCCAAGCACTGCCCTTTGTTCGGCTGAGGCGACTTGATCTCGAAAAATAACTCTTTACCATCATGCTTTCGTACATAGAGATCTGAAATCACGCTTAAAGTGACCACATTGGTCGGCGCTGTAGATTTGCTTAGCACTGCGCTCACCATCTCCTTAAAAGGAAGCCTTTTTCTCTGTGTTGCCATGCTTTCAAAAGTAGCCACCTGTGTGTTAATCTCTTCCAGAGCAGCTTGGCTTACTTCCGCTTGGATTTTATAGTTGCGTCGTGCTACCGCATGATGTTGAGCAGCAATTCGGCGGGCGCATTCCTCAAAGGTGCTACCCAATCGGGTACTGAAACTCCGCTCAAAACGGCTTGCTTTTCTGATGGCGACAGGGATAATCGCCTGATGGAAGGGTTTAAGGGTGCTATCGTCTACATTCGAGTCAGCATCGCTGTCTCCCATATCGCTGGTGGCAACCTCCTGCAGCAAGGTATTAACAAAATTGCTCAGGTATTGTCTTATTTGCTCCTTAACTTCGGCTGAAATCGCAGGAGGACGACGGCGTGCCATTATGGTTTCCTCCAGATGAAGACCGATTCGAAAAACTCGGTAGATCGGCGTCCTGTGCGGCGATTCACATGGCGCACCAGCACACCTTCTACCTCCACCCCCAGCCGAGCGGCAATTTCGCTATACAGATTATGCTTATCGTTTGCCACCACGATCAGTGGCGCACCAGGCGGCATCGCTTCCAGTGCCTTGCTGAATACTGTCACAATGTCGGCCACATATTGCGCCTTCGCGCGTTCCGACGCGCCATTCGAGGCAGCGCCAATCTCATGCGCACTTAAATCTTTCAAGTTGAGCAGATGGTAGGCGTAGGCGTGTTGCGCGTGGTAATCGATAAGCCCCACATAGGGTGGGCTGGTGATAACGCCGTCTACAGGGGGGAAATCTGCTTCGCGGCTATCGGCATGGTGTACCTCCACGCGAGCATCCGTGCGTACTTGGGCGAACTCCGACACACGCCGGATTGTATCCAGACTGTATCGGCGAATGAACTTGAGCGCCTCGGTTGTTGGTTCACAAACGCGACGATGCTTGTAGCACCAGTACGGTTCCGTTTGGGGTTTTTTGGGGAAATCCAGATCGTAATGGGGGGTCAATCGTGCGGAGCGTGCCGAGCGCGAGAGAATGATTCGCAGCAGGTCTTTATACTGATAATCGCCTTGCTCCACAATTTGACGATAAGTCAGTAGTTCGCTTAATGCCTGAGGCGCATACCACTCACGCAAATATTCCGCATGGTCGGTGGAATGCTCATAGAGCAGCTCACGCGGTTCCATCAACAGGGAAAGCTGCCCTCGCGCCCACTCCATAGCGTTTTCCGTCTGTTCCAGCGCGCTTAGGACCTCCCTTTTCATCTGCTTCAGATCGTACACCTGTGTCTTAGCGCGGCACAGGAGTACATTAAACGCTGAGATATCATAACCGATGGAATGAATCCCCAACTCGTTTGACTGCACAAGGGTTGTGCCTGACCCGACGAATGGATCCAGCACGGTTTGTCCGGGGCGAAAATATTTGCGCAAAAACACTTCCACCAGCTGAGGGATAAACTTGCCTAAATAGGGATGTAGGCGATGCACATGTTTGGTGCGCAGTCGCTCAGGTAGGTCGCGTTCGCGCCAGTTGAGATTGAGAGCCTCTAACGGTGTATCGGGCGTGACTTGAGCTGGGTTGATGGGGCTATGTCCATCATGATAAATCCCGACCCGACGCTCCTCGTTTGTCAGCATTTTTGCACTTTCCATCAGCATCTGTAAGATTACCCTATCGGCTACCTCGCTTCAGAAGCGGAATCCCTTGTAGGCAGAGAGGGCACTCATCGGGTGGGTAACTTTCGGCAGGCAGGCGCAAAGCGGCTGCAAGCGGGTAGCCAAACTCGATGGGCTGCTCGGAGCGGTCAATCAGTACCCCTATGCCGACCACCTGCACCGCGTAGCTTTGTAAGAGGGTGAGCACTTCGCGAATGGAGCTGCCTGTGGTCAACACATCGTCCACAACCAAAAGGCGCATGCCGCGTTCAGGTATGCCGTTGCGTCGGAAGGCGCGTTCCGCGCCCTCACGCTCAGCGTAGAACGCTTGCACACCAAGTTGCCGCGCTGCCTCATACGCCACGAGGATACCCCCCAGCGTTGGACCCACCACACCCTCTATCGGCTTCCCTCGAAAGGGCGTGAGCATGGTGGCTACCACTCTTTCGAGCAGCGCGGGGCGCTCCAGCAGGCGGAACTTCTCGAAATAGACCGCGCTGTGCCTGCCCGAAGTGAGCAAAAAGTGCCCATGCAGAATCGCACCCATCTGGGTCAGCTCTTCCAAGGTAATCCCCTCGCCAACCGGTCTCATCGAAACGAATGCTCCTCGGTAGGAAACGCGCCTTCACGCACTTCTTGGGCGTACTGCTCCAGTGCCGAGCGTATCTGTTGCCCAACTTCGGCATAGCGTTTGGCGTGTTTGTAGGTCTGCTCACTCAGCCCGATGAGGTCGTGCAACACCTGTATCTGCCCATCGCAGAAGGGTCCGGCACCGATGCCGATGGTGGGGATGGTCAGTGTCTGCGTGATGCGTTGCGCGAGGGTCGCGGGGATCAGCTCCAGCACGAGGCTAAACGCACCTGCCTCCTGCACCGCTTGGGCCGCTTGCAGAAGGGCTTCTGCCGCCTGTTCGCTTCGTCCTTGCACCACATAGCCCCCGAATTTATGGATCGATTGCGGGGTCAAGCCCAAATGCGCCATCACGGGGATGCCGATATCGACCATCGCGCGAATGCTCTGGAGCACCGGTTCGGTCGCGCCCTCCAGTTTGACCGCTTCTGCGCCCGCTTGCATCAAGCGACCTGCGTTATAGACCGCATCAGGCACAGAAACCCCGTAGCTCAAGAAGGGCATATCAACCACCAGCAGGGCGCGTTTGATGCCTTTGCGCACGGCGCGCAGATGATGCTCTATCTCTGCAAGCGTCACAGGCAATGTAGTTTCATAGCCCAGCATCGTGTTGCCCACCGAATCGCCCACCAGCACTACATCGATGCCCGCTTCGTCTGCCAGTTTCGCGGTGGGATAGTCATAGGCGGTGACGGAGACAATCCGTCGCCCATCCTGCTTCCAGCGGATGAGGGTGCGTGTCGTGACCTTTTCGGGCATATGCCGATTTTACCTGAAAAGCGTTCGTTTTCGATGCGAATCGAGTTATAATAGAGCAGGCGGGTGTGATGGTGGTGTGCTGGTTTGGTGAAGATATAGGCGAGCTGATTGAGCGTGCGCAAGCAGGCGACCAAGAGGCAGCAGAACAGTTGCTGCGGCTGTATCGACCGCTGGTGCTGGGCGAGGCGCGCCACTTCTTTCTGCCCGGTAGCGAGCCAGAGGATGTACAGCAGATTGGGATGATAGGGCTATGGAAGGCGATCCTGCGCTATAACCCTGCGCGACGCACTTCGTTCCCGACCTTTGCCCGATTGTGCATTCGTCGCCAGATTCTGTCTGCGTTGAAATGCGCCACGAACCCATCGGTGCCGACGGTCGCGTTCCCAGAACCATCGGAACAGCGGCGCGACTGGCACGAGTGGGTGTATGACCCGACGCCCAACCTGCTGGAGCAGTTAATGGAACAGGAGGAGATACGCCGCCTGCTGGATATATTGGTCAGCCAGCTTAGTCCACTGGAGGCACGAGTGTTCGCCCTTTATGGTGAGGGGCAGACCTATCGCGAAATCGCCGAGCAGCTCGGCTGCTCGCTCAAGGCAGTCGATAATGCGCTTGCCCGCATCAAGCGCAAGGCGCGCTGCTTGCAGGTCGAGAAGTGCAGCGAATAGCGCGTTCACAGCAAGCGCGTACAGACCTGCCCGACCCACTGCGCGAAGGGTGGGATGAGTTCCTCCAAGTGGGCTTCTTGGGCTTCAGGGGATAGCTGGAGGTAGGCTTCAAGTCGCTCTTGCCATCCGAGCAGCTCGGTTGGATCCGCTTTGGGCTGCAGCATCTTTAGTAGCAGGCGATGCGCCTGCTTGCGCTGCATCACTTCCAGCGCATCCAGCATCTGGCGGTGGCTGCCACCTTCCCAGATGGGTAGCACCATCGCCTCGCGAAGCAGTCGCTCGGCCGGGAACTCGCTCAACACACCCAGACCGCCATGCACCTCCATACACCACTTCGCCCCTTGCACTGCCAGTTCCGCTGTCCAATATTTTGCCAGATGCGTGAGCAGCCGAAAGAGGTGGTAGCGTGGGCTGTAAGGTGGGGTTTCCTGCCACACCTCCTGCAACAGGCGCACGGCTGTCCAAGTAAGTGCGAAGGCACCCTGGAGCCGTTGGCGCCACCTCTCAAACTGCCGATGCATCAGCGGCTGCTCGATGAGGGGTTTGCCAAAGGCGATCCGATGACGGGCGAACTGTTCCGCCTCGGCGAGGGCGCGCTGTAGGAGCGCGACACTGCCGATGCTGTTGGCAACACGCGAGATGTTCAACACTTCCAGGATTAAATAGACGCCTATCTCGGCGCTGCCCATGAGGTAGGCTTCGCTGTCGATGAACTCCACCTCACCGGTGGGCACGGAGCGTGTGCCGATTTTATCTTTGATGCGGCGGATAAAGTAGTTCAGTGTGCCGTCCTCGCGCCAGCGAGGCACGAGAAAGAGGGCAAGCCCACGAATGCCCTCGGGGGCGCCTTGCGGGCGCGCTGCCACGACCGCGAGTTCCGCGCCGATATTACTGCAAAAGTATTTCTCGCCGCGTAGCCGATAGCGATCGCCCTCAGGGATAGCCACGGTGCGCACATTGGCGCCGAGGTCGGAGCCACCACCTATCTCGGTCATCCATGTCGCCCCTTGCCAAACCGTCTCATCTCGCTTCAAAAGCGGAGCCAGATAGCGCTCCTTCAGCAGGGGATTGCCATATTTGGCGAGGGGAACAGCCGTCGCAAGGCTTACCGTGTGCGGGCAGTATAAGCCCGGGTCATAAAACGAGGTGAGATAGCCCAGCGCGAAGCTGGTAAGCCAGTCGCCCTCCTCCAGCACTCGCCACACGATGCCATGCTGATACGCCTGCAGCACCAGTTCACGATAGCCTGCGGGCATCACGATTTCGTCGATGCGCTCGCCCTGCCGATTGTACATACGCAGCCAGGGCGTGCCTGCACGGTCTACCGTGTCTGACAGGGCACTCCCTGTCGTCTCCCACCACGCATAATAGTTGCGTAGCGTGTCCGCGCAGGGCAACTTGCCCAGCTGCATCTCCAGAAAGGCAATGGGATGGTTCATCCTCTTCGCTCTATGGACGAGGCATGCAACGCTGCCTGCACGAAGGCTTCAAAGAGAGCGCGCGTGGCAGGCGCATTGGGGTCGCGCTCTGGATGCCACTGGACCCCGATGAAGAAAGGAAGTTCAGGGTCCTCGATGCCCTCGATCACGCCATCGGGCGAATAGGCCACGATGCGCAACCCTCTGCCTACCTCGCGCACCGCCTGATGATGTGCGCTCACAATTTCAAACTGCTCCTGCCCAATAAAGGCATGAAGAGTCGTACCGCATTTTAGTTGCACGAAGTGGCGCGGATGCTCCTGTTCATTTGGCTCGCGTCTATGTCGGAGCTTTACGAAGGGCAAGTCGGGCAGGTGCTGATAGAGCGTACCGCCCCGCCAGACATTAAGCAGTTGTGCCCCGTAGCAGATGCCAAGTATCGGCTTGCGTCGCGCTTCAAACGCCTTCAGCAACGCTCGTTCCATCTCGAATCGGGGACGCGCCACGATGCGAACGGTTGGATGAGGCTCCTCGCCAAACTCACGCGGGTCAATATCCGCGCCCCCCGGGATAAGTAGCCCGTCCAACGATTCTGCCAGCGCGTCTGCATCGGCATCGGTGGGGATTAACACAGGCACTCCACCCGCGCGACTGACCGCCCGCGCATAGGCGTCGTCCATTTGCAGCTCGCCGAAGCCGTTCTCCTCTGCACGCCAGTTGCAACTGATGCCAATCAGCGGTTTGCGTGAACTTACGAGCGTCATTCCAGCTTTATAATACCCTCTGCAGGGCTGTGAAGGACGAAGACGGGTCAGTTCTTGGGTAGACAAAATTTTCTTTTCCAGAGGTACTCTGCAGAGTCGGAAAAGCAAATTTTGCACATAGGTCTGCCCCTACACGCCAGGAGGCTCGCCTTCCACGCCCCTCGCCCTCTGGGAGAGGGGCTGGAGGTGAGGGTACGGGGCAGGCACGCAGGTCTGCCCCTACACGCCAGGAGGCTCGCCTTCCAGGAGTTCCGCAGCCCTACGGGTTCCAGCGGCTGAAGACTCGGTCGCGATTCTTGACCTGATCGTGGCAACTCTGACACTGTCCCACTGGGTCTTTCACAATCGCCTTACCCGAAGCATCCCAAGCTTGCCAGCCCCAGCCGCCTGACTTCGCGTACCGCTTGCTATCTTTGACCATCAGCGCGGTCACCTTCTTTTTGCCTGCAACATACATGCCGTTCTCGTCTTTCGCCTCGTACAACACGAAGACGATTTGGCTGCCGTCGGGGAATTTGTTCGCGTTCTTGCGGTATGCTTCCGCCGCAACGCGATTCGCGTAGATGTGATGCACGCCGCCAAATGCACCGAACAGCGGGTGCTCCTTACTGTAGATGACGCCTGTGGTGATATGCGTCCAGTTGCGCCAACCAGCAGGCAATCGCTGAGGTGTGGGTGCTTTGCTCTGTCCCGCGATTGCCGCGATGCTCAATAACATCAGCAATCCTGTCCCAATCAAAAAGATTCGCATAGCGTCCACCTCCTTCTCTATTGTTTACCTGATAGGCGTGTCCGATGTCAAGAGGTTTCCACAAAGTAAACTACTCACTTTTTGGGAAGTTTTGGGTGATAGGCGCACAAAAAGCGATTTTTGAACTTTTCGCGCGCCCAAAGCGTCTAACTCTCTGGAGGTGTCTCTCTATGCGATTGGGCAGATGGGCAGGGGTACTTGGCATGGTTGCGCTCTGCGCGATGCTGAACGCGCAGACAGTTGACCTGAAGCAGGATGAACGACTGCAGAAACCAATTACGGTGCGCGAACCGTTGATTCCGCTGAAGCAGCTGCTTGCTCAAATCAGCAAGGAACTTGGCGTAAGCCTCTCTGTGACCTCCGACATTGCTGCGGATAAGGTATGTGTCTTGGTGCGCGAGCGACCGGCGTATGAGGTGCTGCAACGGCTTGCCGACACGCTTCGGTATGAGTGGCAGGCTTCGGAGGCGACAGGTGGCTATCGCCTCTATCAGCCGCTTATGGAGCGGACACGCGAGCAGCAGTTGCGTCAGGCGTTGCTGCAGGCGCGTCGTCAGACCGTGGAGCGTGCCCTACGCGTGTTAATCGAACTGGCGCGTCGCGTCCGCTGGGAGGAGCTGACCCGCTTGGGGGAACAGGGGTCAGAGCGACTTTCGCCAGAGCAAGCCCGATTGCTGCCGCGCCTCTACAATATGGGTATTTACGCCGCGGCGCGCGTGATGGGCGATTTTCGTGCCGCCGAGTGGCAACGCTTCTGGCAAGGCGAGACGCTGGTCTTTTCATCCGCGCCCCGCACTGGTGAACTCCCCCTTGCAGCCGAGATAAGCCAGTTGATTTTGGAGGGTCGTCCCAATCTATGGATGCGTTCCAAAGCGGAGTCTGTACGGGGCGACGCACGCGAAACGGTCGTCCGGTTGCGACTGCGTTGGGATAACTGGCGCGGTGAAATGACCGTCCTAACCGAACGCCAAACGAATACTTCAGCACAACGCACCCCGCAAGGGTCTGCCCTCATCCCCATAGGGATCGCTACCACGATGGGATCGCTGTCCGCACGCGACCTGATGGACAGGGCACGCTCGCAGGAGCAGTCCACTACCTTGCTGGACGACCACCCACTCAACAAGGTATGGCGCGAATGGGCTAATGTGTCGGACCGCCTCACACCCTCACGCCCAACGACTACCAGATCCGAACGAATTGTGCTGCCGGATTATCTCCAGCGTAGCCCCCTTGCCGCATTGGTGGAGATTGCCACACGCTATGGGTTGGACCTCTATGCCGATGCGTACCGTCTGGAACTGTTCCCTGAGATGTTGCCTGCCACGCGCACGCTCCTGTTGAACAGGACGCTGCCTACGGATTGGTCGGAGATACGGGCGATGTTCTGGCTGCGTCAGGAAGGCGACGCGCTGATGGCACGACACAAGGACTACTTCTGGCTGCGCCCAAGCGAGATACCCGAGGAGAGCCTCCGCCCGCTGGAAGTGAAAAAAGCGTCCTCCTCGAAGCAAGGAGAACAGCCAAGCACCCCCATCACGCTGGACGACTGGGCGCGATTCGCCGATTCGCTCAACGAGTTGCAGATCGAGCGACTGATAGGGCTACCGTTGGTCTCGAACAGTTATGTGCGCACATCCAGTACGCTGAACCTGCGTTCGGTGGCAACCGCTATTCCTGCGCTGCGCTTCTGGGCAACTCTAACCCCTCAACAGAAGCAGGTCGCCCTATCAGGTGAACCGTTGTTCCTGCGCCGCCTGAGCCTTGGGCAACAGCAACGGTTCCAGCAAGCCCTCTATGCATCCACAAGCCGAGCTCTCCATGCAGGAACCACCTCCGTCGCCCTCGAAGCGGTCACACCGCAGATCCTCTCGCTGTACGAATCGGGCATGGGAACCGCTCCTGAAGTGATGGAGCCGCACTTCAGGCTGGTGCATGGACGCCAGCAGATGGTGATGGAGACATCCGATAACGCCGCCACTGAAACTAAGTCGCTCCAAATCCTTTTGACACAACCCTCCGAATCGGCGGAGTCTGAGCGCAGTTCCAATTTCTACCTTTTCAGGTTTGTCCTGGAGAATCTCACACGCGAATATCCGTTCTCGCCCGACAATCCATAGAGGATGCGCTGAGTGAAGGAGCAGGTATAATAGGCGCGTGCAGCTTCCGATTGAGCTGGTGGAGCGGTGCTTGGAGCTGATGGAGCGTCATCAGCTGCAAGAGTTAAGCGTGGAGTTGGGCGACCTCAGCATCCATCTGGAGCGGTTCCTAACCCCTGCTCCTATTGCCTCTCACGCAGCGCGAGAAAGGGAGCAAACGGGTGAGGGATTCCTCAGCGAGAGTGTGGAGCAACCCTCTTTCATCCCCGTCGATGCGCCGATGACGGGCATGTTCTATCGGGGACCGTCACCCAACGAGCCGCCCTATGTGGAAGAGGGTGACCTGGTCTACGAGGGACAAATCATCGGCTTGATCGAGGCGATGAAGGTGTTCAACGAAATCCCCGCACCCGCCACAGGCGTCGTCCGCCGCATTCTGGCGCAGAACGCCTCGCTGGTGCAGCAGGGCGAAATCCTGATGCTGCTGGAGCCACCCGAATGAGAACGATACGAATTGCACTGCTGGGCGCGGGCACGGTGGGCGGAGGCGTGTTGAGCCTCTTGCGGGAGAATGCCGAGCTGCTTCAGGTGCAAACGGATTGCCGTTTCGAAGTGCGTCATGTGGTGGTGCGCGACCCGGCGAAGCCCCGTGCGGTGCCTGTGCCCCCCGAACTTATCACCACCGATGCCGAAAATGCCGTCCGTGACCCAGAGGTAGACATCGTGATCGAGGTGATGGGGGGGTTGGAGCCGCCCCACAGCCTCATTCGCCACGCGCTGCAAGCAGGCAAAAGCGTTATCACCGCGAACAAGATGGTGATGGCGATCGCAGGCGATGAACTCATCCGCCTTGCGACGACCCACCGTGCCGATTTACTGTACGAGGCGAGCGTGGCGGGCAGCCTGCCGATCCTGACCCTCTTGCAGGGCGCACTCGCGGGCAATCGCATCGAACGCGCCGTCGGCATCGTGAATAGCACCACCAACTTCATTCTCACCCGCATGGAACAGGCGCTCGCGATGGGGGTCGCTGCAGAGCAAGCCTATTCAGAAGCACTTGCACAAGCCCAATCGCTGGGCTATGCCGAAGCCGACCCCAGCAGCGATGTGGAAGGCTACGACGCGCAGTATAAGATGGCGATACTGGCACGGCTGGCGTTCCTGCAGTATGTGCCCCTCGAAAGCGTCTATCGGGAGGGCATCGCGCACCTGAGCGGGCGCGATCTGGTATGGGCACGTCGACTCGGCTATGGCATCAAGCTTATCGGCACCGCGGAGCGACTGTCCGATGGACGGCTGAATGTGCGCGTGCATCCCACCCTGTTGCCGTTGGAACATCCGCTCTATGGGCTAAGGGACGCCAACAGCGGCATCTGGCTGCAGGGCAACGGCTTTCGTGAACTCTTTCTGCATGGCTTTGCCGCGGGCGCGCGTCCGACTGCCAGCGCGATCTTGGGTGACCTGATTCTCGCTGCACGGAACTTGCGAATGGGTATCGCGGGCACAACACCGCAGCCAAGTCTGCAGCCGGGCGAGACCGCCCCCATCGAGGCGATTTCGTTCCGCTACTATGTGCGGACGGTAGGCACGAGCGAAGAGCCGCTCAAAGCGGTCCGCGAAGCACTTGCCGAGTGGCTGCCTGAATGCCAACCTGTGGAGCAGATACCGGAGGGCTATGAACAGGTCTGTCTGACCGCGCTGGCGCCCGAGTCGCTCTTTCAAGCGCATCTCGCGCCGCTACGCCAGCACCCCGACATCCGCCAGCTGCAAGTGATTCGCTTCCTTTCGTAGCGAGTGGTGAGCAGGGAGTTAGCGGACGCGCCTTCTGTCGTGTAGGGGCAGAGAGTATAGTTAGAACAACAGGGGAGCCGCATCAATGGAGCTGAGTGATATTTTGCATGCCTTGCTCTTTGTGGCGGATGCGCCCTTGACAGTGGAGACACTGAGCGAGGTGGTGGGTGAATCGCCTGACGCGGTGGAGCGTGCCCTGCAAACGCTGGAGCAGGAACTCACTGGGCGCGGTCCGATCCAGCTCTTGCGGATCGCGGGCGGCTATCAGCTCGCAACGAAACCTGAATATGCGCCCTACATCACACGGTTGTTGAACCCACCCCCAAAACGCCTTTCGCGTGCTGCGCTGGAGGTGCTGTCCATTGTGGCGTATGAGCAGCCTGTCACACAAGCGCAAATCGATGCCCTGCGTGGCGTCGATAGCAGCCACACGGTGCGCCAGCTGCTTGCACGGGGACTTATTGAGGAAGTAGGACGCAAGGATGCGCCGGGCAAACCAATTCTATACGGCACAACTGCTCAGTTTCTGCACTATTTTGGCTTGAACAGCCTCGATGAGTTGCCTGAACAGCCAGAGGATGGCTTAGCCCAGTCGTAAAAAGTTTTTCAAAAGTTCCAGTCCTGCCTCGCTCAGGATCGATTCGGGGTGGAACTGTACCCCTTCGATGGGGTACTGCTTATGGCGCACTCCCATGATTTCCCCCTCGTCGGTCTCGGCAGTTATTTCCAGCTCAGCGGGCAGCGTGTCGCGACGAATGACCAGGGAATGGTAGCGAATGACGCGCATCGGGTTCGGTAGCCCGTGAAACACGCCTTGTCCATCGTGGCGAATCAGCGAGGTTTTGCCATGCATCGGGCGCAAAGCGCGCACAATCTCGCCCCCAAACGCCGCCCCTATCGCTTGATGCCCCAAACAGACACCCAGCAAAGGAATCTGTCCTGCCACCGCGCGGACAAGTGGGACGCAGATGCCCGCCTCATTCGGGGTGCAAGGGCCAGGCGAAAGCACGATGCGATCGGGCGCGAGGCGAAACGCATCCTCCACGCTCAGCGCGTCGTTGCGCACTACATGGACTTCCGCGCCCAGCTCACCCAGATACTGCACCAGATTATAAGTGAAGCTGTCGTAGTTGTCAATCACCAACACCCGCATATGCCTCAGAGTGTACCCTGTTCCGTCGCGTGCAAATTTTCAGATGCCCAAAACGGGTACACTTGAGAGAAAGGCGCGCTCTCTGCCGAAAATTTCAAAGGGTTGGTAGGCGGTCATCATGAAAATCGCCATCGCGGGAACAGGCTATGTGGGCTTGGTGACAGGTGCGGTGTTTGCCGACTTAGGCAACGAGGTCATCTGTGTTGATGTGGATCCGCGCAAGGTGGAGCTTATTCTCAAAGGCATCGCGCCCATCTACGAGCCGGGACTGGAGGAGCTACTCCATCGTAACCTGGAAGAGGAACGGCTCACTGCCACCACCGACCTCGAAGCGGCTGTGCGCGAGTCGGAAGTGATTTTCATCACGGTAGGCACACCTCCACGAGAAAACGGCGAGCCAGATCTGGGCAATGTGATTGAGGTGGCGCAGACGATTGGGCGCGCTCTGAATGGCTACAAGATTATCGTGAACAAATCCACCGTGCCCGTGGGAACGGGCGACCTGGTGCGCCGTGTCATCGAAGCGCACCGTACCGAGCCGCACGACTTCGATGTGGTGTCTAACCCTGAATTCCTGCGAGAAGGCTCGGCGGTGCATGACACTCTTTATCCCGACCGGATTGTGATTGGCACGGACAATCCACGCGCCGCGATGAAGATTGTCGAACTCTATGCACCCTTAGAGCGCCCGATGCTCATCACCAACTTAGCGACCGCTGAGATTATCAAGTACGCTTCAAACACTTTCCTTGCGCTCAAAATCTCGTTTATCAACGCCATCGCGGACCTGTGCGAGCAGGTTGGCGCGGATGTCACGCAGGTGGCCAAGGCGATGGGCTACGATTCGCGCATCGGGCACGCCTTTCTGCAGGCAGGATTGGGTTTCGGTGGCTCCTGCTTCCCCAAAGATGTGCAGGCGTTCGCCCATACCATGAAACGGTACGGGTTAGATTCCGCCCTGTTTGAAACGATTCTTGCCATTAACGAGCAGCGTCCGGTGCAGTTTGTGGCACGCATACGCGAACGGTTGGGCAACCTGCAGGGGCGCGTCGTGGGGCTGCTGGGGCTATCTTTTAAGCCGAATACCGACGATATTCGTGAAGCGCGCTCGCTGGAGATTATTCGCCTGCTGCTCCAGGAAGGGGCAACCATCAAAGCGTACGACCCCGCCGCCATGCCCAAAGTGCAAGCCCTCTATCCCCAGATCACCTATTGCCGCAGTGCGTATGAAGTCGCGGAAGGTGCCGACGCGCTCGCGCTCGTCACCGAGTGGAACGAGTTCAAGCAGCTCAATATGGAGCGGATTAAATCACTGATGCGTGAGCCGAACCTGTTTGATGGACGCAATCTGTATGACCCGGTGCGCCTGCAGAAGCTCGGCTTCTATTATTACGGTGTCGGGCGCACCGCCCCATCCAATGGGGAGGGGTAGCCCCTCTGACTCACCTACGGGCAATGTTTTCTTCTCCGACCCTGTAGGCAAAATTTTCTTTTCCGACCCAGCAGCAAAATTTTTTTCTCTGACCCAGACGGGTACCCCAGAGAAAAAAATTTTGGGGTACCCCGGAAAAGAAAATTTTGGGCTACCCCAGAGAAGAAAATATGGGTGATTGTCCCCCTAAAAAGCCCCCTCGTTATCGCCGATAATCTGTGGTGGAGGCAAGCATGTCGTTCCTTCAACGCTTTCTGGGTGTCGGCAGGAATCACGCTTACGACGAGGGGATTCGCTGCTACGATGAGGGGCGGTTCGAGGACGCGCTCCGCCTGTTCGAGCGCGCGCTGACCGAAACGCGCGATGTGATGATTCAGAAGCTCGCTCGCTTCTATGTTGCCGAATCGCACGCGCAGTTGGGGCAAGCAGCGCTTCGACGCGGGCATTATGAGTCCGCCGAGGCGCATTTCGCTAAAGCGCTGGAGATTCATCCTCACTATGCCGACTTGCACTTCCAGCGTGCTTTCGCCCTGCGCAAGCTCAAAGATTATGACGGCGCACAGTTCCACCTTCAGGAGGCGCTGCGTATCAACCCGCGCTTCGCCAAAGCACGGTTGCACTACGGCATTTTGCTCTATGAGACAGGGCGGCGTGAGGAGGCACTGCGCCATCTGCAGGAAGCGGTCGAGCTTGATCCGGGTTTCCACACTGGGCGCTACGAGGACGCGCTGCGCCACGACCGCGAGGGACGCTATGAGCAAGCCCTCGCGTTGTTCGAAACGCTCGGCTCCACCTCCGCCGACGACGCGCTTTATCACGCGCAACTGGGCGATGACCTTTATCGGCGAGGCGATTTTGAGGCGGCGGTGGCAGAATATCGGCGCGCACTCGCCATTCAGCCGCGCTTTGCCGACATTCGCAACCATCTGGGCATGGCGCTCGCTGCGATGGGGCGTGAGGAAGAGGCCATCCAAGAGTTCCGGCGCGCGCTGGAGATTAACCCCCGCTATGTGGAAGCGCGTTTGAACCTCGCGATTACCCTGCGCGACATGGGGCGCCACGCAGAAGCGCGCGAGCAATACCTCAAGGTGCTGGAGATCGACCCAGATAACCTCATTGCCCGTAACGCCTTAGCGAATCTGGCAGCCTAAAATTTCTCTCTGGGGGGCCCAAAATTTTGCATCTGGGGCGGAAGAAAAATTTTTACCTAAACCCGCTGCCCAACCAAATTGCCCTGGGGGTCTACCTCGACTTGCCAGCCCGGCTCAATGAGCAAAGTGGTGTCGGGCTGGACAATCAGCGCGGGAACAGGCACACGCTGGCGCGGTGACAACGCTTCACGCCACAGCACCGGCACCTCCACCCATTCCCCTGACAGATAGAGACGAGTCGTAGGTGGCAGGCGGTGAGGAGCGAGTGGAGTGGAATCCCCATTCGCCCCCAAAATTGTGCCGTCTGGGTCAGAGAAAACATTTTGCTGCTGAGTCGGCGGAAAAATTTTTGCTTGCCATTCGCCACCCACAGGCTTGGGCTGAAGTGCCACCGCTCGCATGCGCAGGTTGACCAGCTCCAAGGGGCGTCCTGGCATTGAGAAGCCATAGTGGCGTGCATGCAGCTCGTGGAACATTTCAGCCGTGCGCTGGGGCTGTGCGGGATCGAACAGCACGGTGATCTCATACGACTGCCCCCGATAGCGCAGATCAGCATAGAGAGAATAATGCGCTGCTTCGGGCGCAGCGCCTGCCTCCTGAAGCGCCTGCGCACATTCTTGGTGCAGCTCGTGGAGGAGGCTGCCATACCCATTGAGATATGCCCCTTGCCACTCGCCGCTTGCAAATGGCGTTCCCAGCACCGTACGCACCGCCTCATGGACCACATCCATCCAGAGTAAACCGTAGGCAGAGAGTACCCCGGGAAAGCGCGGAAGAAGCCAGCGTCTGACCCCCAGTAGCCGAGCAAGTGCTGTGGTGTGGAGCGGTCCTGCGCCTCCGAATGCCAGCAGGGTGAAGTCCGCAGGGTCATAGCCGCGCGCTGCGGAGACCAGCCGCAGCGCTTTCGCCATGCGCGCCCGTGCCTGCTCCAAAATGGCTTCCGCCGTTTCGGGAACGCTGATTCCTAATGCCCGTGCCAGTGGCTCCAGCGCACGCCACGCGCCCTCCGGCTGAAGGGGGAGTTGCCCGAAGCCGAAAGTTTCGGGCAGCAAGTGCCCCAACACGACATGGGCATCCGTCACGGTGGGCAGGTCGCCCTTGCCATAGGCAGCGGGACCGGGATCGGCTGCTGCACTTTGGGGACCGACGCGCAGGCTACCCGCCGCGTCCAGAGAGGCGATGGAACCCCCACCCGCTCCAATCGTGTGAATTTCCAGCTGGGGCAATCGGATGGGCATGCCTGCGACTTCAGATAATCCCACCCGTGTTGGCTCTTTGTCGATCAGGGCAACATCGGTGGAAGTGCCCCCCATATCGAAGGTGAGCAGGCGCGGATGCCCGCTCTGCCGCCCAACCGCCCACGCGCCCATCACGCCCGCTGCCGGACCAGAGAGCACCGTGCTAATCGGCAGTCTGCACGCTTGCGCAACCCCCATCAGCCCCCCGTTCGAATGGCTCAATAGGAGCGATGCGGTCGTCGCCCCCCGCAGGTTTTCTCGTTGGAAACCTTCTGGGTCGGAGAAGGTTATTTTGGTCTGAAGGGCATGCAGGTAGCGTGTGAGGATAGGCATGAGATAGGCGTTCAAAAAGGTGGTGGAGGCGCGTTCATATTCGCGAAACTCGGGCGCGACCTCGCTGGAGAGCGAGACGGGGAAATGGGGCGAAAGCAGCTCGCCCAAGCGACGCTCATGCGCCGGATTCGCATAGGAGAAGAGCAGGCAGACGGCGACGGCTTCCACACCGTCCCGTTTCCAGCGGCGAATGAGCCGTGGCAATCCGCTCGTGTCCAGCGGTTGCAGCACCATCCCGTCGTAGGCTATCCGTTCGGGCACTTCGGCACAGAGGGCGCGCTCTGCCAAGCAGGGTGCCGGCTGCGGACAGAGGCTATAGAGTTCACGGCGGGTCTGACGCGCCAAAAACAGCAGGTCGCGAAACCCCTCCGTGGTCAAAAATGCCACGCGTGCGCCCTTGCGCTCTAAAAGAGCGTTCGTGCCGACCGTCGTGCCATGCAGCAGGAGCAGGTGGGAGGGCTTGCTCTGCACGATCTGCGCCACTCCCTGCAGCACCGCCTGCTCAGGCGCGGCAGGCGTGGAGGGCACTTTAAGCAAATACAGCTGCTGACCGTTCCACGCGATGAAGTCGGTGAAAGTCCCGCCCGTATCTACGCCGATGCGCCACCCGCTGTGTGCCATTGGTTCTCACACTTTCGCCAATGCCTGCTCCAGATCCGCCAGCAGGTCGTCGATATGCTCCAGCCCTACCGAGAGGCGCACGAGGTTCTCGGTAATGCCGCGCTCGGCACGCTCTTCGGGCGTGAGGCTCGCATGCGACATCACGGGCGGATAGCCAATCAGCGATTCGACCCCGCCCAAGCTGCTGGCGAGCAGGAAGAGGCGCGTCGATTCGCAGAATCGTACCGCCTGCTCGCGCCCGCCTTTGAGATAGACCGCCAGCATCCCGCCAAAGCCGCGCATCTGGCGTCGTGCCAGCGCATGGTGCGGATGATCGGGCAAGCCCGGATAGAGCACCTGCTCCACCTTGGGATGCTCCTGCAAGTAGCGGGCAACCGCCATAGCGTTTGCCTCGTGCGCCCGCATGCGCACCGCCAGCGTTTTCAGCCCGCGCAGCAGCAGCCAGCTCTCAAAAGGCGAAAGAATACCTCCACCGACCGCCTGTTGGTCCCAAAGCGGATCGTGGAGGTCATCCCGATTGTACACCAGCGCGCCCCCTATCAGGTCGCTGTGTCCGCCCAAATACTTTGTCGCGCTATGCACCACGATATCGGCGCCCAGTGCGAGCGGGTTCTGCAGGTAGGGCGTGGCAAAGGTATTGTCCACCACCACCAACAGTCCGTGTGCGTGCCCCAGTTCTGCAAGGGCTTGTAAATCCACCACATAGGTCAGGGGGTTGGTGGGCGATTCGAGCCAGAGCAAGCGCGTCTCTGGTCGAATGGCACCGGCGACTTCCTCCAAGCGGGTGGCATCGACATAAGTGTAGCGGATACCGCGTCCCTCCGCCAATCGCAGCAGCGACATCGTACCGCCATACACATCGCGAATGCAGACCACATGCTCACCCGGCTTGAGCAGCCCAATGACGGCGCTCTCGGCTGCCATCCCAGAGGCGAACAGCAGGCAATATTTACCGCCTTCCAGCGCGGCGAGACACTGCTCCGCCGCGGCGCGGGTCGGGTTCGCCACCCGCGAATATTCGTAGCCCCCTTCCTGCTCGATACTTTGCCGACGGAAGGTCGAGGTCGCGTAGATGGGCACGATGACGGAGCCTGTGGCAGGGTCTGGCTCCTGCCCCACCCGAATCGCGATGGTCTCAAAATGCATGGTTTTATGATACCCCCACAGCGTTGGCGCAGGACGCTATCGAAGAGTGAGCAGGAAATCCATCCCTCATCAGGTAATATTCGGGAGCAGGAGCAATTAGCATGCGAATCGCGCACATCAGCGATGTGCATTTAGGCTATCGTGCCTACAGCCGCTTAACCTCGCGCGGCATCAACCAGCGCGAGCAGGATGTGCTGCAGGCATTTCGGCATGCGCTCCAGCTCGCGCTCGAACAGCAACCGGACCTGATCCTCATTACAGGCGACCTCTTCCACTCGGTGCGTCCACCGAATTTTAGCCTCGTTAACGCCTATCGCTGGCTTAGCAAGGTTCAGCAAGAGCGGAACGGCGCGCCGCTAATTATTATTGCGGGCAATCACGAGACGCCTCGCTCTACTGAAAGCATCTGCATCCTCCGATTGCTGGGGCATATCCCGGGCGTGCAGGTGGCGGATGGAGGCATCGAAAGCCTCCGTCTGGACACGCTGGGCGTGCATGCGCTCTGCATCCCCGCACGCGGGCTGTATACCCTCCCCACGACGCGCATCGAGCCCGACCCCAAAGCGAAGGTGAACCTACTGCTCTTACACGGTATTTTGGAGGGATTGACCCCCTACGCGGTGGAGCGACCCGTGTCGCGCCAGCTGATTTTGAACGATGACTGGGACTATATCGCATTAGGCGACTGGCATCTCTACACGCAGGTCGCCCCAAACGCCATCTATGCAGGAGCAACCGAGTTCACCAGCACCAACATCTGGGAAGAGGCAGGCAAACCGAAAGGGTTCGTGCTGTACGACACCGACACGCGCCAGCACCAGTTCCTGAAGGTTCCGACGCGCGCCGTCTATGACCTGCTACCCATCGACGCGCGCGAGCTGACCGCCCCAGAGATCAACGAGCAGATTCGGGCACGCGCCGAGTCGCTGGACATCACCAATGCAGTGGTACGCCAGCGCATCTATCATCTCATGCCTGAGCAGCGTTCAGGACTGGATGGAAACTTGCTGCGCGAGTTGCGGGCGCGGGCGTTGCACTATTATCTCGATCTACGCATGTACCGCGAGGCGCGCACGATGCCAAAACAAAATGCCCTCTCTGACCCCAATGCGGGGAACCCAGCTGGGGCGGACGAAGAGGGTGAACCTCGCTTGACCTTGATCGAGGAATGGTGCGAGTTCGCTCGCCGCTACGAGCTACCGCCCGATGTGGAACGCGATGAACTGATTAATCTGGGCGTGCAATACCTAAGCAAAATCGAATAACCTGGAGAGGCAGCCCTTGTGTCTGCCCAAAAATATCGAAAAGCAGGGATCGTTTCGCGGGTGTCGAAAGAACACGCTATGCGAGCGACTGCATGCTGGACAATCGGGCTTGTCGCGTTGATATTGGCTAACGCGAGCAACTTGATTGGGGAACAGGAGAAAATGAAACAAGAGCCGACAAAAATGCAGGGTGTCAAGCGGTTGCTTGTCGTCACCCATACGGCAGGCTTCCGTCATACCGACTCGATAGAGATGGGCGAAAAGATACTGGCGGAGCTTGCCCAGCAAAGTGGGCATTTCACCGTCAGCTACTGTCGCACCGCGGACGAGGTGCAGAAGATGCTCACGCCGGAATACCTCAACGAGAACCAGTTCGATGGCGTGATTTTCCTCAATACGACGGGCGATATCGGCATTCCCGACCTGAAAGCGTTCTTGGAATGGCTCAAAGGCGGCAAGGCGTTCATCGGTATCCACGCTGCAACCGATACCTATCACAACCGCCCCGAATATATCGAGATGATTGGGGGCGAATTTGCCTATCATGGTCAGCAGACGAAGGTGCGCGCACGAGTGGAAGACCGAAAGCACCCAGCCGTAGCGCACCTCGGTGCCGAATGGGAGATCTTTGACGAAATCTACTTGTTCAAAGAGAACACGCGCGACAAGGTGAAGGTGTTACTTTCGCTGGACCAGCATCCCGACGACGGCACCCCCAACGCAGGCAAACCGGGCGATTATCTGCTGGCGTGGTGCCGCGACTATGGCAAAGGGCGCGTGTTCTACACCGCGCTGGGGCATCGCATCGATGTGTGGCAAAATCCCGCCTATCAGAAGCACCTGCTGGGCGGCATCGAGTGGGCGCTAAGACTGAGATAATCCCCTGCATCGCTTTGCACGCGAGATGCTGGTGGAGATGTAGGGGGCAGGTCAGCCTGAAGTACGCAACCCGCTTCCAAGGGACGCAACAGAATCGCTCGGAGAAGCCGGGCATTAGCGGTCTCTCAGCGGCATATTTTGGCCGAGTGGAACTCCACCAGCGGGCAGCTGGGGTCCCTACCTGTACCACAGTGCAAACATACCTCGTCCGCCTTCAGCGTGCCGGACGCTAATCCCGCTCGAATAAACGCTGCCAACCCATTAATAAACGCGTGGCGCTCATGCTCGTCCATCCGCGCCAGCACCTGAGCGAACCGCTGCCGCCGCTCCTGATCGATCTGCTCAATTAGTCTTCGCCCTTCATCGGTCAGTATCAGTCCCACTTGTCGGCGATCGCGCGGGTTCGCAATTCGCCGGATCAGCCCCTTCTTTTCCAGCCGATGCACCATATTGGTCGCTGAGGGATAGGAGATGTTTAACCCCTCTGCCAAATCACCCACCGTGACGCGCCGATGAGTGCGCAGATAGCGCAGCGCCTGCATCTGCGAGTAGGTGATCTCAGCCTCCGCAAGCTCCTCCAACACGCGCTCCCCAATCGAGGTATACATCGCCTGCATGAACACCCGCGCGACCAATTCCGCATGTGCAAATAGATCTTCCATCGCTTGTTTCAACCCCTCACAAAAAGGCTACAAATCTACCTTGACCAACGGCGTTATTCTACCCCGTCGATGCCGGTAAAATCAAGATCGCGAGAGGGTGTTCGAAAACGCACGCGGTGAACCGCGGAGGGCGAGCCTCCCGGCGTGTAGTGGGTCTGCCCAACAATCCTTCCGATGCCACATAATGGGATAGCGTTCTGGACGATGAGCGATTCGATGCAGCACCATGCCCAAATCCCGTATAAATACCTACCGCGTTCCACCACGAATTGATTTATAATAGCCACGAAGGGACTTTCCCTGACCCATCGGTCGAAAACCTGTCCGGTTTTGGGCGGATTTTGAGTCATTAAAGAGCGGATGGGGAGAGTGGAACTCCCCCCTGCGAACGAATCGATGGGCTATGGGAAGGGTCGTCCCTTCCGACAAACCCTTTGCAACGAGGAGGTTCTGATGCGATGAAAAGCTCGATTCGACTCACAATGGGAGCGATCTGTGCGCTGATGTTTACAAGTGCAATCGCACAACCACCTGGACCTGCTGGTCTGGTCTGGCTCGATAACCAGTTCGAGTTCGACCTGAATGCGGGCAATCTGGTTGCTACAGGTGCTATCAGCACCACGATCAACTTAGGTAATCCCGGTCCTGTTTGTTTAGCTAAGAATCCCAACACGCTCGACATCCAGCTTGATCTTGCCGCGCTGGTGGGTATTCCTGGCTTGCCAACGATTACCCTGACAGGTACAGTTGTCGATCCAGGAGGCACCATTATTAACTGGTCTGTGGGGCAGGTGGATATCAATCGCTGTCTACCCGCTTCACAAACCGGGCTACCTGTGGATCTGCTTATCAAAAGGATCACAGGGGGCAATCTGCGTGTGAACGCCTCGATTTTGCCCTCCGCCTATTTCTCCCCTACCTGCAACCGTAACTTCTGGGTGTATATGGAGGACACCGGAGGGAACACTTACAACTACCTGAACATCGAGGCGTATGCATTTTGTGTGGAGTCCTCCTTCACTCGCATCAACGCGACAGTTCGGGACCTAGATTACATTGCGTATAGTGGTCCGGTGCCGGAGCCGGCGAGCTTGCTTGCTCTTGGCTCAGGGTTGATCGGGTTGCTTGGGCTGCGTCGAAGGAAGCGGTAAGGTTCCTACCTCCTTCCGTGTTTGGGGGTAAAGGGGCGACCTCTACCCCCTGAATACACCTCCTGGTTAGGCTTGGCTTGTTTTGAGAGGCTTCGTCCTGTCGGCAAACCCTGCGGGAGCGTCATCCACATCAAAATCTTTGACTGAGAGGTGATGGACGATGATGCGAACGAATCGATGGGCTTTGCTGACGGCGGGTTTGACTATCGTGAGCCTTGTGGGCAATGCTTCTGCCCAGCAGGTTCAAGGGAATGTTCCGCAGCTCGACTCAGGCTGGAGCTTACCTAATGGAGCGGGACCAACCAACTGGCTTCGTCTGCGTGGTGATCAGAGTGTTCCGCCGCGCACGGCACGCCATGCGCGAATCGAACCCATCTCGGTGGTAAGTGGCGGCGATACCTTCGGGCGTGTCTCCACCTATTGGACAGGTTGGGAAGGTAATGGAGGCGACCGTTCCGAATATTGGATCCTTGGTGCTTATAAACCTGGTCCACAACAACTCGGAGCAAAAGTGGGCGATGGCTGGAGTGGTTCCAACCTGTTTCGTGGCAGGCTCTGGAACGAGCAATATTTTAGCTTCCAAACCCGTAGAGCCCAGCTGAGTTTATATGTTGCGAATGCTCCCACACCCATCCTGCAAGCATCCCCAACACCCAACACTAATCTCGCCTCGTTTGACGATGATGCTGCTCCGGGTATTCAGATCGACCGGGGAAGAGGTTCCATCAACTTATTCTGGGAGACAGGCAGCACCTCGGCGTTTCGCAACCTGATCTACGGCAATAAGCGTGTCGTCGGGCATGATGCGTTCGTTGACGACACACTGCCCTCACCCCATAGAGATGTGGTGTTTCTCTGGGGTGTGCTGGAGATCAATGGCGTGCCAGTTCAAGCTTCTGCCAGCACCAGTAGCGCGACATGGAACGCCTTCGACTCAACCACGACCTATGGGTTAGCCTCCGCAAACAATACCTACACTATTGACCTTACATCATACAACATCGGTGACCTCGTCACGGTGAAGGTAACCGCCTATTTCAAGCACGACGCTTGGTATCGAAACGACTATGTGCTTGGCAGCTCCGGTAATGTGGTCGCTGCCATCTTGGAGCAGCAGTTCGAGGTGATCCCCGAGCCAGCGTCGCTGGTGGCTTTGGGCACGGGGCTGATCGGGTTGCTTGGGCTGCATCGAAGGAAGCGGTAGGGGGTTTTAGCCCTCGCTTCCCCAACATGTTTCTACCCCCCTTCCTTCAGGGTTCCCCCTTGCCGATAAGGGGGAACCCTGATGTTGGTCATTTTTTGACCTTCCCGCTTCCTCCTAACCGCACTTGCCCATGTTCGGTTAGGAGGAGAGCATTTAGCTCTTTGCGGGTAGTCCCACGCGCTGGAGGGTTGTCTCTACATAGCGTAGGTGATGCTGCAGGCTCAGGCATTCCCGAATCTCCTCCTCGCTAAGATGTTGGCGTACCTCGTCGTCGCTCAGCAAGGCGTCCAGAAAGGGGGTTCCTTCGTCCCACACACGCGCCGCGTTGCGCTGCACCAGCCGATAGGCATGCTCACGCGAAAGCCCCTTGCGAATCAGCGCCAGCATCACATGCTCGCTGTAGGGTAAGCCCTGCAACAGCTCCAGATTGCGTTGCATCTGCTCCGGGAACACCACCAGCCCTTTCAGAATGGCGGTGAACTTCTTCAGCATCCAGTGGACGAGCGTGCAGGTATCGGGCAGGACGATGCGCTCCACACTGGAGTTGGTCAGGTCGCGCTCGTGCCAGGTGCAGACGCTTTCCAGTATCGCCAGCAGGTTGCCTCGCACGATACGCGCCAGCCCGCTGATGGTCTCGCAATTCCATGGGTTGCGTTTGTGCGGCATAGCGGAGGAGCCTGTCTGCCCCTGTGCGAACGGCTCCTGCACCTCGCGGATTTCGGTGCGTTGCAAGTTGCGGATTTCGGTGGCGAACTTCTCCAGCGAGGCTGCTAACACCGCGAGATGCGCCATCAGCGTGGCATGGCGGTCGCGGGCAACGATCTGGGTGGCAGCGGGATCGGGCTTCAGACCGAGCTTGGCGCATACATACTCTTCCACACGCGGGTCGATATGGGCATGGATGCCGACTGCACCCGCGATCTTACCTATTGCAATTTCCTCTAAGGCGCGTCGCAGTCGCTCTTGATGACGCGCCATCTCCGCATACCAGCCGAGCAGTTTGAAGCCGAAGGTGATGGGTTCTGCGTGGATGCCGTGCGTGCGTCCTATCATCGGGGTATGCAGGTGCTGCTGGGCAAGGCGCGCTATTTCATGCATTAACTCGCCGCAGGCTTCCAGAATCAGCTCCAGCGACTGTTTCAGGCGCAGGGCAAGCGCGGTGTCCACGATATCGTAGGAGGTCGCCCCAAAGTGAATCCAGCGTCCCGCCTCGCCCACATTCTCCGCCAGATTCAGCACGAACGCCATCACATCGTGGCGCGTGATTTGCTCCAGCTCGGTGATGCGGTCTATGTCGAACCGCGCCTTTTCACGGATGACAGCGGCAGCATGCTGGGGAATATAGCCATAGTGTGCCAGCCCCTCGCAGAGAGCAATCTCCACCTCCATCCATGTACGGTACTTATTCTCCTCGCTCCAGATTGCCCGCATTTCGGGGGTCGTGTATCGCTCGATCACACTTGGTGTGATTCACCGCGCCCCCTTCGATTCCTGCCACTTCCCTATTCAGGTATAGTAAAGATCATGCGCAAGGCGATGACCATTGCTGGCTCCGATTCAGGCGGTGGGGCAGGTATTCAGGCGGATTTGAAAACCTTCGCTGCGCTGGGTGTGTACGGCACGAGCGCGATTACCGCGCTTACCGCGCAGAACACACTGGGTGTGCAGGGTGTGTTCCCTGTGGATCCCGATTTCGTGGGGCAGCAAATCGACTCGATTATGGCGGATATTGGCGCAGATGCCGCCAAGACGGGCATGTTGTTCAGCGAGGCGATTATCCGCATGGTGGCGGCGCGTGTGCGTCGCTGGAACATCCGCAATTTGGTGGTGGATCCCGTGATGGTCGCCAAGAGCGGCGATCGGCTGCTGCGAGAGGACGCTATCGATGCCTTGCGTTGCGAACTGCTGCCCCTTGCACTGGTGGTCACGCCCAATTTGGGCGAAGCGAGCGTGCTCGCGGGATTCCCCGTGCAGGACAAGCCGGCGATGCAGGAGGCGGCGCGGGCAATTCACGCGCTGGGCGCACGCTGGGTGGTGGTCAAGGGCGGTCATCTGCCCGATTGTGCCGATGATTTGCTGTATGATGGCGAGCAGTTCCTCTGGCTGCCTGGTGAACGCATCGACACGCCCCATACACACGGCACAGGTTGTGCCTTCTCCGCCGCGATTGCCGCCTTCTTGGCGAAGGGCAGCGAAGTGCCCGAAGCGGTGCGTCGTGCCAAAGAGTACCTGACCGCAGGGCTGCGTGCTGCCGTGCCCATCGGGGCAGGACATAGCCCGCCACACCATTTTCATCCTTTCTATCGGGTAGAAATCTCTTCTGAGATCTAAAGGGCAAATGAAATTTTTTCTCTGACCCCGCTGCGCGGAGTACCCCAGAGAAAAAATTTCAGGATCTCAAGGGAGTAACTGATGGACTATCTTGTGGAGATGCGCGGCATCACGAAACGATTCGGCGCGCTGGTCGCGAATGAGCGGGTCGACCTCCATGTGCGCGCGGGCACATTACACGCGATTGTAGGTGAAAACGGCGCGGGCAAAACCACACTCATGCGCATCCTCTACGGCTATTATCAGCCCGATGAGGGCGCGATCTATCTGAAAGGCAGGCGCGTGCGTTTCACCAGCCCTGCGGACGCGATTGCCCATGGCGTCGGCATGGTCAGCCAGCACTACAGCATCATCCCTGAGCTGAGC
Source organism: bacterium HR15 (assembly GCA_002898555.1). Classification (GTDB taxonomy): domain Bacteria; phylum Armatimonadota; class Fimbriimonadia; order Fimbriimonadales; family GBS-DC; genus HRBIN15. Next base: position 37,281 of record BEHR01000032.1, read on the forward strand.
GTTCTGGATAACTTGATGTTAGGCGCGGAGGTGGCGGGCGCAATGGGCGTTCTGCATCGTCGAGCGGCTCGCCAGCGTGCGGAGAGCCTCGCACGAAGCCTGGAGTTCGAAGCCGACTGGAACCGCCCTGCTGCGGAACTGAGCGTCGCGGCGCGTCAGAAGCTGGAGATTCTGAAACTGCTATGGCGCAACGCCGAAATTCTGATTCTGGATGAGCCAACGGCGATGCTCTCACCTGCCGATGTGCAGACGCTGTTCGAAGTGCTGCTGCGCCTGAAAGCGGAAGGGCGCACCATCTTGCTCGTGACGCATAAGTTGCAGGAGGTGCTGGACTATGCCGACATGGTGACGGTGCTGCGCGGGGGACGCAAAGTCGCCGAGGCGCCTGTCAGCGAGACCGACGCATCCATGCTCACCCGCTGGATTATTGGGGAAGAGACCCAGGAGCCATCCAATAAGCCTGACAGGGTATCCATCGCAGAACCTCAAAGAGCCGCCTCCAAACCCCCACGCCTTGCCATCGAATCGCTCTATGTACGCTCTGATCGGGGTGGATGGGGCGTGCAGGAGTTGGGTTTACAGATTGCTCCCGGCGAGATTTTTGGGTTGGCAGGTGTGGATGGCAACGGACAGCAGGAACTGGTCGAGGCACTAACGGGGCTGCGCCCTGCAGCGCAGGGACATATGCGACTGGACGGCGTGCCCTTTGAAAAATGGAGTCCTGCCAAACGCTTGCACGCCGGCATCCGCTTCCTGTTCGATGACCGCTTCCGGCGCGGCATGATTGCGACATGGAGCGTGATGGAGAACGCGATTCTGGGCGCGCAGCGTGAACGGGAGTTGCAGCGATGGGGTTGGCTGCGTCCGAATGCCGTTCGTCAACGCGCCATGCAGCTCGTGGAACGATTTCAGGTGAAAGTGCCCTCGCTGCGTGCGCCGATGACGGCGCTATCGGGTGGCAATCAGCAGCGGCTAATGGTAGCGCGCGCCTTGCACGGTCAGCCACGCCTGCTCGTTGCTTATGCGCCCACGCGCGGGCTGGATATTCGCGGCACAGAGGCAACCTACAGCGCGATCCGAGAAGCATGTCAGCAAGGCATGGCCGCGCTGGTCATCTCGCTCGACCTGGACGAACTGATGGAGCATTGCGACCGCATCGGCGTGCTGTATCGCGGGCGCATCGCCAAAGTGTTTGAGCGCGATGAGTTCTCGCGCGAAGCCATCGGCGCGGCAATGGTCGGCGTGTGAAATTTTTTCTCTGGGGTACTCCAAAATTTTCTTCTCCGACCCAGACGGGTACCCCGGAGAAGAAAATTTTGAGCGCAGCTGGGTCAGAGAAAAAATTTCAGGAAAAATTTTTTCTCTGGGGTACTCCAAAATTTTCTTCTCCGACCCAGACGGGTACCCCGGAGAAGAAAATTTTGAGCGCAGCTGGGTCAGAGAAAAAATTTCAGGAAAAATTTTTTCTCTGGGGTACTCCAAAATTTTCTTCTCCGACCCAGACGGGTACCCCGGAGAAGAAAATTTTGAGCGCAGCTGGGTCAGAGAAAAAATTT
>BEHR01000033.1 GCA_002898555.1 bacterium HR15
GTGCTACTATCCGCTCTTGCTGTACGAGACGAACCCCGACTATCGTCGCCTGTGGCTGATGAGCCTGGAACGCAGCTGGCAGATCGAGCGACCGGAGCGTAGCCCGCTGTTTAATTTTATTTACGGCGCGGTGACAGGCAAGCCGTGCGATGTGGAAGCGGCGGTGCAGACGCTGCAGGAATATCCGCTGGATCTGCGCAACTGGGAGTGTCGCAATAGCCATCGGTTGGACATCATACTCAACACCAGTTCAGGGCGGTTCGGGGAAGCACAATCGGTGGCGATAGTGCCCTACAGCGAACGCGCCATAATGCGCTGGAACGGCAATCCCTATCAGCTGGACGGGGGCGACCCACTGGGCAGACGCGAGGATGACGGCACCGTCTTTCTCTTGCCCTACTGGATGGGAAGATATCACCGATTGATTGAAGAGTGAGAGGGGTATACTCCTGCTATGCGTGCGCGCCCGAATGTGCTGCAACTGGAGCCATACCAACCTGGCAAGTCGCTGGAGGAGCTGAAGATGGAATTGGGGCTAAGGGACATTATACGCCTTTCCGCGAACGAGAACCCACTGGGAGCGTCGCCCCGTGTCCTGCAAGCTGTTCAGCAGTTCCTGCCCTTGATCCATCTCTATCCCGACGGCTATTGCCAGCATCTGCGCCATGCACTCGCTGCGTTCTATCAACTGCCGCCTGACCATTTCGCTTTCGGCAACGGTTCGGACGAACTCATCCACTTTCTGGGGCTGGCGTATCTGGAGCCAGGCGATGAAGTGATAGTTGCCCATCCTTCCTTCGTCCGCTACGACGCGGCTGCGCTGCTCAATAACGCGACGCTCCATCGCGTGCCGCTTACCCCCGACTACCGCCACGACCTGCCCGCGATGCAGGCGCGTGTGAACGAACGCACCAAACTGCTCTTTATCGCCAACCCGAATAACCCGACAGGCACACTGGTCTACCGGGAGGAGGTGGAACGCCTGCTGAACACCCTGCCACCGCATGTGCTGGTCATCTTGGACGAGGCGTATCACGAATATGTGGATCATCCCGACTATCCCGACGGGCTGGACTATGTGCGCGCGGGATATAATGTGGTTGTGCTGCGCACCTTTTCCAAAGCATATGGGCTGGCGGGGCTACGCGTCGGCTATGCCGTTGCTCGCCCTGAGATTCTGGAGCCGTTGGAGCGTGTGCGTGAGCCATTCAATGTGAACTCCGTCGCGCAGGTCGCTGCTGCCGCCGCGCTCACCGATCAGGAACATGTGCGGCGCACTCGCGAACTGAACCGTCATGGGCTGAACTATTTCTATCAGCTCTGCGAGCGACTCGGACTGCGCTACATCCCTTCATGGGCGAACTTTGTGATGATCGATTTAGGCCGGGACAGCCGTGCGGTGTTTCAGGTATTGCTGCAGCAAGGGGTGCTGGTGCGCACAGGCGATATTTTCGGCATGCCCACTTTCATTCGAGTCAACACAGGCACGCCCGAAGGGAACACTCGCTTTGCCGAAGCGCTGCAGATGGCTCTTTCCGAACAGTAAGGGTATACTTTATTTGACATGGCGATGCGCATCGAAATCGACCACATCTATCTGATGGACTGCCGGGAGGGTATGCGTTTGATGCCCGCCGGGTGTGTTGACCTTGTGGTTACCGATCCACCATTTGCTATCGATTTTCGTGCCAAACGCTCCAACTACAACCGTACACATTCGCGAGTTCTGGAAGGCTATAATGAGATCCCTAAGGAAGAATATTATAGCTTTACCCTTTCATGGATGCACGAGGTATATCGCGTGCTTAAAGATTCAGGAAGCATGTATGTCTTTTCTGGTTGGAATAATTTACGGGATATACTGAATGCTCTTGAAGAGATAGGGTTTGAGATTATCAATCATATTATATGGAAATATCAATTTGGTGTGTTCACACGTCGTCGCTTTGTTACCTCACACTACCATTGCCTCTATGTTTGCAAAGATGATCGGCTGAGAAGATTTTATCCAGATAGCCGCTTTCCAGCGGATGCGCGTGATTCCGAAGGAGGCAATGCTCGTTATCGCGATATGGAAGATGTCTGGTTTATTCCACGCGAGTACTGGAATGGGGATGTCAAAACGCCCACCAAGCTACCTGCAGCGCTGGTTCAAAAAATCTTGCAATACTCGTCTGTTGAGGGGGATGTCGTTCTTGACCCATTTCTCGGATCAGGGCAAGTTGCGGTGGTCGCTCAACAGATGAAACGCCGTTACATTGGGTTTGAGATTGTGCCTGAGTATTATCATTTTGCTTTGCGCAGGTTGCAGGAGGGAGTTTATCGGATTAAAGCGGATCCCATCGAGCCCGCAGAAGATTTACGACTTCCACTGGAGTAGCCTATGGGATGTAGTTGACTAAAATTTTTGTATCCTTTAATATCTCCTTGGCAACAACACGGCTTACCAACTCACTGGATGCAGTATCTTGCATGGACGATGGAACGGCACACTGAATCAGATACTGTGGGTGTTGTTCCAGGAAGTTTCGTAAAGCTGTATAGCGTAGAACTATTGCATCAGTAGCACGCCTAATATGCTCTCGACCGATAAGTTCGGGATCAGCATATCCAATGCCAACTTTGTGCAACACAAAGATGGTCGCTGTCTCCCAAGCCGTTTCAGAAGATGCACCAAGTACATTGATCAACCGAATATCACCCGCACTGCTGAAGTGGCCTTTAACCGAAAAGCCGCCCTGTGGTATCTTGATATCGATTCGTTGCTCGGTCATGCCGACATCCTGTGCTTGAACACCAGCAGCGCGCAGCGCGGTCACTAAAATGACCTCAAGTACTCCACCCACGATGAACCGGTTTTCGCGGATTGAGGTCGCAAATCGCCCAAGCAGCTGCTGAAGGGTCTGCTCAATATCCTCGCGTAGCCCGGGATTGTTCTCTACTTCATGCTTCAGTTGAGCGAATGCTTGGCGTTCTCTTGTAAACTTGAATGTCTTTGCCATATCATTCTCCCGGCTCACTCCCTGCCGCTGGAACCCTCCACGCGCACTGCTATACCGCCACGCTGCCATGCCAGCAACGCCTCGCCCACCAGCCAGAGCGCAAGCAGCAAAATCACCCCGCTGAAACCGAACAGGAGCCAGTTACCTTGCGCCCAGAAGCCCTGCATGCCCAGCACCAACGCGGAGATGGTCACCACCAGCATAAACGCCATCGGCAGCAGGGTGTAGCGCGTCGGACGCCCCAACGAGCGTAGATAGAGCGAGACGACCAGCAACGCCAGTGCTGCCAGCAGCTGATTTGACGCACCAAACAGACTCCACAAAATCGTGCCCACCGACTTCATCTGCCCAGTGACAGGATCGGGCGCCTTGAGCAGGGCAAAGAAGCCGATAATGCTTACAGTAACTACCGTTGCAAGGTAGGGATTGCCCAAAGCGGGCAGGCGCAATGCACGGCTCAGCTCTTGCGTGTTGTAGCGGATAAGGCGTGCGCCTGTGTCCAGCGTGGTCAACGCGAAGCCGATGGCGACCGTCGCCACGAACACCTTCGCCACCTCCAGCGGTATGCCCGTCATGCTCACAATTGCGCCCGCGCCATGCACGAAGTTCGCCAGGGCATTTTTGCCCGCGATGAGCCAGTCGCTATAACGCGTGCCCCACTCCGCGCCCAGTCCCGCCGCGACTGCCATCAGCGCGAGCGTTGCCAGCAAGCCCTCCGTCAACATCGCGCCATAGCCGATAGGCAGCGCGTGCGACTCGCGAGCCAGCTGGCGCGAGGTGGTGCCCGATGCAACCAGTGAATGAAACCCCGACACCGCCCCGCATGCGACCGTGATGAACAGAATCGGGAACAACGGCTGCAGATTCTTCGCTTCAAAGTAGAACGCGGGGGCAGTGATTTGCGGGCGGCCAAGCAGCACGCCCACCAATAGCAGTCCCATGCCCAAGAAAAGCTGAAACGAGTTCAGATAGTCGCGCGGCTGCAACAGCAGCCATACAGGCAACACCGCTGCCAGAAAGGCGTACACCAACAGAATAATTGTCCAGCGGTCAGCGGTCAGTTCAAAGCCGCCAATTGTCGTTATCGGCATGCGCACGCCCAGCCACACAAACAGCAAACTCAGCATCACTCCGCCCAGCGTGAGCCAACCCAGTTGGGCACGCAGCCGATAGAATAGCAATCCTATCGCCACCGCAATCGCGACCAACATCGCGCTGGGCAGCACCGCTTCAGGCACATGACCGCTTTCTGCCCCACCTAAGCCGGGCGCAAAGAGATTGGCAATATTAATTACAAACACCCCCATCGCCAGCCCTATTGCAAAGATACCAAACAGTAAAAAGAGTACCCGCGCTCGCGCCCCCGCCACATCATAGGCAATATCGGCAACGGTGCGCCCTTGATTGCGAATCGAGCTGTACAGACAGCCCAAATCATGCACCGCGCCAATCAGGATACAGCCCAACACAATCCACAGCAGGGCAGGAACCCAACCCCAGATGACCGCAATCGCCGGTCCGAGCAGCGGCCCCAGCCCGGCGATGGAAGCGAAGTGATGCCCAAATAGCACGAGAGGCGGCGCCGGTACATAGTCCACCTCGTCGCGAAGGGTGTGGGCGGGTGTCGGCTGCGAATCATCTAACGGGAACACCCTTCGCGCCAGGAACCGCCCGTAAACGCGATACGCCAGCCCCAATAGCACCGCAACACTTAGCACAATCAGCAGCGCGTTCATCCGCCTCTCACCGTCTATATTATACACATCGGCGAGCGAGCACGAAGCCTCGTCCTCCAAAGGGGCATATTCCGCGTGTGTCTATTTGAACCGCACAATCGTTACACCCTCGCCACCTTGTTCGCGAGGAGCTAATTGGAACGAAGCGACTTGCGGGTGTCCGCTTAGATACTCATGCACAGCCCGACGCAGTGTGCCTGTGCCTCGCCCATGCAGCACCCGCACCATGTCGTAGCCTGCAAGCAGGGCGTCATCCAGATACTTCTCCAGCAGGGGCAACGCCTCGTCCACGCGCAGCTGACGAATGACCAGCTCCGGCGGCACAGGCTGTGACGGACGGGGGCGCTTCGCCTTAACACGCGATTGAGGCGCGGGAGGCGCGACAGGCTCCAAGTCGTCCAGTTCGACGGGAATGCGCAGCTTGCCGACAAACACGGTGGCTTTGCCCTCGCATGGCAGCTCCGCCAGCACACCCACCTGACTCAGTGAGCGAATGCGCACCTGCATGCCAGGGGTTAGAGATTGAGAAGTGGGGATTGGCGATTGGAGATCGGAAGGAGATGAGGCGACCTGCTCACGGGCACGTTGTTGCAACGCTTGCAGTTGTTCCCGGATTTGGCTGGTCTGTTTGCTCTCGCGCGTCGCTTGGCGCAGCTGTTGAAACAGGGCGTCCGCCTCCTCGCGAATCTGTTTGAGCAGGGCTTCCATCTCTTGCTGGGCCTGTTGACGAGCGGTGCGGCGTGCCTGCTCAGCAGCCGTCAGCTCTTTTTGGAGGCGTTGCTGCAGCTGCTTTACCTCTTCGCTTCGAGCGCGCCACTCGGCTTCCGCCTGCTCTGCCGCACGCTGGGCAGCCTCCATCTTGCGCAACATCTGCATTATATCGATCTGCTGCGTGCCCAGCGAGTGGTACGCTGCCTGCACCACAGGTTCTGGAAGTCCTAATCGCTGTGCAATCTCGATCGCGTGGCTTGCGCCTGGTACGCCCATGCGCAGGCGATAGGTAGGCTGCAGTGTCTCCAAATCGAACTCCATCGAGGCGTTTTGCAGCTGGGGATGCTCATAGGCAAAGGCTTTCAGCTCGCCATAGTGCGTAGTCGCCAGCACCCGCGCCCCCCGCTCCAGCAGGCTGGACAGGATGGCTCTTGCCAGCGCCGCGCCTTCGGTCGGATCTGTGCCCGCGCCAATTTCGTCCAACAGCACGAGGCTGTTGCGCTGTGCCATCTTCAGAAAGCGGGCGATATGGCGGATATGCCCTGAAAAAGTGGACAGCGACTGCTGCAGGCTCTGCTCATCGCCAATATCGGCATAGAGGCCGCACGGAATGGCGATCTGCGTGCCCTCGCGTGCGGGCAAATGCAATCCCAGCAGGGTCATCAGCGTAAAAAGCCCCAGCGTTTTGAGCGTCACGGTCTTGCCGCCCGTGTTGGGACCCGTGATGAGCAGTCCTGTAAACGCGCGCCCAAGCTCCAGATCGATAGGCACCACCTGCTCACGCGGGATCATCGGATGGCGGGCACCACGCAGCTGCCAGTAGCCCTCCGCGTTGATAGTGGGGCAAGTGCAGTCCCAGTCCAGCGCAAGTCGTCCCGCCGCCAGAACCGCATCCAGCTCGCCCAGCGCGTCGACACTTTCGCTCAGGCGCACACTTTCCGCCTCTACTGCGCGGGATAGTCCATACAAGATCGCCTCGATCTCCTCCTGCTCCAACGATTGCAACTCGCGTAAGCGGTTGCCCATCTCCACGATGGGCTCCGGTTCCACGAAGAGAGTTGCGCCGCTCATACTGGTGTCGTGCACGATGCCGCGTATGCGTCCGCGAAACTCGCTGCGCAGGGGCAGGCAGTAGCGTCCTGAACGCAGGGTATAGATTGGCTCCTGCAACAGTTCCCGCCAGCGATGGATAAGTTCCTGCAGCTGCTCGGTGATGCGTTTCTGGATGCGGTGCTGGTCGCGTCGCAGCTGGGCAAGCCGCTCGCTGGCGGTGTCCAGTATCTCGCCGGAGGGCGCGATGCAGGTGCGAATCTGTCGCTCCAGCGCGCTGAAGGTATGCAGTCGTTGGGCGTACAGTGCTAATGCAGGGTAGCGTGCTGCACGGGGCAGCAGATGCTCTTTATACTGGCGTGAGGTCTGCATTAGTTCGAGCAGGCAGAGCAGCTCTTCAGGGGCAAGCAGTCCGCCTTTTTGCGCTTTCTGAAGGAATGGGCGCACCTCGCGCAGAGGCATCGGGGGCGGTGGCTCGCGTTGCAACAGGCGCGCTGCCTCGTCTGTCTCTTGCAGCCGTTGCGCCACCCGCCTCGGATCGTCGCTGAGGGGACGCTCCAGGGCACGCTCTCTACCAAACGGTGTTTCCGTGCGTCGTGCCCATTCCCCCCGTACAAACTCCAACTCCAACACCTGCACGCTATGCGCGTCCCACTCCATCAGAAAGGAATTTTACCTTGTTTTGGCTTAAAAAACGGGCTGAGAACAGGTATACTCCACGCGGTGGAACGCAAAGTTGGCAGCCGGGTTTCGGTGGAGGATTATCTGAAAGCCATCTTGCACCTGTCGGAAGGTGGGGAACTGGTGAGTACGACCGCGCTCGCCCAACGCCTCGATTGCACCCCCGCCGCCGTCACGCAGATGTGCAAGTCGCTGGCGCAACAGGGGCTGGTGCAACATCAGCCCTATCGGGGCGTGCGCCTAACCGAACAGGGGCGCGCCTACGCAGAAGAGATCGTGCGCCATCACCGCCTACTGGAACGCTACCTGTGCGATCATCTCGGCTTCAGCCCCGAAGACGCACACGCCGAGGCAGAACGACTGGAACATCACATCTCCGAGGAGTTCGAAGACCGTATCGCGCAGCTCATGAACGAACCAGCCACCTGCCCACACGGGCAACCCATTCCACCAAAGCGTCCCGTCGGGTAAAATCCCTGCTATGCAAAGGCGGGCTGCCGTGCAGATGAACGCGGAGCAGTGGGTGCAGTGCGCGAAATGCAAAAAGATTCTTTTCAGGAACGATTTCGAACGCGCACTGAAGGTTTGCAGCCATTGCGGGCATCATCATCGGCTGCGGGCGCGCGAGCGAATCGCCCTCACGGCGGATCCCGATACCTTCGTAGAAACGGACACCGACCTTGTGGCGGATAATCCCCTCGATTTTCCCGACTATCCCGACAAACTGGCGAAGGGTTGGCAAACGACAGGCGAGCAGGAAGCCATTCTCACGGGCAAGGCACAAATCGGAGGCGTGCCGGTGGTGCTGGGCGTGATGGATTTCGCCTTTATGGGCGGCAGCATGGGGTCGGTGGTGGGTGAGAAGGTCACTCGCTGCTTCGAACGCGCCGTGGACGAACGGTTGCCCGTGGTGATGTTCTGCGCATCGGGCGGCGCGCGAATGCAAGAAGGGCTGATCTCGCTGATGCAAATGGCAAAGACCACCGCAGCGGTCTCGCGCCATCATCGGGCACATCTGCCCTATCTCGCTGTGTTCACAGACCCGACGATGGCGGGTGTATTGGCAAGCTTCGCCTCGCTGGCAGATGTGATTCTTGCCGAGCCGGGCGCCCTGGTCGGGTTCGCTGGGCAGCGTGTCGCGGCGCAAGCCAGCGTCGGGAAAACACCGCCGAACTTCCAGACCGCTGAGTTCCAGTATGAACATGGCATGATCGACCTCATCGTGCCGCGCCGCCAAGTCCGTCCCACGCTCGTCTACCTGCTGGAGATGTTTCAATCCTGACAGGAGGGCGACACGATGACCATTTTCGATTTCGAAAAACCGATTACTGAGCTGGAGAACGCCATCGAGGAGTTGCGTCGGCTGGCTGCCGAGAAGGGCATCGACCGCTCACGCGAAATTGCCGAACTGGAGAGCCAGCGCGAGCGACTGCTGCGCCAGATCTTCGCGCACCTCAAACCCTGGGACAAGGTGCTGCTGGCACGCCATCCCAAACGACCTTATGCAATGGACTATATCCGATTGATGTGCGAGCAGTTTTTGGAGCTGCATGGCGACCGACTGGGCTTCGATGACCCCGCGATGGTGGCAGGGCTGGCGAGGCTGGGTGCTTATCGGCTCGTGGTGGTCGGTCAGCAAAAGGGGCGCGACCTGAAAGAGCGCCAAAAGCGCAACTTCGGCATGGCAAAGCCCGAGGGCTACCGAAAGGCGATGCGCATGTTCCAACTCGCCGAGAAGTTCCGCCTGCCCGTGCTGACGCTGGTGGACACACCTGCTGCCGACCCGGGCGTCGAATCGGAATCGCGCGGCATCAGCGAGGCCATTGCTCGCTCCATGCTCACCCTGTTCGACCTCACCGTGCCCACCGTCTCGGTGATCATAGGTGAGGGCGGCAGTGGCGGTGCCATTGCTTTGGCAGCCACCAATCGCGTGCTGATGCTTGAACATGCCATCTATTCAGTGATTCCGCCCGAAGGGTGCGCCGCGATTCTGTGGCGGGACGCCAACCGAGCGCCCCAAGCGGCTGAGGCGCTGCGCCTGACCGCCGAGGACGCTTTGCAGATGGGGCTCATCGATATGATTATCCCGGAGCCACTGGGCGCTGCCCACCGTGACCCGCAAACGACCGCGCTTAGCATCCGAACAGCGGTGTTGCAACAATTGGATGAGCTAAGCGCGATGGAGCCCGACACCCTGCGCGAGCAACGCTATCAGCGCTTCCGCCATATCGGGGTCTATCAACTTACTCGCTGAAACGCGACTCACCGTAGGGGCACGGCGCACCATGGGCCTACATCTCTCCACAGGGGCGCGGGAATAGCACGGTTGCCACCGTGCGCTCTTCATCGCTGGCGAGCGTGAACCGCCCGCGTAGCGTACCCCGCACCAGATTGTCTATAATGCGCACCCCAAGCGTGTTGCTGCGTGCTGCGTCGAAATCGGGCGGCAATGGCTCCCCGTCGTTGCTCACCTCCAGCAATACCTCGCCGTTGATATGCTGCACGCGCACATCGATCTGACCCGCGTCGCGGTCCTTGAAACCATGCTCAATCGCGTTCTGAATGAGTTCGTTGAGAATCAGGGCGACCGCCGTCGCCTGCTGCAGCGGCAGCAACACATCGTCGCCCTCCACCGTGCTGCGCACCTGCTTGCCGGGCGGCACCAGCGCTTGCTTCGTGTTGTGCAGGATGCTGGACGCTATCTTGCGCAGGCTTACCATGTCTAAATCCTCGCGGGAGAGCAGCTCATGCACCTGCGCAATCGCCAAAATGCGGCTGAGGCTGTCCTGAATCACCTCCTCCACCGTCTTATAGCGTGAATAGTGCATCTGCAGGCGCAGCAGGCTGGCAATTTGCTGGAGGTTGTTCTTCACGCGATGATGCATCTCTTGCAGGATCGCGCTGCGCACCATCAGTTTGGCATGATCGATAGCGAGCGCGGCGTGGTTTGCCACAGCTTCTAAGGTGCGCAGCTCCTCGTCGGTAAAGAGATGGGGGCGGTCGGTGTAACAGTTGAGCGTGCCGATGACCCGCTCGCGCACGCGCAGGGGCACGCACGCCATCGAGTGGAGTCCCGCTTTCTGCGCAATATCGGGGAAGCGATAGTCTGGATGCGCCTGCACATCGGGAATAACCAAGATACGGTTCTCCGCCACGGCACGCCCCGCGATACTTTCACCCACGCGCAACGGCGGCTTCTGACGATATTCCTCACTATCGGCTTGGGTCGCTTTGAGCACCAGTTCGCCCCGCTCTTCATCCAGCAGCAGCACCGTCACGACTTTATAGCCCAGTGTCTGCGCGGTCATGTTCACCAGCAGCTGCAGCACCTCTTCCAGATAGAGGTTGCCCGTGAGGGTGCGACTAATTTCCGAAAGGGTAGCCACCTGACTCGCTTGGCGTTCCAGCTGTTCGATGCGGCTGAGCTGTTTCAGTGCGCCTGCCAGATGGCTGGCGATGCCCGATAGCAGGCGGATTTGCTCCTGCTTATACTCTTTCGGCTTGCGCGTGCGCACGCTGATGACGCCAATCACCTCGCTATTGACCATCAGCGGCACGGCGAGCATACTTTCGTATTGCTCCTCGTTGAGTTGGGGATAGAGTTTGAAGCGGTGGTCTTTATAGGCTTCGCGATGGATGGCGACGGGGCGTCGCTCGCGTGCGACCCAGCCAGTGATGCCCTCGCCTGGTTTGAGCCGAATCTTGCCGATGAATTCGCGGTCGTCGCCCGTCGCAGCGCGTAGCACCAGCTCCTCACGGTTCTCATCGAACAGAAAGATGTGGCAGATGTCGGCGTCGGTGATGCGCATCGCGATAGCAGCGATGGATTGGAGCATCTCTTCGGAGGCGAAGGCAGCGCCGGTCGCTTCGCTGATGCGATGCAGCGCCTCGATTTCGGCTTCGCGGTCTGCCAGCCGTGCCTCCAGCCGACGAATATAGTCCTGCGCTTCTTGCAGCTCGCGCTCCTTCCGTTCCAGTTCGTCCAGCAGGTGCGCTGGGTTCGTTAGATCGATGCGGGCGCGTCGTCGCCGCTTGAGCTGGGTACGCCATCGCCATGGGCGAAGGTATCGCATGGCATGAGTTTACCAGAATTTTCTTCTCCGGGGTACCCGACTGGGTCGGCGAAGAAAATTCTGCAGCGTCGGGCAGCGCTGCAACCTGATGTCCCAGCACCGCAAGCCCACTGCGACTAGCAAAAAGCCAACACCCCTTGCCGATGACGAAGGAGGGTCATCGTCGACAGTGGCCACAGCACAAATTGATGGGGTGGATTAAGCATAAAGGGATAGCTAGGTGAGAGGAAAGAGGCAAATTGCCCTGATTCAGGGAGGATTTTTTACCTTTCCATCCGTCCTCTGTCCTTCACAGGGGAGATACAAAGGCGTGGGGCTTGTTCGTAGCTCAAAATAGCGGTATAATTGGGGTGTGGAGTCGCATTCGGAGCGTGTGAAGCGTCGGGCGAAACGGCTCGGCAGGCTTATTTACCTTCTGGCACGCGGACTGGGGCGCACCCTACGCCTCTCGGTGGAGGGTTGGGAACCCATCGAACGACACCTGCAGGAGGGTACAGGCGCGGTGATGGTCACCTGGCATGGACGCACCCTCATCCCCGCCAACTACATGAAGGGCAAGGGTTTCTGGGCGCTCATTTCGCTCTCACGCGATGGCGAGGTGCAGGCGGAGATTTTTCGGCGGTTCGGTTTCCAGATTCTGCGCGGTTCCACCAGTCGTGGTGGGGTGCGTGCGGCATTAGAAGCCGCGCGTGTGGTCAAAGGAGGTGGCATCCTTGCCTTCACGCCCGACGGACCACGCGGACCGAGCAAGAAGTTCCAGCCCGGCGCATTACTGATCGCCCAGAAAGCGGGCGTACCTATCTATCCCGCCGGTATCGCCGCCTATCCGCGTATCCTGCTGCCCACATGGGACCATTATCTTATCCCGCTGCCTTTTGCCCGCGCTGTTTTTCTGGTGGGCGAGCCGGTCTGGGTGCCGCCGGAAGCCGATAAAGACGACTTTGCTCGCCTTGCGGAACAGTTGGAAGGGGCGATCAACGCGCTGGAAGCCCGTGCCGAGCATCTCGCCCGCTACGGCAGACGCGCCTCCAGGGAGGGAACACCATGAGACTCCTCTATAACCTATTTCTGCTGCTGTCATCGCCCCTTTGGCTGGCATACACCCTGGCGCGTATCCTCGGTGGCTCATGGCGCGAGCGTTGGTGGGAGCGGTTCGGCTTCCTGTCGATCCCGCCACCAACGCACAGACGCCGTCTGTGGGTGCATTGTGTCTCGGTGGGCGAGACGCTTGCCGCGTTGCCCGTGCTGAAAGAGCTGCGCAAAGCGCTGCCCGATTACGAAATCGTGCTGACCACGACGACGCCCACGGGTCAGCGCACGGCGCGCGACTCGGCACACTCTTGGGTGGATTATATCGCCTACTTTCCCCTGGATCTGCCCTTCGCGGTGAATCGCGCCCTGTCGCGCATTCAGCCCGACGCGCTGCTGCTGTTTGAGACGGAGCTGTGGCTCAACCTGGTGCATGCCCAGCATCGGCGGGGTGGGCTGGTGCTCATCCTGAATGGACGATTGAGCGACCGCAGCTTCCGACGAGCGCACTCTCTGCGGGCATTCTATCGGACCGTGCTGCGTTTCATCGATTTCGCCTGCGTGCAGTCGCCCACCGACGCGCTGCGCTTCATCGAGCTGGGTCTGTCCCCCTCGCGCGTGGAGGTAGTGGGCAACACGAAGTTTGATCAAGCGCTGGAAGCCACCGATGCCAACCCTGACGAATGGCGGGCGCGCCTTTCGCTGCCTCCCGATGCCCCTGTGATTGTGGTCGGCAGCACACGCACCCCCGATGAGGAGCGATTGATTGCCGAAGCGTATCGGGAGGTTCGAAACGCCCTGCCACAGACCTGCCTGGTGCTTGCGCCGCGCCATCTGGAGCGTGTGCCCGAAGTGGAGCGCCTATTGCAAGAGCAAGGACTAACCCCTGTACGCCGCACGCAACTGCCCCTGCCCATAGGGCAATTCGCACAGGTGGTGCTGGTAGACACCTTTGGTGAATTGGCGCATATCTATAGCGTTGCGGATGTGGCGGTGGTGGGCGGCGCGTTCGCCCCCTTAGGGGGACAGAACTTGTTCCAGCCGCTGGCGCACGGCAAGCCCGTCTTTTTTGGTCCGCACACGCACAACTTTCGTGATATTGCCCAACTGGCAAAAGAGGCGGGAGTCGGCTTCGAGGTGCATACCGCAGGCGAACTCAGCGAAGGGATCCTGCGCCTCCTGCGCGGCGAAAAAGCGCGTCAGGACATCGAGACGCGCGCCCGTGAACTGATTGCTCGCCACCGTGGCGCTGCCCGCCGCTGCGCCCAGTATGTCAAGCAATGGATCGAACGTACCCATCACACCTTTGCGAAGATGAAGTGGGTATAATTCGCGCGAGCATGCACTGATGCGAAGGCTTAGTATATCGCAATCGGTGGAAACGAGGCGACGATGGAGGTAAGCGATGCCGACATTTAAGGAAGTAATTCGTGAGATACAAAGTAGGACCGTGCAGATCTATAGGGAGGAGCCTTCTCGCATCGAACGGGATGCGCGTACCACCCAAAGCACTATTCAGGATTATATTGGTCGCTGGCTGTGGGAGCTACTTCAAAACTGTGACGATGCACACGCCGACAAAGTACATATTTATGTATCTAAAGAGGAGAAAGTGTGTCTCGTTGCAGACAATGGGCATGGTTTCAAAGCGGAATCGATAGAGGCGATTCGTGGCGCGCATTTTTCCGACAAAAAAGAGGGAGGCACCATCGGGCGTAAGGGCGTTGGATTCAAATCGGTCTATCATATTACCCAATCGCCCAAAATCGTTCTTGTAAATGGTGAAGGTGTGGAGTTCGATAGTTGCAAATGTCAGCAGTGGATGAGAAAGCATAAATTGAACAACAAGTACAACCCTTATCATTGGGTCCCCTTTCTCGTCCGCTGGAAAGAATTGGCGAATCGCTTCCCCAAGCTACAGCAACTGTGTGATGAATACAAAACGGTGGTGATTTTACCCTACAAGGGAATGGATACCCACACCAATATCATTCAGGAACTAAAAAACCTGAAGCCCTATTTCCTGCTTACCTTCCACCACTTGCAATCCATCATTATCGAGATGGATGGTAAGACGCGACATCTTCAGATTACCCCCAGAAAGGAGCCAGAAAGTACGGGATGGATAGAAAGGACCATAACAGATAGTGGCAAGCAGACCACTTTTCGTGTTATGGAACAACTAATAAAAGGCGAAGAACTTCCTGATGAATATATTAATGATTTAGATGAAGATAGCCGAAGTTTCATTCGTAAAGGAGGTATTTCTCTGTTGGTTGCTGCCCACATGGAGGAAAGCAGAGTGAATCCTTGCGACGGCTATTATCCAATACATGTTTTTTATCCCACCAACCACATTGCTCCTGTTCCTTTGCTACTCCATGGCGAGTTCCTTATTAAGAGCGACCGAACTACCATGCTACCGATAAAACAAACGCCCCTGAACGACTGGGTTGCGCAACAATTGGCAAAGCTGGTACTTGAGTTTGTAGATAAAGCCCACTCGGAGAAGACTCCCAGCCACTACCTCACTCTACTCACGCCGTATCAGCATATGGATGACGATGCAAAATGTATTTGGGAATATATCGTGAAGGAAGCAAAGCAGCATCTAAAGCTTCCCGACTTGGATGGGGCAAAAACGCTTACCTGTGAAGAGGCAGTTTTTATTGCTGGAAATTGTACCGACCATTCAAGGGCGCGGCAGATCATTGAGGGAACAGACGATAAGAAAAAGCTAATTCATGCATCTACTGATAGCAATGCAAAAGCAATTGGAACGCTTAACGCCATTGGGGTCAAAGCAATCATGGACGAACAAGTTATTAGTCGCATTCGCAAGAATGCCCAGCAAAAAGCAGGTGACTATGACTGGCTTTGGACCTGCTGGCAGTGGGTGAGCCGATGGCTTATGAAGGATTATTACCGGAGGCGTTGCGACGTACGCAGCCTACCTCTGATCCCTGTTAATGGAACAGTTTACAGCTACGATAAAATAAAAGACGCCGTATTTGCCTTGCCGAGCAAATACAGCAGCGATCTTCCATCTTGGCTGATTGCCCCGTCGGGCCCCGCATATATTGTGGATGTAGGCTTCGCAGAAAAGTTAGCTAAGGCGACTGCAAATGGGAATGAAAAACGGCTCATTGATGTACTGGAACTGCGAGGGTTTGATGAAGATAAATTAATAGATGCATTAAAAAAAGCGATAAAAACTTTCTGGGAAGATAATCAGAAGGCGGAGCCTTACCGCTTTATCCAATTCATCCTCCAGCGTGCCAAGAAGCATGGATGGCAACGCCTTTCCGATCTCGGGGACTGCCCTGTACCTGCATATGAGGTCACGAATCCGAATGTGATACAACCCGTCCAAGCCCAGTGGGTCTACTTTGGAGCGGAGTGGGGCAACCAAGAGATGGAAGAGTTTTATAGAGGTGTGAGTGGTGTTTACTTTTTGCATGCAGATGAAACTTTAAAAATTGCTAATATGAAGAAGAAGATAAAAGCTATCCTTCAGCAGATAGGAGTTAAGGCACACCCAATAGTTTGTTATACATGGACTACTGCTTGGCAAGCTATGGAGTGTCCTGAATGCTCACAAGAATGGAGTAGATATTTTCAAGAGCAGCGTGAAAATAGTACTCGCGATGAGCAAGTGCAAATCATGTATCTCGATAGCATAGATTTTGAAAGATTAAAATCTCAATCAATTTATTTGATTAAAATCATATCAAAAAACTGGAATAATTATTATAAAAATAGATCAAAAGCAGAATATAAATGGTTTTATTATCATCGGGAAAGCAAGCAAATCGATGCTTGCTGGTGGTATGACCTTCGATTCAAGCTTTGCCTGCCGTTAAAGGGAAGGTATTGGCAAGGTAAGCGCATCCCTCTCTCCAAGTGCTGGCTGCCTGACAAAGAAACAGAGGAGAAGCTGGGAAATTTCTTACCTATAATTGACCTCTCCAAGTTTGGCGATGAGCAAACAAGTAAACAAATAGCGGACTGGCTAATCAGGGAGGTCGGTGTGCGTACACGGATAGCAGAGCTGACAGGAGATGATTGGTATCAGATTATTGCGCATCACCTCCCTGCGCAGGTATCGGAAGAGAAAGCCAATCGATCAGAAGAGTGTCGTAAACGGGCATATAACTGCTACAAAGCTTTCCTTGACTGGGCTCAGGATCGGCAAGAGGTTGACCAGAAGTTTAAAAAATGTAAGTTGTTATGTCGATATCAAGGTAAATATACATATAAACTTACAAGGAGTGTTATCTATTTCGATGACGATCCCGACAGAACACAACACTTCATGGATACAATCTGCGTTTTTGATCTGCCCTCAAACTACAAGTCACCAGCCGAGAAATATTTTGGAATCGTTCCTGTAAGCAAGGAAATCAAACGAGAGATTATTCATGGCGACAATTGCAAATTGCTGGATGAGCAGTATAGGGAACAGGTCAATAGGGTTTTGCCCTATATTTATGCGGTACGCTGTCACGAGGCGCCCAAGAGTGCTGAAGAGACGCTTAAAAAGTTGAAAAATCTGGAATTCTATGTTGAGGATTCACTTGGCGAACGACTATCTCTGGCAGGTTATACCAAAGAAGTTAGTGATATCGGATGGGCTTGTGAGGAGATTAAACAGAACGGAAAAATCCGTATCTATCTGAAGCAGGCACAGAAACACTATATCGCTTCGGCGATTGCTGAGGTGTTAGGTGTACCCACGCAAGCAGACTTTTATGAGAACTTGCTGGGCACTCAAGAGGAAAGAGATATAGAGAAACGCTTGTTTAAAAAAGGATTGAATTCGAGTGATGTCAAAGACGCATTGAATAGATGGCGCGATGATGAACGGCGTGAACACCGTGATGAGGAGCAGCATGAGCACATCGATAGTGAACAGCAGGAACACATCAGCGAGAGTCTCACCTCCACCGATGATATTCAAAACTTGCAGGATGAGTTGCTACCATCCAACGCAAAATCCAGGGAAATGTCCGTCAGGATTCCTCACGAATCGAAACCGACTGGTGGCACGACTGTCGGTGGCGGTCTACAAAGAGGTGGTGGGGCATCCCCGCCGCCGGGGTCGCCTGCCTCCGATGGTGAGCTGCACCTTATAGATCCTGAAAATTGCTCTTATGGTGTTAAGGTTGGTGTTAAGGTCGGCAGGTTAGAAAACCTACCGCCTAAGGAATTCTATGATTCCGATCACGGCACGAGGGCATCTGATGCTCATCCACAATCCCGCTTGACCCCTGAACAGCGGGAGCTGGTGGAGCAAACTGGGCGACAGCTGGTTCTTCGGTACCTTAGAGAGCAAGGTTATGAAGTGAAGGAACAGCCTACCTCCCAACCTGGCTACGACATTTTAGCGAAAAAAGATGGGCAGGAATATCATATCGAAGTGAAAGCCCATATTGGCAAGGCATGGACGGTCACCTTGACGGTGAGGGAGTACCACGAGTACGCAAGCCAGCAGGGCTATCGATGGCAACTGTGGAATGTGGAAGATCTCGAGGCAGGCAAAACCCCCATGATAACCATCTATACAGATATACCCGTCGAAGCGTTAGAAGCGCAATCCTTTAAGGTTGACCTTCGTCGTTGTTCAGGTTTAATCGCGGATGAAAGGGAGAGGGCACCTTAGAGCAGTAAACCGAAGCCATCCGCGACGGGTATAATTCCTCTTTGGAGGCAAATGATGAGGCGCACAGGCAAATGGAGGTGGCTGCTCCTTCTGCCATTGGCAGGGTTAGCCCTCACAGGCTGTAAAGGCACCCTCTGGAGCAAAAAGGATGAGGTGCGCATCGGCAAAGAGGTCAGCCTTGAGGTCGAGAAAGCCTATAAACTGGACCCGAACCCCGCGCATCAGCAGCGGGTGCAGCTTATTGGGCAGCGGTTGCTGACCGTCGCCAAAGTGGAGCCTTATGAATACACCTTCAAGGTGCTGGACTCTGAAGAGGTGAACGCCTTCGCCCTGCCAGGAGGTCCCGTCTATGTGATGCGCGGGCTGCTGGAGATGGTGGGCAACGACGACGATGAACTGGCTTGCGTCATCGGACACGAGTTGGCACACATCAACCGCCGCCATGCTGCCAAACAGGTCACGCGCGGCACATGGGCAAGCGTCCTTATCGCCCTCGGCACCAAAGGCAAGGTGCGCGACATCGCCGAGATCTCCGCCGCGTTGCTCCAGCTCAAATACAGTCGCAATCAGGAGTATGAAGCCGACCGCTTAGGACTGGAATACGCCTATCAATCGGGTTATGACCCCAACGGCATGATTCGCTTTTTCCAGAAGCTGCTGGCGAAGCAGAAGGAAGGCGACAAGGGTATCCTGGCAAACTTGCGCACCCACCCGCTGACCGAGAACCGCATCTGGCGTGCCCGCCAGCATATCGAAAAGCTCACTGGGAAGCCTGCGCAGGAGGCGAAGCCGTGAAAGTGGCTGCGGTCGTGCCTGCCTATAATGAGGCGACACGCTTGCCGCGCGTGTTGCAAGTGTTGACGGCATGCGACTGCCTGCACGAGATTATCGTGGTGAACGATGGCAGCACAGACAACACCGCCGAAGTCGCGCAGGGGTTTGCCCGCGTGCGCGTGCTGAACCTGCCAGTCAATCGGGGCAAGGGCGGCGCGATGTTCGCCGGTGCAACCGCCACCGATGCCGAAGTAATTGTGTTTTTTGATGCCGATTTGATCGGGCTGAAGCCCGAGCATGTTGACATGCTGCTGACGCCGGTGCTGTCGGGGGAGGTGGCGATGGCGATTGGCGTGTTTCGGGGCGGACGGTTCAGCACCGACCTCGCCCAGATCCTGGTGCCCTACATCAGTGGGCAGCGCGCCCTGCTGCGCGACCTCTTTCTGGAGGTGCCGGGCATCGAAAGCACACGCTCGGGGGTGGAAATCGCGCTCACGCTGCACTTTTTGCGTCAGCGCTACCCGGTAGCGCAGGTGGTGCTGACGGGCATCACCCACACGATGAAAGAGGAGAAGCTGGGCTGGTTGCGCGGCACGCTTGCCCGCTGGAAAATGTATGCCGAGATTGCCCGCGCCTTTGCCCGCTACACCCGCCTGCGCGACCTGCGCTACGCTTTTAGCCTGCGTGGGAAACAGGGTGATTAACCCTCTCTACCACGCAAATGCCTCCGGCGCGGGCCCACCTGGACCAGGGAAGATTTCATCCAGCCGCTTCAGCGTCGCTTCATCCAGCTTAATCTCCAGCGCACGGACGATGCCCTCTAACTGTTCCACCGTGCGGGGACCGATAATGGGTGCGGTGACGGCGCGCTGATGCAGTAGCCACGCAATCGCGACATGAGCAGGTTCCTCGTCCAGCTCTTCACAGAGCCGCTCATAGGACTCGATACGCTCGCGATGCTTCTCCAGTGCTTTTTGGACTCCTTCGGAGGCGCGTCGCCCCTCGCGCATACCGCGCAGCACACCACCCAGCAGCCCACCTGCCAGCGGACTCCACGGAATCACGCCCAGCCCGTACGCCTCGCAGGCAGGCAGCACCTCCAACTCCACCATGCGTGCGTTCAGATTATACAGGCACTGCTCCGAGACCAGCCCCATAAAGTGGCGCTGTTTGGCGATCTCTTGGGCTTGTGCGATGTGCCAGCCCGCGAAGTTGCTGCTGCCCACATAGAGAATCTTGCCCTCGTAATAGAGCTGCTCCATCGCCTGCCAGATCTCCTCCCACGGGCACTCGCGGTCAATATGGTGCATCTGATAGAGATCGATCCAGTCGGTTTGCAAGCGGCGCAGGCTATCCTCACAGGCGCGTTTGATATGGCGGGCGGAGAGGCGCGATTCGTTGGGCCAATCGCCCATCACACCGTACACTTTGGTCGCAATCACCACCTTCTCGCGTCGTCCGCCCCCTTTGGCGAACCAGCGACCGATAATCTGCTCCGTCCAACCTTCGCCCTTGCGCCAGCCGTATGTGTTTGCCGTGTCGAAAAAGTTGATGCCCAGTTCCAGGGCACGATCCATAATGCGGTGTGAGTCCTCCTCGCTGGTGTGCGGCCCGAAGTTCATCGTGCCGAGGCACAATCGGCTCACCAGCAGACCCGAACGCCCGAGATGAACATATTGCATTTGCCATACACCTCCCGGCATGGGGGTTCGACATGGGATGCGGTTCTCCTCCAGAATTTTCTTCTCCGACGCAGATGGGCACCCCGGCGAAAAAAAAATTTGGCGGGTACAATTCTGCTGATGAAGTGCCCGCGCTGTGGCTGGATAGCGGAGCAGGTGGTGGCGGTCTGCCCCGGATGCGGCTTCACGCTGCCCAAACTGCATGTGCCCGCGCATCTGCGCCTTGCCCGACAGGACACCGTAAACGACTTCGCAGGGCTGTTCAGCGAATCGGAACACACGCAGCTGGCTGAACGCATCCATACGCTCAGCGAGATGATGAACGGACCGCTGGTGCTGGCAACCGTCCACAGCGTCGCGCCGCTCAAGCCCAGTGAGTACGCCTTCTGGCTCTATCACCACTGGGAACTACCCCCGAACGGACTGCTCCTATTGATTGCCCTGAAGGAGCGACATATCGAGAGCGAGGTTGGGGTGGCGTGGGAGCCGTTTTTGAGCGATGTGGAAACGGGCGAGGCGTTGCAAGCTGCCCTGCCCCTGCTGAGAGAGGGGCGCTACGCTGAAGGGCTGCTCATCGCTCTGCAGGTCATCGAGCAATATTATCAGGCGCGTCGGGAGGCAAGGCAACCGTGAGAGGGATTGGCATCCTTGTGCTGGCATTGTTATTAACAGGCACATGGGCACAGCGCGTGGCGGATGTGCCCAACCCACGCCAAACTGAGGGCGGCTGGGTGGTCGATATGGCGGACATCCTGACCACCGCCCAGAAGCAGCAGCTGAACGCTATGCTCAGCGCGCTGGAACGCGACACAGGTGCGGAGATGGCGGTGGTGATTGTTCAGCGTACCCTCGATGCCGAACCGAAAGAGTTTGCCACCGAGCTGTTCAACCGTTGGGGCGTCGGCAAGAAGGGCGAGGATAACGGCGTGCTGGTGCTGGTCGCTCTGCAGCAGCGGCGTATTGAGGTAGAGACGGGCTACAGCATCGAAGGCATCCTGCCCGATTCGGAGGTAGGCACCCTACTACAGGATGTGGTTGTGCCCGCTTTCCGCAGAGGCGATTATGCCGGCGGACTGATTGCGCTGGTAAACGAGCTGATCCAGCGCATCCGTGATCGCTCCCCCGGTGCATATACCCCTCCTGAAACGCCTCGTAGCATCCCAATCGGTTCCCTCCTGGGCACACTGCTGATATTCGGTGGTTTGGGGGCGCTTGTCTGGTTTCTGCTGGGCGAGCGTGCGCCCCGCTGCCCTACCTGCCTCAAACCGATGCGCCTGCTCAACGAAAAGCAGGATAACGCCTATCTCAGTCCCCTGCAATTAACCGAGGAACGGCTGGGCAGCGTGGACTACCGGGTCTGGCGATGCGACACTTGCCAGACCGTAGAGATCCGCCCGCGCATCCAGTGGTTCTCTGGCTATGAGGTGTGCCCGAAATGCAACGGACGCACCCTGAAAACGACCAGCCATGTGGTGCGCGAGCCGACCTACCGACGCGCCGGGCTGGAACTGATTCGCAAGGTCTGCAAGAACCCGAAATGTGGCTATAAAGATGAGCAGCAGCGCATCCTGCCACGCCGCGAGTACAGTCCCGATGTGATTGTCTTAGGCGGTGGTTCGGGAGGAGGTGGTGGCTGGTTTGGCGGTTCCTCCAGCGGCAGCGGGGGAGGGGGTTGGTCAGGCGGTGGCGGCAGCTTTGGTGGGGGTAGCTCAGGAGGCGGAGGCGCAGGCGCGAGCTGGTGAAAACGATGGACAAGCGGTTCGAACAGGAAGAGGCACAAGAGGTGATTCGGGAGGCGGTACGGCTCCAGCAGGAGTATGAGGAAGGCGTGTCGCAGCAGGTGCTGGAGCAAAGCGCGGCAGAGCTGGGCATCGAGCCAGAACGGCTGCGTGAAGCGGTGCGCCGCGTGGAGCAGGAGCGCGAACGGCGCGCCCGTATCCGACGCAACACGCTTATCGCTCTCGGCGTCGCTGCCCTGCTGATGGTGCTGAACTTGCTTTATAGCCACTTTGCACTCAACAGCGCGTGGGCAGAAGTGCAGATGCGCAAAGCGCAGGTGGAGAATGTCATTCAGCGACGGCAGGAACTTATCCCGCGCCTCGAATCGCTGGTACAGCAGGCGAACGCTGCCCAGCGCAAACAGTTGCAGCAGGTGCTGGACGCTTTGCGTCAGTCGGACCATAGCGCCCAATCGGTGCGCCCCGCTCTGGAACACCTGCTTGCCGATCCCGCTTTCCGGAGCGACCGCTTCACTCTGGCACTCATGTATGAGATTACCGGGGCTGAAAACCGCATCGCGGTGGAACGTAAACGCTATGCCGAGGCAGCAGCCCGCTATAACCGCATCGCCTCACGCTTTCCCATCGTGCTTGCACGCCCCTTGCTGGGTTATCCCGCCCAAGCGCCTCGCTTGTAGTGCCTATAGGGCGCCGACGAAACACCTCGACGAGTGGGCTAATACCCTTTGCCAAATCAAACAGCACTTTCGAGCGACAGGATGCTGACGATACATGCGCTCTGCAAGCATTGTGGGAGATGCAACGAGAAATTCATCTTTGCTCTATCGGTTGATGAGGAAGCGGAGAGGGTCTCTTGAAAAAATTTTTTCTGACCCGGCTTCGCTCAAAATGTTCATCGGTTTAGATGTCCACAGCACCCAAGCTTAGCAGAACCCTTAGCTGCTCCGCAATTGCTGAATCGCATCCACGCTGCGTGGATTTTCCAGCGCGCTTAGGTCGCCTGTTGGCTCGCCCAGATAGGCGGCGCGAAGGACGCGGCGCATGATTTTGGCGTTGCGCGTTTTGGGGAGTTCAGGCACGGCATGGATCGCTTTGGGCATCAAAGGCTTGCCCATCCGTTGTGCGACGAGTTGCAGCAGTTCCTGCGCCAGGGCATCGCTCCATGCATAGCCCGGTTTCAGCACGACGAAAGCGACGGCTGCCTGTCCTTTAATTTCATCGGGCACGCCGATCACGCCCGCCTCCACCACCGCTGGATGTTCCACCAGCACGCTTTCGATCTCAGCGGGACCGACCCGCTTGCCTGCGATTTTGAGGGTATCGTCCGCGCGGCCCAGGATGTACCAGTAGCCGTCGGCATCGATGAGGCACAGGTCGCCGTGGTCCCAGACGCCCTCCCAGCGGCTCCAGTAGGTTTGCAGGTAGCGTTCGGGATCGCGCCAGAAGCCGCGCGTCATCCCGGGGTTCACATTACGCACCACGAGGTAGCCCACTTCGCCCTGCACGGGGTCACCTGCCTCGTTGAACACGGCAGCGTCCACACCGGGCACGACAGTGTTGAAACTGCAGGGCTTGAGAGGGCGCAGCACGACGCAACCGAGAATGCCGCCCGAAATCTCGGTGCCCCCGGAGTAGTTGATAATCGGCGCGCGCCGCTTGCCCACCCGCTCAAAGGTCCATAGCCACGGCTCCGGGTTCCACGGCTCGCCCGTGGAACCGAGCAGGCGCAAGCTCGGCATCGGATGGCGGTCAGCATACTCATCACCCTCGCGCATCAGCGCGCGAATCAAGGAGGGAGTGATGCCCAGTACCGTGATCTGATGCCGCTCTACCAGCGTCCACAAGCGGTCCGGCGCGGGATAGTCGGGCGAACCGTCATACATGAACACAGTTGCGCCCAGGATCAATCCCCCCATAATCAGCCAGGGACCCATCATCCAGCCGATGTCGGTCAGCCAGCTGATGGTGTCGCTCGGTTTCAGGTCGAACAGGTGATACATATCTTGGGCTGCTTTAATGGGGAACCCTGCATGCACATGGAATGCCGCTTTCGGTTTGCCCGTCGTGCCGGAGGTGTAAATCATCATGCAGGGATGGTCGCTGTCGAAGGCGGGTGGCTCGAACGCTCCCGGCTGCAGTAAGTCGGTATAGCCTATTTCACGCTGGGGGTTCAGTGTCAGCCCGCGCCCTGCACGTTCCACCACGATCACTCGTTCCACCGTGTCTATCGTTGGCAGCACGGTGTCGGCAACCTCCTTCATCGGGACGGTCTTCCCGCGTCGTGGGAAACCGTCCGCCACGAAGAGCCAGCGGGCTTCCGCATCCTGCAAACGAGTCTGCACCGGTTCCGGACCAAACCCGGAGAAGAGCGGCAGCGCAACGGCTCCGATACGCGAGACCGCTAACAAGGCAATAGCCACTTCGGGCGTGAAGGGCAGAAACAGCCCCACACGATCACCCGGCTGAACCCCCAGCGCCATCAACCCGCGCGAAAGAGCATTCACCTCGTCCCTGAGCTGGCGATAGGTGTACTGGCGCGTGCTACCCTCCTCGCCTTCCCAAATGAGCGCAAGCCGTTCCCCATCGCCCGCCTGCACATGCCTGTCCAACGCATTATAGGTCCAGTTCAGGCGTCCGCCGACGAACCATTTCGCCCATGGCTTACCCAAGCTCAGGTCCAGAGTCTGCCGATAAGGCGTGTGCCAGTGGAAGCCGATGGACTCGAAAAAGGCTTGCCAGAACCAGTCGGGGTCATCGATGGAGCGCTGCAGAAACGCCTCATAGGAACCGATGCCGTATTGGCGCATCTGCGCCGTGATGTTTGCCTGGGCAATCAGCTCTTCCTCAGGCGCCCACGCAATAGGTAGATTGAATTCCTGCATCGTCGCTGACCTCCGCCGAGGAAGGATACCCGATTCCTCAGGATTTTTGTGGTCTCGGTGTCCCTCACGCGGCGGAGGAAAGCGGTTATGCTACCTTGCGCTCCAAGATATTCACGCTTACGATGCGGTCCAGTCGGATCTCACCATAGTCCGTGACGAGGCACAGCCCATAGAGAGGGACAAAGGTTACATCCGTCACAAACACCTGTCGTGTCTGCAGCTCCCCGCGCCGGTCGCGATAAGCGACTTCACAGCTCATGCCGATATATTGTTGCGCCTCCTTGAAACTCATCGTCACAACCTCCCCTGTCGGTGATGTGCTGAAGAGGGTTATGCCATTCGAGCGCGGCTCCCGCTTCAGCCAAAATACGGGTTTTGGGTACAATAAGGCGGATGAATGGGCAAGCGATTCGGCTAACGGTGCGACCACGCCCTCCACGCCCGGAGGAGCTGACACTGCGCTTTTCGGAACGCGCCATTAAGGAGCTGGAGACCATTTTGCGGCACTATCCCGACCGCAAATCGGCGATGCTACCCGCGCTCTGGATTGCCCAGCGCGAGTATGGTGGCTATCTGCCACCCGAAGCGATTGCCGAGGTCGCCTATCGGCTTGGACGCTCCTATGCCGAAGTGGAAGGGGTTGCCACCTTCTATACGATGTATAATAAGCAGCCTGTCGGCAAATATATGCTGGAGGTCTGTACCAATCTCAGCTGTATGTTGTGTGGGGCTTACCGCATTCTGGAATACCTGCAGCAGAAGCTGGGCATCCAATTGGGTGAGACCACGCCCGATGGGCTGTTCACCTTGACCGAGGTGGAGTGCCTGAACAATTGTGGTGATGCGCCCGTGATGCAAGTGGGCGATATCTACTGCCGACAACTTACGCCCGAAAAGATCGACGCGATTCTGGAGCAGCTGCGCAACGGGGATGAACATACCGTTCTACAGCTGGCGGAGGTAGAGGTACAGCTCCATCTAAGTGAGCAGGAACGCGCGTCACTCTGAGACCCTAAGGTATTCGAAAAATCGTGGAGCGGGAATATAAAAATTTTCCATGACCTAATCGGTAAAATCTTTTTTCCGGGGTACCCTACTGGGTCGGAAAAGAAAATTTTGTCTGCTCCCAAAAACCTTTGCCAATATTCTTTAAAGGCTCGTCGGGAGCCCCAGCCTCCAGCGAGCCGCATGAATTTTCGAACACCCTCTCCCACCCCCTTGACAAATGCCCTTGCGATAGGGTATAGTGACAATATCCTGCCAAAGGAGCAAGCAATCCTTTGCGAGGAGGTCCTGAACAAGGAGAGGATTGCCTCATCCAAGAAGGGATGGCACTAACCGATGCAGATATGGTGACGCATTGCTGTCAGGCAACCGTGCCTGGCAGAGCGCCTTTGTTCCTATCTTGGGTGGGCGAATCCTGCTTGAATGGAGGGAACGATAATGCAACGGGCACGATTAATTGGGGCGTTAATGATGCTGACGATGGTGGCATGCCTGTCAGCCCAGCAGATCTCTCTGGTCACGGAATTCCAGCATATCCCTTTTGGAGTGGGTATTGGTGCCACCGGCTTGATGGCTTCCGACTTGGATCAGGACGGACGCGATGAGATTATTGCGGGCGCCTCTTGGGGCACTGTGTTTGGTGCGAATAACTTCTGGTATGTGCTGAAGCGTCGAGGCACAGGCATGGAAATGGTTTATGTCTCGCCTCTCTACGCAGCATCCATTACTTGTGTTCGTGTGGCGGACATTAGCGGCGACGGACGCGATGAGATCGTGATTGCTTCGGGCAACACATTGTACGCTTATGATGGGTGTGACTTCCACGAGGTTCGCCGCACAATCACATCCGCCTCCGGAATCAGGGCGCTTAACATCATTGATGTCGATTCAGACGGCGTGTTGGAGTATGTATTCACGAGTGACTCCGCCCTTTACATCTATAATGTTGCGACGGGCGCCCTCGAATACCAGAGCGCGACCTACCGGGGGGCAGATGTAGCGGTTGGCAATGTGGACACGGACGATGATTTGGAAATTGTGGTGGCAACGGGCGACACGAGCACGGGCTATGTGCTCAATGGGCGAACACGCGCCGTTGAATGGGCTCATCCCAATGGCTTTGGCAGTATGGCCCGAATCGGGGATGTCAATTCTCAGTTCGCCGGCAACGAGATTGTCGGAGCACGGATCTGGGGAGCAATCACTGTCTATAATGCAGCGGTACGCTCGCCCCTATACGAGCAGCCCTCGTTTAACAACGCCGCCATCAAGCTCGCCGATGTCAATCGAGATGGGCGACTTGAGATTGTGCATGGCGACGCCCAGTGGGGCGCAATCTGGGTCCGGGATGGTGAAACCCTGGCCCTGCTCGGCTCGATTAACAACCCTGAGCATGGCGTGACCGATATAGCAATTGCTGATACCGATGGGGATAGTACGAACGAGGTGCTGTGGGGAGCGGGCTATAGCTCAACAGGGCCCGATTACCTATTTATCGGGGATCTCGAAACCTATCAAATCGTGTGGCAGAGCCAAGACATCGTGCCGCCTTTCTACGCCATCGCCTATGGTGATCTGGACAACGATGGCATTGCCGAACTGGTCTATGGAAGTGTCGAGTCGGACAGCGGCTATGCAGGTGGCACCTGGTTTGTGCGCAACTCGGCCACCTGGGAGTTGCTTTACGCCTCACCACCCGATCAGGCAGCCTTTACCCCCTTGATGCGCCTTGCTGTTGCCAATGTGGATGACGATCCGCAAGCGGAAATCTTTGTCGGCAGTTCTTCAGGATATACGGGGTACATCGTCTGCTACGATTCACAAACCCATCAGCGCCAGTATCAGACCGCTGGATTGGACGGGCTGTCGATTTGGGGCATCCAGGTAGCGGATCTGAATCGAGACGGTACGCCTGAGTTAATCGTGTCGACGCGGCGCGAGCATACAGGGGCACAAGGTACCTATGTCTACATTTACAACGCCCGCACAGGGGCATATATTTGGCGCAGTGTGAATTTGGGACTCAACCAATGGAACCCACTGGCATACCTCAGAGTCGGGAATATCGACACCGATGACGCGTTGGAGATCGTGGTCGCTGAAGAAACGGGCCAGATTGTGATTTACGATGGAGTTACACGTTTGCAACAGTTAGCTACACCTGCGCGTGAAGTCACAGCCCTCGAGCTCGCCGATCTCAACGCCGATGGGATTCAAGAGATTCTCGTGGGAACAGCTAATGGTGCCCTCTATCTTCTCAATCCAAGCACGGGCGGCATTTTGCAAGGGCTGGGCAACTACGGCGGGCGTATTGACGGGTTGCAGGTCGCCGATGTGCTGGGCACACCGGATCCGGACCTCATTTTCTGTGTGAATAGTCAGCTCCATGTGCGCTACATCGACGCCACGACGAACCAAACCCTCATCTGGCGGAGCCCTTCGTTGGGGCAGGATGCATGCAGATCGGATAGTTTACGGGTCGCCGATCTTAATCGTGATGGACGCCCAGAAATTATCGCCAATGTAGGGTTTGGCTTACGTGTGTTCCATCTTGTTACAGAAACACCTAACGGAGACATCAATCGCGATGGCTGTGTCGATGACGCGGATCTTCTGATTCTCCTGTGCGAGTTCGGTGCATCGGGCAGTAATCTACCGGCCGATATCAATCGCGACGGTCGCGTGGACGATAGTGATCTGTTGCAACTCCTGTTCCAATTCGGCTCCGGCTGTTGATACTCGCTGGCAGGGGGTTTAGTCAGCCCCCTGCCACTACACAGGTTCCCCTGTTTGCAGAGGCATCTTCCACAGCGTACCCGTTTACGCACCGCAACGCTCCCCACGCTCTTGGCGGAAGCTCTTTCAAACACCTTTATCTCGTTTCTACCCTTTTGCCGAAATCCCCAAAACTGGCATGTTTGCTGGGACACTTGGGGCGCGTTTGGGCGTATTATACAGTAGGACGCGCATCGATGGAGCTGCTGCTCCTGGTGCGCCTGTCTCTGGTTGATTCAGCGGGGTGAACTCTAATTGCGAGCGCTAACTGTTTGTTTGCTCATAGCGATGCTGACACCTGTTGCCCACAAGGAGCAGGGAACCGCTATTGCCGCGTCGAAATCGCTTGGCAGGATCGGAGCAAAAGCGTCGGTGGTTCATTCGGTGGTCGCCTCTTATCGAAAGGTGCTGGGTATTCCTGTGCGCGTGATTTGGGTGGATTTGAACAACCCTCAGGTGCGCGTGGGGGTGGTCACGGCACGGCACATCGGCATGGCGGAATCGATCTGGGAGTTGCTGGCACGTGCCCGCCCGACAGCAGCAGTAACGGGCACCTACTTCAGCACCCGTTCCAAAATCCCGATTGGCGATATCGTGATTGAGGGCGAGCGTGTGCATTTTGGCGGGTTAGGGATTGCCCTCTGTATCACCTACGACAATCAGGTTCGGTTCGTGCGTCCACCGCGCCATCGGCAGGTCAGCTGGAGCGAATATCGCGTGGTGCTGGGTGCGGGTCCGCGCCTGTTGCAAGCAGGAAGGGTTGCGCTCTATCCCCCAGGCGAGGGCTTCCGCGACCCGCGTGTCTATGCCGCTGTGCCACGCACCGCCGTCGGAGTCACGCGCCACAACAAGCTGTTGATGGTGGTGGTCACGCGCCCCGTGTGCCTGCGCACGCTGGCGAAAATCATGCAGCAGTTAGGGGCGAGCGACGCTATCGCCTTAGACGGCGGCTCCTCCACGAGTTTTTACTATCGGCGCACGCTGAGTGTTGTGCCCCGGCGCAAGCTGACCAATCTCTTGGTGGTCTATGAGCGCAGTGACGATTATGAGCGCGTGGTGTCGCGCCTGAAGCCTGTGCGTCGCTATGCGCGCCGCTAAGATTTCAGCCCACATAGCCGCTTGTAGACGGCGATCACCTTGCGGATATAGTTTTGGGTCTCTTTATAAGGGGGTACACCGCCGTGCTTGCGCACGGCGCCCGAACCTGCATTATAGGCTGCCAGTGCCAGGACGACATGCTCCCATGTGTTGGGGTCGCCGCCGACCTGCTGCCAGTAGCGCTCCAGATGCCCGCGCACAAGGCGCACGGTGCCCGCCAGATTCTGGATGGGGTCATAAGGGTCCACCACGCCCAGACCGCGCGCCGTGCCGGGCATCAACTGCCCAAGCCCCATCGCACCCTTGCGCGAAGTCGCGTTCGGATTAAAACCCGATTCGACCAGCACGATTGCCATGATAAAGCGCGGGTCTACGCCGTAGTGCGCACTGAAGCGCAAAATGGCCCGTGCAATCTGCTCGGCTTGCTGGGCCGGTAGGCGCGGGTTGAACTGGCGAATCGCCTGATAGTAATAGGGTACATAGAGTTCAAGATTAGCAGCGAAGCTCTGCCAGTCGGTGATGGTGGGCGCTTGAGAGTGCGCCCCACGGCTGGCAAGCGATTTGCCGCGGGCAGGGGGACTGGTACGGGGTGTCTGGCTTTGCGCAGATGGTCGCGAGGGGGGCTGAGGACGCGCCCGCTCCTCTGCCTCATAGCGAGCGAACACGCTCGCGGGAACCGCCCCAATCAGCCGATAGTCGGGCGTGACCAGTGCGCTCTCACGCACAACTTGCACCAGCGCCCGAATGCGGAACTGCCCGTTGGTCAGCCAGCGGTCTGGTTCGCTAATCTGGATGACGAGGGTGCGTGTCGGCTCCACTTCCAGTAAAATGGAGCGCTGCGTCTCCACCGCCACCGAGCCGCGCACGACACCCTCCACCTCCAGAACCCGCTTCCCAACGCTCAGCTCCAGCGCACCGACAGGGGTCAGCCCCTGCACCTTGTGCAGGCGACGCAGATGCAGATAACGCTCCAATTCCTGCGCCGCTGCTTGAGCCACCATTAAACCAAGCCCGATGCCAATCAACCACGCGCGTCCCATCGTGCCTTAAGTATTCCACATCCGCGTGGGGTATCCTTGCATAACATGGAGCAGACACACACCATGGAGGGCATTCGGCAAGCGGTACGAGTGGTGTCGGTCATTCTGCTGGTGCAGCTTGTTGCGCTGGTGGTTGGATTCTTGCTTATCTATCGCACCCAGCTCCAAATCGTGCAGCGGTTGGACACGATTCGGCAGGAGATGCAAACGACCAACCAGCACATGCATGACCTGAAAACGGGCTTGCAACGGCTTATTCCTGGCATCTGAATGACAGGGCGGACGGAACGGCAGAACAAAATTTCTTTCTCTGACCCAGACGCAAGAGGTGCGTAGCGGGTTAAGTTAGCGTCGTCCGCGGCGCAGGCGATAGACATACGCCAGCACCTCGGCGACCGCTTGATAGAGTGCGCTGGGGATTTCCTGCCCCACTTCTACTTGCGCGTAGAGGCTACGCGCAAGGGGCGGATTCGGCACAATCGGCACATGCCAGCGGAGGGCTTCCTCGCGAAGTCGCTGCGCCAGCCAACCCCTGCCTTTGGCGACTACACGCGGCGCACGCATACGCACCCGATCATAGCGCAACGCCACCGCGTAGGTCACCGGGTTCGTAATCATCACATCGGCACGGCGCACCTCCTGAATCATGCGCGCGCGGGCAATCTGTTGCATGCGCTGACGCTGGCGCATGCGCACATGAGGGTCACCCTCCGTTTGGCGGAACTCCTCTTTGAGTTCATAGCGCGACATTCGAATACTTTTTTCAAACTCCCACCGCTGATAGAGATAGTCCAGCAGCGCGAGTATCAGCCAGAGCAGCCCCACCCGCAAACCGACTTGATAGAGGGTGTTGCCGATGGAGGCGAGCGCGTCGGGCAACGGCATGCGTGCTGTCGCCATCAAGGTGTCCATCTCATCTTGCAGCGTGCGCCACGCCACCCACGCTATGATGCCAAACTTCAGGAGCGACTTGAACAGTTCCATGAGTGCGCGGGTGGAGAAGAGTCGCTGAAAGCCTTTGATCGGGTCGATTCGGTTCAAGTCGGGCTGCAGTGGATAGGCAGAGAGGGTAAATCCGACCTGCAGGAGGTTCGTGATGAGCGCGACGAGCAGTGCCAGCCCCATAATGGGCGTGAGCATCGCCAGCGCGCTCCACAGCACTGCGTCGGAGGGGCGCATCGCACCCGCTGCTATTAAGCCGTGCTGCATCGTGAGCAGCAATCGCTCACCACCCCAGCGCAAAACGAGCGGCAAAATCAGGATGAACGCCAGAAAGAGGCACGCAGCGTTCACCTCCGCGGAGCGTGCGACCTGCCCCTTGCGCCGCGCCTCCTGCCGCTTGCGCGGCGTCGCCTGTTCCGTGCGCTCCTCGTCCGCCACCAGAGAGAATTATCGGCATGGTGCCCACGCACGGCTCATCATGGGCTACTTGCCTCGCTCTATCAGCTTGCCCTGCTTATAGAGTTCCCACACGCGAAAGACCGAGTTGCGGTGCGGACGAATCTTGCAGTGTTCGTCCTCGTTGCGCTTCTCATCGCAATAGCCCAGCGGCACGCATTTGGGCACGAGCAACCTGCCAAAGTAGGGGTCTGCTTGCATCAACTCCTTGCGAATCAGCTTGAAAAGCTGCCGAATCTCCCATTGTGCGAGGGTGCAAAGGCGCAATCCTGCCATGTGCATCAGCTGGCGCAGGTTCACCGTCATGATGAGGTTGGTCGTGACGGCATTCGGGAACACGAAGCGGGCATCCTCGGCGGGAATGCCCATCTCCAGAAAGCGGTGATAGACGGCTTCGCTGGTGTCGCGCAGTCGCTCAAACTCCTGCAAGGCATCGGGGTTCTGCTCGATGGAAGGGGGCGTTACATAGAGGGCTTCCTTGTATTTCACATAGCGCTGGCTCTGCTGGTCGAA
This sequence comes from bacterium HR15, assembly GCA_002898555.1. Lineage (GTDB taxonomy): Bacteria > Armatimonadota > Fimbriimonadia > Fimbriimonadales > GBS-DC > HRBIN15. The sequence continues at coordinate 32,851 of BEHR01000033.1, forward strand.
GGCGACCCCGATCCGATGGCGCACCAACTGATGCGAGAGCGCACGGCTCACCCCTGAAATGGCGAAGGTGAAGCTGATATGCTCAATCGTGCTATGATGCCCCGACTCGATGACATGCGTGAGCAGGCTATGCACGCGCTCGGGAGGCACTTTGTCAGAGAGGAACTCATCCCAGATTTGCTGGGGCGTCTTTTCGCTGTAGCAGGTACGCGCCGCCAGATAGATCAGCCCCTTGTAGTATCGCTGGATGATCTCGGCGGGCGGGAAGATGAGCGACACCTCCATCACGCCGCGCTTGGCCATATAGACAATCTATTCTACCTGGCAGCGACATTCCCTGCCGTCCCCCGCACCCCTACTGCACAGGGAACGCCACTACGATACCCTGGGTATTCGTGCCCGCATAAGCCTGCTTCTGAAACACCAAACAGAAGCTGCCCACAGCGTCTCCCGTGAACGCAATGGTAGGTAGATACTCGGATTGAGAACCCATCTGCGTTTCAGACGCCTCATAGCGATTATAGGGGTTCCGCACGGTGACCATCACGAATCGCCCCTGAGTGGCGCTGCTGCCGCTCATCTCCTGCTGTGCCAGCACATAGGCATAGGGTGATTTGCGGTCGGTGCGGCGCAGCGTCGCAATAGTCGCTCGCTGCAGCGGTTGCCCAGTGAAGATCTGCTGTGGATAGTACGGGCATAGCGTGCCAGTGGAACCGCTAAATGCATAGAGCCATCCTGATCGGGTGAGCAGCAGCACCGAATCGGTCGTCGGTTCATACGCCAGCGGGGAGACCACCGCATCGGGCAAGCTGACCAGCCAGTAGGTCGTGCCTTGCGACGCGGTGAGCGCGGCTACACGCGTGCTGCCAATCTGCACCAGCAGATAGCGCTCGTCACGGGTGATGCAAAGGCTCCTAACAGGCTCGGTGCCTACCTGACGCGCGAGGCGAACCCCACCGGTGACCAGATCGAACGCCACGACATAGCCGCTCGAAGTGCCCACCACGATTGCGCGACTGGTCAGCAGAGGCGGGCAGGAGATGTTGCCCACCGTGCTGCTCGGTCGCGCACTCTGCGTAATCCATGCACCTGCGGAAGAAAGTACATGGAGCCGATTATCGTTGCCCACCAGATAGAGACGCGAGCGGTATACTATCGGCTGCAAGTCAAGACGCGGTTGCACCCCGCCAGGCAAATTCACCTGCTGATAGGGGTCGCTGCTGGTGTCATTGTTCAAAATGCGTGGCATATCCAGTCGAAGCAAGCGTCCGTCCGAAGTGCCCACGAACCAGCCGTTGTCCACCAGCACGCTGAATCCGTTCGGGACAAAGCTCAGCGTGCGCCCGTAGAGTGCTCGGTTGTTGCTGAGGGTGCCCCCTGGTTGATCGATGCGGTTCGGTGTGTAAAAGATACGGGTGCGGTTGCTTGAATCGGTGCCCATCCAGAACACGCGCCCCTCGTAAAACACCGCAGGTACATACATCCAGTAGTCCCTATAGGCATAGCCCCGACTATGCGCGTTGATGTTTCGCAGCACGCCCGCCACATACTCTACCGTTAGGTACGCGCCCTGCCCCGCGCTGGAACGTGCAGCAACTCCTGCCCAGACACCATCGGTCGGAGTGGAGGAAGAAGGTGGACGCGCTCTCAGTAAATAAGTCATTCCCTCGACTGGCGCCAGCAAGCTCCCCTGAACATTGACCTGTTCACCACCATCCGCGATGCCGTTCCCGTTGCGATCCTCAAACAGAGTGACTTGCCACACGGGCGTTTCGGTCAGCTCCTCTTGCCAACCAAAGAACTTCGCGCTGTCGAAGCCGTTGCCCATGTTGATGAGTTGGAACCGGAATAGTCCATCGCCGGAGGCAACGCTCATCCCCACTGGCGGCATCGTTTGAATCTGCCAGTTGTAGACCTGCCCCACGCGCACCAAGGCTTGTCCCGAGTTGCTGAGCAGCACGCCACCGTAGGAAGCGGTCGCCTGCATGGTCAAAGTAGTACCTGCCCAAAGCATCCCATGCGGCGTGCGCATGGCAGAAGCCGGTTCATCAGCATAGAGCGCATAAACGAACGCGAAACCCAGTGCTGCTCCCCAAAAGCGTTTCATGCTGGTCGCTCCCTCCTGCAGGAGGCTATTCCACAGGAGAGGCGACCCAACACAGGTGGAAATACGGTGGGTAGCGAGTGGTAAATGGCAAGTGGATGAGATTTTACTTGCTGCTCGCCCGATCAACGCTGCGCTCAGAATGTCCACCGAAATTTTTTTCTCCGGGGTACCCCAAAATTTTTTCTCTGGGGTACCCGTCTGGGTTGGAAAAGAAAATTTTGCCGTCTGGGTCAGAAAAAAATTTCGCCGGAGCCTTAGCCAGAAAAAAGGGCGTCGATAGGCAGGCGCGAAACAGCTCCTTTCCGTCGCCGAGCCGCCAAGCGGAAAGCCTCAT
>BEHR01000034.1 GCA_002898555.1 bacterium HR15
AGAGAAAAAATTTCAGGAAAAATTTTTTCTCTGGGGTACTCCAAAATTTTCTTCTCCGACCCAGACGGGTACCCCGGAGAAGAAAATTTTGAGCGCAGCGGGGTCAGAGGAAACATTTCATCGGAGAGAGGTAAACTCTTGCTGAATGGAAGGCATTGTTGCGGTGATGTTGGTGTGGCTGCTGGCGGCGCTGTGGATATTTGCACTGGTGATGATGGGCATCACAGGCGATGTGACACCGACGGAGGCGATTCTGGGGTCGGTGGTGGCGCTTCTGCTGGCGTTCGCGGCAGCACGCCATGCATTTCCCTACGCGGCGTTGTTTGGGCTGCTTACTTTGGGGATAGGCGCGGTCGCCCTCCCGATGGTGCGCCATTATCTGAATCGCCAGGCGCATGCGCAAATGGATGCCGAGCTGATCGAGCAAGCGTGCCGTGCCGTCGAGTTCGACCCCAAGAACTGGGGCGCTCTCATCCAGCTGGCAACATGGTGCTATCGGCACGACCTGATGGAACATGCCGTGCATTATCTGGAGCAAGCCGTGCAACAAGCCCCCCTCTATACCTACAACGAGAAGCGCATGCTGCGCGACTGGCAGCATGAGCTGCAACATTTCGGCAAGCGATGGGGCTATACACCCTGTCTCAATTGTGGGGCGCGCAACCCTGTCGGTCCGTTGCGATGCGAGCGATGTGGCGAACTGTTGCTGCCGATGCTGGTGCAGGGGCGGTGGATTCCGAAGCAGTTGGTGCAGAAAGTGGTGCGCGTGTGGGTCATCAGCACGATAGGCATGGCGCTGAGCCTCGGAGTAGCGGGTCATCTGTCGGGCAGCGCAGCGGTGGTGCTGGTACCGTTGATTATTGGGCTCACAGGGGGGATGATTCTATGGGTGCTGCGCAAGTAGGAGCACGCCTTGTAGGGGCACTGAGCCGACACCTTCGAACATTGCCACCCTTCACGCGGTTGGATCGCTATCTCCTGCGTGAGATGCTGGTGCCGCTGGGCATCGGCACAGGCGCGGTGACGCTGATGCTTATCGGCAACCTGCTTTTTAACTATGCGCAGCTCTTTTTCAGTTATGGCGTGCCGTTGGTCGCGGTGGCGCAGATGGTGATGTACTACACGCCCTATTTATTGGTGCTCAGTTTGCCGGTGGGCACGGCGGTGGCGGTCTCGCTGACCGTCAATCGCCTGACGCGCGACAGCGAGATTACCGTGATGCGCATGGCAGGTATCAGCCTGCGTCGAATCTTTTTGCCGTTGCTGCTGATGGGTGCACTGCTATCGGGGCTGAACTACTGGCTGAACGAGCGTGTCGTGCCGCCTGCCATGCGCGAGTTCTATCGGCTGCGCAACCGCATGTTTTTGCTTGCACCTGTGCCCAATATCACCAGCAATGCGGTGCTGAAGGTGCAAAACTATGCGGTGGTGATTGGCACGGCGCAGGAAATGGGTGGGCGCGTGCTGATGGAGGATGTGCTGATGTTCGAACAGCGTGCGCGCGGTGAATGGCTGGTCATCCACGCGCCGCGCGGTCGCTATCAAGAGGGCATCTGGGAGCTGGAGCGTCCGCAGCTCCATTTCTATCGGGCGGATGGCACGGTGCTGGATGTACGCTCCCAGCAGAAGCTGGTGCTGAACCTGCAGGTCGCGCTGCAGGACTTTTTCGCCACGCCGGAGCCGGAGGAGCAGACCCGCGTGCAGTTGGGGGAACAGATCGAACGCAACCGCCAGATGGGTTATCGTAACTTGCGGCTGGAAGTGAGCTATCACCTGAAGGTCGCTGTGCCCGTGGCATGCTTTGTGCTGGCGCTGTGCAGCCCGATGTTGAGTCTATGGCTGGCACGCGCGGGCAGCTTCGTGGGCGTGTTGCTGGCGATTGTGCTGGTGTTTGTGTTCTGGAACACTTTACTACTGTTCCAGATTCTGGGCAATCAGGGCTTTCTGCCACCATTGCTGGCAGCATGGATGCCGAACCTGCTCTTCGGGGTGGGTGGCTTCTACCTGCTCTACCGCTCCGAATAGTCCCTGAAATTTTTTCTCTGACCCCGCTGCGCGGAGTACCCCAGAGAAAAAATTTCAAGTCTGCGAAAACAGGCGCCGCGTGCCGATAATCATCCTCGATGGCAAGTGGCAAATGGCGAATGGCAAATGAAATTTTTTCTCTGCTGGTCATCATCGCGACGGGATGGATAGGATTCAGCTGGGGGCAAACGGCTTCCCAGATGCCCACAGTACGCTTGAAGGATGTCGCCCAAGTGCGCGGTGTGCGCAGCAACCAGCTCATTGGCTACGGGCTGGTCGTTGGGTTGGAAGGCACGGGCGATAGCAAGGGCGCGCTTTTCACCGTGCAGTCCATCGCCAATATGCTGGAACGGTTCGGTATCACCATCCCAGCCGAGACGCTCAAGGTCAAAAATGTCGCCGCGGTGATGGTCACGGCGGAGCTGCCTCCCTTTGCCCGTGCAGGAAATCGCATCGATGTGGTGGTTTCCAGCATCGGGGATGCGCGCTCGCTCCAAGGGGGCACACTGCTGCAGACGCCTTTGCGCGGTGCCGATGGGCAGGTGTATGCCGTCGCTCAGGGACCCCTCTCCATCGGCGGGTTCAATTTTGGCGCAGGGGCTTCCACGGTGCAACGCAACCACACCACCGTCGGACGCATTCCGAACGGCGCGCTGATCGAACGCGAAGTGCCCAGCCAATTCCTGCAGGCAGATAATTCGCTGATTATTCAGCTCCATCAGCCCGATTTCACCACTGCCGCGCGCGTGGTCAGCACCATCCGAAGCGCGTTCCCCAGCCTGCAAGCGCGGGCGATAGACCCGGGCACCGTTCGTGTCACGCTCGATCCTCAAGGTGCGTTAGACCCCATCATGTTGATTGCCCAGTTAGAATCGTTACCCGTGGTGCCCGATATCACTGCTCGCGTGGTGGTCAACGAGCGTACAGGAACCGTAGTGGTGAACGGCGAGGTGCGAATCGCGCCCGTTGCCATTGCGCATGGAGGCATTACCGTGCGTATCCAAACCACCTATGAAGTATCGCAACCTCCGCCGCTCAGTCAGGGGCGGACGCAGGTGGTACCGCAAACCCAAGTAGACGCCCAAGAAGAGCCTGCGCGGATGGTCTATTTCAAAGAGGGCGCGTCGGTCGAATCCCTGGTCAAGGCACTCAACGCATTAGGGGTCAGCCCGCGTGATTTGATTGCGATTCTCCAAGCGCTCAAGGCAGCGGGTGCGCTCCATGCCGAGGTGGAGGTGCAATAGATGGCGAGTCGCGAGTGGCGGGTAGGGGCAGACCCCTGTGTCTGCCCGCAACTGATAGGGGCAGACTCCTGTGTCTGCCCGCAACTGATAGGGGCAGACCCCTGTGTCTGCCCGCAACTGATAGGGGCAAACCCCTGTATCTGCCCCTACCCGTGAGGCACAGGAAGAGAGCGATGAAGACACTTCAGCCCGTGAGGTCACCTGTTCCATCAGCGAACCCCATCAATGGGGTTCACGCTGAAGATGAGCGGTTGCGCGAAGCCTGTCAGCAGTTCGAAGCCGTCTTTCTGCTGCAGCTCTGGCGGGCGATGCAGCGCACCGTTCCTCAACAGCGCCAAACCCTCAACTATGCGGAGATGTTCGACCTGACCTTTGCCGAATATCTGGCACGGTACGGACAGTTTGGCATCGCTGAAAAGCTCTATGAGCAACTGATAGGGGCAGACCCCTGTGTCTGCCCACAACTGACGGCGGGGCTACCCGCCGAGCCGAATAGGGATGAAATGCCATGACAGACCACTGGCTGAATCGATGGACTCAGGAAGGCAGGCGCGCATTAACGCTCCTGAAAGCGTGGCGTGACGCGCTTGTGCGACGCGACCTTGCTGCCATCGACACCCTCCACGCCCGTTTGGAGCCTATCCTGCAGCGATTCGAACACCTTAAGACCGCGCTGTCCCACCAGTCTGCCCAACCCGACCCGCTTGATACCGCCACCCTCCAAGAGGCGTTGGAAATCGCCCGCGCCATCGACGAGGTCATCCAGAGCGCGTACGACATCATCCTGAACGAGCTGGACTATACCCATGCGCTGATGGCGATGCTCACACGTGCTGCCGAGCCGGAGCATTATGCACCTTTGAACGCGCCCCGCACCGCATCCACCATGTTGAATATGGAGGTCTGAGCCGATGTCCAGCTTCTATGGGATTGAGTTAGGGATTCGCGCCCTGCGTGCCTTCCAGATAGGACTGGATGTGACGGGGCACAATGTGGCGAATGTCAACACGCCGGGCTACACACGCCGGCGCATCCTGTTCGCGCCCACGCCGGAATATGCGATAAACCCGCGCTTGCGCGTCGGCAGCGGTGTGATGGCGCAAAGCATTCAGCGACTGCGCGATATGATGTTGGAGCAGCGCATCGATGCAGGCGCTGCCGACTTCGCGCGGCTGGACACCCTGCGCGAACAGTTGCAACAGATTGAAGGGCTATTCAACGAGCCAGGGGAACTCGGCATCAGCGCGCGGTTGAATGCCCTGTTCAACGCCTTCGAGGAGCTGGCGACCCGTCCTGATAGCATGGCAGCCCGTCAGAGCGTGCTTCAAGCCGCCACCGCGCTGGCTGATGCCTTTCGTAGCCTGCACCGCGAGATGACCACCAAAGAGAGCCAGTTGATGGAGCAGGCACAGGCGCGAATCGCGGAAGCGAACCAGCTGGCAGCGCAACTGGGGAGGCTCAACGAGCAGATTCGCGCGGCAACCTCCAGCGGGGCAGAACCCGGCGACCTGCTTGACCAGCGCGACCAACTTATCGCGCGCCTGAGCGAGCTGGTCGGTGCGCGCGCCCACTATGCACAAGACGGCTCGGTGATGGTCTATGTGGACGGGCATACGCTGGTGCAGGATGGTGCTGCGTTTCCCCTGCCTACCACGCTCGATATCGCCAACCGCGCGCTGGACAACACACCCACCGACATCCGCATCCAATCGGGTGAGCTGCGCGGACTGATGGATACCATCGCCAATCTGCAGAGTTATCGTGCCGAGCTGAACACACTTGCCAGCACGCTCATTACACAGGTGAACGCCATCCACTCGACGGGCTACGGGCTGGACAATAACACAGGCTACCTCTTTTTTGACGGCACCGACGCTTCCAACATCACCCTGCACGCCGATCTCAGCGATCCGACCCATATCGCCGCAGCCTCTGTGCCCGATGCGCCGGGGAATGGAGGCGTGGCACGCGCTTTGGCAGACCTGCGCACCACGCCACAGGGCGCGTTAGGCGGTATGAGCATAACGCAGTTCTACCGTAACCTTATCGGGCGCGTGGGCAGCGACGCACAGATCTCCAAAAATCGTGCCGAAGCGCAACAATTAACGGTGGAGCATTTGCGCATGTTGCGTGAATCGGTCTCTGGGGTCTCACTGGACGAGGAAGCAGCGAACCTGGTGAAGTACCAGCGCAGCTATCAAGCGGCAGCGAAGATGATTAGCGCCTTCGACTCGCTGCTGGAGGATGTGCTGCAGTTCGTCGCGCCGAGATAACGGGCGCAACCGATCCTGCTTGGCATGCTCGACAGGTCGAACCGAGAAAACCATGCGAATCAGCACAAATTGGCAGTTCTGGCAGATGGAACGCGCCATTGGGCAAGCGAGTGATCGCCTAAGCCTGTGGCAACGGCGCGTCAGCACCGGGCGACGCATTGAACAGCCTTCCGATGACCCGGTGGGAAGCGTGCATGCGCTTGCCATTCGCCAGAGCCTGCAACAGATTGAGGGGTACGGGCGCAACATTCGTGAGGCGCGCCTCTTCCTGCAAGCCACTGAACAAGCTCTTGCCGATATCGGCGCCCTGCTGGGAGAAGCGCGCCAAATTGTTACCCAAGGCGCGAATGACACCATCGATGCAGACGCCCGCGACGCGCTTATCCAACAAATTCGGCATCTCAAAGAGCGGCTGATGCAGCTGGGCAACCAGCGCGTGGATGGAGAACGCTCTCTGTTTAGTGGGCAAAAAGTGAATACACCGTCTTTCAACCTGTCGGGTGGAGTGCTGACCTATGTGGGTGATGGCAATCCGTTGCTGGTCAACATCGCCCCTGACCGGGCGATCCCCATGAACTTCACGGGGGCAGCGCGTATTGCCGACCTCTACAACAAACTGACGGATATCGAGAACCACCTGCTCACAGGCGATTCGGACGCGCTCTCCCGTATCGATCTGCGCGACATCGAGGCGTTCCAGTCAGAGTTTCACCGTTATCGGGGCGAGATGGGCGTGCGCCTGCGGGAACTGGAAAACTACGAGACCCTCTATGCCGCGCGCAGGGAGCAACTTCAAGCCAATCTGGCAGAGATTGAAGAGATCGATTTGACCGAAGCCATCAGCCAGCTGCGCCAGCAAGAACTCAGTTATCAAGCAGCGCTGCAGGTATTTACACGCGTACAAGCAATTAACCTTTTTGATTTTCTGCGCGGAGGCTGAAAACCGATGGAACTTCACACCACACGATTCGGTACAATACCTATAGATGAGGAGGACATCATCACCTTCCCGGATGGGCTGGTGGGGCTGAGCCATCTGAAGCGGTTCGTGCTGATTCGACATGGCGATGACAGCCCGTTCCGCTGGTTGCAGTCGGTGGACGAGCCGAGCTTTGCGATGCTGATGATTGACCCGTGGTTTTTCCGTCCCGATTACGAGGTGGTGCTGTCCGACATCGATGTGGAGCGCCTGCAGCTGAGCGACGAGACGATACGATGGGTCTATGTGACGGTCTCGATCCCACCGGGCAAGCCGCACGCGATGACCGCCAACCTGTTGGCGCCCATCGTGATCAACGGCAACGCGCGACGCGGGCGGCAGGTTATCCTGGACGACGAACGCTATTCTACGCGCCACCCAATCCTCCAGGAGATGTGGCGCTCAGTTCAGACTCAGGAGGCGGCAGGATGACGCCGCCCGCCACGGAGGGCGAAATATCATGCTGGTACTTACACGCAAGGTCAACCAGAGCATCATGATTGGCGACGATATCGAGGTTATCGTGCTGGAGGTGCGTGGAGAGCAGGTGCGCCTCGGCATCAAGGCACCACGCGAGATTGCGGTGCACCGGCGCGAAATCTATGAGGCAATCCAGCGCGAGAACCTGATGGCAGCGCAAGCCAAGCCTGAAGATGTGCCCCCCTCATCCCCACCCCAAGAAAAGAAGTCGGTGCGCTCGGCATAACCGTTTACGCGCCAGCAGGTTGCCCACCGCTCACAACCATGATCTCGCCATTTTGCACTTGCACCTCGACCTGACCTAATCGCCAGAGTTCGAGCAGGGCGAGAAAGTAGACCAGTAGCTCCAGCACAGAGCGGGCAGGACGGGCAAGCGTTTCGAACGGCAGCGGGGTGTTCGCTCGGCGCACCTGCTCCTGAATCTCCACCATGTGGGCATGAATGGAGAAATAACGCCGTTCGGGAATCGCGTCGGGGATCGGCGCAGCACGCTGCAACAGCCGACGCAAAGCGAGCCAGAGCTGATCGGGCAGCATGGCACCCCAGGGCAAAGGCGATTCATACGCTGCAGGGTCAGGCGACATCCCGCGGAAAAAGAGCTGCGATCGGGCTGCCTCACGCTCGCGCAAGTATTCGATCAAGGGTATATAGCGCTCAGGCAAACAAAGAGCGACCGGCTCCGCCTCCTCAACAAGTTCAGACACGGGCGGTTCGGGCATCAGCAGCCTTTCTGCTTTGCGCTCCATCAGATACGCCAGCACCGCCAGCGCGTCCGCTGCCTCGTCCAGATCGCCCACCGTGCGCCAATAGTCGTAGCATGCCTGCGCGATGGGGGCAAGCGCGACCTCCAACACATCGAGCTTCTGCCGACGAATGAGCGTAATCAGCCAGCCGAGCGTGCCGGAGCCAAGGGGCAACTGCAACGGTACACGCGGCGGCGACCATTCAGGTTGACCAATATAGAAACGACGCATCCTTACATCCTCAAACGCTTTGAGTTCGACGCGCCAGTGGAAAGTTCCTGCCCCATGCGCATCGCCATCCTGATTGAGGTATAATCATACTGGATGCCCAAGGTGCTGCTGGAGTTGAGCGAGGAGGAATATCGCCAGCTGGAGGCGTTATCGCGCGAACAGGGTCAGTCAGTGGAAGCATTACTGCGCGAGACCCTGCGCCCACTCTTGATGCCTCTGAGGCGCCGTCGCGCAAGGCGTAAGCGTCGCCTATTTGCCTTGTCGCCGGGGGAATATGCCCACCTGCGTCGCGAATCTGCCCGTGCCTTAGAGGAGTTGCATCGCCGCATCGGTGAGCCTATATTCAGCGATTCGGCACCGCTCATTCGTGAGCTTCGAGAGCGTGATGCGTGAGATAGTGGTCGATGCCAGCGTGGTGATGAAATGGATTATCTCCGAGGAGCACTCCAGCGAGGCGCGTCTGTTGCTCACCAGTGATGGAAGCGATCATGAGCATAACCTATTCCTCATTGCGCCCGATGTGATGCTGGCGGAGGTTGCTCACGGCTTACGGCGGCTGGTCAGTCGTGGTGTCGTTAACCCTGCGCAAGCTGAGTCGCTTTTCGATTTCGTGCTTGTTCACGCTCCGGTGGAGCTGTTTGGGATCTATGGCGATGAACAGTATGATCCCCAAGGAAGCATGGTGCGCGATGCGCTTCAGCTTGCCAACCGATATCTTTGTTCACTCTATGATGCGCTCTACATATGCCTTGCTTTAAAGCGGTCGGCGGGCTTCGTAACAGCAGACCTCAAGCTTTACAATAAGTCCCTACCCCTAACGGCAGGGCGAAGCCTGATCTGGGTAGCTGACCTCCCGCAATGGTTGGGCACTCACTCCACATAATCACCCCAGATACCCATCAATGCTGCTGGAGTTGAGCGAGGAGGAGTATCGCCCGCTGGAGGCGTTATCGCGCGAACGAATTACCCCAGCCCCTGCTGCATCAGCTGTTCCGCATTTTCGAGGTTGCGGGCGACCTCGTTCAGAAACTCTGCGCCACCCACGCCGTTAATCAGACGATGGTCAAAGGTTAACACGAGATTCACATGGGGCACATCGTCCACCAAAAAGGTATCACCCGCAAAGAGGATGGCAATTGCGGGTGCAACCAGCACGGGGATGGCATCGATCATTTGATAGCCGCCCATGTAGGTCAACAGCAGCTGGATGCTGGCATCCGCTTGATCCTCGCCCTGTCGTGCGCGGCGGATCTGCGCTTGCACCGCACGCACGAAGCTGACAAAATCGAGCGCGGACGCCTCTTTCACCAGGGCGGTGACCAGCTCGTCGCCTGGTCGCGCAACAGCAATGCCCAAATTCACATGCTTATACTCGCGCAGGGTGTCCTCGCCCACCAGTTGCGAGCGGAACTTCGGATGATTGCGCGTTGCCTGCACCACACAGTAGGCGAACACTTGAAACTCGGACGGCTGCACGGGGGCGTTCGCCTGCGACTTGAACTGCGCCACCACGCGTTGAACGGCGTCCCAGCGAGCGGGTCGCTTCAGCGTGGCAGGCACCACCACCTGGCTGCTGCGTTTGACCCGATAGATAAAGGTACGCTGCTGCGGGGACAGGGGATAATCGATGTACTCCGCTTCCGCGATGGCAGTGGAGCGTGTCGCCAGATACAGATCGATATCTTCGGGCATCAGTTTTGTGCCGCTGGCGGGGATACGACGCAGCTCTTCTTCAGAGAGACCCTTCTCGCGGGCGTAGGCGCGTGTACGCGGTGGGATAATCACCTCGGTGCGCGGTCCCATCGACACCGGCTCGCGCGGTGGGGTGATCGTGGTTTCTCTGGGAACCGCGGCCTCCGCAGCGGGTGTAGCAGGTGCGACTGCGGGCATCTGCACCGCGCTTTCCACCTCGATTCGCACGATGGGGGCGCCAATCGGTAAGATATCGCCCTCCTTCGCCAGCCATTCCACAATTACCCCGCTGTAAGGGCTTTCTACCTCCAGCACCGCCTTGTCTGTCTCCATCTCGTAAATATGCTCATCCCGCTTCACCGAATCGCCCGGCTGCTTCAGAAAGCGCAGAATGCGCACCTCTTGCAATCCTTCGCCCATCTGCGGCACCACCACTTCCACAATCGCCATCGTCTTTGCCTCCGTTGCGCCTTTTATTGTACCCCATCGGGTATACTCTTCCCGTGAGGGACAAAACCATGAGAACCATTGTCGCTTTTTCGATCAGTATCGCACTATTGAGCGGTCTGTTCGCTCAGGACGCCAAAGCACTGCTGAAGCAGGCACAGCAGAAGTATCGCCAGATGAAGTCGATGGAAGCCGCCATCGAAATGAATGTAGAGATGGTGCGCGGTGGCAATAGCAACAAGATGCAGTTTAAATCGACGCTGGCGATGCAGAAGCCGAACAAGCTGGCGATGAAGGCGTCGGGGAGTGGACCCTTCGGCAACCAGGAAGCCTACTCGGATGGCAAAGAGCTGATCATCTATTTACCCGCGATGAAGCAATATATCAAGCAGCCCGCTCCCCCCGATTTTGAAGGACCTAACGCCGCGGTGCTGGGGCAGCTTGGCATGTTGCTGGGGTTTGCCAACGAGAACCTCGACAACCCAAACTCTAAGGCGAGGTTCACCCTTAAGGGGAAGAAAAACATCAACGGCAAGCTGACCCACCTTGTGGAGGTATCGGAAAAGAGCCAAAGCGGCAGCAGCGTGATTCGCCTCTATGTGGGTGTGAACGACCTGCTGATTCATCGGCTGGAGATGGATCAGCGTGGACAGATGCCTGCCGGACAGCAGGGGCAACCGCCTCAGCAGCTTCGAATGAAGGTGGAAGCTAATATCCGCTATATCAGCTTCAATAAGCCCATCCCGGCGAACCGCTTCAAATTCACGCCACCAAAAGATGCAAAACCGATGCAGATGCCCCAGCCTGGCACACCCACACCCCCGCCACAGGGTCAGAAATAGGCAGTCGTGCATGGCGAAGGGCAAACTTAAGAAGGAGGTAGGAAAACGATGGCTATACGAATCGGAATTAATGGCTTTGGGCGAATCGGGCGACTGACTTTGCGTGCGATTCGGAAGCATTACCCAAACGACTTCGATGTGGTCGCCATCAACGACTTGACCGATGCGCACAGTAACGCCCACCTATTCAAGTACGACACCACTTATGGCATCTATCCGGGCGAAGTGCGCGCGGAAGATGGTGCGATTATTGTTGATGGGGACCGCATTCGGGTCTTTGCCGAGAAGGATCCGGCGAATATTCCGTGGGGCGAGGTGGGCGCGGATATCGTGATCGAATCGACAGGTGTGTTCACCGACGCCGAGAAGGCACGGGCGCACCTGAAGGGTGGCGCGAAGCGCGTGATCATCACCGCCCCTGCCACGAACGAGGACGCCACCTTCGTGATAGGCGTCAATCACGAACAGTATGACCCTAACCGCCACTATGTGGTCTCCAACGCCTCCTGCACCACGAACTGCCTCGCGCCCGTGTGCAAGGTGCTGCACGAAACCTTCGGCATCGAATACGGGCTGATGACGACTGCCCACGCCTACACGAACGATCAGCGCATTCAGGATCAGATCCACAGAGACCTGCGTCGGGCGCGCGCCGCAGCGGCAAACATCATTCCCACCTCAACAGGTGCAGCAAAAGCCATCCATCTGGTGCTGCCCGAACTGAAGGGACGGATGCATGGGATCGCCCTGCGCGTGCCCGTGCTGACCGTTTCGATAATCGATCTAACGGTGCAGCTTTCGCGGGCAGCGACGGCGCAGTCGATTAATGAGGCGTTCCGTGCGGCCGCGGAGGGGTCGTTGAAAGGCATTCTGGGTGTGTGCGATGAACCCCTGGTGTCCAGCGACTTTCAGGGTGACGAGCGATCTGCGATTGTCGACCTGCCTTCCACGATGGTGCTGGGCGACCGATTCGTGAAGGTGCTGGCGTGGTACGATAACGAGTGGGGCTACTCGTGTCGCGTCGCCGATCTCGCGAAATACATCGCCAGCAGGGGTCTGTAGCGGAACAGCGTTTCTGGCGCTATGCGCCCTTTGTGATTTTAGGGCTGCATATCGCGCTCGCGCTGCTTTATAACTGGCTCACACCGTTCGGCAACAACGGCTACGCGAACACGCCCGACGAGGGCGCACATTTCCAGTATGTGGTGTATGTCGCGCGAGAGTGGCGCCTGCCACGATTTGAGGGCTATGCAGGGGTGGGCTACGAGGCGCACCAGCCCCCGCTTTATTATTTTCTGGCAGCGTTGCTCTATCATGTGGTAGGCGGCACGGGTAAGGGAGTGCGCCTGCTCTCTACATTGGCGAGCGCGGGCGTGGTCTGGCTGACATGGTTGACCCTGCGCCGCCTGCTTCCCCATCGCCCCGAAGTCGCGCTGACAGGGATGGGTTTCGTGGCGTTTCTGCCGATGCATCTTGCCATCGGCAGTGCGGTGAGCAACGACGCGCTGACCAACTTGCTGTTTGCCAGCGTGCTCTTTTTGGTGAGTAGCGAGCAAAATTTTTTCCTCCGACTACCCCGGAGGAAAAAGTTTTGGTGGCGAGTTGCGAGTGGCAAGTGGCAAGCCCCTTTGCTTCTTGGGGTTCTCGCAGGGCTGGCTCTACTGACCAAAGCCGCGGCGATTCTGCTGTTGCCTGTGGTGGTGATAGGGCTGCTGTTGAGGGCGCGCCTTGCAGGGGCGGGTTGGGAGCATGGGCTGCAGCAGGCAGGCATTGCGTTAGGTAGCGCACTGCTCCTTAGCGGCTGGTGGTTCATTCGCAACGCCATCCTCTATGAGGACCCTTTGCTGCAAAAAACCTTTTTGCATGTGTTTGCGGGCACAGCGAAGGCGGAAGATTTTCTGAGAGCGGGCTTAAGTTGGGGCGAGTACCTGCGCTGGGTCGCGGACTGGACTTTTCGCAGCTTCTGGTTCGCCTACGGCACACCCCGTACCGCACAGACAGGTGTGCCTCACTTTCTGCCCTTTGACGGTATCTATCTCGCACTGGGTGTGTGGCAGCTGTTGACTTTCATAGGGCTACCGCTGAGTTTGCGCGGGCGGACAAACGGCGTGGAGCAAGCCGACGATTCGCCCCGCATGCTTCGCTCCGCACTGCTGCTGGGCGCACTGACCCTTGCGTTGGTGCTGGTGAGCTTTCTGCTGTTCATTCGGGTTTTCTTTCAGGCACAGGGGCGATATTTCTATCCTGCGCTGTTGCCGATTGCCATGTTCCATGCGCTTGGCTGGGACGGGATGGTTGGACTGTTGCCTGCTCGCTGGCGCATGGTGGGTCATCTCTGCCCCGTGCTTTTCTGGTTGTTGCTGGCGGTTGGTTGTACGCTTTATCTGAGCGAGTAGCCCGCTCAGTGCCGAGCAACACGGGGCAGGAGTCCACACCCGTATAGGCGAATAGAGAAGGCGATGCATAGACAGACCGCAACGCTCTTACTCGCTTGGTTTTGCCTTTCCCTGACGCTGGCGCAGTCGCCCACCTTATCGCAGGAGCTGGATCGCTTGCTTCGTGTTGAGTGGCTGAAATATGGCTCCTGCGGGGTCGTGGTGCGTGATATGCAGACGGGTGAAACGCTTTACGCCTTCGGCGCCGAGCACATGCTGATCCCCGCCTCCTGCACCAAACTCGTCATCACCGCCGCTGCGTTGCACCTGCTGGGCGCGGATTACCGTTTTCGCACGCAAGTCTGGGTGCACGGCAAGCTGGACGCGGCGGGCACACTGCATGGCAATCTGCTTCTGCAGGGCGGTGGGGATGCCACACTGAGCCTCAGCGATTTGAAGTCGTTGGCGCGGCAGGTGCATGCCGCGGGTGTTCACAGAGTGGAGGGTCTGCTGCTCTATGACGATTCGTGGCTGGATGCCGAGCGATATGGCTTCGGCTGGAATATCGACGACGAGCCGTTCGGCTATCAAGCGCAGATGAGTGCGCTTTGTGTTGAACGCAACGCGGTGCGCCTATACGCCCGCCCTGGCACACAACCTGACGCACCTGCCCAGTTGCGCCTTGACCCACCGACCGATTATGTGCAGATAGTGAACCTCACACGCACAGTGGTGCGCGATCCGGGAGGGGCACGGCTCTCAGCCACGCGTGCGCACGCGCTCAACCGACTTATCGTGTCGGGCACGATCCTGTTGGGCGCAGAGGAGATATTCATCGGTCGCTATGCCGTGGAAAACCCCGCTCGCTTCACCACGACGCTCTTTCGGGATGCCCTGCGAGAGGCGGGCGTTGCCGTCTCGGACCGAATCACGCCGCTGTTGAGTGAGTGGCAACTGGGGGGTGAGGCTCCCGCCGAGCGGAGATCCGGGCGAATGGCAAATAGCGAATGGCGCATAGTCGCTACTCACCACTCGCCTCCCCTGCGCGAGATTATCGCGCTCATTAACAAGCCCAGCGACAACCTGCTGGCGGAGATAGTGCTGAAAGCGATGGGTAAGGAGCGGCGCGGACAAGGCTCGACCGAGGCGGGTATCGAGGTGGTACGCGCATTTTTGCAGCAAGCGGGTCTGGAGATGGGCGCGGTGCATCTGGTGGACGGCTCCGGGCTGTCGCGCATGAACGCCATCAGCGCGGAGAACTTGGTGCGCCTGCTCCTCTTTATGGCGCGCTCCCCGCATTCGGAAGCCTATCGCGCCTCGTTGCCTGTGTTCGGTGTAGATGGCACGCTGCGCAACCGCTTGCACGATACCCCTGTGCAGGGCAACGGTTTCGCCAAGACAGGCAGCCTCTATCGGGTCAGTGCGATTGCAGGCTACCTGACCACGCGCAGCGGGCGCAAGCTGGCGTTCGCGATTCTCATGAACAACTACAACGCCTCTGGCAGCGACGCCCGCGCCTTGCAAGACCAGATTGTGCGCTTGCTCTGGGAGCGGCTTTAGCCATGAGGGTAAAATCCTTTATCATGCAAGGTGTGCTGCCGATAGAGGAGCCGCCGTCGGAACCCATCCGTTCAGCTACATCCCAGGAACAGGAGCGTCTAAACGCGCTGATTTTCGGGAGCGATCCGACACCGCGCATCGTGGCGGTCGAAGCGGTGGACAGCACCATCTGGCTCTATGTTCGCGAGGGTGAGCAGCTGCACGTGCAGCAGGAACGGTTTCAGCCATGGCTGCTCAGCGACCAGCCCATGAGCCTCCCCGGCGTGCACTGGCAAGAGCTGGATGGCGATTTCGGCGACCGTCCCGCCCTGCGATATCTTGCACGCTGTGCTGACTACGAGGCTTTTGACCGGCTGCGTCAAGCGTTGCGCGATGAGCATCGCGCCACAATTGCCTATGGCTCCCTCGCTCGTCAATATCTTATGCTCACGGGCAAAACGCTTTTCAAAGGGATGACCTTCGACATGTTGCATCGCGTGCAGCTCGATATCGAGACCAGCACGCTCACGCCCGACCAGCCCGGCGCGCGCATCCTGATGATTGCCTTAAGCGACAACCGTGGCTACGAGGAGTTGCTGGAGGGCGAAGAGCCTTCGATTCTGAAGCGACTTGTTGAGCGCATCCGAACGCTGGACCCTGATGTGATTGAGGGGCACAACCTGTTCGGATTTGACATCCCTTTCTTAGTTGCCCGCGCGGAGCATCACCGTATTCCGTTGACACTGGGCAGAGATGGCTCCCCTTTGCGGGTGGGATCGCCACGCGCTTGCGTGATTGGCGCCAATAGCCGCACTTTCAAGCCTGCTTTTATCCATGGACGCCACCTGCTGGATACCTATCTGGCAGTACAGCGTTTCGATATCGGACGAGGCGAACTGGAAAGCTACGGGCTAAAGGAATCGGCACAGAGCCTCGGGTTAGCACTGGAGGAGCGCATCTATCTGGAGCGGGAGCAAATCCCTCACCTGTGGCAGAGCGACCCCGACACCGTGCGCCAATATTGCTTGCAAGATGTGCATGAGACGCGCCGCTTGGCGGAGCTGGTGCTGCCCACCGAGTTCTACCAGTGCCAGATGGTGCCCGACACGCTGCAGAATCTGGCAACTATCGGCACTGGGGAGAAGGCGAACTTGCTCTTTCTGCGTGCCTATTTGCAGGCGGGACACGCCATTCCGCTGCCTCAAGAGCCGCGCGACTATCCCGGTGGCTATACCGAGGTGCGCATTGTCGGGCTGGTGCAGCGCGTGGTGAAAGCCGATGTGGAGAGCCTATACCCCAGCGTGATGCTCCAGTTCGGCATCAAACCCGACGCCGACCGCTTGAATGTGTTTCTGCCCCTGCTGCGCGAGCTAACCCAACGCCGACTGGAGGCGAAACTGCGTGCCCGACAAAGCACAGGATCCGAAGCCAACTACTGGGATGGTCTCCAAGCCTCATTCAAAATACTTATCAACTCATTTTACGGTTATTTGGGAGCATCGTTTAATTTCAACGATTACGATGCTGCCGAAGCCGTCACGCTCAAAGGGCAAGAAATCGTGAAGCATATCGCCGCGGAGATTGAGGCGCGTGGCGGCAAGGTCATCGAGATCGACACCGATGGTGTCTATTTTCAGCCACCTGAGGGCATCGAGAGTGAGGAGCAGGAGAAGGCGTTCGTCGCGGAGATTGCCCGCACCCTGCCGGAAGGCATTCGCTTGGTGCATGATGGGCGTTATCAAGCGATGCTCTCGGTCAAGACCAAGAACTATGTGCTGCTGGGCTATGATGGCAGGCTCATCTACAAGGGCGCATCGCTGCGCTCGCGTGCCGATGAGCGGTTCGGGCGCGAGTTCATCAGCCAAGCCATTCAGTGGCTGCTGAAAGGGCAGCCGGAGCGCGTCTCGGAGGAGTACCGACGGCTCGCGAACGCGATTCTGAACGGCGAGTTGCCAATTGAACATCTGTGCCGACGCGAGCGCATTACCGAAAAGAGCCACCAGCCCCATCACCCGCTGCGCGAATTGGCGGGACGCTTCCAAGTGGGCGACTACATCAATGTCTATCGCCGCAAAGATGGTTCCCTCGGCTTGCTGGAGGAGTATGCGGGCGACGAAGATCGCGAACATTATGTGGAGAAACTCTACAAGTTCGCCTGTCGCTTGCAGGAACTATTTCCCGATTTCGAGCAGCTGTTTCCCAGGCCTCAAACACTCATCGCGACGCGCGACCAGGCAAGCCTGTTTGATTGACCTGGCCTGCCGGAGACTGTTCGAAAATTCACTTGTGGAACCAAAATTTTCTTTTTCGACCCAATCGGGTACCCCAGAGAAAAAAATTGGTGATTCGTCCATCTATTCCACCTTTAGGAGCCTCAAAAGCAAGTCATAAAGATCCTCTTCCCAGTGATTGTAGCGGAACTCCAGCTCCTTCAAAGAGTACGAAAACCACGGGGGCGAAAGTCCATGAGACGGCATAAGTCGCTCCTTCGCATAACTCCAGAACCCTTCGATCCCATCGAGGTAAACCCTCCCATTCCGAAAACGCTTCCCATCATCAATCCGCTCGTGGCGAAATCCATACATCACCAGACTATCATACCCTCTGAAGTGATCCGTATACACCAGGCTCCCCCGCTTCACCCTCCAGATCGCCTCCCCCAGCAGGGTTTCTGCTTTCACATCCCTCACGACATCCACCTCGACTTTCCCGCCCCGCTCCAGAATCCCAAACACCGCAATCTTCCCCTATGCCCCTCTCCCCCGCTTCCTCTTCCTTCGCCCCACAAAATAACTCTCATCCATTACGATCTCCCCCCACAGAAGATCATCCCGCGCCGCTTCTCTCGCCATCCCCTCCCATAACCGCATGTCCAGGCGCCTTACCGTCTTGTACGCAAGCCCCAGCTCCTTCGCCGCACGCAGCCCCGGAACCTCCAGTTCAAACATCTTCAGAGCCAGCAAACAGGGCCCAAACTTCACTTCTGACCGCTCCAGCACGCTCCCTCTCCTCATCCCCCACTCCCGCTTGCACGCAGAGCACTTGTACGACTTCTTCCGCGCACGCTTGACCTGGTCGCTGCCACAATACGGACACAGGCGAAAGCTCTTGAGAATGCCCTTCTCGCGGAGAAACGCTTCCGCCTCCTTTTCCTCGCAGCAATCTTGCTCAATCGTACCAAATCCATCGTCTTCCTCCTCGCATGTCATGATACAGTGATGGAACCGTTTAATCAATCACCTTTTATTTTGATGGAAGCGGGGCGCCCGTCGATTTGGCAAATTGGCGATGGACGAGAGGCTCCGCAGAAGGTTTTTGATATTTTCGATGGTAGAAATTATAATATGTAAAAATATTTTTTGAAAATTTAATAGTTGTATTCTAATGCAGATACAATAGTGATGAGGTTCGTGTGTGGAAGGGGGATTATCTCAGTCAGCAGGAATATCGGTATGTGTGTCAGATAGGGTGTGGGGGGGTGTGTCGATGTGGATGTACAGTCGGGCGATAGGTGGAACGAGTAGGGCAAGCGTGGAGGACTACCTGCCTGCAGGCAACGCGCTGGGGTACAATCAGAATTGGCAGTATCGGCACACAGGCGGTGAGTTGCTGATGATGGGTGCTGCGGGTGAGTGTGTCAAATCGCACCAGCCATGCTGAGAGAGCAGGTGGTGTCGCTGCTCATTCTTGCAACTCCTCTGCCTCAGATGCCTCTCTGGGTGGAAAGATCAGGGAAAGCGCGATAGTGATGCTCAGTACCATTGCAATCACCCCTAACGACCAGCCCACAGGAATCTTATAAATGGGTGACAGAATCATTTTGACCCCAATAAACGCTAAGATGAGCGCTAACCCGTAGTGGAGATACGCAAATGCGCCGATGAATCGCGACAGCACAAAATAAAGCGAGCGCAACCCCAGCACGGCAAACGCATTCGAGGTATAGACCACGAACGGGTCCTGCGAAATAGCCAGCGCCGCCGGGATCGAATCGAGCGCGAAGAGCAGGTCGGTGCTCTCGACGATCAACAGGGTAATGAAGAGCGGGGTGGCTGCCAGTCGTCCGTGCCAACGCACGAAGTAGTGTGCCCCCCGATAGTCGGGTGTAATGGGGATCAGGTATCGTGCCAGCCTCAGCACCAGATTGCGCTCAATCTCCACCTCCTCCGATGGCTTCAGCACCAGCCGGAATCCTGTGAAGATTAGAATCGCTCCGAACACATAGACCATCCAATGGAACAGTCGGAGCAGGGTCAACCCGACAAGGATAAAAATCGCACGCATCACCAGCGCACCTATCACGCCCCAAAACAGCACCCGGTGCTGATACGCAGCGGGCACACGAAAATAGCGGAAAATCACCAGAAACACGAACAGGTTGTCCACGCTCAGCGAGAGTTCCACCAGATAGGCAGCGAGGAACTCCACCGCCCGTTGCTTACCGTGCCAGACATAGACACCCAGATTAAACAGCGCCGCCAGCACAATCCATGTAAGCACCCAGCCGAGCGCCTCACGGAATCGCACCGTGTGCGCCTCGCGATGAAACACGAACAGGTCGATGGCGATGCACACGCTCACCACCAAACCGAAGATGAGCCAGAAAACGGCCGTGATTTCCATCCTTAGGCTCCTCCGTGTCCTGTAAAAAACAAAGCGAAACCGCCACTACCCATGCACAAGGGCAGTGGAGGTCTCGCTGTTTTTACGATGGGCACCGGCTGCCGAAGCAGCGTCCTGACGATGCCCATCCCTGCTGTGACAGCAGGCGCTACTCCCCTCCAACAGGAGTATACCCGATGCCACAGGGTTCGCCCGCTGTCCTGAAATTTTTTCTCTGGGGTACTCCAAAATTTTCTTTTCCGGGGTACCCTGCTGGGTCGGAAAAGAAAATTTTGCCGTCTGGGTCAGAGAAAAAATTGTGCATCTGGGTCAGAGAAGACAATTTCAAAGGGCAGATTCCCAGTCAGTGTTTGCGCATTCGGATCGATGTATGGGCAATTTCTCATTCCCGGTGCGTCTCGCACACTACCGCGATTCGGGTTGGAAACCGATAATAGCAGGTATGAGAAACCTTTGACCGCGTGAACGGGTATCTAATTAATAGGGGCATAGCCATGCGAGAGCATACACAGGGCTTCTGGCTTTCGACCGACTCGTGGGATCTGTACCGCCGCGCGGAGAAGGATCGGCTGCGCCATAACGAGAAGGTCAAGGAGGTCATTCGGGAGAATCTGGGTGAGATTATCGCCCAGCAGGACATTATCACGGCGGAAGACGGTAAAATCGTCAAGATTCCCATTCGCGGGCTGGAGCTGCCTCACATCCGCTATGACCCGCATGGCAAGAAGGGCGTGGGGCAGGGCGAGGGGGGTAGCCAGCCGGGCGATGTGATCGGTCGCTCCGGTCAGCCTGGGCAGGGCGCGGGCAAGCAGGCAGGCACAGAACCGGGCGTCGACTTCTATGAGGCGGAATTCACCATCGAAGAGCTGGTGCAGATGGTGTTCGAAGACCTCCATCTGCCTAACCTGCGCGAGAAGGGCACGAAAGAAATCCTTGCGGATCAGGTGCGGTTCGACACCATCGCGCGACGCGGACCTGCTGCGAATCTGGATAAGCGGCGCACGCTCATCGAAGCTTGGAAGCGTAACGCTCGCGAGGGACGCCCCAGCTGGGAAATTCGCGAGGAGGATAAACGCTTCAAAAGCTGGGAGATTGTGCCCGAAAAACAGCGGAATGCTGTTGTGATTGCCATGCGGGATGTGTCGGGCAGTATGGGCGAGTTTGAAGCCTATATCGCCCGCAGCTTCTACTACTGGATGGTACGCTTCCTACGCACCAAGTACACCGCCACCGAGATTGTGTTCATCACCTGCCACACTGAAGCAAAAGAGGTGGATGAACATACTTTCTTCGCGGCGGGTGATTCGGGGGGTACGCGCCTCTCGGCTGCCTATAAACTCGCGCTGGACATTATCGAGAAGCGCTATAACCCGCGCGAATGGAACATCTATCCCTTTATGTTCTCCGATGGCTACAATTGGGGCGATCACGAGGTGGTGGAATATATGCGCCGTCTGGTGGACTATTCGAATCTGGTCGGCTACGGTGAGATTGCGAATGACCTGTGGGGTCAGTCGGGCGGGTTGGCGCCGCTGGGTCAATCGTTGACCGAAGCCTTTGGAGACGACCCGCGCGTGGTGATTGTCAAAATCACCGCGAAGGAGGATGTGTGGCCTGCTCTCAAACGCTTCTTTAGTAAGCACCCGGAGGTCGCTGCCATGCCGTAGGGAAGACGCTCTGAAATTTTCTCGCTGAGTACCCCAGAGAAAAATTTTTCCTGAAAAACCCGCAATCTCGCCTGTACCTCCCCCTGCCTTATCGGGAACAACCTTATCCGATGGCGCTGGCTTTGCCTGCGCCCACAATACAGGGGAGGTGCTGACCGACAATGTTATCTGCACTGGCATTAATGGTTGCAGCGGCATGCATTATCGGCGCGTACAATCTGTTGCGCGACGCGCTGGAGGATATCTGGTAGATTCCACGACAGGCTACTCGCTGTTCGCGGGTATCGGCTCCACCTCGATCTGGGAGGCGAGCAGGTGGTCGAGGGCAATCATGGAGTAGCCAATTTGCAGCACACAGGTTGGAAGCTTCTGCACAAGGCGCACGGTGGCGCCGGGCGTGATGCCCAGCGCTGTGAGTTTGCGCCAGTGTCCGTCGGCATCGTGGATGATGCGCACGATACGCGCGGTGTCGCCCGTTCGCAGCTGGGTCAATCGCATCGTGGGGGTGTCTCCTGCCGGCGTCGCCGCGCCCATTCGACCAGCTTCTTGAGCCATTGCGGTTCCTGCGGCTGTTCGTAGCCGCAATAAGGGCACTTGATCAGGTGGCAGCCGCCGAACGCGCCACAGCCCTTGCACGCTCGCTCGATGCCCTCTTGCGTCAGCTCGCGCCCACAAAACGCGCACGCCCTCATACCCTCACCCCCAGCCACGCCAGCGCATGCGCAAGCAACAGCCCTGTGAGCAGCGCGATGCTCAACGCCAGCACAAACATGACCAGCGCCGCACGCAGCCCGCGCTCCTTGATGCTCACCAGGAACTGCGCCACGCAAGGCACGAACAGCGTTAGCACCACCGACGCTACCAGCAGCTGGTTGCCCGTGAGCAGTCCCTGCTCGTTAAGCCTGTAAAGCCCCGCCGCGCCATAGTCGCGGCGGAAAAATCCGAACAGAAAAGCGACCGCTGCCTCCGAGGGCAGGCTCAGCGCCTGCACCACAGGGCGCATCCCGCGTATCGCCAAATCGAACAGTCCTGTCAGCTGCCCTATCCAAATCAGCACACTTGCCAGCAGAAAGAGGGGGAACACCTCCATGAAATACCAGTGCAGGCGCGCCAGCGTCTTAAGCAACACATTAGAGAGGCTGGGCAGACGCATTGGCGGCAACTCCATGTAAAAAGGGGCGGAACTCCCAGGCAGAACCTTCGCTGCTAACCAGCCAATCAACAGGAAGACCCCGACCAGCACCCCTGCCCAGAGAAGCAGCCCTTTCGGGTGTCTTGCCAGTAATGCCAGCACCACCCCCAGCTGTGCGGAACAGGGGATCGCCAATGTGAGCAGGAAGGTGGTCAGAATGCGCTCGCGACGAGTTTCCAAGATGCGCGTGACGACCGTCGCCATCGTGTCGCAGCCGAAGCCCAGCACAATGGGGATAACCGCCCGCCCGTTCAACCCCAACCACTTGAACGCCCGGTCAATCAGCATTGCCAAGCGCGGCAGATAGCCTGTATCCTCCAGCACAGCAAACACTAAGAAGAAAAAGGTCACGATAGGCAAAATCAGCGCGATGGCATAGGTGACTCCCAGCGTCCAGACACCATATTCACCCACCAACAACTCCTGAAGGGCACTCCATGGGATAATCGCGCGTACCAACCGCTCCACGAAGGGGTTGATATACTGCCCAAAGAGACCATTCTCCAGCCAATCCACCACAGTGCCCGCCCCAAATACCCCCACGAACTGATATAGCCCAAAGTAGAGCACCAACACCAGTATCGGGAAACCAGTCCACGGGTTCATACAAAGCCTACCGATATGCTCGGCAAGTGCGCCTGGTCGCAAAATGCGGGTGCGGAGTGTAGCCGAAGGATCGGAGGATTGAGAGAGCACATTGGAGGCAATCTGTTGGCTCCATCGCTGACGCTGCTGCTCGATTTGCCATGCGATGGGAGTTTCACTGGTTGCTTGCAGCTGTTCGCACAGGGCACGGATGCGATCGAGGGTGACGGTGAATTCCTGTAGGCGCACTTCCTCCCAAATTTCAGGGTCGCCCTCAAGCAGCAGCAGTGCCAGCGTGCGCTCGCTCAGTGCATATGAGCCGCGCAAGAGCGACGCGATCTCCACTATCGCCTGCTCAATCGCCGGCGGATAGCGCCATCGCACTGTCTCGGCAGGTGAGCTGCTCATCAATGAGCTCCTTCAGCTCCGGAATGCCACGCCCTGTCAGGCAAACGGTGGGCGCAACGGGAATGGCTAACTGCTGGCGCAGCATGTCGACCGAAATTTGCAACCCTGCTCGCTCCAGCTCGTCCATCATGTTCAGCACCAAAATCGTTGGAATACCCAACTCGATCAGCTGAAGCGTCAGAGGGAGCATGCGCGCGAGGTTTTTTGCATCCACCACATGCAGCACTAAATCGGGATGTTCGTGAAGCAAAATACGCCGCGCCACGCGTTCCTCCTCCGTGATGGGACTCAGTGAGTAGAGGCCAGGCGAGTCGATCACGGTGAACCTGCGCCCATTGTGGTGCATGATGCCACGCGTGATCTCGACGGTGGTGCCTGGGTAATTCGAAACCGTCACATAGCGTCCCGTGAGCCGATGGAATAGCACACTTTTGCCCACATTGGGCTGTCCTGCGATGACAACGAGAGGCAGGCGGTGTGCCGCACCTTGCTCATCCTGTTTTCGCTCGATCCACATTGCTTGCGCCATTTTCCATAAGTATACTCCTTAGCGTGGCTAAATGTCAAGGGGGAATGGGGGCTTATATGTGGGCTTGTGGAACGGGGTGTACGGGTATGAGTCCATTCTGGAGCGGTCTTCTCAGGAGTTAAAAGAGCAGGCGTAGGTGGAGGCGTCCTGAAGCACATCGGCGATGCTCTGTAGCACTTCGTCCACCGTAATCCACTGGAGGCACTCGCGCCTCAGGCAGCGATCGGGCGGGCAGCGTCGGCACATTGGGCGTTTATACAGCACATGCGCACGCTGCCCGAAGGGACCCGTACGGTCGGGATTGGTGGGACCATAAAGCGCGACACAAGGCACGCCGAACGCCGCCGCAAGGTGCGCTGTACCTGTATCCCCACAGATATGCACCGCCGATTGCGCCACCACTGCCATCACCTCCTTGATGCTGGTTCGCCCGATGAGGCTACGCAGGGGGTGTTGCTTAAGTCTGTGCAGCTGCTCTTCCAGCGGTTTATCGCCCGGTCCACCGACGAACACCACAGGGAGACCGAATGCTGCTTCCACACGGTCGGACAGCTCGGCAAAGTTGGCAATGTGCCACCGCTTCCACTCTCTGCCAGCGGACGGGTTCATCGAAACGAACGCTGCCGTGATGCCGAGTGGCAAGAGTTTGGTGCGCACGCTCTGGCGTGCTTCTTCGGGAATAAACAGAGGGAACTCGACGGGGAGTGGCTGTTCCACACCCAGCCAGCGTGTCGCTTCCAAGTATTGCAGCACCACATGCTGGTTAGGAAGATCGGGAATGGGCAGCCGCTTCATGAAAAGCCATGTGCCTTCGCGCATACGGTGTCCGCCCAGCCGCACAGGAACCTTGCCCAGCGCGCCCCAAATCGCGCTTTTGATTAGCCCTTGCAAATCCAGCGCAACCTGATACCGTTCCGCACGAATTTCGCGCACCAGCGAGCGAAACGCTTGCCATGCGGCACGGCTGAATGTTCGAAAATAAATCAGCTGATAGGGGATCTGGTGAAGCCTATCGATGCAGGGGGAGCCTTCCAGCACGCCAGTGAAGCGGTCTTCCACCACCCAGCCGATTTTGAGGTGGGGGTAGGCACGCTTCAGCGCAGCGGCGACCGGCGACGCATGCACAATATCCCCCATCGAGGAGGTTTTCACAATTAATAACCGCTCCGCTTGGTTCAGATCGATCGGTTTCATCTTCCAGGTCGGGAGGGATCAGGGAGGGGTCTCCCCAATCCCTGATCCCTCTTCAGAGCGCCATGGGCATAATCACGCACAGGTAGTCGCTTCGGTCAACGGGCTTGAACACGGCGGGACGCAGGGCTTCGGTCAGCTCAATCGCCACCCCTTCACTCTCCAACACATCCAAAACATCGAGGATGTATTTCGCGTTGAAGGCGATTTCGAGGTCGTCGCCCTCGCGCACCAAATCAACCGCCTCTTTGGCTTCACCCGCGTCGCCCTGCGCAGTGATGACCAGCTTTTCACCGTCGGTGCGCAGATAGACCTTGTTCGCGTTGCTTTTGGCGATGAGATAAGCGCGCCGTAATGCGTCCCGAAACTCGTCCACCATCAGCACCCAGCGGCGTGTGTACTCCTGGGGGATGACGCGTTGATAGTTCGGATATTGCCCTTCGATGAGCTGGGTCACCACACTGGCGTTCTCGCCGATAAACGCTGCCCGATGAGTACCCAGCTGCATGGTGAAGGTATCCGAGGTGGGCAGTTTTTGCAGCAGGTGGATCGCTTTGAGCGGTACAATCACGCTGGCTGGCTCGCCTCCATCGCCTATTTGGGCATCGCGCACTGCCAGCCGATGGGTATCCGTGGCGACAAGACGTAGGTTGGAGCCATCGTACTCCATTCGAATGCCCGTCAGCGTCAGGCGCACCTCTTCACGCGAGACAGCGAACTCCACCGAATCGACCATTTCACGAAAGAGCTGGGCAGGTACTTGCAGCTCCGTGCCGCTCTCCAGTTCGGGGATGGGGGGATACTGGTCGGCGGGCAACCCCATGAGCTGGTAGCGCGAATCGCCCGCTTGCAAAATCAGTTGATGGCGGTCGCCCGTCTCCAGATTGACCTCTTCGGTGTTGAGCGAGCCGATGAGGTCGGTCAACAGTTTCGCGTTCGCAGTGGTTGCCCCTGTCTCCCCCACAAGGGCGGGGATACGGCACTCGACCCACTGTTCCATATCGCTGCCAAGCAAGCGCAAGCAATCTCCTTGCGCCTCCAGATACAGGTGGCTTAGGATCGGCAAGGTGGAGCGAGAAGCGGCTGCTTGCGCCACAACGCCTAACGCATCATCCAGTTGCTTCCGATTGCACTGTAGTTTCATCCCTGTCCTCCTCTCCTCTGTGGTAGGATATATTGTACCCCCTTAAGGGGAAGCGCAGGCGCCAGTGCCGATCGCCCAGTCGCACGAGTCGCCCCGCGGCGCGGGCACGCTGAATGCGCCGCACTGCTATCTCGATGAGCAGTCGCTCCTCATCGGGATGGCGTGGGCGTGAACACGGCAGGCGCTTCAACGCGCCCCGCTGCCATAGCAGTTGCCGTACCTGCCGATGACGCGCCCGTAACTCTTCCCAGCGGTAGTTAGCCATTTGACCGCGCTTCCTGCCACAGTTCATCCAGTAGTGTGAGAACCCCTTCTTCACCAGCACGGGTACGCAGGTATTCGAGGTCCAGCTCGTTTTGATAGGCACGCAGCAGAGTGGCTACCCAGCGATGATCCTCGCGTGAACCCCGATACACCGCCGCATTAAGGCGATCAATGAGCAGGTCCTCCAGCCCGATGCAATACACATGGTAGCCATCGATATCGACGAGGTTCACTCGCGCTATATCCCCTGCCAGATGGACACCGGGGATCTCCACCACGGTGTCCCAATAGGGATAATGCCATACGCGCCCCACGCGCTGAAAACCCATTGCCTCCAGCACTTGAATCGCGCGCTCACGCTGAGCCACCACTAAGTCCACATCGTAGGTCTGATATTCGCCCGCCGAGTAGATTTCTACCGCGGTGCCTCCCACAATGATAGGGCGTATCCCCTCCGACGCCAAGTACCGTGTCAGTTCGCCCACGATGAGCAATTTCTTCTCCAATTCGGTCTGCGCGGTGCGCATGCGCTCCTCGAAGCTCACATCGAGAGTGTACCCTGCCTGCACAGGGTATACTGCTTATGGAGCCGCGAGGTCGCGGCGAGTCGGTGGGGAGATCTTCCCCGTCTCAAAGCGGAGAATAGCTGGAGGAACAGAGCGATGTTAGCCGAGATCGAAATGGTGCAAAGCGTGGAGAATCCCGAAATTGAGCATTTATTGGGGCAGGCGACACCCCTTTATCATAATCTTTCGGTCGCAACACTGGTGGAGCATGCACTTATCCGGGGCGAAGCACAGTTGGCATCGAACGGTGCCTTAGTGGTGCGCACAGGCAAATACACGGGACGCTCGCCCAAAGATAAGTTCATCGTTGCCCGCCCAGAGTATGAATCACTTATCGACTGGGGCTCGATCAATCAACGGATGGAGGCGCACCGATTCGAGCAGCTGCTTGCGCGCGTCACAGCATATCTTCACAATCGTCCACTCTATGTGCAGGATTGCTTCGCAGGGGCAGACCCACGCTACCGCCTGCCTGTGCGCGTGATTACTGAGTATGCGTGGCATAATCTGTTCGCGAAGCAGTTGTTTATTCGCCCCTTGCGTGAGGAGCTGTCTGGGTTCCGTCCCGGCTTTACCGTGTTGTCCGCTCCCGGATTCAAGACCGATCCCGCTGTCGACGGCACGCGCAGCGAGGTGGTGATCGCGCTCGATTTTCGTCGGCGCATCGTGCTGATTGCGGGCACGGCGTATGCCGGCGAAATCAAAAAATCGATTTTCACGGTCATGAACTTTCTATTGCCGCTCCAAGGGGTGTTCCCGATGCACTGTTCCGCAAATGTGGGCGCGTCGGGGGATGTCGCGCTCTTTTTCGGGCTGAGTGGCACAGGGAAAACATCGCTCTCCGCTGACCCGGAGCGCGGGCTAATCGGCGATGATGAGCATGGCTGGACGGAAGAGGGCATCTTTAACTTTGAAGGTGGGTGCTATGCGAAGTGCATTCGCCTCTCCCGTGAGAACGAGCCGCAAATTTGGGACGCCATTCGGTTCGGCAGCGTGGTGGAGAATGTGGTGGTGGACCCCGACACGCGCGTGCCCAACTACAACGACGATTCGATTACCGAGAACACCCGCGCCGCCTACCCGCTGGACTATATCGCGGGCGCGGTGATCCCCAGCGTTGCCGGTCATCCGCAGCACCTGTTTTTCTTGGCGTGTGATGCTTTTGGCGTGCTACCGCCCATCAGCCGTCTAAGCATAGAGCAAGCGATGGATATGTTTTTGCTTGGCTACACGGCGAAGGTGGCGGGTACCGAGCGCGGGATTACCGAGCCGCAGATGACCTTCAGCGCATGCTTCGGCGCGCCCTTTTTGCCTCTGCATCCCCGTCGCTATGCGCAGATGCTGGGCGAGCGATTGGAGCGCCACGCCGCGCAGGCATGGCTGGTCAACACAGGTTGGACCGGCGGGCCCTACGGCGTCGGCTCGCGAATCCCCATCCGCTACACCCGGGCGATGATCCGTGCCGCCATGCGAGGTGCCCTTGATGCTGTGCCCTATCACCAGGACCCGGTTTTCGGGTTGGAAGTGCCGTTGGAATGCCCCGATGTGCCCGCCGAGTTGCTGGAGCCGCGCAACACATGGCAGGATAAGCACGCCTACGACCAGAAGGCGCACTGGCTGGCAGAGCAGATGCAGGCGCATTTGGACACACTGATGCCAGACGATGAAGATGACAACGGCTGAAAGCCACCCTGCCCGCCTGCAATCGGCGAGGGGTAGAGAATGACGGCATAAGGGGTATTATTATTCAGGAGGTTTAGCAGACCATGACAGTTGCAACAGGGGAACTGCTCGTGAGCTTGATCTGCTTAGGCGGCGGCGCGCTCCTGCTCCTGGTCATCTTTATGGCGATGTACAACTCGCTTATTGCCAAAAAGAACCAGGTGGATTACGCCTACAGCGGTATCGATGTGCAGCTCAAGAAGCGACATGACCTCATTCCGAACCTGGTTGCCACGGTGCGCCAGTATATGGAGCATGAACGCGCCCTGCTGGAGCGTATCACCGAGCTGCGTGCACGAGCCATTTCACCGAATTTGCCCGATAGTGAGCGCATGCAGGTCGAAGCGGCATTATCGACCGCGTTGCGCAGCCTGATGGTCGCGGTGGAGAACTACCCGAACCTAAAGGCAAACGAGAACTTTTTGCACTTGCAGGCATCGCTGAACGAGATTGAGGAGCAGCTCGCGGCGGCGCGCCGTGCCTACAACGCCGCCGTCACCGACTACAATAATGCCATCGAGATGTTCCCGACCAACTTCGTCGCCTCGATGATGGGGCTGTCGCGCCGCACTGTGTTCGAAGCCAGTGAGGAGGAACGCGCAACCCCCGATGTGGCGCAATTGTTTAAGCAATGAGCGGGTCGGCAGATGAATTCAGCCAGTTCTATCGGGAACAGTTGGAACCCATTCTGCGCTCGCTGGAGGCAGAGCGCCAGCAAGCCACACAGCGGTTCGGGCAGATTACCCTCCTCAGTGTCGTGGTGGGCGGATTGCTCACCCTGCTGCTCGCGGCAGCAGAGGTGGGGCTGCTTGCTTTCCTGCCACTGGGC
Source organism: bacterium HR15 (assembly GCA_002898555.1). GTDB lineage: Bacteria > Armatimonadota > Fimbriimonadia > Fimbriimonadales > GBS-DC > HRBIN15. Next base: position 29,591 of record BEHR01000034.1, read on the forward strand.
GGCGCGTTGCTGGTCATCCTCGTCGCCTATGGGGTTCTGGCGAGCGAGTGGTCACGCCAGTTCAAAGGGCGCGTGCTGACCCGGCTGGTGCAGTTTGTCAGCGCGGAACTGGAGTACCAGCCTGATCGCTATATCAGCGAGGAGGAATTTCGGGAGAGCCTGCTCTTTCAACGCGATCCTGACCGCTATCGAGGCGAGGATTTGATCGAAGGGCGTGTCGGGCAGACCACCCTCCGCCTTTCGGAGGTGCATGCCGAGTACGAAATCGAGCATTATGACTCGAAAGGCAACCGATATACCACTTGGCACACCCTCTTCCGCGGGCTGTTTATCGTTGCCGACTTCAATAAGCACTTTCATGGCATTACGCTGGTGTTGCCCGATGTGGAGCAGAGCCTGTTGGGCTGGTTCGGGCAGACCTTGCAGGGGCTGAGTGCGAAACTTGGCATGCAGCCAGGTGAACTGGTCAAACTGGAGGACCCCGATTTCGAGCGCGCCTTCAAGGTCTATTCCACCGACCAGATCGAAGCGCGCTATATCCTAACACCCAGCCTGATGGAGCGCATTCTGCACTTTCGCGAGCGCACCCAAAGCGAGATACGGCTCGCTTTCATCGCCTCGCGCCTCTATGTGGCAATCCCCACCACACACAACTACTTCGAAGCGCCCTCCCTCTTTGCCCCCGTGGGCGAGCTGCTGAAGCCCGAAACGATAGGCAAGTATCTACACGAGCTGCAATTCGCTCTGGCAGTGGTGGACGAGTTGAATCTGAACACGCGTATCTGGACGAAACGGTAGAATTTATGGCGATGGAAACTTTGTTGCCTGAGGAGTTAGGCGTTCGCGCCACTTATGCGCTGATGATTAGCTGCATTGCTCCGCGCCCGATTGCATGGGTCAGCACCCTGTCGCCGGAGGGCGTGCCGAACCTTGCCCCATTCAGCTACTTTAATGCAGGGGGTGCAAACCCGCCCTCCATCGTGTTCTCCCCCACCAATTTCCGCGATGGGCGACCGAAAGACACCTTGCGTAATGTGGAGGCGACGGGTGAGTTCGTGGTCAACATCGCACCTTACGAGCTGGCACAGCGGATGAACGAGACCTCCGCCGATTTCGAGTATGGCATCAGCGAGTTCGAACAGGTCGGGCTGACACCGTTGCCCAGCCGGTTTGTGAAACCCTATCGGGTGGCGGAAAGCCCCATTCAGATGGAATGCCGCCTGTTTCAGGTGGTGCGGCATGGTACGGGCGCGCTCGCCGCGAACTATGTGATTGGCGAGGTGCTCTGCTTCCATGTGGCGACGCACCTGCTGAAAGAAGGTCCCATCGTGGACAATCGCATCGCGGACTTCATCGGGCGCATGGGTGAATCATGGTACTGCCGCGCCACACCCGAATCGATGTTCTGGCTCCCCCGCCCATAATGGCGGGCGAGCCTCCGAACGGGTAGGGGCAGATCGATGTGCAAAAATTTCTTTTCTGACCCAGTGGGGTAGCCCGGAGAAGAAAATTTTGTGGTTGGGGAGGATAATTTTGTGTGTTGGGTGTGGGTGGTGATTGTCTACGCGAATTTTCGAACACCCTCCCCACCCCTTGACTTTTTCGCATGCGATTGGTTATAATATAGGGCACAGGACATACGCCTGAGCTGGGCAGGCGTGTGTCGGGAGGTTCATGAGAAAACGATGAACCGAACCGTGCATTGTGCGAACGCACATAGGGCTTTGTGGAGGCGAGGACACCGCCTGCGGTGTCCGAAACCCGGCTGAATGCGCCTAAGAGCGTGTTGCCGAGGCAGCCCCTCCACCCTGTGTGTGAGGGGCTTTTTTATCCGCCCCGTAGAACAGGAGGCAAAGCGGATGCCAACGATTAACCAGTTGATACGCAAGGGTCGAAAACCGAAGATACGCAAAACGAAGTCGCCTGCGCTGCAGGGCTGTCCGCAGCGGCGGGGTGTCTGCACCATCGTGCGCACCATGACGCCCAAAAAGCCGAACTCCGCCCTGCGCAAGGTGGCGCGCGTGCGACTGACCAACGGCATCGAGATCACCGCGTACATCCCGGGCATCGGGCACAATCTGCAGGAACACTCGGTGGTGCTGGTGCGCGGCGGGCGTGTCAAAGACCTGCCAGGCGTGCGCTACCATATCATTCGCGGCGCGCTCGACTGCGCCGGCGTCGAAGTTCAACCGACCACGCGCAATCAAGATCGGCGCATGCAAGGGCGCTCCAAATACGGCTCCAAACGCCCCAAGCCCACCAAAAAGTAAGAGGTGAAATACTATGCCACGCAAAGGACCCGTACCTAAGCGACCGGTGCCACCAGACCCAATCTATGATAGTGTGCTGGTGACCAAGTTTATCAACCGCCTGATGCGGGACGGCAAAAAGGCGGTTGCGGAACGCATCTTTTATAAGGCGATGGAGATTATCGAGCAAAAAACGGGCAAACCTGCGCTGGAGGTGTTCGAACAGGCGATCGAAAATGTCGCGCCGCAGGTGGAGGTACGCCCACGCCGAGTCGGCGGTCAGACTTATCAGGTGCCTATTGAGGTCAATCCTGACCGACGACGCTCACTCGCTATCCGCTGGATCGTGCAAGCGGTGCAGCGCAAAAAGAGCGGGCGACCCGCTGAGGAGCGATTAGCCCAAGAGATTTTAGACGCCTATAACCGCACAGGCGTCGCCTACAAAAAACGGGAAGATACCCATCGGATGGCAGAGGCGAACCGCGCCTTCGCCCATTACCGATGGTAACAAGGAGGCTCAGACAAGATGGCTCGACAGCATCCGTTAGAGAGGACACGCAACATCGGGATCGCTGCCCATATCGACGCGGGCAAGACGACCACCACGGAACGCATCCTGTACTACACAGGGCGCATCCATCGGGTCGGAGAAGTGCATGAAGGCACCGCCACGATGGACTGGATGGAGCAGGAGCAGGAGCGCGGCATCACGATTACCTCCGCTGCCACGACCTGCTTCTGGAAGGAACATCGCATCAACATTATCGATACCCCCGGGCATGTGGACTTCACGGTGGAGGTGGAGCGCTCGCTGCGGGTGCTGGATGGAGCCATCGCTATTTTCTGCGCGGTCGGCGGGGTGCAACCCCAGTCGGAAACGGTGTGGCGCCAAGCAAACCGCTACCGGGTGCCTCGCATCGCCTTCATTAATAAAATGGATCGCATCGGGGCAGACTTCTTCCGTGTGGTGGAGCGTATCCGTGAGCGGCTCAACACCAACGCTGTGCCCATCCAGATCCCCATCGGACAGGAAGAGTGCTTCCAAGGCGTGGTCGACTTGGTAGAGATGAAGGCGGTCTATTGGCTCGATGAGATGGGCACGCAGTACGAATATCGCGACATCCCAGCCGAACTACAAGCCCAAGCGGCGGAGTGGCGCGAAAAGATGATTGAAGCCGCCGTCGAGATGGACGACCACCTGATGGAGAAATACCTCGATGGGGCGCCCATCAGCAAGGAAGAGATTAAAGCCGCGCTCCGCAAGGGCACGCTGGCGTTCAAACTGGTGCCCGTGCTGTGCGGCTCCGCCTACAAAAATAAAGGCATCCAGCTGCTGCTCGACGCCGTGGTCGATTACTTGCCCTCGCCCCTCGACATCGGTCCCGTGCGGGGTGTCCATCCCGATACCCATGCCGAGTTGTGGCGTCAACCGTCCGATTCGGAGCCACTCTGTGCCCTCGCCTTCAAAATCCAGAACGACCCCTATGTCGGCAAATTAACCTATGTGCGGATCTATTCCGGTATATTGAGTAAGGGGTCTTATGTGTACAATGCGACCAAAGAGGCGCGAGAGCGAGTCGGGCGCGTGTTGCAAATGCACGCTAATCGCCGCGAGGATATCGACGAGGCGTTCGCGGGCGACATCGTAGGCATTATCGGCTTTCAGCAGACCACCACGGGCGATACCCTTTGCCACCCCGACCACCCCATCCTGCTGGAGCCACCGCAGTTCCCCGAACCCGTTATCTCACTTGCCATTGAACCCAAAACCAAAGCCGACCAGGACAAACTTGCCAACGCTCTCCAAAGACTTGCTGCTGAGGACCCAACCTTCCGCATCTCCACCGACCCCGAAACGGGACAGACCATTATCTCAGGCATGGGCGAGCTGCATCTGGAGGTCATCCTGGATCGGCTACAGCGTGAGTTCGGTGTGGGTGCAAACCAGGGGCGCCCGCAGGTCGCCTATAAAGAGACCATCCGCACCACCGCCCGGGCCGAGGGCAAATTCATTCGCCAGTCGGGTGGACGCGGACAGTATGGACACTGCGTGATCCAAATCGAGCCCGCAGAACCTGGTTCAGGTATCCTCTTCGAGAACAAGATCGTGGGCGGCGCGATTCCACGCGAGTTCATTCCTGCCGTCGAAGCCGGTGTGCGTGAAGCTGCCGACAGCGGTGTGCTGGCGGGCTACCCCGTGGTCGATGTGAAGGTTACCCTGCTCGATGGCTCCTTCCACGAGGTCGACTCCAGCGAGATGGCGTTCAAAATCGCAGGCTCCATCGCCTTCAAAGAGGCGGTGCAACGCGCCAAGCCCGTGATTCTGGAGCCTTATATGGAACTGGAGGTCACCACCCCCGACGCCTATGTGGGCGATGTGATTGGCGACCTGAACTCGCGACGCGCCCGCATCGAGATGATTGAGCCCGGCGTGGGCGGCACACAGGTCATTCGCGCCCTGGTGCCCCTCGCCGAAATGTTCGGGTATGCTACTACCCTGCGCTCCCTCACTCAGGGGCGCGCAACTTATACAATGCATCCCTCGCATTACGAGGAAGCACCCGCCCAAGTGGCGCAAAGCATTATCGAGAAAAAAGCTGCACTGCAGCCAGTCAAACGCTAAACACAAGGAGGAGGATGAACAATGGCACGACAGAAATTTGAGCGTACGAAGCCGCATGTCAACATCGGCACAATCGGTCATGTGGACCACGGCAAAACCACTTTGACCGCCGCGATT
>BEHR01000035.1 GCA_002898555.1 bacterium HR15
CAATCCCCTGCGCAGGGGCTGTCCCTTTGGACCGGATCTTTCCAAGCTCCGCGGGCCACGTGGGTTTCAATCCCCTGCGCAGGGGCTGTCCCTTTGGACGATGATGGTATTCAGGGCAGCCGAGGACCACGAACCGTTTCAATCCCCTGCGCAGGGGCTGTCCCTTTGGACCTTGGCCTTGGACTTGCCGGCCTTGCGCCGGGTTTCAATCCCCTGCGCAGGGGCTGTCCCTTTGGACTGAAGTGGATAGACGTTGGGACCTATACTGCGGTAACATACCGTTTCAATCCCCTGCGCAGGGGCTGTCCCTTTGGACCCTCATCCACCGGACCGACTACCTCTACGAGGTAGTGTTTCAATCCCCTGCGCAGGGGCTGTCCCTTTGGACCCTGCGCCTCTATTATACCCCATTGCGAACTCAAAATGCAAGTCCCGATTCAGAACCTCCCCTCGATCGGGCTTAATTTGACTCGTGGGCCAGGGGGGTTGCGAATCGGGGTTTGCGCGGGAGGTGCTCAGACGATGAAGGCGGCTCCCTCGTCGGGGTGGGGAGGCGCGTTGCCGATCACGCGGGGTCGGAACTGGCGATCGATGCGATACACCTTCACAAAACCCGTTTGCACTTGCAGCTGCTCCAGCTGGCGCAGCAGTTGATGCAGGCGTGTACGGGTCAAGCGGCATTCAAACACGCTCTTTTGGATGCGGAAGCCGTAGTTGAGCAGTAGCTGCTCCACGCGCGTGCGCTCGCCATCGTCGCTGATATCATACGCCACAGCGTAGTCGGCAACGCCTCTCATGGGTTCCACCGATAGAAGGTCAGGCTGCTGCCCTCCGTTGCCCAGTGTTTGACCACCAGCACTTGGTGATAGAGGTGCTCCAGCAGGGGTCTCTGGGGTGCGGGGCGGCACAGCTCGCGTTCATAATGCTCCAGGAACCGTTTTTTCGCCTCCCGGGTGAGGAAGGCTCCCCGCTCGCTCTGTTCAAAATCGTCGGAGGTGATGATGCGCAGGTTGATACACTTGATGATGATACGGTCGATGAGGGCGCGGAACGGCTCCTGCAGGTCGGCAACCAGCGATTCGAAGCGGTCGTGTGGGCTATGCAGGAAACCCAGATAGGGGTTCAATCCCATCGCCCGAACCAGCGCGTTCAAACGGCTGAACAGCAAGTAGTAGCCCAGATTGAGCAGCGAATTGATGGGGTCGGGCGGACGACGCACCCGCTCGGTCAGATGGAACGCCGGCTCCAGGATGAATCGGTTCAGGTGGCTATAAATCAGGCGGGTGGCAATCCCTTCCAGCCCGCGCAAAGCGTCCAGGTCGCTCATCGCCCCTATCTGGTGGCGATAGGCTTCCAGCGAGCGCAATATGGCTGAGTCGCCCCGCCGATAGCGCTGCCGAAACAGAGTGAGGTAGTTGTGCAGCTTGGCGTCCACTATCGATTGGGCGATGCTCAGTCGCTCCATGTCACTGAGCGCGGAGTACCGTGCGCCATGCTGATAGGTGAGCGTGTGGTAGGCTTGCGAATCGGGTTTGATCGTGGTGATGCTGTAGCCTGAACCAAGGGTCAGCGAGATGGGAATCTGCATTTGGGTGCATTTTTGGATGAGTCGGGTGGAGAGTGTGGCGGGTTCCATCAGCACGATTTCGCTCAGCCGTGCCAGCGGGATGCTCTGTATCACTTTGCCCTGACGCATGAGGGCAAGTTGGTCGCCTCGCACCCCCAAAAAGAGGTGGGGTTCGGTCACATAGAGGGGCTTTTTGAGGCGATAGAGGTCGGGTTCAGGCAAGATGACCGCTTCTGCCTCGCGGAACAGGATCCCCAAGAACTGGAAGCCGTCCGCGACGGGCCTGATTGCGGTCTTTTCGGGTTTGAGGCGCAAGCCGAGTGGCGCGAGCGCCTGCTGCATGGCAACGAGCACCTGCTCCGCTTCCTCGCGCGTGCGCGTCAAGACCAGCAGGTCGTCGCCATAGCGGATGAGGCGTGCGCCCCACGCCTGTAGCTGCTCGTCGAAGCTGTCCAGGTAGAGGTTCGCCAGCAACGGGGAGAGCGGACTGCCTTGAGGAAGCCCTTGCCTTCGTGCATGCACCTCTTCTCCCCGTTTCGAATCCAGCAGGCGGTAGGGCGTACGAACGCACTGCATTATCAGGTCGCGAAGAGGGGCATCTGCGCTCGGCAAGATCGAGTCCAGCAACTGCTGCAGCCGTTCATGGGATACAGTGGGGAAGAAGTCCTCGATATCGCTTTCTATCACATACTGGTAGCCATCGGCGAGGGCGTCTTGCACCTGCTGGATCGCTTGCTCACGGGAGCGACCTTTGCGGTAGCCCAGCGCGGACGGCTCCAGCAAGCGGTCGAACGGCTCTTCCAGCAGGCGCAAAAGGCTGAGATGCACGATCAGATCGGGCAGTTCGAGCTGCTCCACCATGCGCGTGCCGCCGCTCGGCTTGGGAACGAGGAAGGCACGGGAGGGGGCGGGCTGATAGTTGCCGGTGCGTAAGGCGCAGCATAGCTGGCGCACCCGCTCCGAATCGGGGCAAGCAGCCGTTGGCTCCACCGCCTCCGATGGGTCAAGGTCATAACGCTCGCGCACCTCTTCCAACGCTCTGCCGAGCAGTGCCTCACTGGGATAACGCCGGCAAAAATAGGGCACTGGATGCGGGGCAATTCGGTAGTAGCCCAGTCCGTAAGAGAGCGAGCTGCCGGCGTGCAGTTCAGCCCCCAGCACCAGCAACGGCAGAAGGTTGCGGAATCGCCCTTTGAGATAGAGAGGGCCCACACACCCTTTCAGGTGATGGGTTATGCCTGCCTGTGAAGTGGAGGCGCGCCGCACCTCCATGTAGTGCCAGTAGCAGGAAAGCAAGCGAAAGTCATCCTCTCCCCGCTGATAGCGAATGGGTTTGTCAAAGAGCCGCTGGAACCGTCGTTCCAACAGGCGAATAAACTGCTCTTTGTCCAAATAGGTGCGATCATAGCCTGGCGTCGGCTGGAACGGCAGGGGCGTCAGAAACTCCAGACATAACTCCCCTTGCGTGGGCAGGTGAGCGTACTCATGCAGCAGTTGCGCCCCGCTCATTTCGTCCACTTCGGGTGCTTCCACCAGGAGATGGTGGGTCTCGTCCGTCTGAACAACCAGCGCGTAAATAAATGCTTGCAGCCATTCGAGCAGGGAATCGATGGCGTTGCTAAAGAGGTGGATGTGCAGTGGGAAGGTCTCTCCCTGTTTCGCCTTGAAGCCGATGCGTCGGTGGGGGAGGTGGAACACCATCTGCGGAGGCTGATGGGGTGGGGTCATCTGGCTGGCGATTCGCTTCAGCACCGCCTGGATCACCAAATAGGTGGGCGGCATCGTCGGGACAGCCCGCAGGTTGCGTACTTGTGCTCGGATGCGATACCAGTACAGATGTTCAAGCGGCGACGCTTCGCTCATGGTGGTTATTTTTTTTCGCGCTGTGGATGCCTCTCCCTTCAGTTTTTGGGCAGACACAGGGGTCTGCCCCTACACATTTCGGGCAGACACAGGGGTCTGCCCCTACACATTTCGGGCAGACACAGGGGTCTGCCCCTACACATTTCGGGCAGACACAGGGGTCTGCCCCTACATTTTCCATTTACCGCGTGCATTTTTGAACACCCCCAAGTAGGAGTGCCCCGGCGGGTCGCCCATACCGTGTCCATCCCCTGCGCAGGTGCAGAGGGTATATAATTAGCTGATCGATAGACTGGAATGTCGGGCAGACCTGCGTGCCTGCCCTTAACAAACGAGTATGGATGATCGTTGGATCAGTGTGCAGGCGGTTGCACCGCCCGATGCGTGGGACGCGGTGGCGACTGTGCTGATAGAATACGGTTGTACCGGGGTGGAACTTCGCGAGGCGCCCCCGCGTGTTGTGGGCTACCTGCCCGACGAGCAAGCACATCAGCTCGAAGCGATTCAGGAGCGGCTGGCTCTGCTTCCTCAGTTCGGACTGCCTGCTGTGTTGGAGCTTCGTGTGGAGCCCGTGCAAGCCCACGAGTGGCAACGAGCGTGGCGACGCTATTTTCGTAGCCGACGCTATGGCAACTGCTTGCGCGTCCAGCCTTCCTGGAGCCGACGCAAACCGCAGCCTGACGAAATCGTGATGGTGTTGGATCCGGGGTTGGCGTTCGGTACAGGCAATCATCCCACCACCGCGCTCTGTTTGTCGCTGCTGGAAAAGTATGTGCAACCTGGCTTGCGCGTGGCGGATATAGGTACAGGCACGGGCATCCTCGCCATTGCTGCCGCCAAACTGGGTGCGGGCGAAGTGATAGCGGTGGATAACGATTCGCTGGCGGTGCTGGTCGCACGCGGCAATGTGGAGCGCAACGGCGTGCAAGATCGGGTGTGGGTTATCGAGGGCGATGGGTGGCACGCTTTGCATGGAGTGTTTGATGTGATCCTGTGCAATATTCTCAGTGGGTTTCTGGTTCAGACCGCGCCCTTGGTGCCCCGCTTTCTGCGCGAGGGTGGGGTTTATATCGTGTCGGGTTTTATTGGACGCAACGCGCGTGAGGTATTTCATGCGATGGAGAACGCCGGTTTGAAGCGGGAGGAGGTGCATAAACGCCGTTCATGGGTCGCCGCCGTATTTCGCAAGAACTGAGCGCGCGTGCCTTGCCGCGCTTCTTTATCGCGCCAGAAGTGCTGTCATCGGGCGTTCTGCCCCCCGAAGTCGCCCATCAGGTGCGCCATGTGCTGCGTTTGCGTGAGGGGGACGCTCTCTGCCTGCTGGACGGTACCGGCTGGGCGCACTATGCCCGCCTGAAATCGTGCGTGGGACGCGCGGCGCGGTTTGAACTCGTCGGGCGCGAGCAGCTGACCACCGAGCTACCGGTGGTGGTCGTCGTGCTCCAGGCACTGGTACGCAACGAGAAGGCGGAGCAGGTGGTGCGTCTCTGCACGGCAGCGGGCGCACGCCAGCTTCTGTTTGCGCCGTCGGAGCGGTCACTAATGGAATGGAGTGACGCGAAGCGTTTGGCGCGTCAGCAGCGGTGGCAGGCAATTGCGCGAGAGGAAGCCGAACTCGCCTGCCGCGCCCTTTGCCCCACGGTGGAGATTTTGTCCGACTGGTGGTCTGCCATCGAACAGCTGCCTGAGCCGCGCCTGTTGCTGGACGAGTGGGGAGGTGTATGCCCACTTGGAGAGGCGATTGATACGAACGCGCTATCGCTGATCGTTGGGCCTGAAGGCGGCTTCGCCTTGCGTGAACGCGAGCGGATGATACAGCAGTATGGCTGCATGCCTGTGTCGCTGGGCGTGCGGGTCTTGCGTACCGAGACGGCAGCCTTCTATGCACTCGCCCAGATCGAAGCGATTCTAACCCGTCTGCTCAGGCAACCGCATGAGAACTCAACCACAGATTAGTTTACCCCTTGAGTGGCTCGCTGAGGAGCGGGTGTTCATCGCGGGGCACGAGTTCCGCCTGCTGGTGGTGCGCAATATGGGCGCGCTCTTAGCTGCGCTGCCCGGCGATGCCGAAATCCCTTACTGGGCAATCCTATGGGAATCGGCGGTCGCATTAGCGCAGTGGCTTGTCGAGCATCCTGAATGGGTGCGGGGTAAGCGGGTGCTGGAGCTGGGCGCGGGCGTCGGTCTATGTGGGCTGGTCGCCCAAGTGCTGGGCGCACAGGTCGTGCAAAGCGATTACCAGCCGGACGCGCTTGCCCTCTGCGCCTATAACGCCCGCCTGAACAATATGGAGCCGCCTGCGCAGCTGCTGATGGACTGGCGCGACTGGCAGCACAATGAGCAATATGAGGTCATCCTCGGTTCCGATCTGATGTATGATCGGGCACTGCATGCGCCGTTGCTGACGGTGCTGGGGCGTGCGCTTGGACCCGCTGGCGTTGCTCTGCTTGCTGATCCGTGGCGCGATGCCGGCTGGGAGTTTGCCGACAAGTTGCTGGCTTCGGGCTGGCAGTTAACTCTCGATTCGCGCGTCGTGTCTGCCCAGCCCCAGCCGCGCGAGGTGCTGCTGATCCAAGGCGTGATTAGGAGCGGCTTGCCTGCCACTGGTGGAGCAGCTCCTGCGCTATCTGCAGGGCACGCGCCTTGTCGTCGGGGGTGAGCCTGCCCTCCAGCACCTGCTCGGTCAGTGCCGCCTTCAGTTTCCCGATGAGCGGTCCCGGTTTAAGACCAAAGTGATGCATCAGCTCCTCACCTGTAAGTGGGCTTTGCCAGCGGCGGGTGTCTTCGCTGGCACGGATGCGTGCGATGCGCTCGCGCAGCGCGTTCAAGTCGGTGTGGGGCATGTCGGCACGCTGCGCCTTCATATCGGCTTCCGCCAGTTGCAAGAGGGCTTCCAGCAGTTCGCCCGCGTCGCGTATCAGGCGTCGTATCGCGGCGTCGCTCCAGCGAGGCGTGTATTCACCCGGGCGCATATGGAGTTCGACTAACTTACACACGCGTTCGATGGTGGTGTTGGGGTACTTCATTTCGCGCAGCCACTGGCGAGCGATTTCCGCGCCCACGCGCGCATGCCCGTAGAAATGCACCTCGCCATGCTCGTCCACCGTGCGTGTGGCAGGCTTGCCCACATCATGCAGCAAGGTGGCGAGGCGCAGCTCCCAATCCGCCGAAGCGCCCAGCGCCTCGACGGCTTTCAGGCTGTGCGTCCATACATCGTATTGATGATAACGGTTTTGGGTGCAGCCGACCATCGGCAGCAGCGGCTGGGCGAATTCCTTGAGCAGCCCTGTGTCCAGCAACATCTGTAGTCCGCGCGCCGCATCAGGCTGCTCCAGCATCTTGGTGAACTCGTCGCGAATGCGCTCCTTGCTGATAATTGCGAGGCGATGTGCATCCTCGCAAATCGCCTGATAGGTTTCCGGTTCGATTTCAAAGCCCAGCTGTACCGCAAATCGCACTGCGCGTAGCATGCGTAGCGGGTCTTCGAAGAAGGTCGCCTTTGGATCGCGCGGAGTGCGAATCAGTCGGGCCTGCAAATCGGGCAGCGCCTTGCCCAGCGGGTCTATGATCTCGCCCGTATGCAAGTTCTCCAGCAGCGTGTTGATAGTGAAATCGCGGCGCAGGGCATCTTCCCCCAGAGAGGCGGGCTGTACTTGGGCAGGTTTGCGGCTCTCGGCGTGATACGATTCGGCACGCGCCGTCACCAGCTCGATAGGCACACCCGCCACCGTTACCATCGCCGTGCCGAAGCGCGGGTAGACTACAGGCGCATGCTTCGCGATCCCATGTTCATAGAGCCACTGCGCCAGTTCAAGCGCGTTGTCTTCCAGTACGAGGTCCAAATCGTTGGGTAAGGGTTTGCCAAGCAGCTTGTCGCGCACATAGCCTCCCACCAGATAGACCCTTCCCTCGTAGGGCGTGCCGCGCAGCCCCGCACGCAATTGTTCAATGGCTTGTTCCGTGCGCTTGGTTTCTTGAGGCATGCACTAATCTCCCCTCCCTTCTCGAGGGAGCACACCGAACCCCACATATTTGGGTATGCTCATCCGCTCAATGCGCTGGAGCATGTCTTCGAAGCACATATGATGCTCCTGCAGGTCGCGGCGCACGATGGGGTCTAAGTGCAGCGCGGGCGAATCGTTAATATGCACGCTGACGGCACGCACGCCTCGCGCGAAGGCAAACGCTTCCTCCAGCTCGCAGGTGTAGATAGCGGTATGCAGGTCGATATCGAAGTCGTTGAGTTGTGCGATGGCTTCGTCGAGGGTTCGGAACGATTGGAGAATGACCACGGGTCCGAACACCGCCTCGCGATAGAGGCGTACCTCGACAGGTACATCTTGAAGCAGGGTCGGTAGATAGAAGGGTGATTGGCTACGCCCGCCGGTTAGCACCTTGGCTCCACCCTGAACGGCTTCCTGCACCCACTCTTCGACGCGCTGGAGCGCCTGGGGATTAATGAGCGGAGCGAGCGTGGTGCTTTCCTCCAGGGGGTCGCCCGGCTGAAGCGATTCGAGCATGGGCACAAGATGTTCCAGCAGGGCATCATGGACACGCTCGTGGACCAGCACATGCTGGATTGCAGTGGGTGTTTGACCGCTCAGGGTGAACCCGCAGCAGGTAATCAGTTCCGCCATCGCGCGGGGGTCCGCTGAAGGGGTAATGACCAGCGCGCTCATAGCGTCCAGTTCCATCTCGATGCGTTTGGCGCCGCTCAGCGTGGCAAGCATCTGCCCCACCTCGCGACTGCCCGTGAACACGAGCATGTCGATTTCCGGTTCGGCTGCCATTGCTTGCCCTACTTCCTCACCGATGCCTGTGATGATACTCAGCGCCTCGGGCGGCACGCCTGCGCGATAGAGCAGCAGCCCCAGCCTTAAGCAGGTGAGAGGTGCTTCGCGGGATGGCTTAAGAATCACCGCATTGCCTGCTGCCAGGGCAGGCGCCACTTTCTGGGCTGCATGCGCCAGGGGCAGATTGAACGCGAGGATGGCTCCGATGATCCCTGCCGGCTCGCGCCCCCAGAAGCCGAAGCGCGATGCGCCATCGGTGAACGATTCGGGTGGGAACTGATAGGCACGCGGATGCAGGCACGCCTCCGACGCCAGCTCGAACAGGGTAATTGCCCGGTCCACCTCCGCACGCGCCTCACTGATGCGTTTGCCTGTCTCCTGTACCAAGAGCGCCGCCAGCGACTGGAATTCCTGCCGCAATAGGTTCGCCGTCTGGCGCAGGATTGCCGCACGCTGGGCGAGAGGCATCATGCGCATCTGCTCCGCGCCATGCCGCGCCAGCTTCACTGCTTGATCTACATGGGGCGCACCACCACGCGCCACATGATCAATCACCTCACCACGATACGGGTCGTACACCTCCAACCAGTGGTCCGACCCGATTAGATGACCACCAATCAGCATCTTCTGCATTGCTCTCACCCGATATGGGCTATTGCTTCGATTTCAATCAGCGCATGTCGTGGCAGGTCCGCCACCTGCACCGTTGCCCGCGCTGGATAAGGGGGGTGGAAATAGGTCTCGTAGACGGCATTCATTTCAGCGAACTCGTTCAGGTTGACCATGTAAATAGTCGTTTTCACGACGCTGTCGAGATTGGCGCCGAGTGCGGTCAGCACGGCTTGCAGGTTTTGCAGCACCTGACGGGTCTGCGCCGCGATGCCACCCGGCACAATCTCCCCCGTCGCTGGATCCAAAGGTATCTGACCCGAGATAAACACCCAGTTCCCGACGCGCACTGCTTGCGAATAGGGTCCTATCGGCGCAGGCGCATCAGGTGATAGCACAGCCTCTTTACCCATCGCTCACCTCTGCTCCAAAGTATACCCTGTACCAACACTCCGCATCGGGTATGATAAAGAGAATAAGCGCAGAGGTAGACGCTGCGCTTCTCAAGTCAAAGAAACAGCGCCATCGATGAGGAGATACAACGGCATGGCGCGACAGCGGGGCAGGGGAGGCTGTTGAAATTTTTTGTAATCCAGGGACTCCTGGGTTCTCTTTTTTAAGGTTTGCGGTTATGATTCTCGTTGTTGGTGGCGCGGGTTATATCGGATCGCACATGGTGAAGCTGCTGCTGCAAAAAGGCGAGCAGGTGGTCGTTTTCGACAACTTCTCTACGGGGCATCGGCAGGCGATTGTGGGTGGAATTGTGGAGGAGGGCGACCTGCGCGACCCAGACGCACTCCATCGCGTGTTCCGCCGCTACCCGATTGAGTGCGTGATGCATTTTGCGGCGTTCATCTTTGCGGGCGAATCGATGCGTGAACCTGCCAGATATTATGAGAACAATGTGCTGGGTTGTTTCCGTCTGCTGGAGGCGATGCGGGCGCATGAGGTCCAGCATATCATTTTCTCCTCCACGGCTGCGGTCTATGGTGAGCCTGAGCGACTCCCCATCTCGGAGGAGCACCCGCTTCGCCCGACCAACGCCTATGGCGAGACGAAGCGGGTGATGGAGGGCATGCTCCGCTGGTATGGTCAGGCGTATGGCATTCGCTCGGTCGCGCTGCGTTATTTCAATGCGGCGGGAGCCGACCCCGATGGCGAGCTTGGCGAAGACCACCGTCCCGAAGAGCATCTCATTCCGCTGGTGCTGTTCACCGCGATGGGCAAACGCGAAGCCGTCTCCGTTTTCGGCAAGGACTACGATACGCCCGATGGCACCTGCGTTCGCGATTATATCCATGTGATGGATTTGTGCGAGGCACACTATCTGGCGTTGCGGCAGCTACGGTCAGGCGCGTCCAGCACGGTCTACAACTTGGGCAATGGGCAAGGCTATTCGGTGCTGGAGGTGATTCGCGCAGCGGAGCAGGTGGTTGGTAAGCCAATTCGGGTGCATTACGCACCTCGTCGGGCGGGCGACCCGGCACGGCTGGTCGCTTCTGCTGAAAAAGCCAGGCGCGAGCTGAACTGGCAGCCTCGTTATTCCGACCTTGCCACAATGATTGAGCATGCCTATCGTTGGTTCCTGAAGCACCCGGAGGGGTACGCAAAATAATTCGGAAAAATCATCCTGGTATCTGATTAATTGGGAGAATTCGAACGCGATTTCGAACATGATCTATTGTAATAATGGCACCTCGCAAAAGGCTATCAGTATGCTGCTTGATAACATCCACCACCTTTTTGCCATGGGTTGTCGGCATGACATCATGAGTACGCATTTGTATGACACTCGGTCCGTCTGCCCCCGTTAGTGCCAGCAAAGCACTGAAATCCATATCATGGGTGAAAATGATATACCCATGCTCTCGTGCCCACTGCATAATCTCTTCATCGGGAGCTGTGAGCACCCCGACTTCAGACCAGTGTAATGCCTCCCATCCTTCCGACCGAAAGATGGTACACCATGCAGGCGGCAGGCATACATCAATGAGTATTTTAATCTTATGCATAGCCGCTTCATGCTTCTATAGGCAGTTCCTGCTCCTCAACACGCCATGCAGCGTATGCCAGTGCTTCCTGAATATCCTCGCGTTCCAGATAAGGATATGCAGCCAGAATCTGCTCGGGTGTGTAGCCTGACGCCATCAGCCCTACGATGGTGCCTACCGTGATTCGCATGCCGCGAATGCATGGCTTACCGCCCATCACCCGTGGATTGCGCGTGATGCGTGTCCAGCCCTTCATACTCAAGAAGTATACCCGCCCATCTGAGCATGCCTATCGTTGGTTCCTGAAGCACCCGGCGGGATACCCAGAGTGATCACACCCGATCGGGCACTTCGAAGCCTTTCGCGTAGTGGTTGCGACGCAGCAGCGCGTTTGCCTCGCGATCGTCGACAAACCGCTTGCGCACCGGGTCAAAGCGCAGAGCGCGTCCGAGTCGATAGGAGATGTTCGCCAGATGCACCAGCTGCGCTGAAATCACGCCTTCTTCCACCTCGCAGTGCAAATCCTCGCGTCGTCGGCTGCGCACCGCCTGAATGAAATTGCGATAATGGTTCGGCTCACCCGTGCCTTTCAACGGGGGTAGGTTCAGATTCTGGGCAGGTGTCAGCTCATCTTGGGGTGAGCGGCGTGGCTTATAGCCATCGCCCGATGACATATAGCCCAGCGAGCCGTATACCAGGTTGCCGATTTTTGCGCCCTGTTCGTCGTTCGTGAACAGTCCGCGTACCTCGAACACCAGCAGCGAGCCGTCTTCAAACTCAAAGGTGGCAATTTGCGTGTTGGGTGTCTCGCCCTGGTCTTTGTAGCCGTAGCGACCGCCTACAGAATGCACCTTCACGGGATAGCGCTTATTCAGAAACCAGCGGGCGATGTCCATCTGATGCACGCCCTGATTGCCGATGTCGCCGTTACCATAGAGCCAGAACCAGTGCCAGTTGTAATGCACATAGTTCGGGTTGAAGCGGCGGCGCGGTGCAGGTCCTTGCCACAGCTCCCAGTGTAGCCAGGCAGGTGGGTCGCTGTCGGGTTGGAAGCCGATAGGACCGCGCGGCTTGTAGCACAGCCCACGCGCCATATAGACCTGCCCGATCTCGCCTGCCCAGACGCGCTGGACAGCGTTCCGTGTAGTGGGGTCGGAGCGGGTCTGGTGCCCGACCTGCACGATGCGGTTATATTTGCGTGCCGCTTCAATCATCTTTTCGCCCTCGTGGAAGCTCCAGCAGGCAGGCTTTTCCACATAGACATCTTTGCCCGCCTGACACGCCCAGATGGTGATGAGCGCGTGCCAGTGGTTGGGCGTGGCGGTAGAGATGACATCCACTGCTTTATCCTCCAGCAGCTGTCGCACATCGGTATAAAGTTTCGGGCGTTTGCCTTGCTTCTGCTCCACCATCGCTGCGCCTTGAGGGAGCAGCCGTTCGTCCACATCACACAGGGCGACAATTTGCACGCCTTCGATCTCCATGAAGTTACGGATATGCGTTTTGCCCTGCCCGTTGAAGCCGACGATGGCGACACCGATGGTGTCGTTGGGGCTATAACTCCAGCTGCGTAGGAAGGTCAGCCCTGCGGCTGCTCCCAGCACCATCTTGCCCGACTGAATCAGAAAAGTGCGCCGATCGATGCGTTCCATCGGTTCACCTCCTACTTGGTTTTCGGGCAGACACAGGGGTCTGCCCCTCCACATTTCGGGCAGACACAGGGGTCTGCCCCTCCACATTTCGGGCAGACACAGGGGTCTGCCCCTCCACATTTCGGGCAGACACAGGGGTCTGCCCCTCCACATTTCGGGCAGACACAGGGGTCTGCCCCTCCACATTTCGGGCAGACACAGGGGTCTGCCCCTCCACATTTCGGGCAGACACAGGGGTCTGCCCCTCCACATTTCGGGCAGACACAGGGGTCTGCCCCTACTCTGGGGTACTTCGCATGGTTGGGTCAGAGAAAAATTTCAGAGGTTGCTTGGTGCGTGGACGGCGCGCTGCACCGTTGTGCGACCGCACTCTGTGTGGCTTTGGAGCAGGCATTGGCGCGGCGTTCAACTGCGCCAGTGCGAACCGTCCATCGCGCGCCCGCCGAATCGCCGCCAGTAACCCGCCGATCAGGGCGAGGGGCGGACCCAACCACACCAGAATGGTGAACGGCTTATAGTAAACCTCTAACGGAATGACCCAACGGGGCTGTGTCTCGGGATGTCCGGGCACCATTAACAGGCGGAACTCCACCAGCCGTTGCCCAACATCCATCCCCCCAATCACCAACACCGCGCCATCGGGCAAAGTGACAGGCACTGGCACGATGCCGTTTTGCGTTATCAATCGAAACGGCTCCACCTCCACCGGCTGCTTCCAACCGGGCTTGCTTATCTGCACGCGAGCAATCGCGCGGAAGCCCTCCTGCCCCATCGAACCCTCCGCTCGCAAATCGACAAAGCGCAGTGTATAATCGCCTACCTGGCGATTTTCCCCTTCACGCAACTCTGCCAAGAGGGGGCTGGCATCCACCTGCGGCGGCGCGAAGAAAGAAACATAGAGATCGTGATCCCACCAGCGTCTAATCCAGGGCCAGACCACGCTGTTATTGTCGGCACGGCGACGATCGAGATAGAAGCGTGGCTCCGCAATAAACTTCTCCCCATGGCGGGCGACCTCGATGCGCACCCGATTGAACTTATCAAAGCGGGGGTCGCCAAACTGCTGGGCATCGCCCGTCATGCCCAAGTATCGCCAGCGATAGCCGAACGCCAGCGTGTCCTGACCCTGCAGAATCACCACTTGCTGTTTGCCCTCGTAGGCGTTAGAGAGGATTAGCCCAATAATGCCGACCGCCAGCCCGAAATGGGTCAGGAAGCCGCCCACCGTCACACGCGAGGCACGCACCCGCCGCCAGATCGCGCCCAGATTAGCATACGCTGTGAAGCAGAGCAGCACCACCACAAAGAGTGTAATCGGCTCGCGGAAGCCCAGAAAATAGAGCACAAACCCCGTCGCGACCGCCATCAACCAGCTTTTGGTCAATCGCTGCAGGATGTCGTCGAGGCTCATGCCGTGCCAGCGCAGCATCGGCGCCGCCGCCAGCACAATCGCCGTGATGGCCACCCACGGCGTGTGCATCTGATTATAAAATGAAGGCTGAAGCGACACCGGTTGACCACGCACTAACTTGGTGATTAGCGGCCAGGAAGTGCCGACAAGGCTGATCAAGGCAGAAATGATGAGCAGGATAATTCCCCAACGCACCGCGGCTTCACGCGAGAAGCCCTTTGGGGGGCGTTCCTGTGGTTGCTCCCCCGCAAGGGGTGTGCTCAACTCCGTGCTGTCGGCATCGGCTCGGCGGGAGCCGCGCCCTCCAAAAGCAGCTGCTTGCCGATACCGCCACGCCCATAAGCCAAAAGTGAGCAATGTGCCGCCGCCCATCATCAAAATCAAAATCCCCAACGCGCTTTTCGCCAGCGCGTCGAACGAATGCACCGATACCTCTGCCAGCACCCCGCTGCGCGTCAGAAAAGTGCCATAGACAAACAGCAGGAACGGCAGTGCGCAGAGCAAGGGGTTCCAGCGCGTCATCCGCCCGCGATTGACCTGCAGCATCAGCCCATGCAGCGCAGCCGCCATAAACAGCCAAGGGAAGTAAGAGGTGTTTTCTACTGGGTCCCACGCCCAGAATCCGCCCCAACCAAGCGTCTCATACGCCCAGTAGCCACCCAGTGCCAACCCGAAGCCGAGCATCGTCGCGGCATAAATCGCCCATGGGCGCACCCGAACCACCCACTCCTGATACTCATTCCGCCAGAGCGCTGCCAACGCATAAGCAAACGGCACGGCTAAGGCAGCAAAGCCCGAGAAAATCACGGGCGGATGAATGGTCATCCAAATGTTCTCCAGCGAGGCGTTTAAGCCGATGCCATCACGCGGCGGGAAGTTCGCTCGCAAAAAGGGCGCATTTTCAGGCGGTGGAGGTAACGGCGCGAAAGGACTCTGATACGCCAGAATGCCCATCAAGCACAGCACGATCGCCGAGTAGACCGTCATCACCCAGCGTTCATAGCCGCCTGCGGAGCGCATCAGTAGTAAGCCATAGACCCCCGTCCAAATCGCCCACAGCAGGAAGCTGCCTTCCTGACCTGCCCACGCGCCCGCAATCTTGTACCAAAGGGGCAACGACCGCTCGCTGAAGTTAAACACATACTGCAGGTCATACCGACCCGTAATGAGCGCGTACTGCAGCACGCCTTCCGTCGCCAAAATCATTAGAAATGCAAGGGCAAACATGCGGCGCGCCCAGCGAAGCAGGGGATCAGGGTCGTTCCACTCCAATGGAGGGCGAGGCTCCTGCCGAGCCAATTTTCCAGGAGGTTCGACTCGTCCGACTCGTCGAATGCTACTCGTGTAGAGCGCTGTCGCCATCAAAGCGAACAGCACACCCAGCCAGACCACCAGATAGCCCGTTAGCACCTGAGTTCACCTCTGTGCCGATGCGGTGCCCTGATACTTACTGGGGCACTTGACCAGCATATCACGCGCCTCGAAAATACCGTTTTTGTAATCGCCAATCACGACCACCTGCGTCGCCGCCTCAAAATTGTTCGGTTTGCCCTTTGGATAGACCACCTTTAGCACGCCCGTCTCATCTTTGCCCTCAAAGGTGAGGGTCATCGTTTTGAGATCGAACCGGATGGTCTCTTTGATGGGGGTAAGGGCAACATGCACATTGCGCGAGTGTCGCTCCAGATCGCGCACCTTTACATAGGGGCTGGTGTTCTCCACAAAGGCGCGCACAGTGAACACAAGCCCCACCACAATCAGCACCAGCACCAGCACACTGCTGAATTTCATCGCTCGCCTCCAAGCCCATTATACCCCATCGCCGATTAATAGAGACAAATCCCGTATCTTGACGAGTAATTTATGTCGCTGAGTCAAAGGGGAACCGATATCGCGTTAGGCAAGTGCGAGTGGGGCTACAGGGAACTTAAAACCAGCGCATGCTATAATAAAAAGCGGTGATGGGCAGTGTCCCTGGCAAACTTGCTGGAGTGGTGGAACATTATCTTTGCCCTACCCCTCGCGGTGGGGCTGTTCCTGATGGCGGCAGTTGCGCTGTCGGGGCTGGCAGACATCGTGCTGGAGCATGGCGAAATTCTCCATGACACCACTGGGGATGTTCACCACGCGGACACCACTCACGACCTGGGCGATGCGGCGCATGGCGAGGTGTCTGCTGATACAGGGGATCTAGCCCATGCGGAAGCGCATCACGAACTGGGGGAAGCCACTGGGGCTGAGGGTGGCGAGGCGCACAGCGAAGCCGACCATTCCGCCGAGACCTCTCATGCGCATGGAAGCCATGCCGAAAGCAAGGAGACGCCCCTCATTTGGAAAGCGCTCCAGCTATTTGGCATTGGGGCAGGACTGCCCATCACGCTGGCGATTCCGATATTGATGGTGCTGTGGGGCGGGGTCGGACTCATCGCCAATCAAGCACTGGAGCCTCTCTTGCGTCTACCACTCCTCTTCTTCCCCCTCTCGGCGGGTTTGAGCCTGATGGTGATGATGTTTACTGGGCGCACGGCGGCGCGGGTGGCGCGTCGCCTGCTGAACAATCGTCGTCCCACGGCGGTGCGGCGCGGCGGGCTGGTCGGCTGTGAAGGTTATGCCGTCTACACCATCACCGAGGAGGGCGGTGTGGCACAGGTGCGCGACCCGTTCGGCAACCGCCACCGTATCGTGTGCCGCACGATGCCCGGCGAGCCGCCCATTCCACCCGATACACCGATTATTGTCGCCCGCTATCATGAGGAGGAGCGTCTCTATCTGGTGGAGCCGCACCCCTTTGACGCACCCCATCCCACTTCCACTCACCAGAATGCCAGCAGCCAAGAACAACCTTTGAAACGAGGAGGATGACAGAGATGTTTCCTGTACTGCTGATGCTCGCAGGAATCGGCTTGATGTTCTTCGCCGTGGTCGGGGGCAACTATGTGCAGCCGTGGGGCTGGGTGCACCAGGTTGTCTTCGGTGCGCTGGGGCTAATCCTGTTTTTCATCGGGGGCTACCTGTGGCTGCTCACCAAGTTCTATGTGCGCCCCTCTGCCAATATGGCGTATGTGCGCACAGGGCTGGGCGGGCGCAAAGTGCTCATCGATAGCGGTGATTTCGTGTTGCCCTGGTTTCACACGCTCGTACCTGTCTCGCTGGAGACGATGAAACTGGAGGTGGAACGCAAGGGACCCGACGCGCTCATCACGCGCGACAACCTGCGCGTGGATGTGAAAGCCGAGTTCTATATCAAGGTCCAACCCGAAGAGGAAGCGGTGCTGAACGCTGCCCGTTCGCTGGGCGATAAATCGGTGAACGCCCAGTCGGTCTCCCAACTGGTGTTCGAGAAGCTGGTCTCCGCCCTGCGCAGCGTCGCCGCGACCAAAGACCTGGTGGAGATCCACGCCCAGCGCGACGCCTTCGCCAGCGCGGTGCAGCAACTGGTGCGCGCCGACCTCGAACAGAACGGTCTCTCGCTCGAATCGGTCACCATCTCTCGCCTGGACCAGACCTCGCAGGAGCTGCTTTCCGACACCAATATCTTCGACGCGCAGGGCAAGCGCAAAATCACCGAAATCACTCAGGCGGCACTGGTGGAGCGCAACCGCTTGGAGCGCGAGGCACAACGCGAAATCACGCTTAAAAATGTGCAGACGCGCAAGGAGATTCTGGAGCTGGAACGCCAGCAAGCGGAAGCCGAAGCCGCCCAGCAAGCCGAAATCGCCAAAGCGCAAGCCGAAAAGAAGCGCGAAGCCGACACCTACCGCATCGAACAGGAACGGCAAGTGCAAGAGGCACAAATCCAACAGGAGCAAGCCGTGCGCGTCGCTGCCATCGAGCGTGACCGCCTGCTGCTGCTCAAACAGCAAGAGCTGCAAAAGACCGACATCGAACGCGCCAAAGCGATTGAACTGGCGGAGCGCGAGAAAGAGATCGCCGTTGCCGAAGCGGAGCGACAGCGTGCCGAAGCCGAGAAGAAGGCGCTGGAAGCGCAAGCAGAACGCGAAAAAGCCAATCAGCAGATTATCACCGTGCAGCAACTCGCTGCCGCCGAGCGCGAGGCACAGACCAAGCTCATCGCGGCGAAGCAACAAATCGAACAGGAGCGCATCAAGCGCGAGACGGAGGTGCAGGTGGCTGCCTTTGCGGAGGTCAAAAAAGCGGAGGCACAAAAACAAGCCGCTGAGCTGGAAGCCGAAGCCATCCGCACCCGCGCCGAAGCCGAAGCCCAAGCACGCGAGCAGGTCGCCCGCGGCGAAACCGCCATCAAGATGGTCGATGTGAACATCGCCCGTGAGCAGGTCGAAGTGGAACGCGCCCGGGTGGAGGTTGAACGCCAAGCCCTCGAATACCGCCAGACCTACAGCGAAGCCGCGCTCCAATTCGAACTCGAAAAACTGCGTGTGGAAGCCCAGCGCGATGTGCAGGTCGAACTCGCCCGCGCCATCGGGCAGTTCATGAGCCGCGGCAATATGAACATCTTTGGCGACCCAGAGACGCTCTCCCGTATGACCGAGCAGTATGCCAAAGGCTTGGGACTGGGCGTAGCGATCGACGGCGCGCTCAGTGGACTGCAAGCATTAGGCGATGGCAGCAGTCGCCTCAGCGAACTGGCACAGCAACTGATGCAAATCGCCCAGCGTATGGGCGCGGTGCGTATGCAGGCACAAACCGATTCCGCTGCTGTCAGCCCATCCGCCGAACCCGCGGCTGAACCCGAAACGGAAACGCGCCCGAAAGAGAAAGAAGGCGCACGCTGACTCCTTTACTAAGAGGTGGGGCCCCCTGCCGACCCGATAGCAAAAATTTTGGGCAGACACAGGGGCCCACCCCTAATTTGTAGGGGCGCACCTGTGTGTGCCCTTTTTCAACACAGTGGGGCAGATACATCGGTCTGACACGACTGCACGATGGGAGGTTCGCCCTCCAAGCCCCTCGCCCTCTAAGAGAGAGACTAAGGGTGAGGGCATCTAATAGTATGGAGGTGATGGGCTATAATTAATGATGCAGCGTGGCAATACGCAAAGTGGCAGGTGGAACGATGCGCTATGAGAGCCTTTTAGATGCAATTGGGCGGACGCCGTTGGTGCGGCTCCAACGCCTCGCACGCCATCTGAAGCCCGCTATCTACGCCAAACTGGAGTTCATGAACCCCGGTGGCAGCGTGAAGGATCGGATCGCATTGCGTATGATTGAGCGGGCGGAGCGCGAGGGTAAGTTGAAGCCCGGCGGCACCATCATCGAATGTACTTCTGGGAATACAGGGATGGGACTGGCGATGGTTGCTGCCCTGCGCGGCTACCGCACCATTTTCACCACTACCGACAAGCAGTCGCGCGAGAAGATTAATATGCTCAAGGCGATGGGCGCGGAGGTGATCGTGTGCCCCACCGCGGTCGCTCCTGACGACCCCCGCAGCTACTACTCGGTCGCCCGCAAACTGGCGCAGGAAATTCCGAACTCCTTCTTTGTGAACCAATATGACAATCCCGCCAATCCTGAAGCGCATTATCTCACAACGGGTCCTGAAATCTGGGAGGATACGGAGGGGCGCATTACTTACTTGGTGGCTGGGATGGGCACAGGCGGCACCATTTCGGGCGCAGGACGCTACCTCAAAGAGCGCAACCCGAACATCAAGGTGATAGGGGTGGACCCTGTCGGCTCCGTCTACTATGACTACTTCCATCACGGCAAGGTGGTGGAGGCGCATCCGTATCTGGTGGAAGGCATCGGCGAGGATATTTTCCCCTCCACGATGGACTTCTCCGTGCTGGATGATGTGATCCAGGTCAGCGATTGCGAAAGCTTCCTGTGGGCGCGTCGGTTGGCGCGTGAGGAAGGCATCTTCGCGGGTGGTTCGGCAGGCTCCGCGCTTTACGGGGCACTGGAGGTCGCCAAAAATGCAACCGAAAATGACCTTATCGTGTTCATCGTGCCCGACGGCGGGCTGCGCGTGTTAAATAAAGTGTATAACGACGACTGGCTGCGTGAACATCGCTGCTACGAGCCGCGCGTCAAGCTCACCGCCCGTGACCTGATCGACGCGAAGCGCCAGCGCGGTCCCGTGCGCCAGTTGCTGGTGGTTAGCCCCCAGGATACTTTGCTGACCGCGTTCCAGTTGATGGAGGCGCACGATGTGTCGCAGCTGCCCGTGCTGGAGGGGGGCGAACCAATTGGCTCCATCTCAGAAGATGCGATCATGCGCATGGTGCTGCAAGGTTATGACTTGCAGGCGTATGTGGTGCGCGAGGTGATGCAACCGCCCTTCCCGATTGTTTCGCCCGACACCTATCTCGATGAGCTGACCGACCTCATTAGCCGTGAGACCGCCGTGCTGGTGCCCGTGGGAGATAAGCAATATGATGTGTTGACCAAGTATGACCTTGTGCATACGCTGGCACATCTGCTCGGATTACCATAGGGCACCTGCGCCCAGAGAAGGAGGCATAAACACCGATGCGGTTTGCAACGAAAGCGATTCATGCTGGCATTGAACCCGATCCTGCGACTGGTGCTATCATGACCCCCGTCTACCTCACCTCGACCTATGCCCAGTCAGCTCCGGGGCAGCATAAGGGTTATGAATACTCGCGCTCTGACCATCCCACGCGGGCTGTGCTGGAGCGCAATCTCGCCGCGTTGGAAGGCGTGGAGTATGGGTTGGCATTTGCCAGCGGGCTGGCAGCCGAGAACACTGTGCTGAACCTGCTGAAAGCGGGCGACCATGTGCTGGCGACGCGCGATCTTTACGGAGGAACCTACCGCCTTTTTGAACAGGTGTGGGCGAAGCAGGGCATCGAGTTCTCCTATGCGGATGGCGAGGACATCGACGCGCTGCGCCGCGCCTTTCGCCCAAATACACGGCTGCTCTGGATCGAAACGCCGAGCAATCCGATGCTCGCGATCGTCGATTTACGGGCAGCGTGCGAACTGGCGCACGCGCATGGTGCTTTGGCGGTGGTGGACAACACCTTCGCCACGCCCTACCTGCAGCGACCGTTCGAGTTCGGCGCGGATATTGTGGTGCATTCCACAACCAAATATCTGGGTGGACACTCCGATGTGGTGGGCGGTGCGCTCTGCGTTCGCGATCGCGTCCTCTACGAGCAACTGAAGTTCTATCAGAACGCGGTGGGCGCGGTGCCCGGACCGTTGGACTGCTTCCTGGTGCTGCGAGGCATCAAAACGCTCGCGTTGCGTATGCGCCAGCACTGTGAGAACGCCCGACGCATTGCCGAATACCTGGCGAATCACCCTGAGGTCCAGCAGGTGCGCTATCCGGGGCTGCCGAGCCATCCGGGGCATGAATTGGCGCGGCGACAGATGCGCGATTTCGGAGGCATCGTCACGGTGGAGCTAAAGGGCGATGTGGAGCGTGCGATGCGCTTTCTATCCAGCACGCGCCTCTTCACCTTAGCCGAGTCGCTGGGTGGTGTGGAATCGCTGATGTCTCACCCCGCCACGATGACGCATGCTTCCATCCCTCCGGAGGAGCGCGCCCGAATCGGCATCACCGATACGCTCATTCGTCTCTCGGTCGGTATTGAAGATGTAGACGACCTCCTCGAGGACTTGGAGCAAGCCATTGCGCGGAGCCGATAGAGCAGGCGAAGGCGGTGCATGCGTGTACAAAGCGGTACTAAAAAATCGCCGCACGGGGCGAGAGCCGTGCGGCGTATCTCATCTTCCCTCGCGCAGGCATAAGGGGAGAGGACCGAGGCTGGAGAAAATCGCCAGCCAGCGATGACGGCATGAAGCTTACAACAATGCCCGTTAAGGTGGGGTTAACTATGGTTAGGGTTCGGTAAAATTTCGGTGGATGCGGCTGCTTTTTCTGGATGAAGTGGACAGCACGCAGCGGGTCGCCATCGAGCAGGTTCAGCGGGGTGAGCGCGCTTGGGACGCGATATGCGCTGATCATCAGACGGCAGGGCGCGGGCGGCGTGGTGCACGCTGGCACGATGAACCGGGCACGAGCCTGCTGGTCTCCTTTTTGCTGTGGGATGTGCCCCTCCCAGACCCACCCGGCTTGCTGGGCATCGCGGCGGCGATTGCAGCAGCGGAAACGCTGGAGCAAGCCTTTCCCCCCTTGCAGGTGCGGCTTAAGTATCCCAACGACTTGATCTTGCAAGGGCGTAAATTGGGTGGTGTGCTGGTGGAGATTGTGGAGGAGACCGCCATCGTGGGGGTAGGGATCAACCTGGCACAGCGCGAGTTCCCCGAGCCACTGCGCGAAAGCGCCATCTCGGTCTGGCAGGGATTATCCCCCGAAAAGCGCAAAGAGTTCGCGCTCGACCTGCCCTGTCCCGGTCCCTATCGAGCCCTTCGTGCCCACTTAATTGAGGGAATTGGCAAACGCTTGAAGGAACTGGCGATGCAAGTGGCAAGTTCCGGGGCGACCTTGTTGCACCCACTCTGGCAAGCACGCGATGACACCGGAGGTCGCATCTATCAGATTCTGGATGTGCCGGGGCGTCCCGTGGGGATTGCCCTGCGGGTGGAGCCAGATTTTCGCCTGCGCCTGCGCCTGCCCGACAGCAGCGAACATGCGACCTATCTGGTAACCTCCATAGAATTCGTAAATGGGGCGTGAATTTTGCGAGATCTCGAATGGGTACAATAGGGATGGAGGAGTAAGGCGATGAGCGTCAAGACCACGCTGAATGTGGAGGGACAAAACTATACCATTGTCAGCCTGCCTGCCCTGCAAAAACAGGGCATCGGCCACATTGAGCGGTTGCCCTTTTCAATACGGGTGCTGCTGGAGAATATGTTGCGTCTTGCCGAAACGCCGGCAGGTAAAGCGATTCTGGGCGACGAGGCAGAAGCAGTTATCGCAGCCCTCGCGAACTGGCAACCCCAGCCTGAGCCGCAGGAAATCCCCTTAATGCCTGCGCGGGTCATTCTGCAGGACTTCACGGGCGTGCCCTGCGTGGTCGATCTCGTCGCAATGCGCGATGCCATTCAGGAGCGTGGGGGTGATCCCCAGCGAATCAACCCCGTAGTGCCCGTCGATTTAGTGATTGACCATTCGGTCCAGGTGGACTACTTCGGTACAGAATACGCCTTTATACTGAATGTAGAAAAGGAGTTTGAGCGCAATCGCGAGCGATACATGCTGTTGCGCTGGGCGCAGCAAGCATTCGATAATTTCCGCGTGGTGCCGCCCGGCACAGGGATTGTGCATCAGGTGAATCTGGAGTATCTGGGCAGGGTGGTGCAGACGAAGCAGGTCAATGGCGAGATGTGGGCATTTCCCGATTCTCTGGTCGGCACTGACAGCCATACCACGATGATTAATGCGCTGGGCATTCTGGGCTGGGGTGTGGGGGGCATCGAAGCGGAAGCGGTGATGTTGGGGCAGCCCTATTACATGCTCATTCCGCAAGTGGTGGGCGTCAAGCTCGTTGGGCAACTGCCCGAAGGTGCAACTGCCACCGACCTCGTGCTGACCGTAACACAACTGCTGCGCAAGAAGGGTGTGGTGGATAAGTTTGTGGAGTTCTACGGACCCGGATTGAGCAGTCTGAGTGTGGAGGATCGCGCCACCATCGCGAACATGTCGCCCGAATACGGCGCGACGATGGGCTTCTTCCCGGTGGACGCCCGCACGCTGGACTATTTGCGCTTCACGGGGCGGCACGAGAGCCTCATCCGCCTCGTAGAAGCCTATTGCAAGGAGAATGCTCTCTTCCGCACCGATGAAACGCCCGACCCTGAATATTCGGACATTCTGGAGCTGGATTTAAGCACGGTGGAACCAAGCCTTGCTGGACCGAAGCGTCCGCATGACCGCGTGCCCCTGCGTGAGGTCAAAGAGCGGTTCCGCCAAGCGCTCTATACGCCCATTCGGGAGGGTGGCTTCGGGCTGACCGAACCAGAAAACGATCGCTGGGAGACTGAATCGCCTGCCGAAGGTTCGCCCACCGAGCGTGGACACACGGGCGTGCCCGTCCTCATCGACGGTGAGGAGATACTGCTCCATCACGGCGATGTGGTGATTGCGGCCATCACCAGCTGCACCAACACTTCTAATCCAGCAGTGATGGTGGCGGCGGGGCTATTGGCAAAGAAGGCGGTCGAGCATGGGCTGACGGTCAAGCCCCATGTCAAGACGAGCCTTGCGCCTGGCAGCCGGGTGGTGACGGACTATCTGGAGGCGTCTGGGCTGCTGCCCTATCTGGAAGCGTTGCGGTTCCATGTGGTGGGCTACGGCTGCACCACCTGCATCGGCAACAGCGGACCGCTGCCAGAGCCCATTGCGAAGGCGATTCGCGAGGGCGATCTGGTCGTCGCGGCGGTCCTGTCAGGCAACCGCAATTTTGAAGCGCGTATCAACCCCTTAGTGAAGGCGAACTATTTGGCGTCGCCCCCACTGGTGGTTGCTTACGCGCTGGCGGGCAGAATCGATATCGACCTCTATAACGAACCGCTGGGGCACGACCCGAACGGTCAGCCTGTCTACCTGCGCGATCTCTGGCCCAGTCCGCAAGAGGTGCGCGAAACGATTGCTCGTTCGGTACGCTCCGAGATGTTCAAGCACCGCTACGCCAGCGTGTTTGAGGGCGACGAGCGCTGGCAATCCATGCCCATTCCCCAAACCCAGACCTATCAGTGGGACCCGAACAGTACCTACATTCAGCGACCACCCTACTTCGACGGTATGCCCGACACCCCACCGCCCTTGCAGGATATTCATCACGCGCGCGTGCTCGCCATCTTTGGCGATAGTATCACCACCGACCATATCTCGCCCGCCGGTAGCATCCCTGTGGACAGCCCTGCAGGGCAGTATCTGATTAGCAAAGGGGTGGAACCGCGCGATTTTAACACCTACGGCTCACGACGCGGCAATCACGAGGTGATGATTCGCGGCACCTTCGCGAATATCCGCATCAAGAACCTGCTGCTGCCTGGCGTGGAGGGCGGCTATACCATCGACTGGCTCACGGGAGAGCGCGTCACGATGTTTGAAGCGAGTGAACGCTATCGGGCGCGCGGGATCCCACTTCTTGTGCTGGCAGGCAAAGAGTACGGCTCTGGCAGCTCGCGCGACTGGGCAGCGAAAGGCACGGCACTGCTGGGCGTGCGTGCGGTGATTGCCGAGAGTTTCGAGCGCATCCACCGGGGCAACCTCGTAGGAATGGGCGTATTGCCCCTGCAATTTATGCCGGGCGAGAATGTGCAGACGCTGGGGCTTACGGGCGAGGAGGTGTTCCATATCGAGGGCATCTCAGAGCTAACGCCACGCAAAACGCTGACCGTCCGCGCGGTCAAACCCGATGGCTCCGAGCGTGCCTTCCAGGTGCTGGCGCGCGTAGACACCCCTATCGAAGTGGAGTACTACCGACACGGCGGCATCCTGCCGATGGTCTTGCGCACAATGATGGACAACCGGCGCTATAATACAGTATAGAATAGCTCAGGTCATGTGGGGTGCAGATAGCAAGCGTACAACAGTTTTTAGACCTACTTGGTTGAGGGCATTCTCCTTTCCCACGGCGTGGGAGAGAGGGACAGGGTGTCTGCTCATCAAATGGCAAATAGTGATATGAAAATTCCGCGCTGGCTGAAGATGGCTGTTGGTATCGTTGCTGTAGCGGCGGGTGCGAACTGGTTCTTGCGGCATGTCTGGTTCTATCGCGACCCAAGGCGCATTCCACCCCGTGACCCGCACCTGATCCTCG
Organism: bacterium HR15; assembly: GCA_002898555.1. GTDB lineage: Bacteria > Armatimonadota > Fimbriimonadia > Fimbriimonadales > GBS-DC > HRBIN15. The sequence continues at coordinate 25,571 of BEHR01000035.1, forward strand.
CACCCTGTGATGGGAAAGTGGTCTATATCCGTCCTGTGGTGCAGGGTGCGGTCTTTGCTGAAAAGTTAGGGCGGGCTATCCCCATCACGGAGATTATGCGCACGGACTGGGGTGGTGCGCGCGAAGGCTGGCTGATTGGCATCTATATGAGTCCGCTCGATGTGCACTACAACTACGCGCCCGTCGCGGGCACGATTCAGCGTATCGTTTACACGCCTGCACGCGCCAACCTGCCGATGCTTGACCTGTGGGAATATGTTCGCATGGCGTGGCTGCGGCGCGCTGTGGACCTGCTGGGGAAGCGGTTCCAGCTGGAGAACGAGCGTCAGACCCTCCTGTTGGAGAACGGCAAGGTGCGCCTCGCGATGGTGGAGATTGCCGATAAGTTCGTGAATAAAATCACTACCTTTGTGCAGGAGGGGCAAACGGTACAAGCGGGTCAGAAGGTCGCCTTTATCGGGCGCGGCAGCCAGGTGGACTTGCTCCTTTTCACACGCCATGTGGAGATACTGACCCGTGTAGGCGCGCAGGTGTATGGGGGCGAGACGCCTATCGCTCGCCTGCTGGAGTAAGCGATGCTGTTGCCCACTCGTCTGCTTTGTGTGGCGCGGGCAGCCTGCCCTTCGGGGAATCTCCCCATGGTTCACATTCCGCTGGACGAGCTGGAGGCACGCCAGCATGAACTCGCACCGCCATTTGTAGAAATGGAGCTTTTGCCAACAGGGGTGGAAGCTTATTACGCGCTGGGTTGGCTCCATGCTCGAGGACGCCGTGCCCGCCTGAGCCGATGCATCCCTCGCGCTATCGATAGGGGGAATCCGCCCCAAGTGGTGCGCTATCGCCTCTGGGAGCCGAACGAGTTCCTACAACAGGTTGCCCCATTGCTGCCGCCAGGGCGTGGATTGGATCTCGCCTGCGGCGCTGGGCGCGAGGCAGTCTATTTGGCGGATCTCGGATGGCAGGTGGTTGCGGTGGATCGGCTGCCCGACGCGCTCGAACGGGGACGCGAGCTGCAGGCACGCTATGCGCCCGACGCCCCGCCCATCCAATGGCTCGAAGCCGATCTCGAAACCGATTGGTGTCCTGCTGGATCGTTCGATATCATCACCTGTTTCTTCTTTCTGCACCGTCCGCTGGTTCAGCGTGTCTCGGAATGGCTGCGACCTGGTGGGCACTTCCTCATGGAGACCTTCACCACCATTCATCGGGCGCAGTTTGGTCGTCCCTCCTCTGAAGCACGCGTGCTGCGCCCTGGCGAACTGCCCACCCTGTTGCCGTCCACAATGACGATTCGCCACTATGACGAAGGTTGGCACACGCGCGGGCACACCGCGCGTCTCTGGGCACAGCGCAGGAACTCGGAACCTCCCGTTGAATGGATAGAGGGGACGCGATGAGCACGCTATCATTGCCGCAGCGGGTGCGTGTGGTCGAGGTCGGTGCGCGCGATGGGTTGCAGAACGAGCCGACCTTTGTGCCCACAGAGGTCAAAATTCGCTTCATCGAAATGCTGGCAGATGCGGGTTTGCCTGTGGTGGAGGCGACCTCGTTCGTCAGCCCGCGCTGGGTGCCGCAACTTGCCGATGCGGAACAGGTGCTGATGGGCATTCATCGCCTGCCTGGCGTGCGCTACCCCGTGCTGGTGCCCAACTTGAAAGGGTTGGAGCGTGCGCTCGCCGCGGGCGCACGCGAAATCGCTATCTTCACCGCGGCGTCCGAGACTTTCTGCCAGAAAAATCTCAATCGCACAATTGGGCAGTCGCTGCAGGAGTTTGAGCAGGTGGTGCAGGAGGCGCGACAGGCGGGGTTATGGGTGCGCGCCTATATTTCGACAGCGTTCGTCTGCCCCTATGAGGGCACGATCCCCCCGGAGCAGGTGCTGCCGGTGGTGGAACGGCTGCTTGAGATGGGCGTGGATGAGATTAGTTTGGGCGACACGATTGGCGCGGCGGTGCCCACGCAGGTTGCACAATTGACTGAACGGCTGCATGGCTTGCTCCCGCTGGAGCGAACCGCCTACCACTTCCACGACACCTATGGCATGGCGCTGGCGAATGTGCTGATGGCGATGCAGATGGGGGTATGGATTTTCGACAGCAGTGCAGGCGGATTAGGCGGCTGTCCCTTCGCGCCCGGCGCAGCGGGCAATCTGGCGACGGAGGACCTACTCTACATGCTGGACAGCATGGGCATTGAGACGGGTGTGGCTCGGCAGAAGGTGGCGGAGGCGGCGCGTTTCATCCTTCAGCACCTGCAGCGCAGCACGCCGCCCAGTCGCTATCTGCAGGCGTGCGCCCCATCGAAGGAGGCGAAATAATGCGCGTTGGGATTAAAGGTCAGCCCAGCGCCCGAATAAATAGCCATACCGCTAACAGCGCAAGCAGAAGCGTAACGCCATACAGCAGCAACACTGTCTGGCGATGGCTCAAGCCCCATTCCAACAGCTGGTGATGAATGTGGCGCTTGTCGGGCTTGTGGATGGGATGCCCACTCAACACGCGCCGAATCACCACATTGACCGCATCGAGCAAGGGCAGCCCAAAGACCAGCACAGGGATTACGATGGCGAAGATCGTCGCTGCCTTGAACGCGCCGATGACTGCCAGCCCCGCCAACATAAAGCCCAGAAACTGCGCTCCGCCAGTGCCCATGAAGATACGCGCAGGGTTGAAGTTATAGCGCAGGAAACCGGCCGATGCCCCTGCGATCGCCGCCGCGCTGATGGCGATCAGCCAGTTCGGATAGGGCTGGTTCAACATGTTGGCGGCTTGCAGCGCCATTAACGCCAGCGCGAGCGCAGCAATCGCACTGACCCCCACTGCCAGCCCATCCAGCCCATCGATGGTGTCCATCGTCTTGCTGATGACGAACATCCAGACGGCTGTAATGGGAATCGCCCACCCGCCGAAGGGGATCCAGCGAGCATGTTCGAAACTGCCGCCCAGCGGCGCCCTAAAGCCTTCGATCTGCACACCGAACGCTTGCACAGCCAGCCCTGCCAGCAACAGCACCCCCGCCTGCACAAATGCCGAGAAGCCCCGCTTGTCGTCCAGCATGCCAAAGAGCAGCACACCCGTGCCGACGAGCAGCAGCCCCAGCAAGGGCATCGCGCGGGCAAAGAACACCTCCGCGCTCGGCGCCAGCAGATAGAGGCGTATCAACCCTGCCAGCATGCCCAGTAGCACGCCGATATAGATTGCCAGCCCGCCCCAGCGCGGTATCGGTTCCTGATGTACACGCCGCGCGTCGGGAATGTCCATCACACCCGCGCGAATCGCCCACTCACGCACCCACGGGGTTAGCAGGTAGCTAACAATGAGCGAAATGACAAAGACCGCGGTGATAGTTTTCATCGCTTCGGTTTGTAAGGCGTTAAATCCACCGGTACCAGTTTACCCTCGAGGAAGCGTTCGAGCGCGATGCCCGCTTCCGCAAATAGCTCCAGCGCGAACTCGTCGGGATAGTCGCCTTCGAACACCACGCGCACGATGCCTGCGTTAATAATCATCTTGGCGCAGTGGTTGCATGGCTGGCAGGTGGCATAGAGGGTCGCGCCGCGCGTGGAGACGCCATTCAGCGCTGCCTGTAGAATCGCGTTCTGTTCGGCATGCAGGGCGCGAATACAGTGTCCTGCCACGATGTGGCAGCCGACCTCCGTGCAGTGTGCCAGTCCACGCGGTGCCCCATTGTAGCCTGTGGCTAAGATACGCTTGTCCAGCACAATCACCGCGCCCACGCTGCGCCGTGGGCAGGTCGCCCGCCCCGCCACCACATGCGCAATCTGCATGAAATACTCATCCCAGCTCGGACGCTGCATGCCGCCTCTCCGGGAAGCCAGGTCAGACCTGCCAGGTTTCAGACTCTGGGTGGCTTGAACTGGGCGAAGGTCTGCGCGTCGTAGGGCGGCTTGAGTTTACCCTGGGCAATCATCTGTTCCAGCCGGCGGATCTTTGCCATCGTCGCGTCGGGCACATCCTTGCGCGTGAAGCGCATCGGGCTCAGTCCAACGCCTTTCTCCTTCACGCCATACACAATTGTGCCCGCCTGGAACCTGCCTTCTGCCACCCGCTTACACACATCGAACACCGCGTTATCCACGCGCTTCATCATGCTGGTTAGCACGCGCCCCGGGGCGAGGTGGTCTTGGTCGCTGTCCACGCCAATCGCATAGTAGCCTTTGCCCTTCTGCTGGGCGGCACGGATCACCCCGATGCCGCATCGTCCCGCCGCGTGATAGATAATGTCCGCGCCTTGATTGAACTGGGTCAGCGCGAGCTCACGCCCTTTGGTCACATCGTCCCAGTTGCCCGTGTAGCCGACCAACACTTTTGCGCGCGGGTTAGTGGTCAAAACCCCTGCCCGATAGCCGTATTCGAACTTCTTGATAAGCGGCACATTCATCCCGCCGATAAAGCCGACGATGTTGGTCTTGGTCATCGCGCCAGCCAGGGCACCGACAAGGAAGGAGCCTTCCTGCTCGTTGAAGATAAGTGATACGCAGTTGGGTAGGTTCGGGGCACGCCCGTCCACGATGCCGAAGTAGACCTTCGGAAAGCGCGGCGCGACCCGTGCCAGCGCGTCCTCCATCAAAAAGCCGATGGCAAACACGACATCATAGCCCTGCCGTGCCAGCGAGGTGAGATTGCGTACATAGTCGGCTGCCGAGCGTGACTCCAAATAGCGCACCTCCGCGCCCAGTTCCTTCTGAGCGCGTTGCAGCCCACGCCAAGCAGAGGCGTTGAACGACTCGTCGCCAATCCCGCCGATATCGGTCACCATCGCTGCCCTGATCTTGCGTCTCTGCATCATTTCGCCTCCCTACACCAAGAATTTTACCTGAATCAAAGTGGCTCCATGATGGAAAAACAGTTGCGAGGTGCAACGATGAGAAGGCGACTCGCTGGAGGATTGGGATTGTTAGGACTGGTGAGCCTTGCATTTGCCATTCCGGAGACGGTGGTGTTTATGCCCACGGCGAACCGGGGCTATGCGCGCTCGCTCTATTTGGCGGCGGAACAGTATGGTCTCTCGCGCTTCTATAGCCAGACACGCACCCGCTGCCTTTACACCCAGTTGATGTTCACCGACCGGTTTGAAGTAGGTGTTGATTGTGTTGGGTTTGACCGCTCCGAAACGCGCCAATGGGCGTTCAATAGTCGGCTGGTGCTGACCCCGGAGACCGAGCGCGCTCCTGGCGTGGCGGTGGGTGTCTGGAACATCGCAGAGAGTACCCAGCCCCAGTACTACCTGGTGGGTACGCGCACGACTTCGTTTGGGCGGTTCCATCTGGGAGGTTTTTATCAGTCGGAGCAATGGGGCTGGGGCGTTGGCGCACAGTTCCAGCTGGGTGGAGTGGACATCAGCGGCGAGTATCTGCGCTTGCCGAATGGCGATGGCTACACCAGCGTCGGCATTGGACGCGCCCTGAACAGTGCGGTCTATCTCTACACCTACTATTCACGCAATCACACGACCCGTGATGCAGACCTGTTCGGGGTCTACCTCGCGTTCACACCCTTCCGCCTGTTCTGAGGGAGCATTCGGTGGCTCAGCGAGGGGAAGGATGTTCGGAATAAATATGTGAGCACAACACCCAGAATGCCGTGTTGAGGGCAGGGCTTCTTGCCGAGCCGTTAAAGAATAAAAGAACATCGGCATAGGTTTTTGGGCTACCCCGGATAAGGAAAATTTTGCACAAAGGTCTGCCCCTACACGCCCGGAGGCTCGCTCGCCAGTTGGCGTTTTTTTCGGGCTTCCCCCTCCGCTTCACGATCAGCACCACACCTGATGGACTATGCCTCTACGCCGATCAGTTCTCACTCCGGTGGTCTCATCACTTGAGTATTAATGAAAAGAAAATATATAATGAAAAAATTGAATACAAAGCATAGGATAAAAATATTCTGTAATCAGTTATAACAAACTCCATTTTGAAATCAATGTCGTCAAAAGAGGCAGTAAAACTGCGAGGGTATAAAGCACTTATAGCAAGCCCAACAGATGCTGCCAAAAGCAAATGAACATGGAATGGCATACTGACATTGTAAAAATCAGCTGTCGGATCAAGAAGGACTGTGATAAGTGGTATCGAATAGACAGTTATTAGCAACAACCATAACATTCGCTTACGGCGCGTTAAAGCCGTTGCTTCCTCGTATAACACTGCAAATTGCGACCACGCTTGGATGAGCCGCCCGCGAAGATCGATGTGTGGCACAGGTCCAAGAACGATGCTTGAACCGTATAGCGGTAGATACCAGCATAATAAACTACAAATCGTAATCCCGGCGACAAGCCAACGGTAAATATAAGGCGCCTGCGGATGTAAAATGACAGACAGAACCCCTAATAAAATCGCAAAACTGATTCGTCGCAGAAGAAGAAATATCACTGTAAGCGCAAATGAATCGATAATACTGACAATTGCAAGCTTCTTCTCCTCTGTTAACAACTCATAGTCATTGAGAACACTCTTCGCCATTGCTACAACCTCCATCAAAGATTGGTGACCAGCATTAGCATGCTTACTCAGGTGTGTAAAACCACCCAATGTCCACACCAAGCTTTTGCTCGATAACATCAACTATCCCGCCAGTAACTAGTCCAGTGCCGACACCTATTCCCACGGGGTCTGCACCGATGTACACTGGACCACTAACTTTGTTCCCACCTCTGGGTCCTTGGAAACTACCTACCCCTGTGCGTGGTCCAGACGCGACGCATACAGCAGCTCCTGTCGTAATCAAGGTGATATTCATCACGGGATCATTATAGCGATGCCCTTGTACTCCCTCAATGATTTCATCTAACGCAATACCCGCAACAACTCCTATGATGATCACCGCCACAACCAAGGGGATTTCCCCACTTGGATCCACCGCATTCACGGGGTCATTCAGGCAGTAGGCATACCCATTCAGCGTGCGCGGAGCATAGACCGAACCCAGCCACGGGTCTTGTTGCAGGAACCGTCCTACTACAGGGTCGTACCAGCGCACGCCGACCTTCACCAAGCCACCCGCCTCGGTCAGCTCGTTCCGATACAACCACGCACCGTTCCAGTCATACACCTGACGCATCCCGTTCACCACATCCCCAAACGCATCGGTCAAGGCTGCCGAAGCGAAAGAGCCAGCGGCGTCGCTCGTCGCCACCAAGTCCCCACGCCAATTCCAGTGCTGCCAAGCACCACC
>BEHR01000036.1 GCA_002898555.1 bacterium HR15
CTCAGGGATTCCATGCGCCCTTGGTCGCTTTCAAGAAAAGCTGCTTGTGCCTAAAGGTCACGATTCGCCAAAAGCGAACAGCACCGTTAGCAGATCGGCATCATCCACTTGCCCATCGTGATTAATATCGGCTGGGCGATGGCAACCCATCTCCCCCAAGGCGAACAGCACCGTTAGCAGATCCGCGTCGTCCACCCAACCATCCGCGTTAATGTCGGCGGGGTGAGGCGCGTTATCGATCTCCAGATAATCGAACCATGCCACAGGAGGAGGTGAACCTTGCCAGCCTGCCGTGTCAACATACAGACCGATTCGCCCTCCCTGCGTTGCGACGGCTTGCAAGGCGGGAAGATCGTGCAGTGAACGCGGTGAGCCGTTCAGCGGCTGCCAGAACGCACTGTTCTCGCGGTCGTAGAAAAAGGCGACCTGTTCCGTCGCAGGGTCATAGCGGATTTGAAGGCGCACTGTGTTGCCTTCACTGGGAGACCAGAGCGCGGTGGTCAACCCCGCCCACTGATAAGTGCCGTCCCACTCATGTCCTGCGCTCACACGCAGCCAGTGCCCCTGTGCAGGGTCATACACGAGATGGAGATTAAAGTAGTGATCGGCGTCCTGGAACAGCACCAGCCCTGCTTGAAGATAGCTGCCCGACTGACCTCCTCGCTCCAGGCGAACACGGGTCTCGATAAGCCACGCGCCGCGCAGCGCGGGCACAGGCAAACTCGGTAGATTGCGGATCGTGTTGAATCGCTCATACAGCGTCCCTGGCTGCGCCTCGATCCGCAGCCAGTCATCCGTGAAGTGTACCCGTTCAGGAGCATAAGAGTTCAAGGGAGTGTTGCCCGGCACTTGCCAACTCCACGCTAATTCCTGCCTCAATCCGCCTTGAAAGTCATCAAAGCGGTGTTGGGCGTTCAGCAGCGCGCCCATCACCAGCCCGTTCAGCAGGGTTGCTATCCCCTTGCTCATGGTTCGCATGCGGATCCGCCTCCCTATCGCAACGGCAGATATTCAAAACGGCGGATAATCACCTCCACCTCGCGTCCGTTGGTGGGCGGTTGCCCTTCCATCAGCCAGAGGTTGATGCGCGGCGTTTCGTTGCCAGGAGGGGGCACACGACTGCCGATATAGGTCCATTCCGCGACGATGGCGCTTGCGCTCGATGGCTCTGGGCGATGACCCCGCACACTGCGAAAGAGGATCTGGTTTGGCTCCCAGCGGAACAGATGCACCGAGCGTGGCGTGTTCGGTATCCAGGAAAAGGCGTATTGCGGCGGGTTTGGATTATGAGGGCGTATGGTGTAGTAGCCGTTTGGACCGGAAACACCCTGAAACCGCGCGAATTCGATATCAATCTCGCGATACCCGAACTCCGGGCTATCGCTCCAGGTAAAAAGCCCCAACACCACTCGTGGGTCGAGCGCATGCACTTCGCTGTCGAGATAGAACCGATAGGTTCCGTAGCCCAGCGAGCGTGTACAGACCACCTCCGCGCATTGCCAGAGACCGCCTGTGCGTGTGATCTTCAGGTGCAGCCGTCCCTGCCCGTCCAGCCATACATTACATTCGCTGTCCGAGAAGTAGTTCGGCCCTGGTCCGACGGGCGTCTGGCTTGCCTTCACACGCCATACATAGCCTGAGAACTGGATGGTTCGCCCCTGCATCTTCCCGCCTATCGGATGCTTGGGTCAGGCTGCTCACCGCCAAGCTGCCAGTGCCAGGGTACCTGGATCGTGCCACGGCGCATCGCCTTTACATGTCCATCCGCCCAGACAATGATGGCGGTCCTGCCGCCGTGTCGGTAGCGCACCTGGAAGGCGGTGCGCAGGTTCGCTGCCAGCCCGTTAAAGTCGCGGTCGATCAGGTCCCATTCAGCATCGGTACGCGCAGGGTTGCCACCCCAGCCGTTGAGCAAGCCGGGTGTCCACCAGTAGAGCGCGCCACAGTTGCCTGCCCATTCCTGATTCTGCGTGCCGTCGCCATAGACGATGGTTTCCGCTGGATGGGTCAGCATCGGCTGGGAAGCGGGCAGGCACGGTTCCAGATTGTTCGAGCAGCGCCAGACGGCGTTCCCACCCTGCATGCGTCCGTTGCCCCCGATGCGCTCGCTCATCGAGAATGCCAGCGCACCGCGATAGGTCGCCGACGGACAGCTACGCACCTGCGGCGCAGGACGCTGGCTATTGGCACCGTCCGCATAGCTCTCGAAACGCCCCTCACCCATATACGGCGAGATAAGAAAGTGCCAGATAATCTCGCGACCGATGACGGGGCGTGCATCCAGATAGCCAATGGGAAACATCTCGCTATAGTCCTGCAGGTACATATTGGTGGCAAGTCCAACCTGCCGCGCGTTGGAAGCACACTGCGTCTTGCGTGCACTTTCACGCGCCTGCGCGAACACAGGGAACAGAATCGCCGCCAGTATCGCGATGATCGCGATCACCACCAGCAGCTCGATCAGCGTAAAGCCATTGCGTTGCATCGTTACAACCTCCTTGATGAATTAGGGAAGGGGGGTGGCCAGAGTCCACCCCCATTGCGAACTGAGTCAGCACCCGCTGCCGAAGGCGAACAGCACCGTCAGCAGGTCGGCGTCGTCCACGACGCCATCCAGATTCACATCCTCATCCAGACAGTCGCCCGCATTGCCGAAGGCGAACAGCACCGTTAGCAGATCGGCGTCATCCACGCAACCATCGGCGTTCACATCGCCGGCAGGTGCAACCGATAGGTTGGTCTCGAAGTAGTCAAAATAGAAGGGATTCTGGTAGCCGCCGCCCGCGTTATCGGTGTAAACGCCGATTTTGACGCCCGAGGTGTTCAATAGCCCCTGAATAAAGGTATACTGGCGACTGCCCGAGGGATAGACCGCGCCGTTGAAACCATCAAACAGAATCCAGCCATTCGTGCCCGAATGGCGGAAGAAGAGCTTGATGGTGTTGTCGCTCGGATCGTGCGCAATGCGCAACCCAATGAAGCCGTCATCGGGCATCCAGGGATTGGTGACGCGCTCGCCCCACTCGAAGTTATCGTTCTCCTCCAGGTTCGTGGAGCCGTAGACATTCATCGTCTGACTAAAGGCGTCGCGCGTTACAAGCACCTGAAAGTAGTTTTGGGCGCTGGTGAAAATGACGATGCCCGCTTGCACATAGTTGTACACGCCGATCTGGCTCCAGTCGATGCGGAAGCTCGTCTCGATATACCAGTTGTTCGGGATGGAACCAGTTACAGTCAGGCTGGGCACATCGCGATGAGCGTTAAAGTAGGAGAACATGCCGCCATCGCGCATCTGGATGACCAGTTCATTCGCGGTGAAAGAGACAGCGGTCGGGTCGAGTGTGCATTCGGGGTTATTCGCCGGGAGTTTCCACGACCAACGCAGCGCGGAGCTGAAGCCCCCGCTGAAGTCATCGCGCGTCTGCACATAGGCTATACTCATCAACGCCACACAGGCGAGACCGAACATCATTGTGCGTCTCATGGATTTGAGCCTCCTTCAACGGATTGAGGGGGAGCAGAGCCTGTCAGGGCAGGAGCGGGCAGTACACTGCGTCGCACAACCATTGCAGCGGGCAGCAGCAGGCGCTGCGGTGTGGTGTTGCCTGTTTCAATCTGCTGATGGAGCAGCTGCGCTGCCAGATAGCCAACCTGATACTTGTCGTGGCGGACGGTGGTGAGGAAGGGGACGAGGGGTTGAATCAAGGGCTCGTCGTCAAAGCCCGCCACCGAGAGGTCCTGAGGGATGCGCACGCCCTGCTCGGTGCAACGCTGGATAAATCCTGCCGCGGAGGCGTCGTCCGCACAGATAACCACGCTCGGCAGCGATGATTGACGCAGCAGCTGCTCTGCTGCCCGCCGCCCCGACTCGATGGTGTAGTTGCCTTGCAGAATCCATTCCTCGCGCACGGGCACATTCCATTGCGCCAGAGTCTGACGAAACGCACGCTCACGCTGCAACGCGCTCCAGTGGAGCGGATGCCCCTTGATAAAGCCAACAGCGCGATGCCCCTGCTGAAGTACCCATTCCGTGAGGGTTGCCATTGCGCCCTCGTTGTCGATGTCGACCGTAGTGAACTCATACGATTCGGGCAAGGTACTACCCGCAATCACCACAGGCAGGCGCGAGTGGCGATGCCACTCCAGCAGGGGAGACCCCATTACCGGCGCAAGTAGGATTGCACCATCGATCGTGCCGTTGTCGATGCGGTTCCAGAGGCGTTCCAGCACATTCGAACGGGGGCTGATGAGGCGCACATCATAGTCACACAGCTCCAGATAAGCCAGCACGCCGTCCAGCACATGCTGAGCGTAGTCGTTATGGGTGAGGCGAGCGTGATTGGGGTCTAAGACGAATCCGATCGTAGCGGTACGCTGTTTCGCCAAGCTGCGTGCAATATGATTCGTTCGGTAGCCCAGTGCCCGCGCTGCACCCAGCACCCGTTCGACGGTCTCGGTACGATACAGGTTATGACGCCCCTGCAGGATGTTCGAGGTGGTAGTGATTGAACACCCCGCATGCTGCGCCACATCGCGCAAAGTCGGCTTCTGTTTCATCGCCCAGACTCCTTTGCTCGTGTATGGAAGCGATTCCATATAGGGGCGCACTCTTTGCCCGCTTCATATCCAGCTGGCTATGGAAACGCTTCTATACACCCCATATTATATCCCATGCCGAGGGGCTTTGTCAAGGGGGGAGAAGGGTGTTCGAAAATTCCGTGGGTGTTGGGTATCCTAATCCCTATGAAACAAGGCTATATCCCACACATCACGCTCACCACCTTGCAGGGGAAGACCATCTACGCCCTCAGGCAAAATTTTCTTTTCCGAGGTACCCCAAAATTTTTTCTCTGGGGTACCCATCTGGGTCAGAGAAAAAATTTTGCCGTCTGGGTCGGAAAAGAAAATTTTGTGGTTGGGGAGGGTAATTTTGTGTGTTGGGTGTGGGTGGTGATTGTCTACGCGAATTTTCGAACACCCTCCCCACCCCCTTGACAAAGGCGCATTGAATAGGGTATAATTCCTTAGAAGGAAAGAGAGTGGGTAATGAGGAGGTTAGATGATGAGACGCAAACGGTTAATGTTGAGAGGACTGCTCATCTTGATGATGCTGGCGAGCGGATACGCCTATACGGCTGAGCGCTATGCGCTTCTCGTCAGTGTGGGTGCCTACCGCGATCCCGAAATAAGTAATCTTCCTCCTTCTGAGGATGCAGATCTGTTGGCTAGAGTACTACGCGACCGATGGGGTTTCAAAGCAGAAAACCTTTTTATTCTCAAGGAGGAGCAAGCGACGAAAAGCGCGATCATGGCGAAGCTCCAGGCAATTGCTCAGCGTGTCCAACCTGATGACGCGGTTTTGTTCTTTTTCAGCGGACACGGCGGCACCACTAGCCAACACTTCACCCTATGTCCATGGGACGCCCAAGCGAGAAGTGCGGACAGCGATATTACCGAAGCGGAGTTGGCAAGGTGGGTTCAGGAGCTGAAGACAACTAATGTGACAATTATTCTCGACTGCTGTTTTGAGAAAATCACCACCAAAGCGCCCCAGATCCGTCCCAAGGCGATCGGATTTGCAGGGGTGCGTGGCAGTCCTAAACCCCATACCCTTAGCATTCCCGCTGAGCGTGCGGTCCTGCTTAAAGCAAGCCAAGAGGATGAGCAGGCAATGCAAGAGATCTCCGCCGAGGGCGATGCCAGTTATGGCGTGTTCACTTACAACCTTGTGAGCGCGCTGCGCACTGTTCCTCCTGAAACAACTTATAGGCAGTTGGTTGAACGTCTGCGTTCAGATGTCATTCAGTACATCCATAGTGTCTGGCCGTCGGAGCACTTCATTCAAACACCACGTCTTGCTGGCAGCGAACAGCAGCAGAATCGGCGCCTTTTTGAAGCCAATGGTAAGCCTCTTCCGCCCTATCGGCGCATTACTCGTGTAGATGGCGACAAAGTTGAACTGGATGCGGGTGAATCGGCAGGTGTGCTTAGTGGCTCACGATATGCAATCTATCCTCCTGAGGAGGAAGTGTTCGATGACAGCCACCGGCTTGGGCTTATTGAAGTAATTGAGGTACGACAAGCGGTGGCTGTTGCCCGCATCGTGGAGGGACAAGAAAGAATCATTCCAAACTGCCGAGCACGATTGATTCAATATCCCGACTTTAACTTAGCGAGCAAGTGTCGGCTCTCCATCGAGGCACCTGAACCTCAACTCACAGAGCTTCGCAATGCAGTCAGGCAGTTGGGGTTTATTGAACTCATCGACGGCTCCGATCACCTTCAGCCCCGGGACTGGGTGCTTAAAGTAAGATCAAGCGATGGAGGGCTGCAGGCAACACTGTATGAGTCAGATGGCAAAACGCCTGTTCAGCGTGTAGAAGTGACCGACAACGGAGATGTCAGAACATTGATCGTTACAGCTACAGGCACCACAGTAGACGCGTTAATCCAACAGATGCGGCCCGTTTGGATCAACTTTTATGCCGCCCGAACTTTACTGAATCTGAAAAACTCCGACCCAAGATTTAAAATAGAGCTGCGCACGGACAAAGAGCGTTATCAGGAAGGCGATTACTTCAAGGTTCATGTTAAGTCTGACACAGATTGCTACCTTATTCTCATCGCGATCGATCCTACAGGCACGCCCACCGTGCTTCATCCCTGGCGAACTAACCAACCTCAAAAGGTGAGTGGGGGCAAGGAGTATGTTTTTGAGGGCCCCTCTTCTGAGATGAAATGGGTTATCAAGCCGCCCACGGGGCGCGAATGCTTGATTGCCATCGCCACTTTGCAAGAGGTGTCACCAAACCTCGAACAACTTATGCAGATGCTTGGGCAGCTAAATCAAGCGAAGGTCGAATCGGCACCGCCATTGTCGGGGATTAAAGTCGTAACGCCAGTGCGCGAACTCCAGCGTCTGTCGCTGGATAAATGGAATATCGCGGTCTGTCACTTTCTGTCGACCGGGAAGGACGAGTTCGAGCGCAAGCAGGAATAAGGTGAGCTACAAGCTACGCAGTAAGCCTTGTGCAGGTGCACATTATTGTTTCATCTTATTCCAATGCATGCTCGATAACAGAGAAAATGCGGAGGGAAGCGACCATGATAAGGTGGCTATCTGTAATTGGAAAGGCTGCCTTGTGTATCACAGGCATGCTGGTGATAGGGCTGATCCATGCAGACGGGGAGATGCAAGCTCCCATTAAAAGCGTGGGTGGACAACGGCTGGACCAAAAGAGCGTGGGTGGACAATTGCAATCATCGGAAAAGAAAGCGATCGGAGTTCAACCCACTGCTCAGGAGAACCTATCCCCCTCTGGGAAGCGATGGGCCATTTTGATAGGCATCAGCATCGAGGGCTTGAAATATGCCCATCGCGATGCAGCGCTTCTCTATGCAGTCCTGACCGACCCCAAGGGAGCGCGATTTGCGCCAGAGAACATCTTTCTGCTTGTACACTCCGATCAAAGGGAATGGGCTCTCTCCGAGTTTGCTCAGCAGTTGGATATCCCTCCAAATCGCGTGGCTCCTCCTGGTGAAAGTTTTAACCCCGAACGACATCGTGTTGCGCCAGCGACAACAGAAAACATCGAGACCTTATTTAGGTACTTTCAGCAAAATTCAGCGGTTCAGGCGGGCGATACATTGCTGTTTTTCTTCAGCGGACATGGAACGGTCATCTCTGATGAAGCAGGGCGCGACACTGTATACCTCCAGATCGAACCGGGCGCTCGTCCAGCAGGGGCAGGCGCACCCTTTGAAAAAACCGTGTCGCCCCAGTCGTCAGACAAAACGGTGGTTGGGGTTCAGCAGCCGCGCGTACCCGCTCCTGTGAAAATGGACGGGTTAATAGCGCTGACACGCGTCGCTGAAGTCTTAGCGAGCAGCCCAGCAACTACCCAGCTCGTTATCCTGGACGCTTGCCGAAGCGGCAGTGCTATCGTCCGCGATATGACAGGACTGAGCCTAAGAAGACTGTTTGGCATCAACCGCCCCGTAAGTAATCTAAACCCTGCTTATGCCGTCTTCCTTTCATGTGCTGAAGGACAGCTCTCCATAGAAGATGAGAATTATATCCAGCACGGAGCCTTCGCTTATTTCTTTGCCCGTGCTTTACAGGGGGCGGCGGATAGCAATGAGGACGGCAAGCTCACGGTGGGTGAAATAAAGGAATACTTAGAGCGCACTGTGCCCTACTTTACTCAGCAATATGTACGGGGCTTCCAAACCCCCTTAATCGGGCATACCGCGGGCAACGCCAGCATATTGGACTGCCCAACACCCTATAGAGGGCTAGCCATCCAGGTCTCACCTCCCGACGCAAAGGTGGAAGTTACAGGGAGTAAGGTCATCAGAGAGGTTGGTACTCCCGAATGGCTAAAGCTGGCCGTTTTTGAAGATACCATGGGATGGGCACCCACTTATGAGGTAAAGATAAGCCATCGTAAAATGGGTGATGTAGTGTTCATAACGCCAGTAGAAGCTCTGGGCGCTACCACCATCCATGTTGCCCTGGACACCACCCTGCAAAGAGGTAGGCGTGTTCTACGAGGAAGCCGCTTTACAGTGGACTCTCCCAGCTTGGGTATGGTCGTCATCGAACTACCTGCTACCTTTCTCCGCTCAAGACGGACCAAACCGTTCCTGCAAATCACCTTGAATAATGCTTCCCGCATGGGCAGTGCCCCTCTGATTACCCTCTCCATGCCAAATGACGAAAAGATAGAGGTAAGCTTCCCTCAGCAAGCCATCCCTTACGGATTATCCGCAGTGAAACTCAGAGAAATCCACTTTGGGTTCCCTGAAAGACAAGATGCCCCTGTGAATGTGTCTATCCGCTACCAAGTGCGAATTGGGCAAGTCTGGCTGCCCAAAACATGGGAAGGTCAAGTGGCGCCGTCCGTCACTCCTGCCCAACAAGCCAGACGCTAACATTCAGCCAAATCATCTGTAAGGAGGACAGGAAAAATGAGAGCTATGGAAGTGCGTGTGAGCGTGTCGCTTCACCACCTCGGTGGTGTTCGCATTATCATTGCGCTTGGTGCACTCGTTCTGCTCTTTTCCTCCGCGTGCCCCCAGCAACCCGTGCTGGGGCGTTCCGACGACCCAGGCACCCCGGCAGTCCGCGGACAGCATGCAGGCAATAGTGGCGTAGCCGGTCAATTTTCGATCCTGCGCTCAAATAACCCCTCAAACGCGCTGGAGGTATTTACTGCCGGCATGGGAGTCGCGGGTTTTTTCCGCATCGCAAATCCTAACAACGCGAAAGCAGCACTTTTCGGAGAAGCACCTACCCTTGCCATTTTCGGAGTTGCTACTGCCACCAATGGTTTTACCTACGGCGGTCGCTTCGAGAACGCGAGCACCTCGGGACGCGGAGTGCTTGGCTGGGCGACCGCCTCAACGGGGCAAACAATCGGTGTGTACGGACGCAGCGCCAGCACCCAGGGAATCGGAGTGTATGGTCTTAACACAGCTTCTACAGGAACCACCTATGGTGTTTACGGGGAAAACTCCAGTAGACAAGGTGTTGGCGTATTCGGGATCGCTACCGCCACTACAGGTACGACCTACGCTGTCCGTGGCAAGGTAAACAGTCCCAATGGCTTCGCAGGCTACTTCGAGGGACGCGGCTATTTTGCTGGCAATGTCGGAATCGGCACGGCTAATCCCACCGCTGCTCTCCATGTTGTTGGTGGCACCCTGCTGAGCGGCAACGCCACGATAGGGGGCGCCCTCACCGTTTCAGGGGCGACCAGTTTAGGCAGCACGCTGGATGTTTCAGGGGCGACTACGCTGAACAATACGCTGAATGTTTCAGGGGCGACTACGCTGAGCAATACACTGAATGTTTCAGGGGCGACCACGCTGAACAATACGCTCAGGGTGAACGGGTCGGCAGAGGTGCGACCTAACACCGATGTGGAGAGCCTGCTGGTGCGACAGACCACCGCTGCTGCCCCCACCGCCGATATCTTCGCGGTATCCAACGCGGACGCCACCACCAAGTTCCTGTGGGTGGACGCTACCGGCACAGTGCATATCCCTGCCTTGAATACAGGCGGTAGCAGCACGGGGAACCAGGTAATTAGTGGGGATTTGACGGTGCAAGGGAACACCATCTTGGGCGATGCGGACACCGATACGGTAGCGATCAATGGACACTTCACCACCTCTTTACTGCCCCGTGCGGACAACAGTGTGGATTTAGGCAGTGGCACTCTGCGCTGGCGCCACCTGTTTCTGGCAGGCAACGCCACGATAGGGGGCGCCCTCACCGTTTCAGGGGCGACCAGTTTAGGCAGCACGCTGGATGTTTCAGGGGCGACTACGCTGAACAATACGCTGAATGTTTCAGGGGCGACTACGCTGAGCAATACACTGAATGTTTCAGGGGCGACCACGCTGAACAATACGCTCAGGGTGAACGGGTCGGCAGAGGTGCGACCTAACACCGATGTGGAGAGCCTGCTGGTGCGACAGACCACCGCTGCTGCCCCCACCGCCGATATCTTCGCGGTATCCAACGCGGACGCCACCACCAAGTTCCTGTGGGTGGACGCTACCGGCACAGTGCATGTTCATGGCGACCTAAGCGTGGGAGGTAACCTCAATGGTAATGCCGGTGGTGACTTGGGCGGTACTTATCCGAACCCGACGGTAGTGGGGTTACAGACGCGTCCTGTGTCTAACGCTGCCCCTGCAAGCGGACAGGTGTTGAAATGGGACGGCAGTCAGTGGTTGCCTGCTCCTGATAACGACACAACCTACTCGGCAGGGGCAGGATTGCAGCTGATAGGCACAACCTTCTCGATCGCGACCAGCGGTGTGGTCACCAGTATGCTGGCAGACTTGTCGGTGACAACCAGCAAAATTGACGATGGGGCAGTGAATGACGCGAAGTTGTCTACCACAGGTGTTGCGGCAGGCACTTATGGTAGCGCAACACAGGTGCCGCAATTGACAGTGAACGAGCAAGGGCGGATTACTGCTGTCAGCAATGTGTCCATCTCTGGTGTACCGCCTGGTGGGACAGCCGGTGGTGACTTGGGCGGTACTTATCCGAACCCGACGGTGGTGGGGTTACAGACGCGTCCTGTGTCTAACACTGCCCCTGCAAGCGGACAGGTGTTAAAGTGGAACAGCGCTAGCTCCCAGTGGGAACCCGCCACCGACAATGATACGACCTACTCCGCTGGCAGCGGACTGTCACTTGTGGGAACGACCTTCTCTGTGGCAACAGGCGGTATCACCACTGCTATGCTCGCTGATAGCGCTGTTACCACCCTCAAAATCGCCAATGATAGCGTGACGAGTGATAAACTTAGCTTCCCGCTCCAGCGCAGTCTGGCGCATGCCAACTCACTGCTTGACCTGACCAACACGGGGACAGGAGGGACAGGTCGTTTTCAGATCAATAATGCTACAAGCACCGGTACAGCGCTGGAAGCCAGCACGAACGGCACCGGAGCTGCTTTGAGTGTCTCTGCCCCTGTGAGCGGCACCGCGCTGGCGATTGATGGCGGTGCTCTCCGCGTCGTGGGCGCCGGGGTTGGAACCAACACGACGGTCTTTATTCATCAAGAGACCACAGGAGGCGTCAACGCCACAGAAATTAACCATCCCCTTATTAACGGCGACCCAACCGCTATCTTGATTGTGACCTATAACGAAACTGGTAGCGGAACCTCCATCACGCTTCCTGCAGGAGGCTACGGCGTGAGGTATAACTCTACCACGAGCCGGTGGGAAATCTACCTGCTTGACAGCACGCAGACCATTCCCGCCAACGCGACCTTCAATGTGATGATTGTGAAGCCGTAGCGGCGCGTTTAACCAACCAAAGGCAGGTGAGCATAGATGCAGACATACAGGCAATTCTGGGTCTATCTCGTGGGATGTATCGGGCTTATAAGCAGCATGAGCGGGCTGGTGCTTGTGGGGCAAGCCCTCCCGGTAGTCCTGTTCCCGCCTTTGCAACAAGCACAACCACCTACCCCCGCGCAAAAGCTGGAGCAGGCACTTCGGCTCTGCCAAAGCAAACAGTACGAAGCAGCGAAGCAGATCGCCCTTGGTCTTGTGCAGTCGCCAGAAGAGTACGAGCAGCTGAGTAAGGAAGACCGCGTTGCACTGCACCGGTGCCTGGCACTCATCTACAGTGTGGAGGGGCGGATCGACCTTGCCGATGAGCAGCTTCGAAAAGCGCTGGAGCTTCGCCGCCCTACCCCGCCGCCTCCGCCGCCCCCGCCACCTCCGCCACCTCCGCCAACCCCTGCTCAAAAGCTGCAGCAAGTGGTGGCGCTGTGCAAGAAAAAGCAGTTTGCGGAAGCACAGCATATTGCCCAGAGCCTGGTGGACTCCGAGAACGAATATCAAAGCCTCGCCGATACGGATAAAATCATCTTGCATTACTGTCTGGTGCAGATTTACAGTGCTCAGGGCAACACGGAGCAGGCTGAGGAGCAACTCAAGAAGGTGCAGGCAATTCGCCAAATGATGGCAGCAGCTCCAACACGCCCCGAAACGCTGTCCAACCGTGTGCAGGAAGTGCTTGCCCTCTGTGCCATTGCCAACTTCCCAGAAGCGAAAACCCTTGCAGAGCAGGTGCTGCACGATGCGAACTATGCCAACCTTTCTTCCACGGACAAAGTCATCTTGCACCGCTGTCTGGCGCAGATCTATGCTGCCGAGGGCGATGAAAAAAGCGCCGCGGACCAGTTCCGTCAGATACTGGCGATTAACCCGAACTTCGCGCTTAAAGACCCAAACAGCCCTCTGAGCGATGTCGTGTCTCCAAAGATCGAGAAGATTTTTGAATCGGTCAAGCCGCGCCCAAGCTCCGCCGTATTGACCCTTGGTGGGCTGGGACTGGCCGCGCTCATCGCGGGACTGCGAGGGGGTACAGCACCCGGTGCTCCTGACCCGAACCAGTTCAGAATCATCGTGTCCCCTGAGGAAATCAGATCGAATGGAGTCGACGCCGCGACCGTCAGTCTGCAAATCCGCGACAGCTTCGGCAGAATTGTCTCCACCGATTCCATGTCCCTCGTGACCTTCACGATCGACAACCCAGGGGGAACTCACCGCATCGAGATCAAAGCGGTAAAAGGAACATTAGTCGGTCAGGAAGAGGAGGGAAATATACCCTCCGTTCGCGGTACTTATAGGGTGCAGAACGGTGAAGCGCAGGTTGAAGTGAAAATATTGGCACCGTTGAACACCCCTCCAGAAACACGCCGAACCTTTGATGTCACCGCACAAGTCTGGCAAGATTCCAATAACAACGGCACGCTGGACGAGAACGAGACACAGGGCGAGCCGCGACGGGGGAGTGTCGTGACCCTTTTCCCCCGACAAACCTTACTGGAAATCTCTCTGCATGCCACTGCGGGATCATTTTCGGATACCGCCGTCGCTGTCATTACCGATATTGACCCTCCCAGCGCAATCAATCAGCGGAAGGAAACAGAGCCTTCCCTCGCTCTCGTGCTGCTTGAGCCTGGGCAAAGCGCGCCTCGCTACGCAACGCTGGCAAAAAATTTTGGCTCCATCGGCTCCTCGGTTCGGTGGGACATCCAGGTACGCTACCCTGAAGGGATTGGCTCTGTTACCCTCTTCTGGGAGCCCCATTTACTTCCCTCTGCCGATATCGTGCCTGGCTTTGAATTCAAACTGGACACGGATGGAAATCCCAACACAGAGGGCGACCAGATCGATATGCACAATCAGGGGAGCTATACCTTCAACACAGGGGGTACCACAGGCTCGCGCACACTGCTACTTATTGCGGAGCGCACCCGCTCCCGGGAGCGTCGAACATCACATGCTCGATTGTTACTCACGGGTCTCACCGCGCAACCGACCCGCGGCGGACAGCTGGTCGCAACCTTCAGCCTGAACCACCCCGCGCGGGTGCGTCTCGCCTTCCGCGCCATGGGCGGGCAGACCCTTGCTGTGCTACCAACTCGTGCCGCCTCCCGCGGCTTGAACACTTTCCTGCTGGCTGACGAAGCTCTGCGCAAAGCCCCACCCGGCACTTACCTGCTGGAGGTGGAAGCAATGTCAGATGAGGGAGGCTACGCACGCGCCTCCATACCGGTGGTGATTACACGGTGAAGCCGAAAGATCCGGCATCGGAACGGCAGTCTGGAAGAGACGGGGTGAAGCGATGAAACCCGCAGCCCGTGTTGGTGACTCAACTGCGCACGGGTCGCCACTGGCGCCTGGGCCAGGCAGCCCCAATGTGTTCATAGGGAATCGCCCCGCATGGCGAGCCGTGATCGATCAACACGCCTGCCCGGCGGTCAATATCAGCGGACCTGACGGTGTGGGCAATGTGCTGGTGGGCAGTCCCACTGTGCTTATCAATAATCAGATGGCGTGCCGGCTGGGCGATACCGTGATTGAAAAGCCCGGCGCAGCGTTGGGCCCAATGAATCCCATCGTGATGGGCTGCCCCACCGTGCTCATTGGGGAAGGAAGCGCTGCCAGCCAAATCGCTGTCACCATCACCGCTCTGATCAACGCGGCGAAATCGGGTCTCCCCCTTATCCAGATTTGCCCGGAATGCCGATTGTTAAAGGCTCTGACAGGGCAGCACAAACTGCCTCTGGGTGACCGAGTGGCCGCCGGGAAGGACTTATACGATGCTGTGAGCGCGTTGATAAGGTCCGCTCGTGCTGCGGAAAAGGCCCTGCAGTATGGCCCCGACACGCCCCTCACAGCGGTGAAAAAGGTCGCTGCCCGTGCCCCCCGCTTTGACTGGAAGTGGGGCGCTGGCATGGGGGCGCTGAAAACCGCCCTGAATAATCTTGACGACCTGCGACAGGGCAACTACGCTGCATTCGGCGCCAAAGTGGTCTACGGCGCCGCGCGTGGATTGGCAGGCGAATTTGTAGGATCGCTCGCTGCGAAGGGAGGTGCCGCTCTCGGCGCCGCTTTCCCCCCTTTAGGAGGTGCTTTGGGCGGTGCTGCCGTCGGCAAAATGGTAGGTACACTGTTTGGCAGCAAGAAAGCGGAGAAAGTAGACGCCGTTGTGGGAGCTCTCATAGGTGGCGCTATCGGTTGCCTCCCTGTCATAGGACACGGAGCAGGCACTATCCTAGGAGCGATTGGCGCCAAGATGTGGGCTGCGGAGGCGACCGAGGCAGGCATCGACAAACTCACTGGCGGCGAGGAACGCATCGACCAATTCTTCCGTCGAAGACCATAACTTACCATATGGGAGGTCAAACGATGCAAGAGATGCACCATTACGACTATACTATCGGCTTGCCGCAGCGATGGATCGACGCTTCGGTGGTGGTGATGGTAGGTCCCCCGAACGATAACTATAGTCCCAGCATCACCATCACCCGCGACTATCTTGACTTTGCGATGAGCGCGTCCGAATATGCGGCGAACCAGCTGGTAGGGCTGAAGACGGAGTTGGGTGGCGTGGGCTACCGCGTGGTGGAGGAAGGCACCACCACGATAGGAGGGTTGCCAGCCTATCAGCGGCTCCACACTTTTCAGATGCCGGAGGGTGGCTTTGAGATTACCCAGCTTCAGGTGTATGTGGTGCGTGGGCGCGAAGCCATCACCATCACTTGCACGAACCTCAGCCAGTGGTTCGAACAGACCCGCCCGCTCTTTGCAGGGGCGTTGCAACAGTTTCGCTGGCATGCTGCCTCCTCTGGTGCTGAGGGAAGGTGAGATCAGTGCTGCTTCTGAAAAAGGAACAGGTCGTCGCGTTTGACGAGATGATGCGCAAGAGCTTCGAGGAGCGCATGGTGAACCACTTGCGTAAGCATTTTGCTGGGCAGACGGCGCACATGCCAGAGGAGCAGCTACGACAGCGCATTCGGCAAGAAATCGCAACTGCACAGCAGCACGGCATCACGAACGAATGCGAGGTGGCCGCATATATTAGCATTGTGTTCAGCCTCTCGCCTAACAAGCCAGGGAATCAACTGCCATGGGTGCGCGATATTCTGGAAACAGCGGAACCCCCTGCCGTGAAAGTGAACCGGCTGCTTCATCACGCCGAGGTCCACACCACTTTGCAGAAGGAGGGTCTCACTGAATGAGCGAAAAGAGGCCTTGTGAGGGGGATCCCTTTTTTGAAGAGGCGCTCCGGATCGTCCTTGAGCATGAGGACGGGTATGTAAACAATCCGAAAGATCCGGGTGGAGCTACCAATAAAGGAATTACTCAATCCACTTATGATGCTTACCGCCGCAAGAAAGGGCGGGCTCCACAGGATGTTCGATACATTGAAGATGATGAGGTTTGGGAAATCTATTGTGAAAACTACTGGCAAGCCTCGGGTGCCGATAAACTGCCCCCACCTCTGAATATCGTGCACTTCGATACAGCCGTGAATATGGGTGTGGGGCGAGCAAATGAATTTTTAAATCAAGTAGACCCATCGCTGGATCTCTGTACAAAGGCAGAAGAATATCTCAAACTCAGAAAAGAGCGCTATCGTAAGATAGCGGCAAAAAACCAAAATCTATCAGTTTTTTTAAATGGCTGGCTCAATCGCGTCGCCAGCCTGCGAAAGTATGTTCAAAATCACAGCCGATGCAGAAAGCCACCCTCGCAAGCAACCCCCAGTCCAGTTCGCAGTGCCTACGCTGGGAGCCTGAACTCCTTTTTACAGAATCCTATAGGGGCCCATCAGTCGCTCTGTACCCAGTTATCTCACGCGGCATCAACCCCTCCTGTTATCTCCAAGCCAGACACGGACCTGATCAAACTTGCTCGGCAGATGTGGCGGTCTGGCACAAGGGGCGTACAAAAAGCATGGCAGTGGCTTAGGCAAGAAGAGATATATAACGCAGGAATCGTAATCCGTGGTAATAAAGAATTTCGCGAAAAAGTAAAAGAAAATCTTGATTTTCTTTATAAAACGAGAAATGGGAGACAAATACTAAATGCACTTGATGCCGCCGGTAAGAAAGGCAAGATAACTGTTATTACTGAATCTAAATACAATTGGTGCAAAAGTCTGAATGATGAGGATGCTTTTGTAGCCAAAGCATATTGTTCCAAAGACGGTCGCATAATCATCACAACGCGTGGAAAAGGGTCTGGCAGCGTGGTAGGATACAACCCCCGCTTTGAACCAAAATATCCCGATGGTCGCCCTTGTCGGCCACCAGTGGTAGGACTTGCTCATGAATTGATCCATGCAATGCATAACGCCAACGGCGAGAATTTACGGCGATTTATTGATATGTCTGATCCCGACATGCCTCAAGGGAGTAATCACGAAGAGGCACGAACAATCGGTCGCGGCGCTTACGAAAATGAGTTTCCGAGTGAGAATAGCCTTCGAGATGAGCTTGGTTTTGAACGGAGAACGAGTCATGCGTCGGTCTGTCCTTTGATTTTTGATATTGCTCCTTCTATCGCGTTTGTTTAATTGAAATGCACATTAAAGCTTACAAAATCAGGAGGCGATAGCAACATGCTTAGACAAGGCGGAACACAGGATCAATATCTTCGGGTGGAAGCTGAGTTCGAGATTGGTTCTCAGCTCCTGGTGGTGCGTTATCGCGTTACGCCACTGACTCATGACCAGATCGCCATCTTTGACGGTTTAATGCGCGTTACAGCAGATGGACGCCTCAAATGGGATCCTTTTATGGCTTATGTATCGCGAGAATCGCAAAACACTCTATCTGTCAAAAGAGTGATTCCTCCTCTCCCAAAATTGAAAGATGTTGAATTTGCTCATGTACCACTGGTTCACATCATTCATGATCAAGTTCATCGTGGGGAAATAAGACGCCCCATACCCGTTGAGGAGTATAATCCTTACTACCCCCCATCAACAAAGGCTGTTTACTCTACAGTAGTGGTTCAATTTGTAGCACTTGTTCTTGAGTATGTAATTATTAATAATAATATCACCTTATTAGAAGTGGAAGGACTCCCCAATCTGTACCGTGTTCGGGGTACCAATGTGGACCTCCGCCAAATTCGCCTTGTGGTCAAAGTGCCAGAGCCAGGGATTGCCGTCAAACAGCGGCGTGATATGTTCGAGCGGGTCTAAGGGAAAAGGCAGTTCACGCATAATGAGCAGAGGTGAAGGTGATGCACAAAGCGTTGGTCAATCAACATCTGCAAAAGTTGGGAGCGCGGTTCGGTATCGAACAGCTCCAGCTGAATGAGCAGGGGATTGCTGGCATCGAGGTGATGGACATCCCTCTCATCTTCCATCATGATGAGGAGCTAAATTTGACCACGGTGAACGCCCTGCTGACGCCGATTCCGATTCCTGAGAGTGAATCTTGGGCGATGCGTCTGCTTAAGGCGCAGGAGCTGGGCATAGACACAGGGGGATGCTTCTTCATGCTGGATGATAACCGCCAGTTGTGGCTCTCCTATTCGATCTTTCTCAGGTTCCTATCTTACGAGGACTTTGACGCGATTGTGGAGCAGGTTTTTGCCTATGCCGTTGCGTGGCGACAGGTGGTGAGCGACTGGATTTATGGAGAAGCGGGAACCGAGCTTGGCTGATTGGTTGGGGCGAATGGAATATGCGATTCTGGATGGAGCGCAATCGGCGGAGATCGCGGCGCGCTGTGCGCAACTCACCCGTGAGGAATGCCTACCGCTGTGGGAGATGAGCGACGAAGCAGCCGCCGAACTTGCCCCCGTTGCTCCCTATCTGGTGCGCCTCGCTGCTGACCCCACCCTCACCGACTGGCTGATTCAGGAGGGCTGGGGCAAGCAGTGGGGCATCTTCCTCTCCCTGCGCCTGCCCACCACTTTGGAACAATTGAAACGCCACTTCCAGCCATTTCTGCTGGCGCAAGTGGAAGGTGAAGAAGACAAGAGCTTCTATTTCCGTTTCTACGACCCACGCGTTTTCAGAACCTTTATGGACATCTGTACCCCTGAACAAGCACAGTCGTTTTTTGGACCAGTCAAACAGTTCCTGACGGAGGGCACCACCTCCACCCAACTCCATCTCTATTCTCTGATCCGAGGACAGGTGAAGCACGAGATTGTGCAGGCAACGAGCGGAAACCATCCAGATTAAAGAGTTGCGCTTCAATTAAACAATCGCGGTTTTGGTAGGAGCAATATAAATTTCACGGAATTTATGGAATTTCTTTAGGAGAGCATTGAAGGATTTTGCTGGTTGGGAGTATCTCGACTTTCCTGTGGCGGGATCTGGCAAACTTGCCCATTCATAACTAAGTTCTTGTATAGCAGTGCACAAATTCCCTTCGATAACATCAACTAAAACGCCTCTTCTAAGTATAAGTGCTACGGCAGCCATATCCTGAGATTCGGGACAGAAATCGCTAAAGCCATACTCTTGTACCAGACCATCCCAGGTGCTGTACAGTATCTGATATGCACCTGCAGCGGTAGACTCGTAACCACCTTTTGCAACCACCCGATTAGGATGTTGTTTGCAGCTGTCGAAATGTCCGTTACCGAAAAGCTTTGTATATCCATCTTCCGCATCTGTTCCCTCAGCATAGCGGATTACCCGAAGCATTGCCTTTACATTAGGCTCTTCGAGTGCTACGCGTAAAAATTCTCGCTTTGTAGCTTGATCCGCTTTTCTAAGTTTTCTAAGTAATTCACTTATCTTATCTCGATTTCGTTCTTTGAGTGCTTTTTTGAGTGATTCTATGAGTGCTTTTTTGAGTGATTCTAGTTCTTGGTTGGGTGGTTCTGATGGCTTTTTACACGCTTGACTTCCTGCTAAGGCACAGATGCAGGCGTCAGCGACAGCACCCGATGTGGCAGTGGGAGGTGTTGTTTGCGACTTGTCGTTTCTCTGTTTGGCATTGGTTTGAAAGCGGTTGACCTGGGTTGTGGGAGCGCATTGCTCCTTAGGTGTGGGAGGGCGATTGACTATCGTGATTCTTTTGGCCGGGATGAGGGATTCCAAAATATTTTTCAGGAGAAGGTAAGAAGAGCGGTTTACTTTCTGAAAGCCCTTTGCTACGGCTTCTTTAATCTGAAGGGTTTTTCCTGTCCACCACCCCTCTTGATTGGGTTTGGGGGCGGGTTTTGACCCAAGTGGACGAGTGTGTCTTGCGCTCATTGGGGTACCTCCTTAGGCGGGTCGCCACTCGCTGGCGTCGAGGTCAGGGAAGCAGACGAGGGCAGTGCCGGGTTCGATACCATCTACGCGGGCGCGTCCATTGGCGTCCAGACGCCCTTCGCGGATGGAGCCATCTGGGAGCTTGAGGCGATAGCGTTCATTGGGCACGGGATTGCCTTGTTCATCCACGAGTTCGATTTCGATCCAGGTTTTCTTCTTGGGTCGTTTAACGCCGGTGTCAGGAGTGCCGGAAGGTGTCCACTTCGGAGGTTTGGCGCGTTTCTTTTTGGTCGTGGCGCGTTCCTTCGCATGGATTAGCTCCTTTTTGAGGGGCTTGAGTGTCCAGTGGGTGTGTGGGATAGCGGGTGGGCAGTTCAGTTTTACGATGGCGCCGTCGATGTTGACGCCGGCGGAGCCATCCACATCCACGCGCGCTGCTTGTAGTTCCACATTGCGTGCGCTCTTGATGTTTACATTGCCGCCTTTGGAGGTAATTTGTATCTCGCCGCCTTCGATATACAACTTCTGGTCGGCATGCAGGTAGATGTTTCCGGAACAGAAGAGATCCAGTTGAGTGGTTCCGCCACCTCGTTGGAAGTGGATACGGTCATTATCCGAGTCGCAGAGGTCGATAATGACCACTTCCTTCTCTGAGGTGATTTTCGCCTCGAAGACCATTTTGTCGCGGCATTTCACACGCACGATATCGATGTTGCCGTTGCCAGTGGTCGTCAAGGTGATTTGATTGCCCGAAGGGGTCTGCCAGCGTTTCGTTTCGTGGGGGTCATAAGTGAAGCCTTCGCGTGGGTATTCCCGCACGGAACCGAGGACGACCGCGTCGCTGTCCCAGTCGTCCAGAAACTGAACCAGCACATGCTCGCCGACCTCAGGCAGGCAGAGGAAGCCTGAGGTGCTGTGTTTGCCTTTCAGGCCGCCGTAGGGTGTCAAGGTAGGGAGCCAGCAGCGGTTCTGTCCTTTGCTGGTAGGGTCTAAGTGTTCCCAATCGAATTCCACCTGCACGCGCCCGCTTTTGGTGGGGTCCTCGTCGTTGTTTTTGACCACCCGCGCCCACAGCACGCGGGACGGCCAACGCACCCGCCGCTTATGAGGTTGCAGCGGTGCCAGATGGTCCTGCAGGATAAATGTTTGGGTGACGCTATCTCCACGGGGGTCGCCTTGGATATGGCAGGCGCGTACCAGCAGTGATTGATCACCCCACTGAACGAGGCTGCCTGGTGGATAGTCATACACGCCGCCCTCCCATACAAGGCGGTAGAACACGGCGTCGCTTTGGTACATGCTATCGTACATCCGCTCGGTGATTTCCATTAGCTGCTCCTGGTGCTCCTCATCGAGTTGGGGAAAGTAGTCGCTGGCGATGCGGTTAAGGTTCTGATTAAACCTACTCACTTTCTGCTTTGCAATACCTATGGCGCCGGCACTGGCGGCGCGTGCTTTATTATCCACAGGGATTAAGGCACCCTCCAAAGCGATTACTTGCCAGTGCCAGTTCGGTTCAGGGAATACTCCGCTGCCCGTTACGGTATGGGAGCCGATGACCACCTTGCCTGCTTGATCATCTACTGCGAGGGGGATGCCCCAGGCATGCATCATGCGGCTGAGATAAGCGAAATCGGTTTCACCATACTGCACACTCAACGGGATGGAGATATTGGCCAATATCTCTTGTGCCGCGGGGGTGATTCGAATCAGGGATTCCTTTGAGGCGATATGTTGGCAGATGTCTAAGAGGGTGCAATCCTGCCATACGCGGTAGCGAGGGACGAGATCGGTGCGTTTGCTATGCGAGACACAATCCAGCACCAGATAGGAGCGTGTGGTAGTATGGCGTGCTGAGACGCGGGCAACATAGCCGTGAAAGCAGTCCACTTGGGCGCTGAGATCTCGTCCACGCCAGCGGAGGACTATATCGGCATTCAGTATCGCGGCACCCAGTTGGGTAGTTGAACGCAGCCCGTTAGTGTGCTTATCACCTTCGCGCCACTCCTCGTCCCAGTCGATAACAAGCCGCGCCCAACTGTGCTGATAGAGATGCCGATAGATGATGACATCGGTCAGATACTTTCGCCTGACCAACTGCCCCACATTCGGACTGATCAGCTCAAAAGGCATCTCTTAGCTCTCCTCTCTGCGGGGACAGAAGGCCCCTGCCGCTACGCTTGGGTAGGCGGCAGGGGCATCGCGTCGTTGCCCTTACCCGGGGAGTGCCTCTTTTTCGCCAGGAGACACGGTCATGACATTCGTCCCGTCGTAGTCACCCGGATGGAGCATGGTTCCACGGATGAGCAGGCGCGTATAGGGTTGGTTGCTGGGATGATTGACTGAGTCCCCAGCTGGGAACTCTACCTCCTCGTAGCTATGCACATAGGCTTTCAAGAGGGTCCATGTATGGGCTTGAGTTTTATCCCGGTTGAAGAGAACCAGTTCGCAGCGTTTGAACCGATCGGGGCCTTGGGGCGCAAGCGCCCACTTTGCTAACAGGTCGTCATTGTGGAGTCCGACGATGATGTCCCACTCCATAATGGGACAGCGCTCCGGTTCGCGCTGGGTGCCATGCAGAATGCGCACCTCAGCCTTCTCAACGCCTGTAATCTCTGTACCACCAACTGTGAGCTTAGGCATCTTCAGCACCTCCAGCTTGTTTTACTAAGCCGCTGCTACATGCAGCAGGTACCCTATTATACCACAAACTACCCCTTGAATGCAACCCCCTTAGAAGGGATTTTTGGACTCCGCAATTTCTCTTCTCAGGGGCTTTTTGAGACCTTTTAAGCGATTGGGCGAAACAACACCCTCAGCAAAGGTTGTCCCTTTGCCACTGGTCTGTGTTCGGGCAACGAATATTTAGGCGAAGGTAATCAGCATTTCGCCCGTAACAGCCGCTTTGAATGGGAGAGTGAATGTATAGCCTCTCAACTCACCTCCTTCCTCAATAGGTTGGACGGTGATTTTGTCACCTTCCAGCTCGCTGGGGAAGGCGTTCACATAGCCCTCATGGTTGATGTCGTACCATTGGAAGAACTTGAGCATTCGATCTATGATGTCGTTCATCAGCTGTGGCTCTGGCAATATTCCAACATAGTGGCGAGCAGCAAGGAACAAGCGTCGCAGGTAGACCTGCTGCCGATAGTGATGAACCGGCATATAGCGTTCACCATTATCTATGAAGCGGCGTAGGGTGTGTGCCTGGATAATGTAGGGTGGGATACCGGAGACCTGACTAAATACAAGGAACGGTTTGTCTCGTCCTATGAGTTGCCGCAGAACGGCGTCCTCCAGAAAATGGTCAGCAGCTAATCGGGTGTGTCCTAGCGTAGGATAGCGACTAAGATCTACAGCAATACCAGGCAATTGTGGACGCACCTTTGGCTGTGGCGCGGGCAGTTTGTTGACGATTGCTCGGAGCACCTCCGGGTTATCATTTGCCATGAACCGCCCAGCAGCGACATAGCACGATCGCACAACCAGTTCAGGCACATCCACACCGACCTCGCGTCCGTCAATGACCTTCCCTGTGATTAGCACCCCATCCCGGGGAAGCACGACAAAATCGGGCAAACAGAGTATTCCTGCGGCTGCCCAGTCCTGTTCCACCACTCCGGCGGGACAGTACATCTCTTGGAGTGCGGTGACCGTTTCTGCGCGTGTGCGCCCTGAAATCACTCTCTCTTCAGGTGAGAAAAAGACCACGAAGCCGCAATCGTAGGCTAATTGGAGTAGACCCATCAATTCACCAGCACCTGTCACGCGTCCAAATCCACCTGCTTCCTTGATCTTGCGTTGTCGGAGCTCCTCGATGCTCTCGTCCAGCTTGATCCGGTCCTCTTCAGTCTGTACCTGCTGCTTCGCATGGTACTCACTCACAAAGTTGCCTGCACTGATATACCCTGCTGTGAGCGGTGATTTGGGGGTCTCGTGGGCAAAGGGCAGCACAGATGGCACGATAGCGAATCCAATCGCATGACGGTATTGATTGGTAGCTTGGTGGCATGCTGATCGCAGAAAGTATGCTAACTCCTCAGGGTAGATTTGCCATAGGTCGGTCAGCTCATCGTTCGTTACAATGAGCTCAGGTTGCCCACGCCGAACCTCAGGAGGGAACTCGTTGAAGAGCAGATAGACCCCCATCAGGGTTTCGAACAGTGGAGTGACTGTTCGCAAGAAGTTTTCCACTGCGGCACTGTAGATACCCAAAAAGGTGTCGTGATAGACAGCGACCTCTTGTGGATTCACGCTCCATGTAGCCAGTTGCTGTGGATTCTGAAGCACGACCGCCAGCATGTTGCCAATGAGGGGGTCTACCCTGTTCAATCTCACCATCTCGGACATAAAGCTTCCAATGAGGGCAGGGTATTGCTCTTGTTGAGGGAGTTGGGCAATTTGGCGGAGCTCGCGCTTTGCCAAGGGGCGGCTCTCGAGGGCTTGACTAAGCAATACGATTTCACCGCCAACCCTTTCACCTTGAGGACGACCTGGTTCCAGCGCGGCTAATCGTTCCTGGGCGGAGGGTAATTCCCTAGGTTTTGCGACTACGCGAGCACGCTCCCCTAAAGCCAGCACATAGTCCCCCGGAGTTAATCCGGCGCCTGGGGCGCTGCGTCCACCAAGCGCCTTGTATGATTCACCCAGTCCGTAGGTAATGATAGGGAGTTGTCGCATCTCGTCGCCAAGGGCATTTTCAAGTTCCCGCAGCTTACGGTCATAGGCTTCCAAAGCGCGGCGGGTATCTGGCGAATCGGGATTGCGGCGCATCTCAAGCATAAGTTTCTCCGTGGCGGCTTGCAGGTCTTGTGCTGTTTTACGCACCAGCATATGCTGGGCCCTTGGCTTAAAGCCGAAGAGAGCTGCGTCGATATTGACCTGGAAGGTTGTCTTGCGCGCAAGCGCGCGCTCTTTGATAAGATTTTGCAGCGAACGAAGGTAAGGGTGGTTGAGGTCAATAACTACACGCTTCCATCCCAACTCAGGAGGACCACCCTCCAATGAGAACTCGTAATAGGGCAGATCCTCTAGGGTGAACGCGGCTTCTTCTCCGAGAGTCTCCCCGTCGGGAATGGTTCCTTCCTCCATCACAGGGGACTCAGCATCCGATGCTTCTGCGTTGTACCCTATGTCATCGCTACCCTCTGTGCCATAAGGAGAGGCTTCCACCTCTACTGGCGGACGCAGGCGATAGTAAAAACAGGGTTGAAACTTGTCCAAAAACTCAGGAAAAGAGCGCACCGTAAGCTGTTGCTTGACCTGCTCTCTAAACTCCTCCCAGGTATAGACACCATTCGCCAAATAGGCTAGCATCTTGGATAGGCGAGGGGCATCCGGCGATAGGTTCACTGTGGTGAACAGAATCGCACGGTTTGTATTACCCAGCATTGCCTGATTCACATATTCCAATCCGCTCTTAAACTGTTCCAGCTGTAGTTGGCGCATGATCATCACCTCCTGACCATTATAGTATACCCGTATGTGTCTGTGATTCCTGCTTCTTTCATTCTGGTTTGCGGATACGAATGCGTACCAGTAGGGGTATCACGACGCCGTCCTTAACGCCAGGGGGAATACGAACCCTTACCGAGCATCCGTTCACCATGAGCGTTTTTGTCACGCCATAGCGCGCTTCATCAGCCGTTAGTTGCAATTCGTATTCCGTTGCTGCTGAGGAGGCGGTGGATGTATTTGTCGATGCCCCACTTGACGGCACCCCCGTCTGTTGGGACATCTGTTGTAAAATCCTGCTAAATGGATTCCCTGCGTGTCTCTGCGAGGCAGAACGGGGTTTTTGCGGTTGCCTACCCATTTGTCGTTTCTGATCGTACTGTGCGCGTTTCTCAGGGTCTTTCAAGATGGCATAAGCTTCGTTTGCCAACTTGAGCCGCTCCTCTTTCACCTTATCCCCCGGGTACAAATCGGGGTGATTTTCGAGAACGATTTTGCGGTACGCGCTCTCTATTTCTTGCGGACTCGCGCTCGGTGAAACTCCTAAGATGGCGTAGTAATCTTTGTCGCTCATAGGTTGCACACCTCTTCACCTAATGAGATAGCCAATGGCAAAACCCAACCCTAAAGCAACAGCCAACAACGCAACTTTCCAGATCTTAATTGATCGTTTCTGGCGTAATACCAGTTCCGGCTGTTTCTGCAGGGGGGTTTTGAGGGAAGGCAAGATACCTTGTTCCCACAAGCTGCGTTCTATAGCGAGTGTGGGTCCTCCACGCACTGCCAACTCGTGACAGCGCCACGCTTCTGCTTGTCCGAGGCAGTGCTCGATGACCGCTGCCACCGGTAGTTCTGGGTCGATGGCAAACAATTGTGGCGACTGCCTTCCCACGCGCACTCGGTAGTAGTCAGGGCGAAGTTCCAACACCACACTACTGGCAGCAGTAATATCACGGAGCAGCATGCGCTGTTCTCTGTAGAGGAGCATCCGTTCATTATACCAAAAGTGACGCGAAATATCACGGATGTCTGGCGTCAGGAGATGCATCACCCGGCGCAAGCACATGTCGCGTAGATCCCAGAGTGTCATATTGTCCGGGAGCTGTCCCATATCCTGCCTCCTATAATGTTCATCGACCTCCGCAATAGACACGAAAACGCGCATGTTTTTTGGATTAATCACTGCTCATGCGGCTCTTCGGATGCGACGCCATACGTGGATTGATCGCCAGCGTATTCGCTGACGCCCCTGTAGATTGCCTCCCCGGCGCTCTGGGCGGCCTGTTCCAATGTTTCTATAGCTTGGCGTAATGCATTCAGGTCCTCAGACGAAAGCAGCGCTCGCACATTTTGAACAGCCGCATGCGTTACTTCTTTTTCCTCTGTCGGAATCCTGTGCCCGTACTCTTCCAGCATGCGCTCCGTCTGGTAAGCAAGGCTTTCTGCTCGGTTGCGCAACTCGATGAGTTCGCGTCGTCGCCGGTCCTCCTCGGCATGCAATTCCGCATCGCGGATCATCTGGTCAATGTCCGCTTGGCTAAGCGTGGTAGACCCTGTAATACTCACCTTTGCTTCTTTACCTGTGCCCAGATCTTTCGCGGATACATGGAGAATGCCGTTCGCGTCCACATCGAAGGTGACTTCTATACGGGGCACACCTTTAGGGGCTGGGGGGATACCTTCTAAGTGAAAGACCCCCAGTAGGCGATTATCGCGCGCCATTGGGCGCTCGCCTTGTAAGACTTTGATTTCGACGCTGGTTTGGAAGTCATGGGCTGTTGTGTAGATTTCGGTGTGCTTGTAAGGTATGGGTGTATTGCGCGGTATCATGACAGTCATTACTCCTCCTTGGGTCTCAACACCTACTGAGAGGGGTGTTACATCTACAAGCACGATGCCTTTGTGCTGCCCCGTTAGAACCGCCGCTTGGATAGCCGCACCAATCGCGACGACCTCGTCAGGATTAATGCCCTTTCGTGGCTCTTTTCCTGTCAGTCGCCGAATCAGTTCCTGCACCATTGGCATGCGGGTGGAACCCCCGACCAAGATTATCTCGTCGATGTCCTCAACGCTTAACTGAGCATCCTTAAGTGCCTGCTGGAAAGGGGCTACCATTCGCTCCACCAGATGGCGGGTTAGTTCTTCGAACTTAGCCCGGGTAATGGTCATGTCCAGGTGCTTGGGGCCAGTCTGGTCAGAGGTGATAAAAGGTAGACTAATGCTGGTTTGCATTACCGTGGAAAGTTCACATTTTGCCTTCTCGGCCGATTCACGCAAGCGCTGAAGCGCTTGCGGATCTTTACGCAGATCGATACCATTGGCTCGCTGAAACTCATCAGCGATATAGTTCACCAGCGCTTCATCCCAGTCATCGCCGCCAAGATGAGTATCTCCGTTGGTCGCTTTGACCTCATAAACACCCTCACGCATGTACAAGATTGTCACATCGAAGGTTCCTCCACCGAGATCCCAAACAAGAATCGTACCTTCCTGCTTTTTGTCCACGCCATAAGCGATGGACGCCGCGGTCGGTTCATTTAGGATACGCAGCACATTGAAACCAGCGACTTCACCCGCGATTTTGGTGGAGTTACGTTGCGCATCATTAAAGTAGGCTGGGACTGTAATCACAGCATCTTTCACTTCCTCGCCAAGGTACGCTTCAACATCCTTTTTCAGCTTTGCCAGTATCATGGCGGATATCTCTTCAGGAGTATATTGCTTCCCGTCGATGTCGACTACTGCCATTTCGTTCTTGCCAGGAACGACCTTGAAAGGCACAATCTGGCGCTCCGCCTCCACTTCACTGTAACGGCGTCCCATAAACCGTTTGATGGAGTAAACCGTGTTTTGTGGATTAAGGATCGCCTGGCGTTTCGCCAGCTGCCCAACTAACCGCTCACCGGTTTTCGTAAAAGCGACCACTGATGGGCACAATCGGCTCCCTTCAGCAGTGACAATGACTGTTGGTTCCTCACCCGGGAACTCGACCACTGCAGCCACCGAGTTAGTCGTACCCAGATCGATTCCAACCGCTTTTGGCATTACGTCCACCTCCCGTGTCAGTTGCCTTACTTCGACAGCTGCCATCTTCTTCCTGCCTGCCCTGGCATAATGACATCCTCCTATATTATACACTCTTTTGCCCTCTATTCCTGCTATCTCCTCCTCATAGCTACCTATCATCTCGTCATTGCCTGTTATTTCCCGCCTTCGTATCAGTTGGTTCCTCTCCGCATATCTCATATAATCCCCGCCGAACTCAACCCGACGCAAACCACTGTCGGTTTTTTTCCGACTCTCTGCATATCTAATATAATCCCTGCCTTATGAACACCTTCTGCTCCCTTGACAAAGGAGCAGAGCAAGTATGCTTAGGACAGTGAACTTGCAGCCTGTTTGGGAAGGATTGACCTTGCAAGAGAAGCAAAACGGTTTTGATGCGGAAGAGATTCCGATCTGCACTACTACAAGCTAACCTCGCCCTGACCAGCATGGACGAAACCCTCAACGCGACCCGCTTACGCAGCCTCGAGGGTGTTCGAAAAAAAAAACTCTGTGCAGGCATCCACTCCTTTAGTTTCTCCCCGCAAGCAGTGAGAGCTAAGCCCGATCGGTTTCCTCTTTCAAGGGGGAACCTGCAGGTGTGGGTTCCCCATCAACAGATGAATTTTTCGAACAGCATTGATAGTGATAGTTATCAACATTGATGGGAATTATATCTGGGCAGTGTCCTCATCGGTTAGGCGACGGAAGGCAATAAAGCCGGGCGAGACATCGCCTTTCAACATCCATTCAACGGCGTTCTGGTCGGCCAGCAGTTTGGAATCGGGCGTTGCCCATTCCTCACCGATAACCATCGGCAAAGCGTTCACCCCAGCACGACGCAAGGTATCCGCCCGCTGGCGGGCGCGCAACACATCACGCCCATCCACTTTAAGCGAGATCTCCACCACAGCGACCCGATCGCCTTTCCACCAGATGAGATCTGCCAGCGTAGGGTCATCCTCACCCTCAGGATACTGGTCAGGCTCCTGTTGCCAGAGGGCTTGCAGCCAGCGGGTGAGTCGCTGGCGCACATGAGGCTGGTCGGTCGTGCCACCATCACCGCCGTTCATCAGACGCGGGGCGCGCTTAACGGTCTGAATTTCGAATCGCTCACCGGCGCGTCGTCCCTCCTCACCGCGCCGCCACTCCTTGAGGTCATGGGAATCGCGCAGCAGCTGCTCCTGTACCTCCACAATGTGCTGAAGCATGACAGCATGCTGACGCAGCAACTCAGAATTCTGCTGCAGCCACTCGGTATGACGCTGGAGCTGTTCCGTATTCTGCCGACTGATCTCCACCAACTCCTCGGTCAACGCCTCCAGATGCGCAATCCGA
>BEHR01000037.1 GCA_002898555.1 bacterium HR15
CGGTATGACGCTGGAGCTGTTCCGTATTCTGCCGACTGATCTCCACCAACTCCTCGGTCAACGCCTCCAGATGCGCAATCCGAGTATCATGCTGACGCAGGAGTTCGGTGTTTTGCCGACTGATCTCCATCAGCTCTCGCATCAGCAGAGGGAGCTGAAGCAACTCATCTCCTAACAGTATGCGACGCGCCGCCTCGCGTAGCTCCGCCCGCTGCTCCAGCAAGCGCAGCAACACTTTCTCGTTGACCAACCGCTCCTGTAGTGCCTCAGCCCACTCCGGATGCTCATCCAGCAGCCGGATGAGGCTTTCCAGATCATCGATGGAGATAGCCATACTTGCTCGAAAAGATTATACCTTCTGTGCATCCGCTTGCTGGGTTGCCTGAACCGCCATTAGCAGGGAGCGATAGCCGTTCCATTCGGTCAGGCGGCGTGGGTGCGACGGGTCGCGCAGGTATGCCAGCTGATCCGCCAGCATTGCGCGTAGCAATCGCCCATAGTTATGCATCTTGTGGTCTTCCATGCCCCAGTGCAGTTCGATCATTTGATAGAGGTCGCGTTCCTTGAAACGCGAGCGCGCCTGGCGCTCCTTCCCGCCATAGACCGCTGTGACATCGAGCAGGGCACGCGGGAAAATCTCGCATAGGGCGCGTGTCTGTGCCTCGTCCACCACGGCGTGAATGTACACGCGCGTCGGGATCCACTCATAAAGCGTTACATCGCCCATTTCGAACAGGAAGCGCATCTCCTGTCTGTCCATCCGCGCCACCTGATGGAAGCCGTGATAGAAGTTCACCAGCACATTGTCGCGGTAGCGTACAGTGCACTGCACCTGCTCCTCCACCCCGCTTTCGGGGCGCAGAGTGCGCTGTGCTGAAATGACCTCCCCCCCATCCAGCCAACCTTCGAACAAGTCAAAGAAATGCACTCCATGTTCGATGAAGATACCGCCACTTTTCTCCCTATCCCAAAACCAGTGGTCAGGGGGTAGTCCTTCGTCCGTTGCGTAGTTCTCAAAATAGGCGTGCAGCAGCTCGCCCAGCGGCTTCTCCTCAATCAACCGCTTCATCTGGTCAAACAAGGGGTTATAACGCTGCATCAGGTTGGTGACAAGCAACCGCTGCTTGCGCTGTGCCAGCTCGATTAGCTCTTGGGCATGGTCAAGATGAATGGCGAGCGGCTTCTCCACGATGACATGCTTGCCTGCTTCGAGCGCGAGTTTCGCCTGTGGATAGTGCAGAAAGGGTGGCGTGGCGATATAAACAATATCGATCTCAGGCATCTGCACAAGCCGCTCCACTTCGATGGGGTCGGGAATGCCAAATCGTCGGGCACAAGCAATGGCTTGGGGGCGATGGGTGCCCGCCATCGCGATGAGGCGCACCCCTTCGACCTGCGTGAAATGCTGCAGCGCAAATAGCCCAAACCCGCCGCAGCCAATTACACCTAATCCAACCGTTTGCATGGCACTATGAGGATACCTGGCAGGCAGGAATCGTGCCCCGCCTGTCGAAAAAGCGTTTTCGGAGGTTGGTGACGATGGCAAGACCAGTCACGCTTTTTACTGGACAGTGGGCAGACTTGCCCTTGGAAACGATGGCGCAAAAAGCGAAGGAGTTCGGCTATGATGGACTGGAACTCGCCTGCTGGGGCGACCATTTCGATGTCGAAAAAGCCCTGACCGATGAGCGCTACTGTGAATCGCGCTGGGAGATTCTCACCCGCTATGGGCTGAAGTGCTTTGCAATTAGCAACCATCTGGTCGGTCAGGCGGTATGCGACCCCATCGATGAGCGTCATAAAGCCATCCTGCCGCCGCGCGTGTGGGGCGATGGCAACCCGGAAGGGGTGCGCCAACGGGCAGCGGAAGAGATGAAACATACAGCCCGTGCTGCCCGCCGATTCTTCAACGCGGCGCCACCTGAGATCAAGCAGCAGCTGACGCGCGTGGTGGTCAACGGCTTCACAGGCAGCAGCATCTGGCAATACCTCTACGCCTTTCCCCCAAACCCACCTGACCTGGTGGAGCGCGGCTTCGCCGATTTCGCCACACGCTGGAAGCCGATCCTGGATGTGTTCGCGCAAGAGGATGTCTACTTCGCGCTGGAGGTACACCCGACTGAGATTGCCTTCGATATCGTGACCGCCGAGCGCGCCCTCGAGGCGATAAGTGGGCACCCATACTTCGGATTCAACTATGACCCCAGCCACCTGGGCTATCAGGGCGTGGACTATGTGGCGTTCATTCGCCGCTTCCGCGACCGCATCTTTCATATGCATGTGAAAGATGTGTGGTGGTCGGATGTGCCGCGCCTATCGGGCGTATTCGGTGGACATCTCAACTTTGGCGACTCGCGCCGTTACTGGGACTTCCGTTCGCCAGGGCGTGGCTGTATCAACTTCGAGGAGATCATCCGTGCGCTCAACGAGATCGGCTATCGCGGACCGCTCTCCGTCGAATGGGAGGATAACGGCATGGATCGCGAGCATGGGGCGCGCGAAGCGTGTCAGTTCGTACGACGGCTCGATTTTGAACCCTCCCGCTTGACCTTTGAAGCAGCGTTCGAACGATAGCCTGGGCACGGCACAATCTAAAGAATCGGGCACGTCCAACAACGACGTGCCCACTATCTGCACGAGGTACACTTCTCGACGCAATGATAGAGACACGACCAAGCGATTTGCAGGCGCAGGTATGGGCACTGGATCAGCAGCGTCTGATGCAGACCTATCGGCGGCAGCCCGTGCTGTTTGTGCGTGGTGAAGGGGCGTATCTCTATGATACGGAAGGCAACCGCTATCTCGACTTTCTGGCGGGTGTTGCCGTGTGCAATGTGGGACACTGCCATCCCCATCTGGTTGCTCGCGTTCAGCAACAGGCAGCTCAATTGATGCACATTAGCAACCTGCTGCTGAGCGAGCCGCAGGCGCGATTAGCAGATCGACTATGCGAGCTGACGGGGATGGAGCGTGCCTTTTTCTGCAATTGTGGTGCAGAAGCGTGCGAGACCGCCATCAAAATTGCCCGCAAGTACGCTAACACGCACAAAAGCACGCCCGACTACGAGATTCTGGTGCTGGAAGGAAGTTTTCACGGGCGCACGATGGGCGCAGTCTCCGCCACGATCCAACCGAAATACCAACAGCCGTTTGTGCCGCTGTTGCCATGTTTCCGTGCCCTACCCCGAAATGACCTGAGCGCACTCCGCGAGGCGTTCAGCGAGCGCACTGCGGCGATCTTTCTGGAGCCTATTCAGGGCGAGAGCGGAGTGAATCCGCTGACCGATGAGTACCTGCTGGAGGCGCAGTCGCTCTGCCAGCGTTATAACGCGCTCTTTATGATCGACGAGGTGCAGACCGGCATGGGACGCACAGGCAAGTGGTTCGCCTATCAACATCTGGGGCTGATGCCCGATGTGGTCACCCTGGCGAAAGGGCTGGGCGGGGGCTTCCCGATTGGCGCATGTCTGGCACGTGGCATCGCGGCGGAAATCCTGCAGGTGGGCGACCACGGCTCCACTTTCGGAGGCAACCCATTAGCATGCACGGCCGCGCTGGCGACTATCGAGATTATTGAGCAGGAGCAGCTGTGTGAACGGGCGGCGCGTGTGGGCAACTACCTGCGACAACGCCTGCTCGAACTGCAACACCAAGACGCGCCCATCCAGGAGGTGCGCGGGCGTGGCTTGCTGATCGGGGTGCAGCTGACCGAACCCATCGCCCGTACTGTGGTGGATAAAGCCTTCGAACAGCGACTGATTATCAATCCTGTTGGCGATTGGATTCTGCGCCTTGCCCCACCACTCGTAATTACCGAGCATGAGGTGGATGCAGCCATAGCAACGCTTCAGGCGGTCTTGCGCGAGGTGCGGCCATGAATGCGTTTCAGATCGCAGTGCTGGTCTATGCGCTGATTATTGCCGCGGGCGGCATTATGGGCTATGTCAGTGCGAAAAGCACCGCCTCGCTTATCAGCGGGCTTATAAGCGGCGTGCTGTTGCTCGTTGCCTTCGCACTATCGTTGCGTAATCCGAAGGTAGGCTTTGCCCTCGCTGCGCTTATCGCGCTTGGGCTGGGCATCTTCTTCCTTGTCCGCTTCCTTCACACAGGCAAATGGATGCCCGCTGGAATCAGCGTCGTGCTGAGCGCGGTGATGCTGGCACTGATGCTCTGGGGGCTGTTCCGACCGGAAGCGAGGTGAACTGCTGTGGCGCAGGACAAGATTATTATTCGGGGCGCACGCGAGCATAACCTGAAAAACCTGCATCTTGAAATCCCGCGCGATAAACTGGTGGTCATCACGGGCATCTCAGGGTCGGGCAAGTCGACCCTGGCGTTCGATACGCTCTACGCAGAGGGGCAACGCCGCTATGTGGAGAGTCTCTCGTCCTACGCGCGGCAGTTTCTCGGTGTGATGGACAAGCCTGAGGTCGACTCGATCGAGGGGCTGTCGCCTGCCGTTTCCATCGACCAGAAATCGACCAGCCACAACCCACGCAGCACGGTGGGCACGGTCACCGAGATTTATGACTACTTGCGCCTGCTGTTCGCCCGCGTGGGACGCCCCCACTGCCCACAATGCGGCAAGCCCATCACACGCCAGACGGTGGACAGTATCGTAGACACCGTGATGCGCTTGCCAGAAGGCACCCGCATTCAGGTGCTGGCGCCCGTCGTGCGCGGTCGTAAAGGCGAATACCGCCATGTGTTTGAAGAGATTGCACGGATAGGCTTTGTGCGGGTGCGTGTGGACGGGCAACTCTATGAGGTGAACGAAGTGCCTCCGCTCGATCGTTATAAACAGCACACCATCGAGATTGTGGTGGACCGATTGATCGTGCGCCCCGGCGTTGAGTCGCGCCTGACAGAGGCGGTGGAGACCTCTCTGCGGCTGGCAAAGGGGCTGGTTAATATCCAAATTATTGCGTTGCCGGAACAGGCAGCGACACAGCCGCGTGAAGCAGAGCATGCCAGTCCACATTAACCAACGGCTCGTTGCTCGGCGCGAAACCACTTGTGAAGCATTGCCTCCAATCGGTCGCGCAGGACAGGTTTCTCCAGGTAGTCATCCATACCGCAGGCAAGGCACTGTTCGCGTTCGCCCGAAAAGGCATGAGCAGTGAGCGCGATAATGAGCTGATGCTGCCCTGTGTCTTTCTCGCGCTCGCGGATGAGGCGAGTGGCTTCGTAGCCGTCCATTTCAGGCATCTGACAATCCATCAGCACCAGGTCGTAGGCGTGCTTGGCGGTCATCTCCACCGCCTCGCGCCCGTTTGTAGCCACATCGACTTGACAGCCCATTCCCTCCAGCATGCGTGTTGCCACCTTGCGGTTAACCACATTATCCTCCACGACCAGCACATGTAGGGGTGGAAGAGGGGAAGTGGGTTCGCGTGATGATGGTTGCGGTCCATATTCCTCCTGATCAACAACCTCCAACGGGATTTCAACCCAGAAGGTGCTGCCTTGACCCACTTCGCTTTCGACGCCGATGCGCCCGCCCATCGCCTCAGCGAGCTGCTTGCAAATGGTTAGTCCCAGCCCGGTGCCGCCATATTGGCGCGTGGTGGAGCTGTCTGCCTGGGTAAAGGGTTCGAAGATGGTGCCGATTTTTTCGGGCGGGATGCCGATGCCCGTGTCCTGCACCGCGAGGCGAAACCAGGCTAACTTTTTTCCTTCGCCTGCGCCCTCTTCATTGAGCTGCTGAAGCCGAATAACCACACCACCTTCATGGGTGAACTTGAGCGCGTTCCCGACGAAGTTCACCAGAATCTGGCGCACGCGCACCGGATCACCGCGCACAGCCGCAGACACAACCGAATCCATCTCCGTCACCAGTGCCAGTCCCTGCTGAACCGCCTTCGCCTTGAACAGCAACGCGACCTCTTGCACCAGCGCGCGCAGGTCGAATTTTGTGCACGAGAGTGTGAACTTCCCTGCCTCCAGCCGAGCGAGGTCCAGGATATCGTTCAGCAGCGCCAGAAGATGTTCAGCACATCCCTGCAGGGTGCGCAAATACTCGCACTGCTCCTCATTCAGGGGTGTCTGCAGCAGCAGCTGTCCCATGCCGAGAATACCATTCATCGGCGTGCGGATCTCATGGCTCATAGTGGCAAGAAAGCGCGATTTCGCCTCACTGGCTGCCTGGGCGGCGCGCAGCGCTTGCTGCAACTGTTCCAGCAGGGCTTGACGCTCCCGCTCAAAACGGTGCCGCTCCAATGCAATGACCACGATACCAGAAAAGTCCTGCACCCACTGCCACTCTTCAGGGGAAGGTTCTTTCGGCTGGCGGTGATAGATAGCGAAGGTGCCCAGCACTTGCCCAGTGGAACCTTTGAGGGGTACAGACCAGCAAGACCGCAGTCCTGCCTGCCGAGTCAGCCCCACAAAATCGCTCCAGCGCGGGTCGGTCTCGACATCCACCACGATGACAGGTTCACCAAGATAGGCTGCGCTGCCGCAGGAGCCGATGTTCTCGCCTATCGGGATGCCGTTGACGGCTTCGTTATAGAAGTCGGGCAGGCTGGGCGCCGCGCCGTGCAGCAACCGCTCACCCCGTTCATCAACCACCAGTATGGAGCAGAGCGCGTCGGGAAATCGCTGCTCAAAGAGGCGGCAGACCGTTTCCAATATCTTGGGCAGTGGCACGCCCTGCGCAATCTCAAAGAGAATCTGCTTGTGCGCTTGTA
Source organism: bacterium HR15 (assembly GCA_002898555.1). GTDB lineage: Bacteria > Armatimonadota > Fimbriimonadia > Fimbriimonadales > GBS-DC > HRBIN15. The sequence continues at coordinate 6,690 of BEHR01000037.1, forward strand.
ATGCAATATTCTGATGAAACATCTCCTCCGCGGCGACATCGTAGGCATGCTGAAGACGCTCCAGCTGATGCTCCAGATGGAGATAGGTGTGGCTGACCGCCTCCAGGAACGCCTCCAGTTGGTGCTGCCGTGTCGGGCAGCACCACGCGCTGAGATCGACCTCGCCCAAATAGTGACGCAGTTGACGCATCAGTGTTGGATGCCACTCTTTCATTGCTCCACCCAGAGTGTGATAGTCATCGTCTGGTTGTGCAACTCACAGCGGGCAGTTGGGCTAAAGGGGCTAATCTCACCGTTGGAGTAGAAACCGGTCAGCACTGTGGATTCTCCGAGCAGTCGGCGCACCCCTTCCACTTCTTCCGCCACAAAGTCGCCCATCACGAATTTACGCCCGATGCAGGAGATGAGCAAGGCGAAGGGTGGCTGCTCGGCATGCAGCCCTTGCAAGGCATAGTGCGCCGAATGCTCCGCCCCATCTACCAGATCATCGAAACGGGCGTGCATCAACCGCCCCCAACTACCCTCAGGCACATCCCCCGCAAAGATGAGTGCGTTTTGTGCCCTATCGACATTCAGCAGGGTGCGGATCAACCCCACGGGCTGCTGGTGGTCATTATAGAGCGCAAGCGGGAACAGCAATCCGCTGGCCGGTAGCCTCTCGGCATCTTTGCCCAGATAGCGTTCGTAAAGGGCAAGTGCAGGCTGACCGTCGAACTCGTAGACGATACTGCCCTGTGAGCGCGTGATTCGCATCAGCGGACCGAAGGGCTTCCAGCCGCCGACCGCACCATGCCCAATGCGGAATCGCGGACCATAAAAACCGACAGCCACCACCGCGCCTGACAAAAGCTGATCCCCTGCAACAATCAGCGTTTGCTGGAAGCGTGCCCCGTCATTCGCCAGCCCACCCGTGATAGGCACGCCCGCACCGACGGTATTCTGCACCCCGCGCACCAGGGCGGAGCCATTGACACAGAGACCGTCGGCAAGCAGCAGAACATAGGTCAGTTCGGGATTGGCAAGGGCGCGTCCCAGCGCAACCCCCGCTTCATACGACGCTTCGAGTGTAGACACAGGCACAGACACCATTCGCACGGTGGTATGCTCAAAGCGCAAATGTGTGAACACGAGGCGATCGTCCACGCCTTCGCTCGTGATGGTGACATCGCTGCTTGCACCTACCACCAGCCGCGCTTGGGCCCACGCCTTCAACACCTGATGGACTTCGGGTTGGCTCAACTGCTCCGTCGGGCCAAACACCAGCAGAAGTTCTCGCCCCTCTGCTGCTCCACTCTCGCTAACAGGAAGAGCTTCGCCCCATCGATATTGCCGAACGGTTATCATCGTTATCACCACCTCAGCATGGTTATTCCATAGGGCGCCGCTTGTTTCACCAGCTTCCTGCTCGGTACAATTAAGGGCGATGGGCAGCGTGGGTAAGGTACTGGTTGGGCTGGGGATTCTGCTGATGCTGATGGGATTGCTTCTCATAGGGCTGGAGCGTGTGGGCATCCGCCAGTGGCGCATGCCGGGGGATATTATCATCCATCGGGATGGGTTCCACTTCTATTTCCCGCTGGGCACCAGTATCCTCATCAGCCTCATACTGACGCTGCTGCTCACCTTTCTGGCATGGATAGCAGGTCGCGCTCGATAATCGTGTTCCGATGAACTGAGGGAATCGATGGAAGCCTCACTCTTTGATTACGAGTTGCCCGAGGAACTCATCGCGCAGGAACCGGTGGAGCCGCGCGATGCATCGCGCCTGCTGGTGGTGCATCGCGACACAGGTCAGCTGGAGCATCGCCACTTCTATGACCTGCCCGATTATCTTAGGGCAGGTGACACGCTGGTGCTGAACGACACGCGCGTGTCGGCACGGCGGCTGTTCGGGCGCAAACCGACGGGTGGACAGGTGGAGTTGCTGCTGTTGCGCCCAGTGGGCGATGGACGCTGGCAGGCATTGGTGCGCCCAGGGCGACGCTTGCCTGAAGGAAGTTTGATTCTGTTGGACGAGGCGCACACTGCGCAGATCGAAGCAAGGCTGGAGGGGGGTGTTCGTCTCGTCCGTTTCATCCCGCCCGATGACTCCTGGTTGCAGCAGATGGGTCAAGTGCCTCTGCCGCCCTACATCCACCGCGCCTTGACCGATCCTGAACGGTATCAAACGGTGTTCGCGCGTGAACCCGGTTCGGCGGCTGCGCCCACAGCGGGTCTGCACTTCACGCCCGCCCTGCTTGAAAAGCTCAAGGCGCAGGGTGTGCAGATTGTCAGGGTAACGCTCCATGTGAGTTTGGATACCTTTCGCCCGCTGCAAAGCGAGCAGGTGGAGGAGCATAAAATGCACGGTGAATGGTTCACCGTGTCGCCCGAAGCAGCGGAGGCGATTAACCGCGCGACGGGGCGTATCGTGGCGGTCGGCACGACCTGTGTGCGCACCTTAGAAAGCGCGGCGGTGAGCCAGCGGCGGGTGCAGCCGATCACAGGTGAGACGCGCCTCTATATCACGCCAGGCTACGAGTTCCAAGTGGTGGACGCTCTGATCACGAACTTCCATGCACCGCGTACCACTGTGCTGGTGCTGGTTTGCGCTTTTGCGGGGCGCGAGCTGATCCTACGCGCTTATCAGGAAGCCATCCGTCTGCGCTACCGCTTCTTGAGCTTTGGCGACGCGATGCTGATTCTTTAAATTCCCAATTATTGTAATAGTGATTGGATTGCTTCCTTCAGCTTTTTCAGATTCGCCCCCACAATCACCTCGCGGATGACCCCCTCCTTGTCGATGACGAAGGTCGTGGGCACACCTTGTACCTTGTACTGGGCGGACACCTCGTTTTTTTCATCCACCAGCACGGGGAAGGTGAGCTTGAACTCTTTCGCGAACTCCTGGGCACGTTTGACAGGGTTATCATGCGCCCATGTGGCGATACCCAGCACTGCGACGCCGCGTTCGCGGAACGCTTGCCAAATTTCTTTCAACTGCGATCATCCTGCTATGCAAGTGCCTCTTGCAGGAAGGCATCCAGTTGGGGAAACCCGATAACGCTCGCACCTGTTTGCTGTGTCCACTGATTAATTCGATGAGTGGCAGGCGTTTCCGGTAGCACGACCGCCGATCGCTGAATGCCGAGATTCAGCAGGTTGACCGCGCGACGCACCTGGGGAACCTCCTCTGGCTGGAGTCCACCAGTTCCGCATCAGCCAAAATTTTCTTTTCCGACCCAGCAGCAAAATTTTTTCTCTGACCCAGATGGCAAAATTTTCTTTTCCGACCCAGCAGGGTATCCCAGAGAAAAAAATTTGGGGCTACCCCGAAAAAGAAAATTTTGTGTTTGGTGGTGTGCAGAGAGCGTATGGGAGCGTGTGGCGTTCGCGTTCGTGGGTAGGTGCTCGGGTGTGGGGGCTGTTTGTGCTGTGGAACATGGTGGTTTTAATGGGGGTTGGTTGGGGATGGTAATTTTGTGTGTTGGGTGTGGGGTATCTGCGCGATTTTTCGAACACCCTCTTTCCCTTCGAGGTATACTAGATAGTGCTATGGGACGGCTACATGTTCTGCGCGGTAATCGAGAGCAGTTAATGGCTTATCTGGAACGCTATCCTGAAGCGCAGTGGCTAACTCTCGTTATCGCTGAGGATGAGTCGCGGTCTGGTGCAACGGAATGTGCAGAATTCGCCAGGCCGAACGAGATTCGCGTTCTGAATGGCGTTCCTCTGTTCCCCGAGCTGCCAAACATGGTGCGTGTGACGGTAGAACTGGTGAAACAGCTGCTCGATGATGAGAAAACGCTTTCCGATTGATCTACCTGATGTGAATGTACTGGTCGCACTTTTTGATCCAGCCCATGTGTACCATGCGGTTGCCCATGAGTGGTTTGCAGAAGCACGCCAGAAGGCATGGGCAACCTGCCCACTCACCCAAAGCGGTTTTTTTGCGTGTTGTAACCAGTCCCGCTTACCCGAACAGGCGCTTGACCCTGACCGAAGCTGCCCTCCACTTACGCCATCTTATAGCCAATCACGCAGAGACGCATCGCTTCTTCTATGATAATACTTCTCTTATAGATAGTACTCGGTTCGATTTAGGCAAGTTACTTGGTCATCGTCAGATAACCGACCTCCATCTTTTGGGTATCTGCCTCCGTTTTCATGCCCGACTGGTGACCTTCGACAAAGGTATAATCACCCTTACAAGCGCACTCGTCGCAGGATCCGTTGAAATTCTTCTCCTATCTTCTGGTGAACCATCGCATCAACAGGCACACGATTAAGGTCTCTTTTCACGGCCACGGGTAATCGGGGGTTTCCACGCGGAAGAGCAGCGCGAGCAGGGCCCAGACCGCCGCGGAGAAAAACTCGCCAAAAATCATGCCCAAAAAGAACGGACGCACTCGCCGATACATCGCCATGCCGCCGTAACGCAGCAGCGGCGCCTTAATCAGCCACGCGACCAGCATCGAGAACCACAGCACCACCACGCCCCAAGTCGCGCTCATCGCGAAACCCAACGGGTGGAACGGGAACCCCACAAACACTGCCCGCGCCCACGCCAGCGCCAGCGTTATCACAAATCCCAATCCCAAAAAGAGCGGACGATAGGACGGAATCGGCGCGTCCTGACCACCCGTCATAAAGGGCGCGTTCTCCCGAAAGAACTGCACGGAAGCATGCTGATACACATACGAATAGAGATTGAGCGCACCATAATGATAAGGCAGCCAGAGCTGAAAGAGGAACGCTACCAGAATCGCCAGCCCCATCCCGCCTATAATCACGCGTAGCAGCACTTGCCGATCGAGATGCACCTCCTCGCCCAGCTTCTGCGCGTCCAGATAGCCCGTGATGGGGATACCGCGCAGATCGCGCATGAACAACCCATCGATGAACGCCATAACGGTCAGATTGCGCGGTGAGAAGGTGGCATACTTCTCCAGTGTCACCACATCCATTGGGGTAAAACAGCCTTCTGTGATGAGCAGTCCCCCTTCCGCTGTGCAACGCGCCATCACCAGCCCCTGCACAAAGAGATAAATGGCGAACACCACCGCACTCACCCACCCACTCATCCCCATGCGCATGCACCACAACACGATCACCAGGAAAGCAATCACTAACCCCCAGAACGCGACCCGATAGGACATGAGCTCGCCACCTCGCGATGGCGGCGACTCTATACCCGCCACCACACGCCCGATATAACGCAGATGATGACGCGCGGAATAAAGAATGTAAAACGCGACCGCGAAAAACGCGCCCGAACAGCTCCACTTCACAAAGCCTGCTGCTGCCGCATGGCGTGCCTCCGTCTCGAACCCGTTCATCAGCCCCAGAATCTCCAGCCCCTTGCTCAACAGATAGAAGAACCAAAAGCTGAACAGCAGCTCGGTCGGGATGAGAAAGAAGAATCCCACTGCGGCGAACGAGAGATACGCCCGAAAAAAGGTCAGCCTGTCCAGTGGGGGGTTCGCAAAGTAGGGGTTTAGTGGATAACTCAGCGTGACTTCGGGGATAGTCGGGATGTTCTTATGGAGTCCGTTCAGCGTGAATACGAACAGGGGCAGCATCGCCCCGAACCAGAAGGCGCGATTGCCCAAAAACTCGCCTCCACGGACCAGTTCCAGCGGCAGTTGCACCAGCGGAAACGCCAACCGTTCGTTCTCCACCCACTGCTTGCGCAACAGGGTGCTGAGGCATAGGAAGGCGAAGAAGGCAGCACCTATCAGCACCAGCCAGTTCAGCGTGGAGCCAATCCATGCACCCCACGGGATTGGCTCGCCGTAGGGGATGCGCTGATAGAACCAGCGCACCAACGGCTCCGGCTGCGGACTGTCCAGCGACCATGGCACCATGAACGGCTGCAGGTAAGGAAAATAGAGCGCGTCCCAGCGGTTCGCCTCGGCATAGTAGCCCAGCGCGACCTGAATGGGAAGAAGCCGCTCCATCAGCCCGCGCGAGGCAAGCATCGCTCCAAAGAGCATCATCACAAAGAGCGCGCCTAACTCACGCGAGGTGAATGCCCAACGACGATCCAGCCTGCCTAACCCGCGATTGAGCAGCACCAGCACAAACAGAAGCGCCACCACCGCAGGCGGCAATTGCATCATGCCAATCTGGATGGTTTGCGCGACCAACTCTGCCGATGCCACGATAACCGAAGTGAGCGCGATCAGCAGGCAGCCCGTTAGCAGCACGCGCCCAACACGGAATGGAGGTTCAGATGAAAGTGCGCTTGCCTCCTGCGCCCTGCCCTCCTGCTTCATCAAGGCTACTTTTTCGTGTCTACCCCACCAGTTTCCTGCGTGAATAGGCGACGAGGCCTCTTAGCCCAGAATACGGCGCAGGTAGCGTAAGGTTTCGGGGAAAGGTGGCACACCGCCGTAGCGCTCCACATTGCCCGGGCCAGCGTTATAGGCGGCTAAAGCGAGGCGCAGATCGCCGAACCGATCCAGCAAATGGCGCAGATAGCGCACACCCCCCTCGATATTCTGAACAGGGTCAAGTGGGTTCTGCACACCCAGTGCCCGTGCGGTGGCAGGCATCAGCTGCATTAATCCGAGAGCGCCTTTGGAAGAGACGGCATTCGGATTGCCGCCCGACTCAGCTTCGATAATACGCAACACCCACTCCGTTTCGATGCCGTATTTTGTGGCAATGGGTGCAGCCACTGGCTCCCAACGGGCAACTTCGGGCGGGAAGCGGGGCTCGGAACCGGAAGACTGGTGGTCAAGAAGATGCAGACCGGGCAGTGGGACACCATTCTCGGGGAAACCGACCGGTGCGACGGAGCCTGCCGTGTTGCCATCGGCGACATCCATACGCAGCTGTTCAATCCGCGTCTGGATCTCCTGGATGCGGAGCAGGGTTCTCTGGAACGGTTCGCTGATACGCATAGGCGACCACCTCATCCGTTTCACGCTGGAGCAGGCGGCTCAGCTCCTGCTGGAACTGGTCGTAGGCGCGAGCGCGCAGGCGGCTGAGCGATTCGCGCTGGCGGCGTGCCTCCTGATAGGCTGCCCGTGCCTGCTGTTCCTCCTCTTGCAAGAGTGGCAGCAGCTCTTCCATCGCCTGCAAGCGGGCTTTCAGTGCCTGCAGGGTCTGCTCACGCAGCAGCCACTCATCGGGCGTAAGCGACATACTTGCCAGTGTCTGACAATACGCGCGAACGGCTTGAATCGCGCGCTCATGTTCCACTCGCCGCCGAATCGCCTCGCGCAGGGCGCGCAGGGCGACCTCCTCGCGTGTCTCCCGATAACGCAACAGTCGCTCCAATCGAAACCGAAAGCGTCTCATGGTTTTGTATCAGGCAAATCAGACATGTTCAAACAAGAGTTAGCAGCTGGGCCAGGGTCTCATCGAAGTGAGCCTGCTCATCGATCGCTTGCTGCAGAAACCGCTGAATGGCATCCCAGCGCTCCAGCGCGAAGTCCACCAGCGGGTTTGTGCCTTTCTGGTACGCGCCTATCATGATGAGATCCTCTGCATCCTGATAGGCAGCTAAGAGCTGGCGCAACCGATTCGCTGCCTGCAGGTGTGCCTGGGAAACGATGTTCGGCATCACGCGCGATAGACTGGAGAGGATATCGATAGGGGGGTAATGCCCACGCTGAGTAAGGGCACGCGACAGGACGATATGCCCATCCAGAATCGCGCGGGCGGTGTCGGCGATCGGGTCGTTGATGTCGTCGGCATCGACCAACACGGTATAGATGGCGGTGATGCTGCCCGTGGCGCTGTTGCCCGCGCGTTCCAGCAGACGGGGCATCAGAGCGAACACGGACGGGGTATAGCCCCGTGCGGAAGGCGGTTCGCCTGCTGCCAGCCCTATCTCGCGCTGTGCCATCGCCAATCGGGTCAGCGAGTCCATCATCAGCAGCACATGGCATCCCTGATCGCGGAAATACTCGGCGATCGCGGTGGCTGTGAAGGCGGCGCGCTGGCGTACAACGGCGGGCTGGTCAGAGGTCGCAACGACCATCACCGAACGTTGCAACCCTTTCTCGCCAAGGCTCCCTTCGATGAACTCACGCACCTCGCGACCCCGCTCGCCAATTAATGCAATCACATTCACATCCACGCTGGCGTTGCGTGCCATCATGCCGAGCAGTGTGCTTTTGCCAACACCGCTGCCCGCAAAGATGCCCACCCGTTGCCCGCGCGCACAAGTGAGCAGCGCATCGATGGCTCGGACGCCCATCGGCAACGGCTCGCGCAAAGGTGGTCGCTCTAAGGCATGGGGTGCTTCGCGATGGAGCGGATAACGCGGGAGCATCGTGGGCAGCACCTTGCCATCGATAGGGTTACCCACTCCATCCAAAATGCGCCCCAGCAATGCCTCGCCCACCGCGACGGATGCCTGCTGACGCATCGGGCTAACGAGGCTACCTGCGGCAACACCCGACAGCTCGCCCAACGGCATCAGCAGCAGGTTGCCCCCACGAAAACCGACCACCTCCGCTGTTAGGGGGGGCGTGTTCCGTCCACGCACGATAATGCATAACTCGCCCAGTCGTGCCGGTGGACCCGCCGACTCGATAAGCAAGCCGCTTGCACCCACGACGCGCCCACTGACACGCACGGGGTCCATCCGCCGTATCCGCTCAATCAGCCCAGACCAGTCAGGACGATACATTTGTCTAACCCCTTATCCTCCCTTCCCTACCCTGCCTCAGGCAATGCTTCGCGCAATTCACGCTCAATCTCGTCCAGTTGGGTGCTGATGCGGGCATCGTAGATGCCTTGGGGCGTTTCGATGAGGCAGCCTCCTTGGTCCACACGCCGATCCTCCACGATCTCCAAACCCTCCACCGTATCGACAACGGTCAACAGCATCGGCTTTTGCTGGCGGGCTAACTCCAGATCGAGCGGATTGACCCGCACACGCACCTTGCCGAAGCCCTGCACACGCCGCAGCGTGTCGCGAATCACAGCGAGTACATGCTCTGGCTGCTGGCGCATCTCGTCCCGAATGACCTTGCGCGCGATTTGAAGTGTTAGCTCCAGCATCTGGGCTTCCAGCAGGCGCAGATACTCGTCGAACTGAGCTTGCAGCTGGCACAAAAAGGCGTTGACTTCCTCGCGCAGCTGCGCGATTTGCTCTTGATAAGCGGCTTCAAAGCGGGCATAGGCTTCCTGCTCGCCCGCCTGATAGCCCTCTCGGTAACCCTGCTGATGGGCTTGCTGGCGAATCTGCTCAGCCTCGGCACGCGCTTGCTGCAAGAGTGCATCGGCCTGCTGGCGTGCGGCAACCTGTTCAGGCGATGAGGCAAGCGATTTTAATTCGGACAGCTCAGGCAATGCAGCAGGCGCGGGAGGCGGCGAAGAACGCGCAGACGAGATCTCGCCCCGCTTCAACGCGCCCACCAGCGGAATCAGTTTCATCAACTCCTATTTTCGGGCAGAACACGACCACTTTGCAGAGCCATAAGGGCAAATAGGGCGAGGCACTCCTCATCAAAGAAAGCAGGAATCGCAGGTGGCGGGGCGAACTCTAATGATGGTGGATGGAACATCCGCTAAAATCTAAACGGAGGAGAGTGATGTGCTATGCCGACAGTTGCGATAACGCTGGACTGTGAAGCAGCCGACTATCCGCGCTGCTATACCCGTGATTACATCAAAGTCGCTGAAGAGTTTACTATTCCTATTACATGGATGCTTCAAGTCTCCGGAAAAGACCCTATGGGCAATGTGCAGCTCTATTATCGAGAGTATCTCCACCGCATCCCCTCTTGGCACGAGTTTGGGCTGCATCTCCATTTCGAGGATCAGGACGGTCGCTATGTGGAGGACCCGCGTGAGCGTGGCGAACTGATTCAGATGGGCAAAGATATGTTGAAGCAGGTACACCTGAAGCCGACTGCCTTCCGTGCGGGCAGCTATGCCCTGCTGCCCCCTGATCTGAAGTATTTGGAAGATGTGGGCATTCTGGTCGACAGCAGCGCTATTCCGAATGCGGATTACAAAATGTTTGTGGACTGGGATGGCGCTCCCTCGCGCCCCTATCATCCCTCCTACGAGGACTTACGCAAGCCGGGCGAGGCGAAAATTCTGATGGTGCCCATCGCCACCGCAAACGGCAAGATCGCTTACCTTGATCAGGGCTGGGAAGTTGTGCGCCCGATCCTGGAGCATCATATCGAGGCAGGCACGCCCGTTATCTGCCTTGGCGGCTACGACTATCAGGATAGCACTGAGGTGCTGCGTGAAGCGGTGCTGTTCTTGAAGAAGCACAACGCCCGATTCACCACTCTGACCCAAATCGTCTCGGAGTACACGCTATGATCGACGCACGCTGGCAGCGATTGGCAGAGGTGTTGGTGCACCATTCGGTACGGGTTCAGCCGGGCGAGCGTGTGCTCGTCGAGGCGTTCGATATGCCGCCAGAGTTTGTCGCATTGCTGTCCCGCACTCTCACTCAGGCGGGCGGGGTGCCCATCGTGGACATGAAAAGCAGCATCGTCTTGCGCACCCTCTATCAACATGCCAGTGAGGAACAGATTCGCTTTATCGCGGGACTGGAACGCACCCGTATGGAGGGCGTGCAAGGCTATATCGGCTTGCGTGGCACGCCGAACTTCGCCGAGATGTCCGATGTGCCTGCCGAAAAGATGAAGCTGGTACGCCAGCTCTGGTGGACGCCCGTCCATCAGGAGGTGCGTGTGCCCAAAACCAAATGGGTGGTGCTACGCTGGCCCACCGTGGGCATGGCGCAAGCCGCCAATATGAGCACCGAAGCCTTCGAGGATTTCTACTTTCGCGTCTGCACCCTCGATTACGCCCGCATGGAGCGCGCTGTGCAGCCGTTGGTGGAGCTGATGCAACGCACGCGCGAGGTGCATATCAAAGGTCCTGGCACCGACCTGCGCTTCTCTATCGAGGGTATTGGCGTCGTGCCTTGCTTCGGCTTGCGCAACATCCCCGACGGCGAATGCTTCACCTGCCCCGTGCGCGACTCGGTCGAAGGCGAAATCACCATTAACACGAGCAGCGTTTACGAGGGCAATCTCTATCGGGATATTCGGCTGCGCCTGCATCGGGGCAAGATCGTGGAGGCGACCTGCGCGGACGATGGTGACCGCCCCGGCGCAGGCAATCCACGCAAGCTGAACACCATCCTGGACACCGACGAGGGCGCACGCTACATCGGCGAGTGGTCGCTCGGTTTCAACCCCTATATCCTCTATCCCATGAACGACACCCTCTTTGACGAGAAGATTGCCGGCTCCTTCCACTTCACCCCGGGCAACGCCTATCAGGAAGCAGATAACGGCAACCGATCGTCGGTGCATTGGGATCTGGTGGTGATCCAGCGCCCGGAGTACGGTGGGGGCGAAATCTACTTCGATGGGCGGCTGGTGCGCAAGGACGGGCTGTTTGTGCTGCCAGAACTACAAGGGCTGAATCCCGACCAACTCCGGTAGGGGCGGCTACAAGGGGCTGCCCCCTCCTGCTGCCCTTTTTATGAGGCGCGTCAGGGGTATAATGCGGGCGATGAGCAACACAGCAACGCTCCTGTTCGAAATCGGCTGCGAGGAGATGCCTGCTGCCTTCATGCGTGGCGCGTTAGAGCAGTTGCGCACCTTGCTGGAGCAGATGCTAACCGAATCGCGCCTGCCGTTCGACTCCATCGCGACCTACGGCACACCGCGACGCTTGATTGCCCTTGCCCATGCGGTCGCGCTGCATCAGGCGCCGGAAGAGCGTACCGTGCGCGGTCCTGCGAAACGCGCCTGCTTCGATGCGGAGGGCAAACCGACCCAAGCCCTGCTGGGGTTCGCCCGCTCGCAGGGTGTGTCGCCCGAGCAGGTGCAGTTTATGGAAACACCGCAAGGTGAGTACGCCTTCGTGCAGGTGCGCGACGAGGGGCGTCCCGCCACGACCGTCCTTGCTGAGCGATTGCCCGCGCTGATTCGCCAGATGACCTTCCCTAAGACCCTGCGCTGGGGCACGCACCAGCTGCGCTTCGGGCGACCCATCCGTTGGATAGTTGCCCTGCTGGGCGAGGAGGTAATCCCTTTCGAAATAGATGGCATCTGTTCGGGGCGGCATAGCCGCGGACATCGATTCAAAGCGCCCCAGCCGTTCGAAGTGCGTTCGCCAGACGAGTTCTTGCAGCAGCTGCGCGAAGTGCATGTGATGGCAGACCCAGAGGAGCGCAAAGCCTTCATTCAGGAGGAGGCGATTCGGCTCTCCCGCGAAATCGACGCGCAACCTCTCCTCAGCGATGACCTGCTGGAAGAAAATACCTTCTTGGTGGAGTATCCGCACCTACTACGCGGAACCTTTCCCGAAGCCTTCCTGCGCCTGCCCGCGCCCGTGCTAATCTCCGCCATGAAAAAGCACGAGAAGTTCTTCCCGCTGGTCGACGCGCAGGGCAAATTGATTGCCAGCTTCATCTCGGTCTATAACAACGGCAATCCCGACTATGTGCGCGAGGGCAACGAATGGGTGCTTATCGCCCGCTTTAATGACGCCAGCTTCTTCTTTGAAGAGGATCTCAAACAGCCGCTGGAGGCGTTCGTAAATGGGCTGGCACGGATGCTTTTCCAGCAGAAGCTGGGCACGCTGCTGGATAAGACGCGCCGTCTCCAACGGCTCGCGGAGCGACTGTCCCGCGCACTGGACTGGGACCAGCCCATGCGTGAATGTCTGCAACGCGCCGCGCTCCTATGCAAGGCAGACCTGGCAACGCAAATGGTCATGGAGTTCCCTGACCTGCAAGGCATTATCGGGGAGGAATACGCCCTGCGGGCCGGCGAAGCTCACTGCGTCGCGCGAGCCATCGCCGAGCATTACCAACCACGCTACGCAGGTGATGAACTGCCACAGACCCCCGTCGGACGCGCACTGGCAATACTGGACCGCATCGATACGCTGGTGGGCTATGTGGGGCTGGGCTATATGCCCAAAGGCTCATCCGACCCGTTCGGGCTGCGGCGTGCTGCCACCGGTGTGGTCGAAATCTTGGCGGAGGAGCCTGATTATCCCGCACTGTCCGAACTGGTGCAAGTCGCCCATGATGAGTATCGCGCCGAGAATGTGTCGCTCAAGCCGTTGCCTGCGGTACAAGCGGATCTGCGTACCCTGTTCTACAGCCGTCTCGAAGCACTGCTGGAGGAACAGAACATCCGCTACGACCTGATTCGTGCCGCATTAGGCGGTGGCTGGGACGATTCGGTGTATGGCTTTGTGCAGCGGGCGCGATTGTTGCAAGCGCATCAGGCAGAGCCGGGCTTCCCCATGCTGGCACAGACCGCCACGCGCCCCGCCAATATCCTCGCTGCCGCCCGCAAGAAAAACATTCACGCCGTCGCCGCCCTGAACGAGGTGGACCCCACCCTCTTTGAACATGAGGTCGAATCGCGCCTTTATCACGCACTGCAATCGCTCACGCCCCAATTCGAGGCGCTCTACTATAGGCACGACTACGAGGCAATCTATACCCTGCTGCAGCAGCAGCTACACGAACCCGTCAACCAGCTGTTCGACCATGTGCTGGTGATGACCGAGGAGGAGTCGCTGAGGCGCAATCGGCTGAATCTGTTGGCATGTGCCAATCGCCTGTATCTGGCGCTGGCAGATTTCACGCAAGTGGTGGAGGGATAGCGATGCAAAACGGCATGCAGCGGCAGTTGGAGATATTTCGCAAAGGGTTGCTGGGGCAGCGAGAGTCGTTTCCCCTCTCGCCTGAAGCGTTGGAGGAGGCGGCACGCGCCGTGTTGCCCCCCGAAGCCTATGACTATGTGGCAGGCGGGGCAGGCTCCGAATCGACCATGCGAGCGAATGTCGGAGCGTTCGAACGCTATCGGCTCGTGCCGCGCATGTTACGGAATGTGTCGGAGCGCGACCTGAGCATCGAGCTGCTCGGGCATCGCTATCCCGCCCCCGTGTTCATTGGTCCCGTGGGGGTGCAGAAGATTCTCCATTCGGAGGGCGAGCTGGCAATCGCGCAGGCAGCAGCCACGCTGGGCATCCCCTTCATGCTGAGTACAGTCTCCTCGTACCCCATCGAGCAGGTGGCGCAGGTCGCGGGCGACGCCCCGCGCTGGTTCCAGCTCTACTGGAGCCGCGACCCGAATGTAGCGGCGAGCTTCGTGCGCCGCGCGGAAGCCGCAGGCTACCAGGCGATTGTCATCACGGTGGATACCTGCCTACTGGCATGGCGCGATCGCGACCTGAGCCACGCCTATCTGCCCTTTATGCAAGGCGAGGGGCTGGCAAACTACTTCACCGACCCCGCCTTCCGTGCCGCGCTTGCCCAGCCACCTGAGCAGGACCCGGGTACAGCCATCATGCATTTTGCCCAAATCTTCGGCAATCCCGCGCTCACCTGGGACGATTTGGGTTTTATTCGCCAGCATACGCGCCTGCCCATCCTACTCAAAGGCATTCTCCACCCCGACGACGCGCGTGAAGCGGTGCGCCGTGGTGTGGACGGCATTATTGTCTCCAATCATGGCGGGCGGCAGGTGGACGGCGCGATTGCTGCGCTGGATGCGCTGCCCAAGGTGGTGGAAGCGGTGGAAGGGCGTATCCCAGTGCTGTTCGATGGAGGCATCCGGCGCGCAGCGGATGTGTTGAAAGCGCTCGCGTTGGGGGCGAAGGCGGTGCTGCTGGCACGCCCCGTCATGTGGGCACTGGCTATCGGTGGCGCAGAGGGTGTTCAGACCTACCTGCGCAACTTTCTCGCCGAGCTGGATCTGTCGCTGGGACTGCTCGGCTGCCGCTCGGTGGCAGAAGTTAACCGCCAAATGCTTGCTGACTAACCCGATTTAGCGCGTCGCGAATTGTTCGAGCCGTGCCAATCTTTGTTGGAGGGAGGGGTGAATCCCCTTTTTGCTTTCCTTCGGCGCACCGTGTAGGGCGGCGACCTTCTGCAACGCGCTTTTCATGGCGTCCGCGCCATACTGGCTCACCGCGAAAGCGTCCGCTTCCAGCTCGTGTTGACGACGCAACCACCTCATCGGCGCCGCCATGCACCCCACGAGTGTCCCCATCAGCAGCAAATGGCTCCATGCAGGCAATCGTCGCCAGAATGGCGCTAGCCCCAATAGCAGCCCGCTTGCCGCGCCCAGCTTTAGCAACCACAATCGCCATAGCCGCCTTCGCTGCGCCAGATGCGCCACCTCATGCGCCAGCACTGCAAGCACTTCGCGCTCCGTGAGACTTGCCAACAAGTAATCGGTGATGGCGATTCGTCCGCCGCTGAGCGCGAAAGCGTTCGCCATGCGCGCCCGTGCCCCATCCAGCACCAGCAACGTGCGTACCTGAACGCCCAGCTCGCGCCCCATACGCTGAACCTCCTCCTGTAGCGGTTGCGCGAGGCTTAGCGAGCGCACGGGCAACATCAGCCCACGCCGTGTGTAAATCACTCCGAGCGCAACGCCTGCAACGCCCATCATGCCCATCCATAGAGGGTCGCCTGCGCTTCTGCCCCGTGGATGATACAGCGCGCTCACCACCGCGAGCGCAACGAGTGCCACCGCAAGCAACGGCGCGAGCATCTCGAACACCAACCCGACACGCAAGCGCAGATACTCACCCCGCGAAAGAGTCAATCCCCGCCGAACGCGTTCCAGCGGATAAAGCCACCAGAACAATAGCGTAAACTCGCCCAGCACGAGGGCGAACCCGAAGCAAAGCGCAAACGCGAGATGGGAAATGGCGAAGGGTGAAGGGCACATGGCGGGCAAGGCTCCTACCGAACCGCAATTGGGGCAAACGGCAAACCAGTAAAATGCCCCCATCGTGAGCCAGCTGCCCTTCAGCACGATTGAGAGCCAAAGCAGCGACCTCAGTCGGGTCGTGGCTGCAGGATGGGCAATCCACCGCCATCCCCAAAGCACGATTAAAACGGAGCTGCCTATCAGTCCAATGGCCAGTGCCACAACAGCAGATTATCGGCAAAGCAGGCACACCATTGCTTTACAGAGCAACCTTTGCACGCATCAATGGACGATAACTGTGCCAATCGCCGACCTGCTGAATATAGCAGGCGAGGCACCACTCAGAGGGTTCCGAGCTGCGTAAGGCTATGGCGAGCCTTCCTGTTTGTACGCAGGGCGTGGGAAGCGTATCTTAATCGGCTGTCGGAACGGCGAATGCGCCAGCAGCATCTCACCTTTCTCCAATCGTGTGAGGCTCATGCGGACATCGGCGTCCAGCATGCGATACGCGGCATCGGAGAGTTCCGTAGAGCCTGTACGACCAAATACATGGGTCGCGCAGTTGCCCACCACGCGCGGGTGAACCGCACTGCGAAACTGCTCGGCGCCAAACAAGACTACGCCCAGCGACCGCCCGCGCTCCGCAATATCGAGAACCTGCTCTATAATCGGCGAGGCGCTCTCGCGAGGAGGAGCGTACTTATTCAGCTCGTCGACAAAGATAATCACCTTCTCAGGAATCGTATCGCCAATCTCAGCCTCATCCGATTCGGCGTAGAGTGCGTAGATAGTGCGGAGAATATCGCCAAACACCAAGGTCTGCTCATCGTCGGTGAGCTTGGCGATATCGACCACCACAACCTCACCGCCCCTGATTTTGGCAATCTCTCTCGACAGATTCACGGCGTGGTGGCTGCGCTGCTCCACAAAGATGCCCGATTGCCGTGTCTGCACGATGCGCCGCAGGAGGCGACGAAAACGCCCCACTGAAACGGCTCGAACATCTCCGATTTGCTGCGGTTGCCCGTTTTTATACAGAGGCTCGCCGTTGAGAAGGTTATTCCATGTTGTTGCGTTTGCCCATCTTCCGGACGGTTTCCATGTGGCTCCGCCCAAGCCTTCGCGAATTTCGCCTATCAGTGAACCAATCGTATCGTTGGGGTCAGGGATTTGCGAAAACAGCAGGTCAAGTTTGTCATAAGTATCTTGCAGGGAATAGGCGTACATCCGCCAGTTCCGACCTGGCACACTGAAACTGTTTGGCTTGCCATCACGGTGGGAATGCTTCCCCCACGGCAACAGGTAGCGCACCTCAGGGAAGGGTTCCGCCCGCAGTCCCATCGCCTCCCACATTTGGCGTGTCTCTGCATCGGGTTCGCCCGGCTCGTCGATGTGGAGCAAGTCGCCATGTTTGACATTCAACAGGATAACGGCTATCTTATCGCGGTCAGGGGCAGTCTGCAGGAGCGACTGGATTAAAAACATCGCATACGAGGTCTTGGTCGCCAATCCGCTGATGCCAGAGATGTTCACATGCGCGCCCTCGGGTCCGAGCAGGTAGCGACGGTCTAAGTACACCACCGCCTGCTCGCCGTTGGACATCTGGATGATGCCAGCAGGCACACGCCATTCCCCTCGGATCTGATCGATGCCCAAGGCGCGGTGGATCCCTGCAGGATTGGCGAATCGCACAGGGGAATCGTTAGGCGCGGGCATGTAGATGTCCTCGCTATTGGAAAGCACCACCGCGCGTGCGACCGTTGTCCCCTGACGCGGCGTATTCGGCTGAACATCCACCGAGCCAAAGTCGTTGGCAATAAAGTTCGATAGGTGCGACGCGGCGTCGGTGCTATGTTCCAGCGTAATCACGATGCCGTAAGTCTTGCTCCTGCGATCGCGTGTTGCGCTGACTTGATCGGTTTCCACGATGTCAAACGGGTTCACAATCACGCTCGGCTCCAGCCAGAAGTAGAACTGTTCGGAACTGCTCGGCTGGTTCGCCGTCGCCGAGACGCGCCCGATAATCGCTTCCTGTCTCGGCTGCGTACCGTTCGTCGAAGCGTCTGTTGTGTGCATCGCTTGCGGTTCCATAGTTCACCTCCATCGAAGTGCTTGCTGTACCACTTCACGGCTCAAGAGATGATTTTGCACATAGCGTTCGGCGAGGAAAATCGGGTAGAGGTGGGCGTGCCAGCGCCGGTCTACACCGTGTGGGGTCGCGTTGCGCTCCGCAATCAGCGCACCCGATAGTTGGTCTATAAGTCCCGAATCCACTCTTGTCTTGGACGGGTTGATTAGCTCCACCTTGATCACGCCCATCAGGGGGTAGTCTAACTGCCCTTGGGGGCGTAGGCGCAGATACCAGAACACCACCTTGCCCTCGCGCGCGCCGAATACGGTTGTGCGATGCCATGTGTTCAAATCCGCCAGTAGGCGGTGCAGGCTGTACCCTTCCTGCCGCGCGCCACGACCTACTGCGAATTGGGGATCCTTGCGAAAGTTTTTCGCCACACCAATCAGCTGCGGAATCGGATCATCCGTGCCGTACTGACTCAGCAACGGGCGAAATTGCAGCGAGCCGTCCACCACGAGCCATTCGTTGTCGCTTAGGGCTGTCAATCGCTCCTGCGCCAACTGCACCTCCAACTCGTGCATTTTGTAGCGCACCTTGTTTTGCGCCAGCAGGCGCAGGTCGGGCGTGCTGCGTTGGGTAAGCTCGTCCTCTTCTGCAAGATTGACCACTTCTACACCTTTGGCTTGCGCGGTTTGCAGTAGGGTCTCCTGTACTCCTTCCGAAACAGCGTCCAGCGCCAGTAAAAGGTAGGGCTTCACCTCAT
Source organism: bacterium HR15 (assembly GCA_002898555.1). Classification (GTDB taxonomy): domain Bacteria; phylum Armatimonadota; class Fimbriimonadia; order Fimbriimonadales; family GBS-DC; genus HRBIN15. The sequence goes on from BEHR01000037.1 coordinate 25,189, forward strand.
TCCGCACGGGCTTGACGCTGCCGTCATCCTGCCGTTGAATTTGGCACGCGCCAATCTGGGCGAACAGCACAGGCGTCTCGCGGTCATGCTCCAGCAGGTTGCCCAAAAAGTAGCTGCGATAGGAGCCGTCCTGAAAATAGCGGTACAGATGCTGTTTTGTGCGTGGAATCGGCTGCAGGGAGCGATACAGGGCATTTGAGTCTGTTTCCCAGTTCGCTTCGAACAATTTTTCATCGCGCCCCAAGATCTGCTCCACGCGCTCGTCCGCGTCGGGTCGCTCCTCCTCTTGCAGTGCCCCACCAACCGCAGGCAACACCTCGACCTGCTCTGCCAGGGCGCGCATCGCTGCCCGCACACCCTCAATCGTCGGATTGGTCATGGTTCGCCTCCGAGTCGCCTGATAGAATTTGCAACGCTTGCTGCACAGTCTTCAACTCATCTGGGGTCAGCCCCCACAACTGCGCGGCGAGTTGATCGATTTTAGCCTCTATTGACTGAGTCGATTGCCGGGATTGAGCGCGCTTATGCGCCTCCCACGACAACTCCGCCAAACGCCGATGCAACGCATTCGCCGGGTCATAACGCGGAATGCGGATGTGTTCAAGGATGTGGGGGTCTGGATGCAGCACAATATAAGAGCGTACGGTAAACTGTGCAGGGGTGGAATTGATTAGCGCACAGATATAATGAGCTTCTTCTTCTATATCACAATCAATAAGCACAATCGTGTGAGCAGGCACAACAGGCTTGCTATGTATGGAACCAATGACCGCAGCATCAGGCAGCTCAGCAACTTCACGCCACACCACTTTCCACGGGGCAAAGGTGTAGTCGTTTACTGCCCCGTAGAAGTAGAAAGGCTCGCCTCTTCGGAGTGCTGATTGCGTCATCGCATCCCGCCGAGTTCTCAAGACATCCTCAAACTGTTTGAGATACGCATATGTTTTAGGGTACTTCACTTGCATCGTTTTTAGATCAATAACTTGGCTGGGGTGTGTAGGTAGGCGAGGCACGAGTATCCATGCGCTGGGTTGGGCGTGCCAGCGTTGCACATCGCGTCCACGCAGCAGGGGATAGAGCAATTCTGGCTCCAGAGGATTTACGACCTCTTTCACTTTTCGCTTCGCGCCCTCGGTGAGGTTGCGCATTAGCCACAGCCCATCGGGGCGCTCCATCTGCTTCTCCAGCCAGTAGACGGAGTTCGCGCCACCAGTATTTACTCCCAAATGCGCCTCATAATCAGCGTTGCCCATCGCCTTGCGAATGGCTTTCAGGGCATTTTGGGGCGCGGTGAGCCACTGGGAAGTGGGTGCGTTGGGCTGTGCGGGTTCGGCGAACCATTGGTGGCGCGTGGTGGCGGTTATCACTTCATCCAGCGTGCTGGTGTAGGTGAATCGTGCGCCGCGCTTTTTACGCCACAGGGTGTACGAGACGGGGTAGCGGGTCGGTTGCCCTTTGAGCAGCACCAGCACTGCCGTGCGGTTGCTTGCGCCCTCGAAGGGGTTCAGGTCTACCATGTCCTCTACAAGTAGCACTTTGAGCGGTGTGCCACCGGGCAGGGTGAAGCGTCGGAACCCTGCACCTGCAGCGGTTTTGAACAGGCTTTGGGTAATCACGAAGCCGAGTTTGCCATTCGGTTTGAGCAGTTTATCGGTGACGACGAGGGTCATCAGCGCGGAGAAATCGCCTTTGACCGCGCCCAGTCGTGCCCCGCCGTATTGTGGCGGAAGTTTATACTGCTCCCATAGTTTTCGAATCGAGTCGCGATAGTTATCGGGCAAGTGTTCCCAGTTAATCCATGGCGGGTTGCCCACGATGTAGTCGAACTGTCCGACGGTAAGCGGTGCGAAGTTATTTTTCAGGATGCGTGCCCACAGTCCGTTCAGCCCCCGTTTGTGCAGTTCGAGCATGCGCTGATAAGTTTCGCGGAGGGGTTCGTAGTCTATACCCTCACTCCCTGCCCCCTCTCCCACTGGGAGAGGGGGTGGGACAGCCGCTGCGCCAGCACACTCCCCCCTCTCCTCTTGGGAGAGGGGGGTAGGGGGGTGAGGGTGTTGATGCTGCAAGAGGGGGGTAGGGGGGTGAGGGTGCTGATGCTGCAAGAGGGGGGTAGGGGGGTGGGGGTGTTGATGCTGCAAGAGGGGGGTTGGGGGGTGAGGGTGTTGATGCTGAGAGACAGGAGCGTGTTGATACGGCGAAGGATGAGAGTGCTGATGCTGCGAGGGGTGAGGGTAAGCTCCTGCAAGCGCAGCCTCCAAAATCCTTGCCAACACTGCCTGGGGATTGTCGCGGAGATCCTCGTTGCGAATGCGCAGCACGCGAAACCCTTGCGCTTGGAGCGTTTCGAAACGGACGGTGTCATAAGCCGCCTGCTGGGGTTCGTCGTGGACGGAGCCTTCCAGCTCGATAATCAGACGCGCCTCGTGACAGTAAAAATCGGCGATGTAGCGCCCAATCGCATGCTGGCGTCGGAACTTCAACCCGTTCAAACGGCGGTCACGCAAGCATTCCCATAGAAATGCTTCTGGTGGGGTGGGGTTCATGCGCGCCTCGCGGCACAACTGCTTGAGATACTCAGGAAGCTCACGAACGGGATTGCCTCTCTCGTCGACCCCGTGATAAGGCACGACTTCACCCTGCGGGAGTTGGCTTAGCATTTTCGACACCCGCTGCAGGAAAGCCTCCGCAGGTACTTCCGATAAAACACACTCCTCCATCATATCGCACAGGCGGTTGAAATGCGTGGGAGTGCAGAGCGCAGTCGGAATCTGGAACTCCCCGACCGCGGTTCGAAACAAATACACACTGCCCTTGAACATATCCGTGCTGAAAGCAGGCATCAGCACCGAGTCGGCTAAGTAGACAGGCACGCTCAGCTCGCCTTTGCGGTACGGCAGCAGGTCGGCAATCGCCAGCAAGTAGTTCACTCGCGCCGTGAGCACCGCCAAGGGGTTGATGTCGAACCCCACCACATTCCGCGTGATGGCTTCCAGCAACTCCCCCTCGGAGAGGGCAGGTTGCAGATTGCGTTGCAGTTGCATCAAGCGGCGCAGAATCAGCACTAAAAAGGTGCCTGAGCCGCAGGCGGGGTCTAAAAAGCGCGTCTGAAGGATTTTCTGGCGCAGGGTTCGCTCGTTGGGCTGTGAGGAATCTGTAAACAGGGTGTTGTCCATCTGCTTCAGGAGCCGTTCTGCCAGCCAGTCGGGCGTGTAGTATTCGCCCAAGTTGTGGCGCACCTCGCGCGGCAACAGGTAGTGATAAAGTTTTTTGAACAGGTCGCGTGTCTCCTCAGGCACCAGTGTCAGGGTGGTGGGGTCGTAAGCGCCAAGACGCTTCAACAGTTCGCGCAGGGCGTGTTCGGTGTCCGCGTTCCACGCCCGTAGATACCATGAGAAAAAGTCCCCTTCCAGTAGATTTTGTATCCCGATTCGACGAAACAGATCGCCCGATTCGATTTTTTGGAGTTCCTCTTGCAGCGCGTCAGAAGGCAGCGCGGCGAGTTGTTCGTAGCTGGGTACGCCCACTTTGTCCAGCAGGGCACGCATCACGGCTAACCGCGCGATGAGCTTCACGAGCAGCGCGAAGTAGGTGTGCAGCATGAAGAAAAACTGTTCCGCCTCGTAAGCAGACCGGATTTCGAAACCTGCTTTTTTCGCCCAATTTTGCAGTTGTTCCAGTTTACCGCTACCAAATGCCTCTGAGTAGTCGATGGCTTCGCTGAACAGGGTGCGCCACTGCTCGAATAGCTTGTTCACCAGCGAGTCAGTATCCTGTGTTGCCTGTTGGAGTCCCGTGTAGAGTGCCCGCAGCGTCTGTTGGGTGCGATACTGTTCGATTCCGAAATCGCGGGCGAGGTTGTCGGCGGTAAGTGCAACGCCCGAAGCCAGCGCCGTGAGCCAAGTGAGCATGCGTTTCAGGTTCTCCACCGACACGGGCTGTGGGGATTCCGCCGTGAACGCACCGTCCACAAAACGCGCGAAGATAATAAAACATCCGTCCAACACCACGCCCGCGATACGGTGCACTTCGTGTCGCTCTTTCTGAGCCAAGTCGTGCAGATAGTCTCGGAGTTGGTTTACGGCTTGCTGAGTGGCACGGTCTTTAGGACGATTGGAGAGGACATCGGGGCGCTTATATTCAATCACGAAGCGATTGAACACGGCGTCGGCGCGCCCCGATGCCAGAGTCCTCTCGAAGTGGATGTTCAGAGTGGTAAGGCTGACCTTCTCGCAGAACTCCGCGATAACACCATCGATATGGCGCCGAAAGTCTGCCTCGGTCGGTTTGGCCTGCACGACCTCTTGCACAACCATAAACAACCGCTGTGCGGTCTGCTCAATCAAGCTATCGTGTTGCATAGCGAAATTTTAATTCGCCATGCAAACCCTATTTCCTGCCTTTCCTATCAAATGCTCACCCAATCGGCTTAATATAGCGTTTGGGGATGCCCCAGGGGGTGCGCCAGTGGCGGGCGAGCAGCGCGTTTGCCTCTTTGTCCCCGATAATTTGCGCCTTCTGTGCGTCCCAGCGAATGGTGCGCCCTGTGCGGTAGGCGATATTGCCCAGCAACGGC
>BEHR01000038.1 GCA_002898555.1 bacterium HR15
AGGGCACATCCTGATGCCGTCTGCTTCCGGTGAGGTGTGAAGCCAGTCCCGAAAGGCGCGATAGAGCTTGGTGTCCACCTTACCCCCATTTTGTTCCTTTATCAGGGAGTATTTCACCGCGATTGCCCACAGGTTCGCACGGCAGCGCGCCTCCAAGGCTCGGTAGCGAATAATTTGGACGACCGGATAGGTGATGGCTGCCAGTAAGGCGATGATTGCCAGCACTACCAGCAGCTGCTTCAATGTCCATCCGCGTTGCATTTCCATCTCACCGCTTGATTGTGGGAAAGAACATCTTCATTAGGGTTGTGTGAGCGTTGCGCCTCGTTTTTTCTCCGGTGGGGGGAACATAATTCCTCGCTTCTGCATCCAGCGTCGGCACTCCTCAAAACGACGCCGAATCTCTTGCTGATCCCGAAGGACGGTTCTTATCTCCTCCCACTTGGCATATCGTACTTGACCATCTCCAATGTCAAGAGCAGCAAGATACTGTTCGCCTATTACATAAGGAATATAAACACAGGTGGGAGCGACGGGTCGTCTATGGCAGCTACACCAAGCTACCAAAATCGAGCTATCCACAACGAGAAATTCCTGGGGGATATTCGGGTTTTCAACATAACAATGATAATTTACTCGATCAGAAAAACTATAGCCGCGGTGCGACAATGGGCAATAGCTTGTTGCCTGTCCTTCAGGTGTTGCCATCCAAGCACGGAACGCTTCGATAAACTCTTCTGTGCCAACCTTCCCATTGTACTCCATTTTCAGTTGCTTGTACTTGATCAAGATCGCCCACAGGTTTGCCCGACAACGGGTTTCTAACACTCGATAGCGCGTAATTTGATAGACGGGATACAGCAGTACTATGAGCAGCCCGATAATTGTCAGTCCAATTAACACCTCTTTGAGTGTAAACGCCCTGTTGGGGTTCATTGACTCTCCTCCCTATCACTCGGTTTAGAATTCTCGTCTTACAGGAGTTCCCACTGGCACGGGCGAATGGCATGGGTTATTACCGCAGTCTCGCCCCGTAAAGAGGTACTCGATATGATTAAGAACATAGCGTGACCTTCCACAGTTGCTGCCACTGGGCGAAACACAGTCATAGACATCACAGTAAGCGGTAATTTGAACCTTTGCGTTGCAGTTTCCGCGCCCTGTGTAGTCGCGACAACCCTGTACTTGGGCTCCGCAGACCTCAGCAACCAAATAACTCGACGATCTGGCTGGTGCCCAAGTGCATACTCCACCGCATTGTCCGCCGATGGGTGGAACACTGTCTTTACAGATGTGCGGGATACGAGGTGCGCATTCGTCGGCAACAAGGCATGTTGTTGTCATCAACAGTATCCCCATAAGGAGTGGTATCCAACCATTTCGCCCTTGCATCGCCTCATACCTCCTCCATCGTTTTGGTCTGTTGGCAGGCGGGGCAGCACACCACCGCCATTCCCGCCTCCTGCTTAATTAAATTGCAGCGACCCCATCATTTTATAAGCCGCCAGGGCCCCATTTGCCGCTTTTTTCACCATTTTGACCCCGCCCCTCACCTCTCACAAGCCCAACAACCGACGCAATGCCTCCCCTATCCGCCGCAAACGCTGACTGACCGCTGCCTGCGAACAGCCCAACCGACGCGCCATCTCCGTCTGTGTGCAACCTTCATAGACCATCGCCACCACCGCCTGCTGCGCCTCCGATAACTGACCGACCGCCCATTCTATGTCTAACCGCCACAACACCGCTTCCAGCATCGCCAGGCTCTCTTCATCCACAGGTTCCCACATCTCCCCCGTCTCCTCGTCTACGGCAAAAGGCTGCAGCGATACCAGCGCCAAACCGTGCGATACCATGCAAGCAGCGCTGCCCGCACGCAACCCCGAACCCACTGTTGGAGGGTTTTGCCGCGAGTGGGGGCGTAGAGGTTCGCTGCGATCCAAGCTGTGAGCCACGCCACCTGACGACTATCTGCCTCGTATTCGTGCTTGTCAGTCGGCGGTGAAGGGCGTTGCAGGTGTTCATAGAGCGCCTCCTGCGCAATTGGTTTCAGTTCGTTGGGCAGGTCGCGGGGGAGTTCTTCGGGGAAGTGCCGAGTGTCGGTCATCGCTCCCCCCCCGTGCGAGATTGCCCGCGGATGCAGAACGGAGTGCCTTCCCAAGCCTCCGCGCAGGCTTTTGTTGCCCGTGAACCCACAAAGCAGGCATCGTCGCCCCTCCTGCTTTTAGATTCGCTCAAATCGCACCTGATTCCTACCTCAACAACTTACCACCTTTTGAACCTCTATTGTCCGTGCGCATATCGCGAACAATCGAGGAATCGTCTGAGGTCGCAAGATGCAACGCATTCAAAAGGGCGACATCCGCTTTCGGGCTACACGCGGTATACTCCACAGTAAGTTTCAGCAGCGCACTGTCAATCTTGGCGTTTGCCGCAATCACTAAGCCTGATTGTTCATCTCGAAGAGTTCCGAAAGTCTCCACCGTAAAAAGGGTCGTTCCGTGGGCGTCCTGCGCCACCGCGCGTCGTATCAGCCAATGGTCTTCGGGCGCTACCCACAACTGCCATCTCAACGAAGTGTCGGTCGGCGCGGTCGTTATCAGCAGCTTGCCGTCGGGGAGGCGTTGAATCCGTTGCACAGCGCGCAACATTGCCTCAGGAATCCGCCCTGTGGCTATCCGCAGAAACTCTGCCCACACGATACTTTGCGTATGCCACACCGTGATCGAGCGCGAGTGCCCCACGCTCCTGAGTGTGTTATCGGGAGCAATCTGTGCACTTTCCACTGTTTCCATCTGAAAGACGCCGCTCGCCGTGCCAAGCACACTCATCTCAACCCACCGGTGAAGGACGAGCGCGCCGTCGCTCGTGTGATCGAGCGAATTCGCCCCAGATGGAGGAACATACTGCACAGGGTGGTCATAGTGGGGGTTCTTCTTCTGGCAGCCCCATCCGCGTACTGGGTCGTTGCTCCATGTGACAATACACTCGGAGCGTACCTGCGTTCCAGCGGGCAATCCCGTGGAGCCAAGCAGAATGCGCTCCACCAGCGTGCCTTTTGCAGTGAGGGCGGGCTGCACCGTGTGATGCAACAATTTACGATACTCTGCTGATCCGGTCGCGTGTTGGAAACTACTATCCGCTAAGTGGGGGGCGTTTGCACTCATCACGATACACAGCAGCACTGAGTGAAGGTTGAGCGTCATCGTTTTTCACCTCCTGTTATGGATCGGATTGTCTGGGTTGGCAATACAACCACAGATATGACGAATCCCTCGATAGGACGTTTCAAGTAAAGGACCAGCAGCACAGAAAACGCCATCGGTCACACAACGTCCGCTGAGATCGTCGCCATATCATCGCCATCCTCCTCCATCGTTTTTGGTTCGTTGGCAGGCAGGATCTATCACCGCCATTTCCGCCTCCTAATATTAACATGCCACTCAGCCGCAAAAATTATAAGCACTCGCACCCCAATTCTTCCAGAATTGCTTGCGCTAAACGCCGAATCGCCCGCAAACGTTGGCTTACCGCCGACTGCGTTCTCCCTAACTCCTGCGCAATCGCCTTCTGACACCGCCCCTCAGCCAAACCTGCCAGAATCAACCAGTCCTTCTCGTCCAAATAAGGCGACAATCGCTCCAATACCTGCGCACAAAACACCCGCTCCAACACATCCAGCATCGCTGCCTGCGCCGCCTCATCCTCAAACTCCAATTCCACCTCCTCTCCCGCTTCATCCTCCACGACCATCGGCACCGTGTGCTCATAGTGCTGCGTTTCCTGATGCCACCACCGACGCAACGCATTATACGCCTGATTTGCCAGCCACAAGAGGTGATGCCGCGAGGGGTCGGCAGGCGGTGGATGGGGGCAGGTATAGCGGGGAGCAGCCGCGGCAATCGCGACATAGGCTTCCTGTTGGCAATCCAATCGCCATTCGTGGCGGTCGGGGCAAGGGCTGGGATAGCGTCGTGCCAGCAGTCGCAGGGCGATGCACGCAGCACGCCGCCATTCAGGCGGCAGGTCGCGGGGGAGTTCTTCGGGAAAGTGCCGAGTGTCGGTCATCGCTCCCCCCCCCCGTGCGAGATTGCCCGCGGATGCAGAACGGAGTGCCTTCCCAAGCCTCCGCGCAGGCTTCTGTTGTCCGTGAACCCACAAAGTAGGCATCGTCGCCCTCCTTGCTAACACCAAGATTCGCACAGAATGGAGAGATTCCTGCTTAGTGGATAGGCGCAACCGACGAATAGCGTTACTGTTTGGAAGATTGGTGGGTCTCTTCCCCTGAATCGAGTAAAATCCCTATCGTGATACCGCAGACGCTGGTTCTGGAGGGCGATTGCCTGAAACGCATGGCGGAACTGGAGGCGCAACCCCATCAGTTCGCGCTCACTTTTCTCGATCCGCCGTTCAATCAGGGCAAAGAGTATGCCTACTTGGATGACAACCTGCCCGAAGAAGCGTATTGGGATTGGATGGCGGCGGTGTGTCGTGCTGTGTATCGCCTGACCCAAGATGGGGGCGCAATCTATTTTATGCAGCGCGAAAAGAACGCTGAGCGAGTGCTCGGCACACTGCGCGAAACAGGCTGGACATTACAGAACTTGATCATCTGGATGAAGCGCACTTCGGCAGTACCGAACGGGTGGCGGTTTGGCAAGCAGTATCAGATTATCGCGTTTGCCACAAAAGGACGCAAGCCGCGTGCGTTCCACCGACTGCGCATCGATGCCCCTTTGCGTCCCGAATACAAATATCCTCGTGAGGAGGGTATGTTCGTTACGGATATCTGGGACGACATTCGCGAGTTGACATCGGGCTATTTTGCAGGTGAGGAGGCGATTCGGGACAAGTACGGCGAACGGTTTCACAAACAGCAATCGCCTGTTGCGCTCTTGACGCGCATTCTTTTGAGTTCCACTCTGCCAGGCGACTGGGTATTAGACCCGTTTGCTGGCACGGGCACGACAGCCGTTGTTGCACGGCAGCTGGGCAGGCACTCGGTCTCGGTAGAGTTAGATCCGAAGAATGTGGAATGCATTCGATGGCGTTTAGGAGCGTGTCGCGAGGCGGATTCGGTCTTGCCTCTGAAGCACTACTACCGCTTCACACCCAATCTGGAGCAGATATGGGGAGATGAGGTTTGTGAATCGGCGGCTGAGGAGGCTGTATGGGCTGGCGTCGGTGAAGACATCGACGCGACGGCTCGGCAGGAGCCTTGCTCTCCATGAAGGGTGACAAGAACTACTTTATCGTTCTCCGCTATCTAAAAATTTTTAGCGGATAGTGATAGAGTTTCTATCCCCACAACCTCCGGCTGCGCGAATGCCAGTCGGTGCGCCATGACGGCAATCGCTTCGGGGTGGTTGTCTATCAGCACGAAGCGACGCCCTAAGCGCGCCGCCGCCTCGCCCGTCGTGCCACTGCCTGCGAAAAAGTCCAACACCCAGTCCCCAGGATGGCTATGCACACGCACAATCCGCTCCAATAACTTGAGCGGCTTCTGGGTGGGATAGCCGGTTTTCTCCTTGCTGTTGGTGGGGACGATGGTCATCCACCAGACATCCGTTGGTGTTTTGCCCCGCGCCGCCTTTTCCGCCCCCACCAACGACGGCGCCATGTAGGGCACACGGTCAATCGCCCCATAGTTGAATACATACTGATCAGGGTCTTTGGCATACCAGAGGATGTTATCGTGCTTGGCGGGCCAGCGTCGCTTGCTGCGCCCCCCATAATCATATGCCCAGATAATCTCGTTCATAAAACACTCGCGCCCAAAGATGCTATCTAACAACACCTTCACATAATGCACCTCGCGATAGTCTAAATGCACAAACAGCGAGCCGTCAGGGGTGAGCAGACGGTAAGCGTGTTCCAAGCGAGGGCGCAAAAGCTCAAGATAGTCGTCAAAGTCATCTTGGTAGGCGGGGGATTCGTAGGTTTGCACGGCGTATTTGCGATTGCCGAAGCCGATGCGGATGCCGTTCTCGCTGGCGATGGCTTCGATGCGCACTCGCTTTTGCGTTTTGCCTGTGTTGAAGGGCGGGTCGATGTAGATAAGGCGGAACGCGCCGCTGGGCAGAGCGGGCAGATACTGCATATTGTCGCCGTACAGGATTGTATTACCACGCAGCTGCATACACTGAGTATACCTGACAACCACTCGGCAGGTTGCTGTGCTTGCACCATGTTTAAGAACGGCTGTGCAAACGCCAGTCGGTGCACTATCACCGCAAGCACCTCTGGATAGGCGGGGCTGGGGGTGAATAGGTATACTAAACAGGTTTGCTTTCCCCACAGGGCAAAACACCGTTCTCTGGGGTACCTCGGAGAAGAACTTTCGGAGGTGCAGGCGATGCAGGAGCGTGTGGAGGCACTGGCACAACGGCTGCGTGAAGTACTGCAGGAAACGGATGGGCTTATCCCGGCGGTGGTGCAGGATATCCCGCCGCAAGATGTCGCGGAAGCGCTCACCATGCTGGACGACCCCGCTCAACAAGCGCTGGTGCTGGTGCAGATGCCCGAAGAGCAGGCGGCTGAGGTGCTGGACTACCTGGAGCCCGTGCTGGTAGAGGAGATTTTCGAACATATCCCGCTGGATAAAGCCGCCCGCCTGCTGCAAGCCTTGCCCGCCGATGACGCCGCCCAGATTATCGAGGAACTGGCGGAAGAGAAAGCGGAAGCGTTGCTGCAACAGATGGCGCCCCCAGAGGCACGCGATGTGCGCGAGCTGCTCGAATACCCACCCAACACCGCAGGGCGACTGATGGTGCGCCAATATGTGCGCGTGCGACCCGAATGGACCGTCGAGCAAGCCCTTGACCACCTGCGCCAGGTCGGGCCCGAAATCGAGACGATCTACTATCTCTATGCGGTGGATACGCGCCAGCGACTGGTGGGTGTCTGCTCCCTGCGCGAGTTAGTCATCGCTGATCCCAGCAAGCGCATCGAGCAGATTATGGAGACCGATCTGGTGGTGGTCAAGCCCGAAACGGACCAAGAAGAGGTGGCGAACTTACTCTCCAAATATGACCTGCTGGCGGTGCCCGTCGTGGACGAGCTGGGGCGGATGCTGGGAATCGTGACCATCGACGATGTGGTCGATATCTTGGTTAGCGAAAGCACAGAGGATGTGCTGAAGTTAGGTGCGGTGGAGGTCACAGAGGAGCCCTATCTCAGCCAGACGTCGTGGGACCTGGTACGCAAGCGGATACGCTGGCTCATTCTGCTGTTTCTCGCCGAGCGCTTGACGGGCACGGTGCTGCGCACCTATGATGAGGAGATTCAGAAGGTGTCGGCTTTGGCTTGGTTTATTCCGCTGCTTATCGGGACAGGGGGAAATGCCGGCTCACAAACCACCACCACCATCACCCGCGCTCTTGCCCTCGGCGAGGTCCGCCTGAATCAAGTGATCAAGGTGATGACGCGCGAAATGCTCACTGGATTACTGCTTGGATCTCTCATTGGGCTAATCGGCATCCTCAACGCCTTCGTCTGGACTCATAAGGAGTTTCATCTGCGACTGGAACTTGCCTTTACCGTGGGTTTAGCCCAGATGGCGATTATCACGATGGCAACCACAGTAGGGGCTGCACTACCCCTGATTGCAAAACGGCTGAATATCGACCCTGCGGTCATGTCTGCCCCCTTCATCACCACCCTGATTGACGCCACTGGCTTGCTCATCTACTTCCTGATTGCAAAGGCGATTTTGTTCTGATAGAGAGGCATCGCGCTCCCTATCCCATAGGAAGGCGTTTGCGGTCAGGGCAGACCTGCGTGTCTGCCCTGACCCTGCTTGGTCAGAACCAGATGGTGAGCGTTGCTGAGCGTGAGGTGGAACCAAGCGTCGCGGTGATGGTCACCTGACGCACGAAGCAGTACCAGCAGGAGGTGGTGCGGATGGTGAAGCTCGCTGTGGTCTGCCCTGCAGGAACCGTCACACTGCTCGGCACGGTTGCTGAGTTCGTATCGCTGCTGCGCAAGGTCACCACGACACCGCCCGAAGGCGCCGGTCCGCTCAACCGCACCGTGCCAGTGGCGGAACTGCCGCCCCAGACCCAAGTGGGGCTGATGGTCAGCGACTGCAGCGTCACCCCACTGGATGGTGGGTTGACGGTCAGGTTCGCCTGACGCGTCACGCCTCCTGCCGACGCCGTGATGGTCACCGTCGTCGTGCTGGAGACCTGATAGGTGGTGATGGTGAAGTTCGTGGATGTTTGACCTTGTGGCACGGTGACGGAGGAGGGCACTGAAGCCACCGACGAATTGCTGCTGCTCAGCTGGACGGTAAACCCACCCGATTGGGCAGGCGCGGTCAGCGTCACAGTGCCTGTTGCCGAGTTGCCACCCACCACGCTGCTGGGGCTAATTGTCAGCCCGCTCAGTGACGGCGTGCCGCCCCCACCGCCTGCTGCCTGCAATGCCCGATAGACATTCAGCCGCCCTGCACCCGAAGCGATGGTGCGCCCTGCGTAGGGGTTATAGGGGTCTACATTGGTTTCCAGGATGGTGCGTAGCTGCTGATTGGTGAGGCTGGGGGCATGCGACCAAACCAGCGCGGCTGCGCCCGAGACATGCGGACACGCCATCGAAGTGCCTGACAGGGTGGCGTAGCTGTTGCCGCGATAGGTCGAATAGATCGACGCGCCCGGCGCCGCAATATCCACCCACGAGCCATATTGCGAGAAATAGGTTAGTGTGTCGCTGCTATCGGTGGCAGCCACCGCGATCACATTGGTGTAGTAGGCGGGATATTGGGGTGAGGAGCTACCGCCGTTGCCCGCCGCCGCCACAATCAAGCAGCCCCGGTTCCACGCATAGGTCACCGCGTTCGAAAGGGTGGAGGAGCCAGAACCACCGCCCAAGCTCATGCTTAATACATGCGCCCCATTGTCCGCAGCCCAGGTAATGCCGTTCGCCACCGCGGTCAATGTGCCTGAACCGTTCGCGTCCAGCACCTTGACAGGCATTAACTGCACATACTGGTTGTAGCCCGACACGCCAGGACTCCACGCTGCGATGCCCGCTATGCCGATGCCATTGTTAATCTCCGCCGCCGCGATGCCCGCACAGTGTGTACCATGCCCGTTGTCGTCATTCGCGTTCGTGTTGTTGCTGACAAAGTTATAGCCATAAACGGTTGTGCCGTCACTGTGCCGACGCAGCTTGTTGCGCAGGTCGGAATGGTTGTAATCGATGCCCGTGTCGATAATGGCGATATAGCGTGTAGCTTGTGGTCGCCAAATGTCCCAGGCAAGGTTCGCCTGAATCTTGGGCAACGCCCACTGCTGGCTGTAGCCGGGATCATTTGGCGTCGCGAAGGCGTAGTAGATGTAGTTCGGCTCTACATACTGCACGCCCGGAATCGCCTTCAAAAACTCCGCCGCGGTCTCCATGTCGACCGAAGGTGTTAGCACCAGGCGATATGCACCAATCTGGGGGATGGTTTCCACAACCCATCCCATGAAGGACATCGCCTGAAGCGGAAGTGCCTTCGGATGAATGGGATCCAGCCCGACGACCAGTTCGCCAGGCACGAATTGAGCGGGTTCAGCCGACGGTGTTTCGTCCATCGGCAGGTCGAACAGCTCTTGCGCTTGCGCTGCCCCATTGAAAAGCCACAGCAGCGCGATCAACCCAACGAATCGGACCATACCTTGCATGGTTACCTCCTCCGATTTGTCTCAAATTCATCCGCCACGAAGGCAGATGCCACAAGCAAGATTTTTGCCTGAGAATCAGGATTCCTGCTAAGCGATAGGCTTCCTGCTAAGTGGCAAGATTCCTGCTAAGCGATAGGCTTCCTGCTAAGTGGCAAGATTCCTGCCTAAGAAGCAGGATTCCTGCCCTGCAATCGGGATGCTACTCGCCATTTGCGCTCTGAACCCACTTCTGCCAAGCCAACTGCATCACCTGTTGCAAAGGTAGGCCATGCGTGCGGGCGATGTGGGCGCAATCGTCATATTCGGGCGCAAGGTGGAGTATCTGCTCGCCCTCGCGCGCCACTTTGATGCGCACCGCGCCGTAGGGCGTCTGCACGGTCTGTACCTCTCGTTGCAGGCATCGGCGGTTGAGCAGTGTGTAGCGCACGCCCAGCGTAGGTGTTTCTGTCAGGAGTAGGTTCATCAGCGCGTCAGCACGATCGGGCGGTGCCAGCAAGGTAATAAGCACGCCTGGGCGATTCTTTTTCATGTGCACGGGGGTGAAGAAGGTGTCCAGTGCACCCAGCTCCAGCGCACGCTCCATCACATAGCCCAGCAGTTGGGGGGTAGCATCGTCCAGGTTGGTCTCGATCTGCACAATGCTGTGCCAGTTGCCCGCGGCATCCTGTACTCCATATACCTCACCCAAGAAGACCCGCAGTAGGTTGGGCAGTGGGCGCACGGCTGCGCCGACGCCATAACCGACCGCTTCCCAGCGCATGGGGGGCTGCGGTCCGAACGCCTCGCTTAGCACAACCGCTAAGGCAGCGCCGGTGGGCGTCACCGTCTCGCCCTCGATAGGAATGCCGTAGGTGGGCACACCGTGCAGCAGTTCGACCACCGCCGGTGCAGGAACAGGTAGATGACCATGCGCGGCGCGCGCAAACCCACGCCCCATCGGCAATGGCGAGCAGAAAACACGCTCCACACCCAGATAATCCAGCCCCCAGCACGCGCCCACGATATCCAGAACCGCATCGACTGCGCCCACCTCGTGGAAATGCACGCGGTCCGGTGTCGTGCCATGCACGGCGGCTTCTGCTTCTGCCAGTTTGTGGAACACCGCCTGTGCACGCTGGCGCACCCGATCGGGAAGCGGTGCGCTGTGCAGAACTTCCAACACATCGCTCAGGTGGCGGTGTGGCTGTGCTTCTGTGAGACGAATCTGCACGCGACGCGCCGATACCGCTTCCACCTCTACCCGTTCCGAATGCCACTCCCAACCACCGAGATTCAGGGCATGCAATGTTTCCAGTAGTGCCGGCTCCGGCACGCCCGCCTCGATCAGCGCGGCGAGCATCATATCCCCTGCAATCCCGCCGATACAGTCCAGATAAATGGCTTTCATCAAAGAGTCGATTACGCACGCCAAAAGATTGTTCCTGCATTGGCGGTGCGAGCGAACCATTCCTCCACTTGCTTCCTTCGAACCTCGTATCTCTGCCTGTTCCTGAAATCGGAAAATATGGCACAAGCGATCTGTCGCTTACCAACCCCAATGAGCCGAGCGACAGGGACGGTGTGCGCGATGATAGCAGAACTGAGCGCGTTTCGGCAAGACGCTTTGCGCGAGATAGGCAATATCGGGCTGGGTGGCGCGGTGACGGCGCTTTCCGAGATGACAGGCGTGAACTTCCGCCTGGAGGTGCCGGAGGTGCTGGAACTGACCACCGCGCAGCTCCGGCTGGTCTGCCCCTCTGAAGAGTGCTTGATGGCGGGTACAATCGCCCGCGTCGAAGGCGACTGGCAAGGCGAAGCTGCTTTCCTTTTTCCCTGGCACAGCGCGCAGGTGCTGTGGCAGGTTCTGACGGGAAGCTCGCCAAGCGACCTCAGCGAGCTTAACGAGCTGTACGAATCCGCCCTGCGCGAGGTGGCAAACATTATGTTAGGCAGTTTCCTGACCGCCCTCTCGCAACTGACAGGCTTCGAGCTACACATGGAACCACCTGCCTTTGCCGCCGATATGTCCGCTGCCTTAATGAGTAGCCTGATGGTGGAAGCCATGTACGGTCAACGCGAACTGCTCACCATTGAAACACGCTTCTGCGTGCCGGAACGACAGTTCGAAGGCTTCTTTTTCTATCTGCCTGAAACGGGCAGCCTGCAAAAACTGTTTGAGGTACTCAACATCTGAACAGGAGGTCCTCTCGTGTTGCAAGTGATAAAGGCGGAGGTATTGCTGGCGGGGATGGGCGAGATCAAGGTCGCGCGCGGGATGGGCGTGCTGGGCTGTATCGGGTTAGGCTCCTGTGTGGGTACCCTACTCTATGACCCCATGACCGGCATAGGCGCACTCGCACATGTGATGCTACCTGAACCTCATGGTGAGGAAGCTATCGATCTGCCTGGCAAATACGCGACAACCGCAGTTCCCAATCTGCTGAAGGAGCTGGGCACGCCGCAGTATGCTTGGACACGCCTGAAAGCCATCCTAATTGGCGGGGCGGAGCTGTTCCAAAATCGCCAGCGAACGCTGCAAATCGGGTCCCGTAATGTGGAACAACTCCACAGTTTGTTGGATACTCTCCGAATCCCTATCGTCTTCGAGGATACAGGCGGGCGCTATGGACGCTCTTTTGAACTCGATATTGCCACAGGACAGCTGACCATGCGCATGGTGGGAGGTGTCACAAGCACCTATGAGTTGGCACGCTCCCTCGGCATGCTGGCAAAAGCGGGCTAACAGGAGGCAAATGATGAGCAAGATTCGGGTACTGGTGGTGGATGATTCGCTCTTTATGCGTCGCATGATAAGCGAGCTGCTGACGCGTGACCCTGACATCGAAGTGGTTGGAGCAGCGCGTGATGGGCAGGAAGGGCTGGAACTGGCTCGTCAACTGAAGCCCGATGTCATCACCCTCGATGTGGAGATGCCCCTGATGGATGGCATCACGATGCTGGAACGGTTGATGCAGGAGCAGCCAACGCCGGTGGTGATGGTCAGTAGTCTCACCCGCGAGGGCGCTGAGATTACTTTGCAATGTCTGGAGCGCGGCGCTATCGATTTCGTGACCAAACCATCGGGCGCCATTTCGCTGGACCTCTATAAGGTCTCCTCGCAAATTATCGAGAAGGTGAAGACAGCAGCGCGCGTGCCGCGCCATCGGCTCCGAGCGCACTTTGAGAGGCCAATGTTGGGGAGCGCGCCTTTTAGTGAACCGAAAATAACACCCAACAGCTCGGCGGGGGCTTCGCCCTCCAAGTTTCGCTCGGTAGAAACCTGTCCCCTGGTGGTCATCGGTGCGTCCACAGGGGGACCGCGCGCCCTCAGCGTGCTGATCAGTCAGCTGCCTTCAGACTTAATCGTGCCCATGCTCATCATTCAGCATATGCCGGAGGGCTTTACCCGCTCCTTCGCCGAACGGCTCGATAAACTCACCCACTTGAGGGTGCGTGAAGCGCAGGAGGGCGACCGAATCGAGGCAGGCATGGCTTATCTCGCGCCGGGAGGACACCATCTGCAGGTTCGCCGCGGCGGCTCCCTCCATCTTTCCACTGAGCCACCCCTGCATGGGGTGCGTCCTGCGGTAGACATCACGCTACTCTCATTGGCACAAAACTACTCAGGCAAGTTGGTGGTCGCGATACTGACAGGGATGGGCAACGATGGCGCGATGGGGGTTCGCGCCCTGCATGCAAAGGGCGCACGCATTCTTGCCGAAGACGAACGCTCCTGCGTCGTGTTCGGCATGCCGCGCGCGGCGATCCAAACAGGCTGCGTGCACCGCGTCGTGCCCATCGAGCAGATGGCAACCGCCATCGCTGAGGAGGTGCAATCCATATGCAAAACATCCCAGGTGGCGTAGAAGTGCCCAAAACACCCGAGCTGCTGAACGATTTCGAGCGGTTCAAGCAGCGGCTGCGCGAGCGGACAGGGCTGGACCTGAGCCAGTACAAGTTCGAACAGACCTACCGCCGCATCTGGACGATGGTCGAGCGCGCGGGTTTCCGTTGCTTCACCGACTATCTGAACCACCTGCTAAAAGAGGAGCAACGCCTGCGCGCCTTTATCGACCGGCTGGCGATTAATGTGTCGGAGCTGTTCCGCAATCCGGAGCAGTTCGAATTACTCGCGCGAGAGATCCTGCCCGAGCGATTGCGGTGCAGCTACAGCCTGAAAATCTGGAGTGCAGGCTGCTCCTACGGTGCGGAAGCCTATAGCCTTGCCATCCTGCTCCATGAACTGGCGCCCAATCGCCCCCATCAGATTTGGGGCACCGATATCGATCGGGAGATGCTGGCGCGGGCAAAGCAGGGTGTGTTTCAGGAGAGCGATATGCGCAGCGTGCCCGCGCCCTATCGCGAACGCTACTTCCGCCCCTTTACCGAGCATGGGCGCACCCTCTATGAGGCAGACCCGATCCTGCAACGCTACCTGCGCTTCGAACCGCACAACTTGCTGGCAGACCCCTATCCACAGGGATTCGACCTCATCGCCTGCCGCAATGTGGTCATCTATTTCTCGGAAGACGCCAAAGAGCAGGTCTTCCGTAAGTTCTTCCACGCGCTCAACCCCGGAGGCTATCTCTTCCTGGGCAACACCGAGCGCATCTTCAACTACCAGCAAATCGGCTACGAGAACCCATACACCTTCTACTATCGCAAGCCTAAACAGGAGGTGCAACAATGGCGAAACGCATCCTGATTACGGACGACGCGCTCTTTATGCGCGTGACGCTCAAAAACATTCTCACCCAGAACGGGTTCGAGGTGGTTGGCGAGGCTTCGAACGGACGCGAAGCGGTGGAACTCTACGAGCAGCTCAAGCCCGATGTGGTGTTCATGGACATCACGATGCCCGAAATGGACGGGCTTGCCGCGCTCAAAGCGATTCGTGCCAAAGACCCGAACGCCTATGTGGTGATGTGCACCGCGATGGGGCAGAAGCAGATCGTGCTGGAAGCCATTCAGTATGGCGCGAAGGACTTCATCGTGAAGCCGTTCCAGCCCGAGCGCATCGTCGAAGCGGTGCAGAAAGCCGCATGAGCCGCTCTGGCAAGGGACGAGCCGGTGGGCACGCCTCGCGCGTGCCATCGCATACAAGGAGGGAGAAGCGATGAAAGCCGAATATATCAATCCATTCGTGGTTTCGGCGGTCGAGGTGTTCCAGATGATGCTGGGCATCACGCCCCAGCGCGGGCAACTCGGAGCCCGCAAGGGCATCTTCACCTCGCAACAGTGCAACATCGTGCTGGGCGTTACAGGACAACTGGAAGGCGTGATTATCTACGGCATGTCCATCTTCACCGCGGATAAGATTGCCTCGCAAATGCTGGGCACGACGATTCGCACCTTCGATGAGCTGGCAGCCAGCGCGATTGCGGAGCTGGGCAATATGATCTCGGGCAACGCGCTCACCAAGCTGGCTGGCACAGGCTACCGCTGTCACCTGTCGCCCCCCAGCATCATTCGGGGCACCAGCGTGCGGATTAGCACCTTGGAGATTCCGACGCTGGTTGTGCCTCTGGTCACGGAGTTCGGGGAACTGGAGATTAATGTGGGGCTGCAGGAGCGGGTTAAGTAGCTTCGCCCACAACGCGGCGGATATGGATCCGATCGATGCGGGGGATGTAGGTAAACTCCACGCCCACCTCCCATTGGTCGCCCGCCGCTTCTCGCCGCCAAGCTACACGCCCGCGCGCCCGGATAGGCTGGTCATCTCCATAAAGGGTGAACTCTAGCTCCAGCTCGTCGCCCATCTCCAGCGGCTGGAGACAACGCATGCGCAAGCCGCCCTCGCTGATGTCCAGCATCGTGGCATAGCGCCAGTCGCCCTGTTCGCCCAGCGGACGCCACAGCAACGCCGCCGTCCATTCCCTCCGAGCATACTGACGCTTGCGCAGGCTGACCATCTGCATAGGAATCTCCACCTCAATCAGGTTGCGATTGCCTGCGCGAATGCGAGTCTCCATCATATATTGGTGCGTGGGGGTTGAAATGGTGAGTCGAACCGGATTGCCGGTGTTAAGCAATCCCGGGGTAAGCACCTCCGTCAGCAAACGAACACATACCACGCCGCCCTCCGCGCAAAAGAGTCGACCGGGCAGTGTGATGAAATGGTTCGGGAAATAGACCTCCACCTCGATGGATGACCCTGCTTTCATAGGACATCTATCCTCCTATTATCGGCAAAGGCGCGCTATTCTCTGGAGGGCGAACCCTCACCCCCAGCCCCTCTCCCAGAGGGCGAGGGGAGTGGAGGGCGAGCCTCCTGGCGAGCCGAGAAAAAAAATCTCTAACGGCTCGGCAGGGGCCTTGTCCCCATTTATTTTTGGGCAGACACAGAGGTCTGCCCCTACACGCCATGGGACTTGCTCCTTAGCTCACTATTAGCCACTCGTCCCTGTTGGTTCAGGCGGCACTGGTCCAGCGGCTAATCCGCGTATCCCCGCGCTACCCCCTTTTAGCCTACCTGGTTCAGGCGGCACTGGTCCAGCGGCTAATCTCGGTCAGGTCGAAAATTTCGGGCAAGTTCAGCAAAATCAACACGCGCTCGCCCACCTGCACCAGCCCATTGAGAAACCGTTGCGTCGCCTCGGAGGCAATCGGGGGCGGTGGCTGCACCTCGTCCATCGGCACCTCCAGCACATCGGAGACCGAATCGACGCGCAAGCCGAAGGTTTTACCGTTCACCTGCGCGACAATGACCACCGTGCTTTCCTCTTCGGACGGCGGCTCGATGCCAAAGCGAGTGCGGGCATCCAACACCGCAATAATGTTGCCCCGCAGATTGATTACCCCCAGCACATAGGGCGGTGCACCGGGCACGCGTGTAGCAGGGGTGTAGGTGCGAATCTCCTGCACCTGAAGCAAGGGCATGCCGTAGCTTTCGTTGCCAATCTGGAACACCAGGTACTTCTCCAGTTGGGCTTCGCTCCGTGCGGGTATCTCTTGAACGGTTTGCATGGGTTCAACCTCCTTCATGCCGCTTGGGATAGGCTCTGGCTTGTGTCGAGCTTGAATGCGCTCAGCGCGTGCTGCAGGTTCTGGGCGATTTGGTGCAGATGATCCGCCAACGAGGCAATCTGTTGCATCTGCGCTGCGATTTGTTGCGTGGCGGCACTCATCTGCTGCGATGCTGCGCTCGACTCCTCGCTCAGTTGTGCCGTCTGTTCCATCACCTGCTTGACCGTGTCGGTTTGGTGGGCGAGTTGGGTGGCGGTTGCCTGATACTGGCTGACGACGGTGGCGATGCTCCCGATAGCGTGTTGCAGCCCGCTTTCGACCTCCTGCACCGCGCTCTGCATCGCATTGACCACTTCTTGCACCATCTGCTGCATCGCGCCGATGAGGTTGCCAATCTCTTTGGCGGAGCTGGCGGAGCGTTCTGCGAGGCTGCGCACTTCCTCAGCGACGACAGCGAAGCCGCGCCCATGTTCACCCGCGCGCGCCGCCTCAATCGCCGCGTTCAGCGCGAGCATGTTGGTCTGGAAGGCGATGCCTTTGATAATCTCCACAATATTGCCCACTTGATAGAACTGTCCGCCCATCTCGCTCACTTTGGTGGCGGTGTGGGTAATCAGAGTTTGAAGATTTTGGGCGACCTGCTGGGCATTTTGCACCGCCTGTGCCTGCTGCTGGGCGCCAACGGCAACCTGTTGCGACGCCTGCTGGATGTCCGCCATCGCCTGCACTGTCCGATGCACCTGCTCCAACTGGCGTGTGGAGAGGCGTGCCAGCTGTTCAATGCTCGTCGCGATGTCGGTCGTCGCCTGGCGCGACTGGCTTATTGCCGAAGCCAATTGACCTGCCAACTGATTCAATTCGGAGCATGTATGCTGACTGGTGAGCAGTGTTTCCCTGGAGATTGTTTTGATTTGCTCAACGCAGTCAGAGAGATCGTGGCGCGACGATTTCAACGATAGTCTTGCCATATCCAGTCCTACCGATTGCCATACCGCCAACAAATAGGAATCGCATACTGACTGGAGGTCATAGTTGAATACCGTGCAGATGGCGCGGAAGGCTCGCTCGACCAGTTCGGGGTTCTCCGGGAAATCGCGGTTAAGGAAGTCGCGAACTAAATCCATATAGAGCGCGTAGCTGCCCAGGTACCACTTCTGGGGCAAGTCGATCGCATCATGGACACGCCCGATGCGCAAGCGCCGCTCAAAGTAATCGGTGCCGTAATGACCGCCTTTTGCAGCTTCGCGAAAGATATCGAGGAAGTAGCCAGCCTGTGTTTTCTCAAGGCGACTGCGTACCTGTTCCAGCGTCAGCCCGCGTTGCTGGGCGAACTTTTCGAAAAAGGCGCGCGTCTCGGAGAAGGTGAACTGATGGTCATAGAACGCTTTGGCAATCTGGCTGGCGCGTTCCTCGGCCCAGGGTTGGAGCTGGCGCAGAATCGCAACATCATCCGCGGTCAGCCGGATGAACTGCTTGCGCAGGTTCAGGTTCTCCTCGTTGATCCGGTACAGTTGACATAGTTCCGCCATGTTTGAGTTCCTCCTTCGTGCGTTGTTGTGCTGACCAGTCCAACTGGTCAGACGAACTTCTGTTTTTTAGGCAGCATAGGCGCGTTCACGGGCGTTGCAGGCGCGCTGAATGAGATAGGCGACATCCAGAATGAGGGCAACCTGTCCATCGCCCAGGATGGTGGCGCCGGCGAAGCCGGGAATGCGCGTGAAGTTTTCCTCAAGGCTTTTGAGCACCACCTGCTGCTGCCCAACGATTCCGTCGATAGCGAGCGCCAGTTGCTGTCCCTCCTGTTCCAGCACCAGCACCAGTTCGTTGCTGCTCTTTGTTGAGGGGCGAGGTTCCTGCCGAGCCGTTGACAGATAGTTTTTCGGCTCGCTGGGAGGCTCGCCCTCCATTTGAAGGTAGTTTTTCGGCTCGCTGGGAGGCTCGCCCTCCATTTGGAGGTTCGGCTTGTTGGAGGGTGAGAGACCCGCCGAGCCGTTGGCAGGATTTTCGGTTGGGGGGCAGACACGCAGGTCCGCTCCTACCCCTTGGGAGCTTGTAGTGATGTCGGGCAAGCCAACGAACTGGCGCAGCCGAATCAAGGGGATAAATCGTCCACGCACATTGACCACTTCTTGCTGTTCGAAGAGCGCACTGTATTGTAGGTCGCTGAGGCGAAATGCCTCCACGACGGCGGTGAGCGGCACGATATACTGCTCCTCGCCCACGCGCAGTCCCAACCCATCCATGATAGCGAGCGTGAGCGGCACTTTGAGCGTGAATCGGGTGCCTTTGCCTGCTTCAGCATGGACCTGGATGGTGCCGCCGAGGCTTTCTACATTTCGCTTGACCACATCCATACCGACGCCGCGCCCAGAGAGGTCGCTCACCTGCTGGGCGGTGGAAAAGCCGGGTCGGAACAGGAACTCATAGAGGGTTTCGGGGCTGGGTTGGTCGTTTTCGCTCAGCCAGCCCAGCTGGATCGCTTTTTGACGCACGCGCTCGATGTCGATGCCGCGCCCGTCATCGCTCACCACGATATAGATGCGTCCCTCGGCTTGATAGGCGCTGAGCGTCACCGTGCCCGTTTCCGGCTTGCCGTTCGCTCGACGCTCTTCAGGCGGTTCGATGCCGTGATCGATGGCATTGCGCACGAGGTGCGTCAAGGGGTCGCTCAAAGCTTCCAGCAGCGTGCGATCCAGCTCGGTCTCCTCGCCCTCAATCACGAGGTTCACCTTTTTGCCCAGTTGTGCCGCGGTGTCGCGCACCATGCGCGGGAAGCGATTGAACAGGTGTCCTATCGGGAGCAAGCGGATCGCCATGACCCGCTCGTGCAGCTCCCGCACATGGCGCTCCATCTGGGTGATGGCAGCACGCAGGTGCTCATCGCTGGTCGCGCTCTGGGCACTGGAGAGCATCGACTGAGCAATCACGATTTCGCTGACAAGATTGAACAGGGCATCCACCTTCTCGGTGGCAACGCGGACACTTTGCGACTCGGTTTTGGCGGGCAGACCGACAGCAACGACCGATGGCGCAGGTTGCTCGGAGCGCACGATGGGCTGAGGTGCTTCTGCCCGGTCCAACCTATCCGACTCATCGGACATAGCCGACGGGTCGGACATGTCTATCTGCACACTGGCGCCTTCCGCGCTGAGTTCCAACACGGCGCGCAGGATGGCGGGTTCGAATCCGGTTTCCACCACCAGTTCCCAGTGCCCATAGCAGGCATCGGGCTTCAGGGCGTTCAGAGGGGGTATCTGATGCTGAAAGCGCGCTTCTATGATCGTGCTATACTCTTCCAGCTCGCGCAACAGTTGCAGGGGGTCATGCTCGGCACTGAGGGTGGGCGCAGGTTGATAGATGAGGCGGTAGCGATGCGAGCCAGAGGGTGCTTCAGGGACTGCCTGCTCCGACTTGTCCGACGGGTCAGACTCGTCAGGATGGTCAGACTTGTCGGGGCGATCGGGCTTGTCAGCAGCATCGGGCAATGGGGTTGATGCAGGCGGCCCCGACAGGGCTACCTGCAGCTGTTGGAGCAGACTCCCGCAAGCAGGCTCTTCCACATCGCCCTCCGTGCGCGTGCGCTCCAGCATCGCCCTGATGACATCCACAGCCTGAAGCAACAGGGTGGTCACTTGGGGAGTAAGGGGTCGCTGCTCGCGGCGCAGCGATTCCATCGCGCTCTCCAGCCCATGCGTGAAGCGGCTCAAGTGCGTAAAGCCCATCGCGGCGCTGTTGCCCTTGAAGGAGTGGGCATACCGAAAGAGGGCATTCACCACCTCTGGGTCGGGCGACTGCGACTCCAGCGAGAGCAGAAGCTGTTCCATGTGATCCAGCATCTCGTACGCTTCGTCATAAAAGAGTTGGATCAGGTTCTCCATAGGGCATCCTCCTTCAGGGTTCAAGCAGGGCTTGCCACACCCCGTAGCGCTTCAAGCGGTCATACAGGTCGGGGGATGGCTCGTTGAAGGCGATTCGCCCGCCGTTTGCCTCCACGCTTTTGCCCAGCGCAATCAGCACCTGCAGGCAGGCATAGTGCAGGCTCTGCAGTTGGTTCCAATCCAGTGTGACGGATTTCCCCGCCGCTTCAATCTGCTGGGCAGCTTGCAACAGTGGTTGCAGCTGGTCGAAACCCAGCTCGCCCTTGAGCGTCAGTCGCGCTTCGCGCTTGCCGATTTTCAGATCGATCATCGCAAGTCCTCCTTAGGCGGCTTTGGGTAGGTTGCCCGATGGGCTGCCCGCTTGAACGGCTTGGTACAGCGCATCCAGTCGCGAGACAATCTCGTGGCTAATGGCGCGTATCTCCTCCAGCAGTTGCGCGGCACGCTCCTTATCGCCCTGTTCCATTGCGTCCACTGCCTGCGCAGCCACTTGATGCAAGCGCGCATGAGGCGCCTCAATCGCTTGAAACTCGGGCAGATGTCCGAGCGTTGCCTGACCTGTGGTGTAGTACCACTGCCCCAGCGCACAATGTTTATGGGAGACCAGTTCGCTGCGCGGGATCATGACACCTTGATGAACCATCTTATCCACGCGCTCGACCCATTTCAAGTGGGCTTGCTTGAAGCGATTAATCTGATGCCCCAAGTCAACCTCACCGCTCCAGCGGAAATTGCCCAATGCCAGTGCGACTGCCTCCGCGGAGCCGAGCATGCCTTCCGCCTGTCTCGCCAAATGGTTCAGGTTGAGGGTCTGATGATGGATGACCTGCTGAATCTCTTGGACACTGGCGGCAATCTCTTGACTACTGGCGGCGGCTTGCTCCATCACTTGCTGAAGTTGTGCGGCTCCTTTTTGCAGTTGACGGGCGGTGGCGCGCGCCTGGTCAGCGAAGTGGGCGACTTGGTTCAAGCTCTCGGTTGCCATTTGCGAACCTGCCAGCATCTGCTGCGTGGCTGCGCTCGATTGCTGGGCAATCGCAGCAATCTGTTCGATTTCGTGCATGGTGGCTCCGGCTGCTTGCTGGATGCGCTGGAGTTCGTTCACGGTTTGACGCACCTGCTCGCTGACCTGGGTGATGGTGTTGAGGATGTTCCCGATGCGTTCACCTGTTTCCGCAGCGAGTTGCACGCCCTCTTGCACCTGGCTCTGGCTGCGCTGCATTGCCTGGGTTGCGCTTTCGGTCTTCGCGAGGACTTGCTGGATGATGGCGTGGATTTCGCGGGCGGCGTCCGCGCTGCGCTCTGCCAGTCGTCGCACCTCTTCGGCAACGACGGCGAAGCCGCGCCCCGCTTCCCCAGCGCGCGCCGCTTCAATCGCCGCGTTCAGCGCCAGCAGATTGGTCTGCTGGGCAATCTCTTCGATGGTCTGTAAGATGGTGGTGATGCTGATGGACATCTGGGCGAGCTGCTGCAGCTCTTCGCTGAGCTGATTGGTCTGCTTTTCGATGGCTCGGATGGCTTGGTCGGTCTGCTGGAGGGCGTGTCGCCCTTGTTGCGCTTGCTGCACCACCGATTCGGCGATCTGCTGGACCTGCTGGCTCTGCTGGACGAGGTTCTGCGTGGCTTCGAGGGTGGTCTGCATTTGGTAGACACCCTGTTGCGCCGCGTGGGCGGTATGCTGCGCGCCTTGCGCCACTTCCTGAGCCGCTCGGTTCACCTCCTGGATCTGCTGCACGCTGGTGTGAACCAGTTCGGCGACTTGGGTAGCGCCCTGTTCCATCTCATCGGATGCCTGACGCAGCTGGGTCACTGCGCCGCTGTTCTGCTCCACCTGCTGCGCCAGGGCGAACACACCCTGCGCCACCTGCGACGCGCTCTCGCTCACTTGAGCCGCCTGCCGGTCTACCTCCTGCAATCCTGTACCCACCTGTCGAATGGTGTTCATCGATTCCTGGTTCGTTTGCTGAATGCGCTGCATCGATTCGCGCAATGCATTCACCGCCTGATTGAATTGCTTGATAACGGCGTGCAGCACATCGCGGGATGTGGAGGCTATCTCGACGCCCAAGTTGCCGCTTGCCAGCTTCTCAATACCCCCTTGCAAAGCGCGTACATTTTGCAGCAGGCTGCGCATCACTCCAAACGCCATATAGCCCAGCACGCTCAACACAAAAAGACCCAGCACGGTAAGCAGCACCAAGCGCGTGCGGATAATCGCAGCCGCTTGATTCTCGTTCTGCCGCGCCTGGTCTCGCAAATAGGCTACCATTTTTAGCACAGCGTCCCGATGGCGATTGAATAGGGGGGCTAACTTCTCTGTGCGTACTCGATAAACCGTGTTTGCGTCCCCGCGCAGGGCAGCCGGCAAAAATTCGGTCTCATAGACGCGGAACCACTCCTGTGCAGGTTCCACCACCGCCGGCAGATATTGATCGCGTAGCCTGCCTGCGGGAAGTACCTGTTTCCAACGCTGATAGGCTTGTTCGAAGGCTTGCTTACCCTCCCGAATCAAAGCATCGTAGTCCCGCACGCGTTGCTTGTCCTGCCCTATCGTTGATAGATGGATTTCCAATGCGTGCTGGCGGGCATCTATGATGTATATGGGAGGCGGTAAAATATCCGCGGTCAGGTCTTTATGTTGCGCAATCTGCTGATAGACTGGCCCGTTCACTTTGACGGTGTTCAGGGTCGCAAATGTCATCAGTATAAACAGCACGACGGCGGCGACGCTGCCGTACAGAACCCAGCTGATGAGTTTCAATCGATTGGTATGGTTTTGCATGGAAACCCTCCTTGTGCCATAGAGTTGCAGGCATAATTATCGGCACAGGAGAGTTCTTTTTTCAGTTCGGTTAGTGGATGTTCAGCACTTCCTGTGCGGCGCGTTGTCCCGATTCGATGGCGCCTTCGATGTAGCCCATCCAGCGGAGGGCGGTCTCTGTGCCTGCCCAGTGGATGCGTCCGATGGGTGGGCGCAGGGCGTACCCGAACTGGGTCCATGCGCCTGGGGGGAAGTGCGCTCCGTAGCAGCCGCGCGTCCACACTTCCGCGCTCCAGTCGTGGTCAAAATAGAGTTCGGGGTTTGCTGCGCGCTCGCCAAAGTAGCGTGCGAAGCATGCTAAGGTGGCTTGACGCCGTTCGTCGGGCGGGGCATGTCCCAGGCGACGAGCTTCCGCTCCCTCCATAAAGCCCAGCAGTACCCCCACAGAGCCATCTGGGGGCGAGTTGTCAAACACCAGATGCACAGGTCCCGTGTCGCTGGTGACGAAGCCGTTCAGCCCTTGCTCGCGCCAGAAGGGGGTCGGATAGACGGCGAAGCATTTGATGACCGATCCGTTGGGCAGTCGCTGGGTTAACTGGTCGCGTACAGGGGGTAGCGGTGGGTCGTACTGAATGCGTCCAGCGAGCGTCGGTGGGATGGCAACGATGGCTGCGTGCGCCCGATAGGTTTCGACCGCGGGAATGCCACCCTCGCCTCTGTGGAGCGCATGTACCGTCACGCCCGTTGCGTCGTGTTGGATCAGGTTCACGGGTCGGTTCAGGTGCACGCGCTCGCCCAGCTCCGCCGCCAGGCGGTTCGCAAGGCTTTGTGCCCCGTGCAGAAACCGATCCTGCTGCGCGCCACCTCGCATCCCGCTCAATCGCTCCACGCCCCCTCCCGAACGAATGTAAAACAGCGCGTGCAGCAGTGAGAACTCGCCCGGCTCAGCCGCGAACACCGCCTTCGCGAACAGGGTCAGTCCCCAGCGTCCAATGGGCGTGCGCATCGTCTGCTCGATCCAAGCAGCGAAGGTGATTGCGTCCCAGCGTGCGGCTGAAGGTGCCTGCCAGGGGGCTTCCAATGGCACTTCTTGCGCCAGTCGGTCCAATCGCGTTATGCCACGCCCGAAATCGAGCAAGGCAAGCAGTCCCACATTGGGCACGACGCCTGTGTAGCGACGCAACTTACCGCTTTGATAGACCAGGCTGTCACCCTCCTGATAGGTGGGGAACAATTCGATGCCCAGCTCCCGTGCAAGGGCATAGGCATGTTCTTGGGTGGGTCCCAGCCACTGTCCGCCGAGGTCCATCCAGACACCGGGCGTGATTTCGCGGCTGAGCAGGCGTCCACCAACCCGATCGCGCGCCTCCAACACCAGCACCTGCTTGCCCGCGCGCATCAACTCACGCGCAGCCACCAAGCCTGCTATCCCCGCTCCAACGACAACGACATCACTCTCTTGGACAGCCATCGGCTTTTGCCCCGCGCATTATACCATTCACCACTTGCCCAATTCACTCTTTCTGAACAGCCCGACAAGCAGCAAACCCAGCACGATGCCTATCCCGGCGCCCCAGACGACGCGCAAGAGCGACACAACCAGGGGGGAATGCAGGTGGCAGAAAGTATTCACCACCGATACTTGCCCAATTGTGCCCAGCAGCATTGCCAGCGGCAGCCATGTGCGCCGATTCGCCATAAGCAGCGCAAGGGCGACCACCAGGGCAGGGTGCCCGATCAGGAACTCCTTCGTGCGTGGGCGCACATTCATCAGGTTCTCCAGCAGGGCGCGGGCGCGCAGCTCCAGATCAGACACCGCCCCTGGCGCCTCGTTGCCCGTGCGTATGAGCATCAGCACGAGTGCAAGCAACACCATCATCGCAACGCCTGCCTGCCACCAGAAGATGGGCTGCTGGAGCCACCGCCGCCAGAAATCCCAGCTGCCGACCGCATAAGCCGCATAGAACGCGCCTACCAACAGCAAGGGCAGCACATGCGCCACTTTGATACCCACGAACTGATCCGCCTTTATCAGAAAGGCACTGCCTGCGAGTAGCCCCACGATATGCAACGCGCCCATAAGGCTCCAACCGAAGGGAAATATCAATAGGCTCAACAACTTTGGCACATAATATCCGCCTGGTTCGCTCGCTCGCACGCCCATGATGGCTGGCAGCATAATCAGCCCGACGGTAGGGAATAGCACAGCCGCTGCGAGGGCAACCAGTTTCCTGCCTTCAGGCACCAGGCAAAGCAGGGCAAGCAGCACGCCCAGCAACGCCGGTAGCCATTCCAACCATCTACTCGCCCCCAACTGGCGCGCAAGCCAACCTGCAAGGATACCCACCCCCAGCCCGATAAACGGGAATAGCCAAGGGGGCGGCTCCAACGGCTGGAACGGACGCGCACCACTTGCACGAATCGTGAAGCCGGAGCGTGTCAGGGCGCGTTCCAGCGACTGAACGACCGCTCGCAACTGCTCGGTGTCGCCTGCACCGATGCGCAAATAGAGCGCACGGATATTGCGCTCCTGTGCTGCGCGTTCCAACCGCTCCACCAGCTCTCCGGGAGCCAGCGTTACCGCCTCGGTTGCACTGATGCTGTGCAGGCGCACCGTGTGTTCGGGCATGAGCAGGCTCAACTGTGTATCCCCAGCTTGCTTACCAAACTCGATGGAGCCATAGCGCATGCCAAAGGCACGAATCGCTTGTGCGGTGGTTTTGATGTGCTCTCGAAAACCAAGCACTTGGTCAGCAGCGAACACGAGCAGGGTCGCACCCTGCTGGTGCAGCTGTTGAAGCGTGCCGCGAATAGCGAACGCGTCGATGCCTGGGAAGTTATTGAGGCGTGCGACGACCTGTGCCCTGCCCGCCTGCACGGCGCGCACCTGAGACGGGTCCAGTCCTAATCCCAGCTGCGCCACCCATTCGGGGTCGCCCAGCACAGCGAATCGCCCTCCCTCCGTAGATTGGACAGTGACATAGGGGGTTTGGGCAGGGGGCTTAAGTTCCACGCGAGCTTTCAGCGCAAGCGCGATTTTCGCCTGACGATACCGATCAGGAGTCAACACATAGAGGGGTCCCGAACCCGATTCGTAGCGTGCGCCCCACTCCTGCAGCGTGCCTTCGGTCAGCGCGACCGACAGCGGGGTGGAGAAGCGACTTAGCCACTCCGAAACGGGTTTGCGCTCTGAGGCTGCCAACGCAGCCACCTCAGAGTAGTCCAGAATCAGCTCCACCGAGCGGTTGCGTGCTTCTACTCGCCAGCGTTCGAAAGCGATGCGTCCCGCCACGGCGGAGGAGAGCAGCAGTCCAAGCACCAGCAAGTAGCGGTTTATGCGCTCCATGCCCATCAGAAGTCATAGGAGTAGTAAACCGCGATGCCCTGCT
The DNA here is from genome assembly GCA_002898555.1 of bacterium HR15. Classification (GTDB taxonomy): domain Bacteria; phylum Armatimonadota; class Fimbriimonadia; order Fimbriimonadales; family GBS-DC; genus HRBIN15. The sequence continues at coordinate 26,639 of BEHR01000038.1, forward strand.
GACGCGCGTACTCTTCCACGCCGCGACTGGTGGTCATGTGCGTGATAATAATGGGAAACACATGCGGGTAGACGCGTTGGAGCGGTCTCAACTTGCGCCGGATGAAGCGGTCGACGGCTTGCTTAGAGAGCTGCGCTTTGCTTTCGCCAATAATGGTGAGCGGCTGCCCGTTTAGCAAAGCTTCACCAAAGATATTCACCTCATATTCGTTGCCCTCTGGGTCGACGGCATAGCCGCGCTTCAACCTACCCACCACCTCCAGCCCGTAATCGCGTTGCAGGAGCGCGGGCAACGCTTTGTAGGCTTCGTTCTCCAAAGTATAGCCCACCGTGGTCGCCAGCCCTCCCACCTGCTTTGCCAAGTCGTCGATGCGCCGCGTGAAGTGCCGCCGCATCTGCTCCATCGATTCCTGCAGGGCATCGATGCGCTCGGTAAAATGCTGGCGCATCTGCTCCATCGCCTCCTGCAAGGCATCGATACGCTCGGTAAAATGCTGGCGCATCTGTTCCATCGACTCGCGAAGCGATTGGATGGCTTTCCTATCTTCCTCGATCAACTCGCCGTGCCGCGTCAGTATGGCTTCGTGGCGTTCAACCGCTTCCGTCAGTCGCTGGACCTGCTCGGTCAGGACCGCGATTGCCTCGGTATTGCGTTGTGTTTGTTCCGCCAGCTGGGCAATCGCTTCGGTGTTGCGTTGTGTTTGTTCCGCCAGCTGGGCAATCGCTTCGGTGTTGCGCTGCGTCTGCTCAGCGATCGTTTCCACCCGTTCAGTCAGCGCATCCAGCCGAACTGTGAGCGTCGCAATGGCATCGGTATTGCGTTGTGTTTGTTCCGCCAGCTGGGCAATCGCTTCGGTATTGCGTTGTGTTTGCTCGGTCAGGACCGCGATGGCTTCAGTATTGCGTTGTGTTTGTTCCGCCAGCTGGGCAATCGCTTCGGTGTTGCGTTGTGTTTGTTCCGCCAGCTGGGCAATCGCTTCGGTGTTGCGTTGTGTTTGTTCCGCCAGCTGGGCAATCGCTTCGGTATTGCGTTGTGTTTGCTCGGTCAGGACCGCGATGGCTTCAGTATTGCGTTGTGTTTGT
>BEHR01000039.1 GCA_002898555.1 bacterium HR15
TCAGAGAAAAAATTTCAGGAAAAATTTTTTCTCTGGGGTACTCCGCGCAGCGGGGTCAGAGAAAAAATTTCAGGAAAAATTTTTTCTCTGGGGTACTCCAAAATTTTCAGGAGCTGGGTCAGATCTCATAGAACCCATCATGCAAAGAGGAGGTCAATGCAATGCAAGAGGTCATCACGGCAATGGAGCGTGAGTGGCGGGAAAGCCCTCGCTGGCAGGGCATTCACCGTCCGTATACAGCCGCTGATGTGGTGCGTTTACGCGGCTCGGTGCAAATCGAACATACTTTGGCGAGGTTAGGCGCGGAGCGACTATGGCAACTGCTGCACACTGAGCCATATGTCGCTGCACTGGGTGCGCTGACTGGCACGCAGGCAGTACAGATGGTGCAGGCTGGGCTGAAAGCCATTTACCTGAGTGGTTGGCAGGTCGCAGCCGACGCCAATCTGCTGGGTCAGACCTATCCCGACATGAGCCTCTACCCTGTCAACAGCGTGCCTGCATTGGTCAAGCGCATTAACAACGCCTTCCGCCGCGAGGACGAGAAGCAACACGCCCAAGGTAAGCACGACATCTACTGGTACGCCCCCATCGTTGCCGATGGCGAGGCGGGCTTCGGTGGGGTGCTGCATACCTTTGAGCTGACCAAGTCCCTTATTGAAGCGGGCGCAGCGGGGGTGCATTATGAAGACCAGCTCGCCTCTGCCAAAAAGTGCGGGCATCTGGGCGGGAAGGTGATTGTGCCCACTCGCGAGTTTATTCAGAAACTCATTGCGGCGCGACTGGCAGCCGATGTGATGGGTGTGCCCACGGTGATTATTGCCCGTACGGACGCGCTGAACGCCAAACTCATCACCAGCGATATCGACCCCTATGATCAACCGTTCCTCACAGGGGAGCGCACCTATGAGGGCTTCTATGTCACCCGAGGTGGGATGGAGGCGACCATCGCACGCGGACTCGCCTATGCCCCCTATGCCGACCTGCTCTGGTTCGAAACCTCCGAACCCGATCTGGAGCAGGCACGCCAGTTCGCGGAAGCCATCCATAAGCAGTTTCCGGGCAAGCTGCTCGCCTATAACTGTTCCCCCTCATTCAACTGGAAAAAGAAGTTAGATGAGGCGACTATCGCGAAGTTCCAGCGCGAACTTGGCGCGATGGGCTATAAGTTCCAGTTCGTCACGCTCGCAGGCTTCCACGCGCTCAACTACATCACCTTCCGACTGGCACGACACTACGCTCAGGCAGGTATGAGCGCGTATGCAGACCTGCAAGAGGCGGAGTTCAAAGCACGCGAGGAGGGCTATCGCGCCGTGGAACATCAGGCATTTGTCGGCACAGGCTACTTCGACCTCGTGCAGGAAATCGCCACAGGTTGCTGTGCCTCCACCCTCGCGATGCACGAATCGACCGAAGTGGAGCAGTTCTGACCTCTATATCCACCCCTCTACAGGGTAAAATAGGGATGGAGGTCAACAATCGGTGAAACGCACACTCTTACGCGGGGGATTGAGCCTGTTAGTGATGGGGCTTGCCTTCACGAGCGGCTGGATAACGCACCGCGTTCTGTATCACGCTTATCTTGGGCGCGACACGGCGAGGGTGGTCCAGCGTGATTTTGCCCCGACCCTGGCGGATGCCCGAACTCCACACGCTGATGGGAAGGTCTCGGAACCTGCGATGATCGCGCTTTACCTGCGCGTGTTCCAGCTGGTACGGGATGAGTTTGTGGAGCCTGTCGATCCCACCAAATTGGCGCACGGCTCCTTGCAGATGTTGCTCGGCTCCCTGAATGATCCGCACACCCAGTACCTGACTCCTGAACAGCGTGCGCGTTTCGTGAACGCCCTCAACGGTCAAGTGGAGGGTATCGGCGCGTTGCTGGGTATTCTCACGCGCAAGCAGGGTGAGCGGGAACAGCAGCTGTTGCAGGTCATCTCCGTGCTGCCAGGCTCGCCCGCTGAACGCGCGGGGCTGAAACCGGGCGACTTCATCATGGAAGTGAATAAGAAATGGGTTATCTCCGAGGATCCGTTCTATGAAGTGCTGGAGTTGCAGCGCAACCATGCCGATCGTCAGCGGATACGCGAGGCGGATCGGCGGGCACGCGAGCGATTGCGCAACAGCCTCACCCTAAGCGAAGCCATCGAACTCCTTAGCCGCGCGGTGCCGGGGGAAGAACAAGCCGCTGCTAAGCCGACCATCGTCGCATCGGCACCTCCAGCCACCCGTTCCGACCAATCCGTCCCATCGGCATCGCCACCATCGAACCCAACTTCGCTGGAACTGACTATCCAACGCGCGGGGCAGACCCTGCAAGTCAAGGTGGAACCCACACGCACGCAGGTGCGCCCACTGGAGTACAGTTTGCTGCAGCAGCGCTGGGGCTATCTGCGCTTCCACCTGCTCAACAGTGCCGCGGCAAAAGAACTGCCCGCTATACTCAAAACGCTGCAACAGGGCAACATGAAAGGTCTGATTATCGACTTGCGCGGCACGGCAATCGGTCAACAGGAAGCGAGCTTGCAAGTTTTGCAACGGCTGGTCTCGAAGCGTCAGGTCGCCCTGGTGGAATATCGCGACGGCAAGAACTACCGCAAGCGTCCTTTGACCCTTGGGCAAGCACCCCAGCCTCTGAAACTACCGATAGCCGTGCTTATCGATCGCGGGACCTATAATCTGGCGGAGCTGACCGCGCTGGCGCTGCGCACGAGCGCAAAAGCCCGACTCTTTGGCATGCCGACGGCAGGTGATGCCTCACAAGTTGCCCTGTATAGGCTGCAGGACGGCTCCGGCTTCACGATGACTGTCGGACGCTATCTCGGAGCTGATGGCACCACCTTTCATCAACGAGGGGTTCAGCCGGATGAGCGTGTGCCTGAAGAACCCCGCATGCGCGGGCAACCCGATGGTGACCCTGCGCTCGCCCGCGCCATCCAGTGGCTGAGCCAGGAGGTTAAAGCATGAAAACTCTCATGTTCAACATGTCTGGCCGCTCCGACCGTGCTGACCAATGCAGGCAGCGAACATGGCAAAACGGGCGCGCCCTCTGGCGGCTCATCTTGCTGATCCCCGTGCTGGTCAGCCTCTATCTGCTGGGCTTCTTGAGCGCGGACCTCTTTGCCAGCACGCGCCCAGGCGAATCGATGGGGCTGCTGCGTTCCGCGGTCAGCCACATGCTCCAGCGCACCGAATCGAAAATAGACCCGGTCGAAGCGTTCCAAAGCACGCTGAGCGAGATAGAAACCCATTTCTATGGCACACCACCCCCCATCGAGCAGCTCACCTACACCGCCATCGACGGCATGCTCTTGGCATTAGGTGACCCCTACACCCGCTTTATGGAGCCAGAAGAGTTCCGCCGCATGCAGGAAGATACATCGGGCAGCTTCACGGGCATCGGCGCCTTGCTGGAAGACGCTCCTGGGGGCGCGCGGGTGGTGCGCCCGCTACCTAACAGCCCCGCTATGCGTGCCGGCGTGAAAGCCGGTGACATTATCATCGCGGTGGATGGCAAAAGCTTGGAGAAAATCTCGCTGGACGAAGCGGTGCGTATGATCCGGGGGCCTCGCTTCACTAAGGTCACGCTCACCATTCGTCGCGAGGGCGAGCCAGCCCCCCTCACCATTACTATTCAGCGCGACCTCGTGGAAAGCCCTACGGTTGATGTCTATCTGGACGATGCCGAGAACAAGATTTATCGCATCTGGCTGCAGAACTTCAGTGAAAAAGCGCCCCAGTTGCTGGATCGCGCCCTGAGCGAGATCAAGCGCGACGGCGCCCGCGCCCTGATTCTGGACCTGCGCACCAATCCGGGGGGGCTGCTTGAATCGGCTATCGAGGTCGCCAGCCGCTTCCTGCCAGAGGATAGCCTCGTGGTGAGCATCAAAGGCAGGATCGGTATTCAGGAGAACCGTCGCACATTGCCTGGTCGCTATCGCAACCTCAATATCCCGATGGTGGTCCTGATTAACGGCTCCAGCGCGAGCGCTTCCGAAATCGTGGCAGGTGCGCTGCGCGACCATAAAGTGGCTATGCTCATTGGGGAACCCTCCTACGGCAAGGGACTGGTGCAAACGGTCATCCCCACCTCCAGCAACACTGCCGTCGCTATCACCACCGCGAAGTATCTCACGCCGAACGGCACCGACCTGAACGCCAAAATCGTGGATGGCAAGCGCGTCGGCGGTCTCAAGCCCGACATCGAGGTGCAGCAGAGCGAGGAGTGGCGTGCAGGCGACGAGGATATCAGCAAAGACCTTGTGCTGCAGAAAGCGTTGCAGGTGCTGCGCGAGAAGATTCAGGCAGGGTCGTCTGGCGCGGGCGCACTTCGCGCACGCCTGCCCACTACTGCAGAAAATGCGACAAGATGAAAGTGTTCATTGGATCGGACCACGCGGGCTACGCGCTCAAGGAGGCGTTGCGCGACCACCTGCAACAACAGGGCTACGAGGTGGAGGACATCGGTGTGTTCTCGCCTGAGCCGGCGGATTATCCCGATGTGGCGCATCGGCTCACCGCATGTGTGATTGCGGAGCCAGGCTCGCGTGGCATCCTCCTCTGTGGTACAGGCATCGGCATGTGCATCGCGGCGAACAAGCGACGCGGCATCCGCGCTGCCCATGCCGAGGAACCCCTCTCCGCCCAGCTGGCGCGCACACACAACGACGCGAATGTGCTTTGCCTTGGGGGACGCATCCTCGGCATCGAACTCGCGAAAGCGATTGTCGACACCTTTCTGCAGACCCCCTTCAGCGCTGAAGAGCGACATGCACGCCGCGTGCAGAAGCTGGAACTGCCATGAGAGGCGACTTTCCCGATATTCAGCGAGTGATCGAGATTATCGCCGAGCGCAAGATTGAGGAGGCGATGCAGGAGGGTAAGTTCGATAACCTGCCTGGCAAGGGCAAGCCGTTGCCGATGGACGAGGAGTGGTTTGTGCCCCCTGAGATGCGCCCCGCTATCCGCTTGCTCAAAAGCGCGGGAGTGCTGCCCGAATGGCTGGAATACGCTCGCCAAATCGAAGACGCCCGTGCCGAATGCCGCCGCTGCTGGCAACGCGCCGAGCGCGAGTATCCCCGAATCTGCCAGCAATCGCTCGAACAATATACTCTCTGGCTGGAGCAGCGCATCGGCGAGTTGCAGAAAGTGATGGAGCGGGTGAACCAGCTGATTCTGGTCTATAACTGCTGTGCACCTGCAACGGCTGACCCCCAAATCCCCTATCAGGTTCAGGTGGAGCTGCAACGCTTCCGCGTCCGCTTTCCCTATCCCACGACGGAGTAAGCGCGGGACCGTTTCCGCGCGGCGTTCTCCCGCACGCGGGCAATCTCCTCTTCGGTCAGGGCGCGTTCGAAACTGCGGAAGCCTGCCAGCCGGAAACCATGCTTTTGCGCCAGCTGCTGCATGGTTTCTACTTGCTGTAAGCTCACCTCTTTACCCAGCGTAAAGCTTTCGATGCGCCCTTCCAGCGCGAGCATCATCGTCTCGGACATACAGGCGTAGGCGGTGCGTGGCGGAAAACCGAAATCGAAGCCGAAATCGACCTCGCCCGGCACGGCGACCACTCCACCCTCAATCACCAGCACATCATCGCGCTCGCGAGCAACGCGCACCGACACATCGCGCGGACGCGCTACATCGCACACCACCGCCCCGGGCTTCAGATGCTGCGGATAAATCACGGCATCCACGGCGCTGGTAACGGTGATGACCACATCGGCATCGGGCAGATCGCGTGCCAGTTCAGTGGAGACCTTGACTTCGCCGCGGGCGCGCTTGCGTAACGCTTCCGCCAAAGGCTCCAGTCGCCCCCCTTCGCGTCCGAGCAGCAGTAAGCGGGCCGTTAGCGGTGCAAGCGCTTCCGCACAGGTGCGCCCGATGGAACCTGTCGCGCCCACGACGGCAACGGTTGCCTCGCTCATTTGGATGCCCATCAGCTCCGCGCCCCGAATCGCACCCTCGATGGCGGTCGCCACCGTGTAGCTGTTGCCCGTGGTGACGGCAATATTTAGGTGGCGTGCAATCGTTATGCCGCCATCACCCACCACGGAAGTGAACGCGCCCAGCCCGATAATCTCCGCGCCCAGCTCTTGCGCGATTTGCCCGCAGCGAACGATTTTCTGATAGACGAAATCGAGCGGCAGCGAGAGCATCATGCGAGGGGAGAGGGGGCAGCCAATGAACCAGCCCTCCGTCTGCGCACCCGTCAGCGAGCGCACGCCTGTAATGCGGGAGACCACCATCGGCTCCTTGCGCTTGAGCAAGCTCTCTACCCACCGTTCGGGCAGATAGCGCGCGATAGGATACTTGCGCGCGGCATCCCGCTTCACATCGATCGGATGAATCACAAAGGCGAACCGATGCATCCTTGCCTCCACCAAGATTATAGCATGCCGATTCGGCAGGAAACCCTTCCCCAGAGGGGAATCCATCGTTTGATGCGACCACCCGAAAGCAACGAGGCAAGAATCTTGCTCGGTCCAGGACCCAGCATGGTGGCGCCGCGTGTGATGGATGCCTTGCGCCGTCCCATTCTGGGCTATCTGGACCCCGACCTATTTGTGGTGCTGTTCGAAATCCAAATAGGGCTGCGCCAGCTGTTCCGCACCGAAAACGAAATCACTTTCGCCCTGCCCGGCACGGGCATGAGCGGCGCAGAATGTGCGCTTGCCAATCTCATCGAGCCGAGCGACCGCGTGTTGGTTGTCAGCAGCGGCTTCTTTGGTGATCGGTTAGTGGAGATTGCGCGTCGCTGTGGGGCGGAGGTGTACCCCGTGCGCAGCCAGTGGGGCAGACCTGTGGAACCGGAAGACATCGAATCCCTGTTGAAGCAACATCCCCGCTGGAAGCTCATCGCGATGGTGCATGCCGAAACCTCCACCGGCGTCCATCAGCCAGTAGAGCCAATCGCGGAACTGGCGCGTCGCTATGAGGCACTGCTTGTGGTCGATGCCGTCACAAGCCTCGGCGGGATGCCCGTAGAGGTGGATGGCTGGGGAATCGATATCTGCTTCAGCGCGAGCCAGAAATGCATTGGCGCGCCGCCCGGTCTTGCACCCATCACCATTAGCCCACGTGCATGGAACAGTATCCAGAAACGGCGCACAGCCTGCCAGAGCTGGTATCTTGACCTGCGCTTGCTGTGGGACTACTGGAGCGAGCCGCATGTGTATCATCACACGACGCCTGTCTCGCTGATGTATGCCTTGCGCGCCGCGCTGGAGATGGTGGAACAGGAGGGACTGCCTGCCCGCTACGAGCGCCATCACCATCAGGCAGAACGGCTCTGGAGTGGGCTGCAGGAGCTACGGCTGGAGCTGTTAATCCCTCCGGAGCATCGCCTGCCGATGCTGACCGTCGTGCGCATTCCTGAGGGCATCCCCGATCAGGAGTTTCGCCTGCGCTTGCTGCGTGAGTTCAACATCGAGATCGGTGGCGGGCTGGGCGAGTGGCGCGGACAGGTCTGGCGCATCGGCTTGATGGGGCACTCTTGCCTTGCGCATAATGTCGACCTGCTGCTCAGTGCGATGAACACGCTGCTGCATCAATATCGTTCCGCGTAGATTTACTTCGGGTGATTGGGCTGGCCGATTGCTTCCAGAAAGAAGTTGACCACCAGTGGGTAGAAGGTATCGGGATGGTCGAAGCGGGCTTGGGCATGTTCGCTGCCTTCTGCCCACCAAAGCGCACGGGGTTCGCCCGCCGCCTGATAGAGCCGTTCCGCGTGGCGCGGCGTGATGAGGTCATCGCGCGTGCCGTGAATAATCAGCACGGGGCGCGGCGCGATTTCACCCTTTATCACCGCGTGGTGGCGGCTTCTAACAATATCAGCTTCCCGCGATCGGCATCCAGTTCCGCCCGTACTCCATAGGGCAGGGTCAGCGGGTCCTGAATATGCCCGAAGGGGAAGCCCGTGATCACGGGTTTGCCCAGTCCGCTAAAGTAGTCCTCAAGGATTTCGTCGGGCGTAAGAGTCGTTTCATCTTCCTGCACATGTTTTTCCCAGCGAGTATCCTCCCCGAAGGCGATACCCGCGCATTGGTCCCACTTGCCTGCCAGGCGCAACTGATTAATCATTGAGTCGAGGCGATAAGGTGGCTCATCCACATCTTCCAGAATGACAATCGCATCGCGCGTGTCGATCTCGTAGGGCGTTCCGAGCGAGCTGGCTACGAGGCAGAGGCAGCCACCTGTGATTCGCCCCCGCGCCCGCCCGCCAACCAGTTTGCGAAAAGGGGCATCCCAAGTAGGGAGTTCGCCCAACGGCTCAGGCTGTTCCAGCGCACGCCAAAAGACCGCCATCGCATGGTCGGGGATGTGGCGCGTCATGGTGATGGGCATCGGCGCGTAGAAGCTGACCAGCCCCACATGCCGCTGTAGCCACAGGTGCAGCACGGTGATGTCGCTGTAGCCGATGAAGGGCTTGGGATTTTGGCGAAACACCTCCGGTTGCAGATAAGGGATGAGGCGTGCTGCCCCATAGCCTCCCCGCGAGCAAAGCACGGCGTCCACCTCCTCGCGAGCGAACATCCCCATTAGATCACGCGCACGCTGTTCGTCCGTGCCCGCTAAGTAGCCGCGTCGCTGCAGCACATGCTCCCCCAATTTGATTTTGTAGCCTCGCTGGTAGAACGGTTGCAGCCCCGTCTCCAGATCCTGCTCGCTAATAGGTCCAGAGGGCGAAACGACCCCGATGGTCATGCCCGGTTCAATCGCTCTTGGCTTAATCTGCATGAAATGAGCCTCCTGAAATTTTTTCTCTGACCCCGCTGCGCGGAGTACCCCAGAGAAAAAATTTTTCCTGAAATTTTTTCTCTGACCCCGCTGCGCGGAGTACCCCAGAGAAAAAATTTCATTCGGCATCGGGGCGGTCTCCTCCTGCTCTTAGCGTTTCGTGGGTAGAGATTGGGCGGCTGCACGCAGCACTGCATAGAGCCGCGGGTCATTCAGCCCATAATCGATGAGTTCACGCGCCAGTCGCTCCGCCTCTTTGGGGCGTCCCTGCGCGATCAGGAGCTTGCCCCGCACATACGCCAGCGCGATCCGATCCGCGCCCAGCTGCTCGGCACGCTGACACAATCGCGCAGCGGTCGCTAAATCTCCCCGCTGGATCATTCGCTCCGCCGCGGCGAGCCACAGATTGGGGCGACGGGCTTCTTGCAGCAGCTGTGTAGGCAGCGAGCCTTGTGGGAAGGGCAAAGCTTGCAGGGCACGCTCTAACTCCGGCTCCGCTAAATCGGGACGCCCCTGCTTCAGATAGAGAATGCCCAGCGCCTGATGCCCCATAAAACGCGGGGTTCGCCCCAGCACATGCTGGCGCACGATGCGTTCCGCCTCGATAAACTCGCCCCGATCGCTCAGCATAATCGCCAAGTTGTTCCAGCCGATGACATTCTCAGGCTCCAACTCGGTCGCTTTGCGGAAATGCGCCTCCGCTTCCTGCGGGTGACCCAACTTCAGTAAGGCAACCCCCTTGTTCACCCAGCCCATGCCTGAATAGGGTGCAATCTGGATAGCGCGTTCAGCTGCTTTCAGCGCGTCCTCATACCGACCCAGCTTATTATAGGTGTCGGCAAGGTTGGAATAACCTATCGGGGAACGTGGCGAAGCGCGCGTCATCCACTCCCACAGCGTCCGGTTCTCCTTCCAGTTCGGCAGGTTCTGTAGAATCACGACCACTGCCATGACCAACCATAGGCACAAGGACATGAGGAGCAGGAGGCTCCCTATTCGCCCCTCCCGATTCGCGACTCGGCCCGCTTGCCACTTGCTACTTCTCTCTCGCCATGCTGCAGCCACCCCCAGCACAAACAGCACGAGGGGGAAGGTCAGGAACCGTTCTGCCGTGTATATCCCTTTTGCCATCTCCAACGGGCGAATGTTCAACACAGGCAACAGACTCATCGCCCCTGCAACGAACAGCCAACCCACCATGGGAACGCGCCGCGTCAGCCAAACCAGCACCACGATAGCGCTTAGCATCGATGTCAGCTGCACCCACGCGACCCAGTCATTCAGCGGGATAGGCAAGGTGGTATGATGGGCAGGTGAAATGCTGAAGAAGGGGAAAAAGACCAATCCTATCAGCGTGGTGAAGGTACGCCCTATAAGCAGCAGGTGCTGAATGGGTGAACCGGGGTCTATTCGACTCTCCGCGCTGGGTGATTGATGCAGATAGCCCAGCGAAGCATAGCGTAAGCCCAGATAGAGCAAGCCCGCCACGATGAGCGCGAGATAGGTCGGCCACTCGGCCTGCGCCATCTGCCTCAGCCGCGCGCGCCTGTTTAAATCGGGGTGCGCGCGATGACTCAGTGCAAACTGCCATGCCGGCAGCAGCAGGGGCAACACAATCGCCATCTCCTTGCAGAGCGCAGCCAGTAGAAAGCAGAGCGCAACGCCCACTGACCGCCACCGCCATGCACTCGTGCTGAGCATCAGCGCGAGCAGCAGGAAAGTGGTCACGGCGAGGTCATAGCGGGAGGCGATAAACGCCACGCTTTCGGTCAGGGCAGGATGCAAGCCATAAAGTAGCCCTGCCAATACCGTGCCCCACTCACTTCGCAACAGGCGCCAAGCCAACGCCATCACCAGCACGGTGTTTAGCCCATGCAGCAACACATTTAGCAAATGGAACGGCATCGGATTATCGCGCCAAAGCCAAATTTGCACCAGCAGCGTACTTAGGGCGAGCGGACGGAAGTAGTTGGGCGAGAAGTCCAACGGCTGACGCACTACTTGGAGCCATCGAGAGGGATCGTGATAGTCCGCCCGGCCAAACAGCATCTGCTCGTCGTCCCACACAAAGCCGAAGGTGAGAGCGGGCAGATAGCACACAATCACCAGTGCCGGTACAACTGCCCATCCCAACCACAGAAGGCTCTGCTGTTTCCGTGTGTCTCCGATCGCTCGCTTTACCGTCACTGTTCGAACCGATTCAGTCTACCTGATAGCTGCTTATAAACAGGGTATAATTATGGATAGCGATGGCTACTGAAATTCGCACAATTGAGGATCTGATACGGATCATCCAGGAGCATCCTGAGTGGCGACGCGAGCTGCTTATTGCCTTGCTCGGTGAGGAGTTCCTGCATATGCCTGACCGATTATTGCGCGTCGAGGAGGTGCTGGCGCAGCTTGTAGCAAGCCATGCACGCCTGACCGAGCGGGTAGAGCGGTTGATTGAAAGCCATGAGCATCTGGCGGGTAGCCACCAACGGCTGACTGAGAGCCATGAACAGTTGACCGCACGGGTGGAGCAGCTGACTGAGAGCCATCAGCGACTGGCAGAAAGTCATGAGCGATTGGCAGAAAGCCACAAACGGTTGGCGGAAAGCCATCAGCAATTGACAGAAAGCCATCAGCGACTGGCAGAAAGCCACGAACGGTTGGCGGAAAGCCATCAGCAGTTGATAGAAAACCATCAACGACTGGCAGAAAGCCATGAGCGATTGGCAGAAAGCCATCAGCGGTTGACCGAGAGCCACGAACGATTGATAGAAGAGGTGCGTGAGCTACGCGCCATCGTGGAGCAGCTCGTGTTTCGTATGGGGCGCGCGGAATCGGATATCGCGCATCTGCGCGGGGAGGTATTGGAAATCCGCTATCAACAGCGTGCGCCCGCGCTATTTGGCTATTATGTGCGTCGTCCGCGTGTGATCAATGTCGGACACTTTCTGGATGATCTGCGCGAAGAGGGGCACGAGTTCACTCAGGATGAATGGATTCAACTGGCAGCCATTGACCTAATCGTTTCGGCGCGGCACCCACAAACACGCGAGCCACTCTATCTCGTTGTTGAAGTGTCTCGTGTCATCTATCCTGATGATGTACAGCGCGCTATCGAGCGTGCGGAGATGCTGCGTCAGCGTGGGCTGTCCACCTATCCTGCCGTGGCTGGTGAGGGAATTGACCCTGAGGCTCGTGAGTTGGCAGAGCGCACCAACACCTTTGTACTGCTAAACGGCGTTGCCATCGCGAATGGGATCCGCATCTAAGTTATATGAATAAACCCCACTCTGCCCTCGATAGGTTGCGCGAAGAAGCTTTCCACGCGCAGATGAGGGAACCAATCCGTTAACACGCGCCGCGCAGTGTGCAAATCGGCAACCTGCTGGTCGTGCATCTTATCGGGCGGGACACCCCGTTCCCGATAGAAGCCGCAGTTCTCATGCGCAATCAAAATCACGCGCTGAATCCTGTGGGCGCGGATCAGGAACTGCAGGTAGCGACGCGCCAGCTCATACTCCCACACGCGGTCGTAGTCCAGACAGAGCCATGCTGCGCCTCCTGGCACGGCGAACTGGTCGAAGCGCGGCTCACCCAATTGATGCTCAATAAACCAGTCACAGGCTTCCGCATAGCGCCCATCAGAGCAATAGATTGCCAGCACAGGCGGATAGCTCGCCTCAAAGGTCACCTCAACGAGGAACAGTTCCATCCCTCCTGAAATTTTTTCTCTGACCCCGCTGCACTGAGTACCCCAGAGAAAAAATTTCAGTTGCTTATTATACCCACTGCAAGGCACTGCTTATGCTAAACTGAAACTCCTCCCATCAGCCATTTGTCAAAGCCGTAGCAGCGGCTGATCTGCTCACAATTGACAAGCCCATCTATCAATCAGGGCAAACAGTTCGCTTACGCGCGCTCTGCGTGCGCAAACCTGACCTGTGCCCTGCAGTGGATACGACGCTTCGTGTGCGCCTCCAAGGGCAGCCGTCACGCGGCGAACTTTTGCTCGGTGCGATGAATGCTTAGTCGCTGTTCAGCAAGGGTCAGGATGGCCTCATATTCCGTGCCGTCACTCGGATAGCACGCCCACCCATAGTGGACATCGAACCGTGCTGCCATGCTGGCAGAGAAGCTGGTTTGCAGCCATTCGGTCAGTGTATCATACACGCGCTGGGCGACAGCAGGCGTATGCTCGCCGGCGTAAGGCAGCAGCACACCCAGCATCGCCTGCCCGTAGCGCCCGATGATATCTGCCTTGCGCACCGCCTGTCGCACAATCGCGGACGCCTGCAGCAGCAGCTCGCCTATCGCTAACTCACCCAACGAATGGAGTATGCGTGGGTCGCATACAAACTCAAAGATAGCGAAGCCGACGGCGTTATTATAGCGGGCGGAGCGCTGCACCTCTTCGCGCAGGCGCACCTGCAGATAGTCCGCCGAGTACAGCCCGGTCTGCGGGTCTAAAATGCGCGCCTCGAAGTCGCCGCGTGCTTCTGCCCGTGCCCGCATCCGCTGCTGGTCGATCCATTCCTCCTCGCTAATGATGCGACGCAGCTTCTGTGTCGCATTGCGCAGAATGTGCGAGACATAGTTGCACGAGATGCCCAGCTGATGGGCGATTTCGGTCTGATTATAACCCTCGTTGAAAAAGAGATGAAGTACCTGCTGCTCAATCTGCTTGAGCCGCTGCATCGCGCTCTCCACCACGATGCGCTCCTCAATAGGGAGATTGAACCCCTGTACCGCCTGCACGGGCAACTTCTCCAAGTCGTAGCCGTTCCACTCGTCCTCATCATCCTCCTCGATCGCGTCGAGCGAGCTGACCTTGAACACCTCGCGTGTAAGCAGCACCTCCTCGACCGCTTTGGGTGTCATGCCAAGAAACTCGGCGATCTGGGGGATACTGGGTGGCTGCCCCAGCTTCGCCGTCAGCTCGTTCACCACACGATTGATTTTGGAGTTCAACTCTTGCAGCCATGCCGGTTCTTTGATGATTTTGCCCCTGTCGCGCAGGTAATGTTTGATCTGCCCGATGATGAGGTGGGTGGCATAGGTGGTGAACTTGACACCTTTGCCAGGGTCATATAGGTCCAGCGCGTTCAGCAAGCCGAGATAGCCCTCCTGAATAAGATCCTCTATCGGTTCGCCAGAGCCGATAAATTTACGGGCGATGCTCTCGACCAACCCAGAGAGTTGCACTGTAATCGCGTCGCGCAGGCTGAGGTCACGCGTGCGACAATACTCTTGCACCAGCTCCTCCGTGTCCAACTTCTTCATCGTTGCTCCTCCTGAGCAAACTTCTGGTGAGTAGAGGCACGGCGTTGCTATGCCTCTACCCCTCGTTACCTGAAATTTTTTCTCTGACCCCGCTGCGCGGAGTACCCCAGAGAAAAAATTTTTCCTGAAATTTTTTCTCTGACCCAGCTTCGCTGAGTACCCCAGAGAAAAAATTTCACTCGCCACTTATTGGATTGCGCTGACCAATTTGAACATGGGCATCATGATGGAGATGGCGATGAAGCCGACGATCCCCCCCAGAAACACAATCAGCAGCGGTTCGATCATCGAGGTCAGTCCCTTGATGGCAGCGTCCACCTCTTGCTCATAGAAGTCGGCGATGCGCACCATCATTTCGGAGAGGCGTCCCGATTCCTCGCCGATGTCCATCATGTGGATTACCATTGGGGGAAACAGTCCCGTGGCGGCAAAGGGTGCGCTCAGCGGCTGCCCCTCACGGATACTGGTTCGTGTGCCCTCGATCGCGGTCGCCAAGACCGCGTTGCCCGAAGTTTCGCCGACAATCTCCAGCGTGCGCATCAACGGCACACCACTGGCGACGAGGGTACCGAAGGTGCGCGCGAAGCGTGCCACCGCCAACTTCAGCACCAGCTCGCCAATCAGTGGCACCTTGAGCTTGAGGTAGTCATACTGGTAGCGACCTTTTGGCGTGCGGATGTAGCGGCGCAGTGCGACCAGCCCGCCCGCGATCGCACCCGCTATCGCCCACCAATAGCCCACCACGAAGTCGCTCGCCGCGAACAGGAACTGCGTCGTGGCGGGCATCTCCACATTCATACTGTCGAAAATCTCCTTAAACTTCGGCAGCACGAACATAAAAATCGCGACCAGCACCAGAAACGAGAAGCAAAGCACCATCACGGGGTACATCATCGCGGACTTGACCTTCTGACGCACTTCTAAATCTTTCTCCAAGAAGGTGGCAAGCCGATCCAGAATCTGGTCCAGAATCCCTGCGACCTCAGCGGCGCGCACCATGTTCACATAGAGGGTGGAGAAGACCATCGGATGTTTTTCGAGCGCCTCGTTGAGCGACATGCCCGCCTTCACATCCTTGCGCACGGTGTCCAGCGCATGTTTGAGCGCGGCATCTTTGGTTTGACCATGCAGGATGTCCAAGCAACGCAAGATGGGGATGCCTGCGTCGATCATCGTGGCGAACTGGCGTGAGAAGACGACCATCGCTTGCAATTTAGGCTTTTTGGGTTTGCGCAGCCCGCTGAAAAGCGCAGCCCGCTCCCGCTGTGGCTCCACTTTGACCACATGCAGCCCCTGCTCGTGTAATCGGCTGATGAGCAGCTGTTCGCTGTCCGCTTCCAGCGTGCCGCGCAGCATCCGCCCGTTGGCATCAATCGCTTCATATCCGAATAGTGGCATCGTTGTGCCTCCTTAGCCTGCCATTTTGAGCAGGTGGGTGAAGTTCTCTTTGTCCATCGCCCGATTGATGGCTTCTTCGAAGCTGATGTAGCCGTTGCGATGGAGGTCTGCCAGCGCGCGATCCATCGTGATCATGCCCTGGTTCGCGCTGGTCTCCATAATCGAGTAAATCTGGTGCGTCTTGCCTTCGCGGATAAGGTTGCGGATCGCCGCGTTCGCAATCATCACCTCAATCGCCGCGACGCGCCCGCCACCCAACATCGGGATGAGCTGCTGGGCAAATATCGCCTCGATGGTGTTAGCGAGCAGCACGCGAATCTGTTCCTGCTGGTGCGGCGGGAACACATCGATGATACGGTCGATGGTCTGGGGCGCGTTGCGTGTGTGCAGCGTTGCCAGCACGAGGTGCCCCGTCTCGGCAAGGGTGAGCGCGGCTTGAATGGTCTCCAGGTCCCGCATCTCACCGATAAGGATTACATCGGGATCCTCGCGTAGCACCGCGCGTAGGGCATTATGAAAACTCTCGGTGTCGCTGTGCACCTCGCGCTGATTGACCATCGCCCGTTTGTGCGCATGCAGGTATTCAATCGGGTCTTCGATGGTCATAATGTGGCATGGGCGCGTCTGATTGATAAGATCGATGATACAAGCGAGCGTGGTCGATTTGCCCGACCCAGTGGGACCCGTGACCAGAATCAGCCCGCTATGCTTCTTGGATAACTCATAGATGATGGGGGGCA
This sequence comes from bacterium HR15, assembly GCA_002898555.1. Taxonomy (GTDB): domain Bacteria; phylum Armatimonadota; class Fimbriimonadia; order Fimbriimonadales; family GBS-DC; genus HRBIN15. The sequence goes on from BEHR01000039.1 coordinate 16,146, forward strand.
AGCGCAACGATTCGATGGAGGGGATTTTGGACGGGATGACACGCATGGCAGCGCCCACACTGCCGCGCTGCATATACACATTGAAACGGAATCGCGCCACCCCATGTACCGAGTAGGCGAAATCCAGCTCGTGATGGCGTTCGAACTGCTCCAGCTGGCGGTCGCTCAATACTTCGTAGACCAGTCGGCGTGTATCGCTGGCGGTAAGTGGCTTGTAGGGCAAGGGGGTTAGCTGCCCGTTCAGTCGGATGGTGGGGGGCAGCCCTACCGTGATGTGTAGGTCGGAGCCGCCTCGTTCCACGCATTGACGCAACAGGTCGTCTAAGGTCACATCATCGATGGGCAGTTCCTCACCCGCTACACTGAGTTCCACATCCGCCGCGCTGGTTGACTCCGAAGCACCATCCTCTGGCTCCAAGCCAACCAGTTTTCTCCAATCGAAGCCGTCCATAGCGTTTTTACCCCCTCTATTGTTTTCGGCATGATTCTGCCGTGATGCGCCACTCGCTTATTTTGGGCAGCGGGCGTGGGAAACTTTACAGGGGTTTCCCTTCCCAGACGCCCCGAATCGGGCATCGCCCGCAAAATCTCGTATTTTCACAGGGGGGTCATGCAGGGAGGGGGTAAAGGGGAAGCACTTCAGCACCCGTTTCCGAAGTGGAACAGCACCTCCAGCAGGTCGGCATCGTCCACGACGCCGTCGCAATTCACATCGGCATCGCTTATACCCGTTGTCCCGAACGCGAACAGCACCTCCAGCAGGTCGGCATCATCCACGCAGCCGTTCCGATTGACATCGCCCACTGAAGGGGTACAAGTAAGGTTAGCTGCCCACTGCACAGCGTTTGCAAACAGCTGGCGGAAGGTAAGGCTCTGAGGCATCGGATCCAGCGCGTAGCCAGGTGCGACGGAAAGGCTAATCACACGCCCGTTCTGATATGTCCACCCTATCACGCCTGTCTCGCTGTTGGGGTAGTCGCTGGCGTAGTAGCGCACCGCGCCCGGCTTGGCCCGCAGCGAGGATTCATGCCCTTCACCCAGTGTGAAGATGGGGGCGAGTCCCCGGTCCAGCACGGGGTCGCTGACCAGCCGCCGGTATTGGATGCTGGGGCGATAACGGGTGCTGCCATCATAGACCGCAGGGAACAGCGCACGCAAGATGAGAAAACGATTCACTTCCCCGGTTGCCCAGATACTCCACTCCAATGTAACCAGCCCGCCGCCGTTTCTTACCCACTCCCGCAACCTATCCTGTCCAGCAGGAGGCATATCGTCATAATTGCCTGCTCCCACCAACACCACCACCTGATACTGGCTCAAGTTCTGGCTTCCGTTGAAATCGCGATAGGGCACACCGAGCGTAACCTGAAACCCGGACGCTGTCAGCGCGTCATAAAGGGCAGCGTCGCGCGGGGCGTAGCCCGTACCCAGCAGGTACACCTGCTGCGCCTTCACAACGGCTCCCACCAGCAGCAACCCAATCGCCAGCAGGCACAATCCATTTCTACACCAGCGACGCATGGCGAGCTGCCCTTGTCGATGTCCTCGTGAGGCGCGAAACCGTAAGCCTTTCAGCGCCGGCTCCCCACCTGGAGGACGGGATGAAATTTGGATTGTTTATATTATAGTCCATCGATGCGTGTATGCATAGCGTCCTCTCCTGTGATGGCGCGCAGAATGCGCTGCCAGTGTTTTTCATGGGGCGTCGCAGGGTCGTAGCACAAGGCTGCCAGCAGCTCTTTGGCGTTCGGGTCAAGCGGGCGGCTCTTTTTACGGTATCCCATCTGGGCTGTGGGGTCAGGATAGGCAATCCAGACCATCAGCGAGCGTTCTCGGCGCACGAAAAAGAGGGGCAGGATTTGCGGATACTTTTTGGCAAATTCGCCCACCAAGGTGGACACATTATCGAACCCCGTGGCGACACGCATCCAGTAGATATGGAGCGGCAAGTCACCTTCGCGCTCCGCCTTTACCAAAAGCGCAAACTCCTGCACGGCTTGCACCCGCTCACCGCCAAATGGGAACTCCAACGGCAATGGCTGACCCAATGTAGGATAGCCCCGCGCTCGCAGCCATTCCAGTGCATCATGCGCATTGGTGAACATAGTATAGGGATTCTTTAATAGATGCATCGTTCTTGCTCGCCCGTTGGCACGCGATTTTCTCCTGGGCATGGCAAGCAGCACGCGCAGCCATTGTTCTTTGTGGGGCACATTTGGGTCGTAACGAACCGCGTCTATGAAGTCGGTCTGCCATGGTAACAGCTCCGCCCTTCGAGAGCGAGCCCCCATCACAGCGGTTCGATCGGGAAAACCCGTGCCGAGCCGAGTTCTTCCTTCTCTATGGATAAGACAGAAAAAATAGATATTTCGGTGCTTCCTCGCGAAAGCTTGCAGAAAGCAGCCGACATTTAATTCACGCTTTACTCGCGTCCAGTAGATGCGAAGTTCAGAATCGCCTGGACGCTGGGCTCGAACCAGCAAATAACACTCTAACACCGCCTCTGCACCCATACCGCCTATAGGGGGAGGCACAGGCTGCGGTCTCGGTAAGGCAGGATAGCCCCGCGCTCGCAGCCATTCCAGTGCATCATGCGCATTGGTGAACATAGTATAGGGATTCTCCAACAGCGTGCATCGTTCCTGCCAATTCTTTGGTTCGTGTCCCAGCTATTCGGGCGTTGGTTTTTGGCTCGCCCTCCAATAGATGCCTCCCAATTTGCGCTTTTGAGGTATAATCCCATTGAGTGAACCAAAATGGCAACGCCCTTGACTGTTGAGGAGCTGTATGAACGGTACATTCGAATGTTGACACCCCAGCAGAAGATTCACCTGCTGGCAAAGATTGCTGAAGAGCTGGCAAAGAGCCATACGGGCGAGAAGCCACAGAGTATCTTGGATCTGCACGGGCTGGGCGCAGAAATCTGGCATGGAATCGATCCCCAAGAATATATAGACCAGCTCCGTTCTGAGTGGGACCACCGCCCATGAGCCACATTGAACAGGTGCTGCAAGGTGTTTCGCGCTTGGGGTTGGATACAGCGCCCATTATCTACTTTGTAGAGGCGCATCCGAGATACGATGCCTTGTTGATGCCAATTTTTGCGCGAATCGATCAAGGCGCGGTCAATGGAGTGACATCCGTTATTACACTGGTAGAAGTACTGGTGCATCCGCTTCGGCAAGGGCGCCATGACCTCGTTGAGCGGTATAATCAGCTATTACTTACAAGTGCGCATTTTGAGGTAGTTTCCATTTCGCCTGAGATAGCAAAGCAAGCCGCGGATCTCCGTGCGCGTTACAATTTACGCACACCTGACGCGCTCCAGATTGCTGCAGCGATTGTGAACCGCTGTGATGCGTTTCTAACCAACGATGCCACCCTTCAGCGTGTTAAAGAGCTAAAGATTTTGACGATAGATAAGATGCAGTGAAGGAGCGTTTATCTGCGTTAGAGGCTGTTTAAGAATGGTAGGGACAGACTGGTGCATCTGCTCGAAACTCACACTGGAGGGCGAGCGTCCCCGCGAGCCGACATGCGTGACGAAGACAGTCCTGTCTTAGTGCGGCGTCGGTTGGAACGACTCGGCGGGAGCCTCGCCCTCCAAAATGCCCAAGCATGAATGCCTGCACATCTCCTTGACCTCCAGTTTTTAAACAGTCTCTTAGAGGCTGGTTAAGAACCATTCCTCAAAAACTGAAATTTTCCTGCTCGATGATCCGGTGACCCTTGTAGGTGTAGGCACGCGGCACAAGGCGAACCTTGTCGGGTATGGTTCTACAGGGGTGATCCCGTTTGGCAAAAATCTACGAAGCGATTGGAATGACGGAAGATGGTGAGACCATCGTTCTGGAAACGCCGTTGCCTGTTCGCGGGCGCGTACGGGTTCGGGTAGAGATTGCTCCCGAATCTCGTCAAAAGGCTCCTCAGTACCTATGGGCGTTTCTGGAGGAACTTCACGAACGCCAGCGGGCGCGCGGTCATGTGCCGCCTACACCCGAAGCCGTCGAAGCCGAACGGTCCTGAACAGGCGCGTCTTCACGCGGCAGAACCCACATCCACGCGATGCACTCCAGGTCTTCTTCGGCGGTTTCCTCCAGCGGGGCTGGGTTCACGGGCGGATGGGGATGCGACTCGGCGAAGGCGTTAAGCCGTTGCATGGCTTGCTGGTGCATGGCTTGCTGGGGCGCGAGCTTTTGCACTTCGCGCCACAAGGTGCCCAGTTCCTTGAGATCCGTTGCGGGCAAGGCGTCCCCAAAGTATTGGAGAAGTTCATTGCGCAACGCCGACGAGGGCAGAGTGCGTAGCCATCGCAAGATTTGCCGCTGAACCGTGGGTAGCTCCTCGGCTCGGTGCACCTGCTGATTAAGCCGCTTGAGCAACTCCGTGCGGAGGGTGTGGAGAAGTTCCTCTGTGCATTTGGGATCGGGCAGTGGTGCAGGGGGGTCATCAGGGGTGGAACGGATGGCGCGGATAGCGTGCAGCTGCGCCGTCTCCAGAGAGCCGTCCGCGCGTTGGAACAGCCAGTAGTGGCGTTCGGTGCGGGTATGCCGAAAGGCAGCGAAGAAGCCCCGCTGCTCGATAGAGCTGGCGTATTTGGCAGTGCCCCGCCCCAACGGGATGCGACCCAGATGCTCCTCGCCCAGCTCCTTGAGGTAATTCATCAGGTCCTCCATCAGGAACTCGCCGATGCTCAGCTCGCCTTCCTGCTCCAGCTCCTCCAGCACGGCGTCCTCGCCCGCGGCGATGCGCTTCAAAGTGTTGAAATCCATCGGGTTCGGCGCCTCGCCCAGCACCGATTCGTCCAGCCCCACCGTGCGATTGATTTGCCCCAGCTTGTCCAGCAAGCGTTGCATCAGCCCGAGCAGGCTCTCCAGCGCGTCTTCGGGGATGAAGTTATACACTTCGATGGTGTTATGGGGCGAGCCGATACGGTCGATGCGCCCGATGCGCTGCACCATCCGCACGGGGTTCCAGTGCAGGTCGTAATTCACCACAATCCGCGCATCCTGCAGGTTCTGTCCCTCGCTGAGCGCGTCGGTGGCAATCAGAATCTGAATCTCGCGCTCGCCCGGCTGAAGCGTGTAGCGGTTGGATCGCGGCGAGAACCGCTGCACAATGCGCCTGCGGTCTTCCATCTTCACATCGCTGTCAACCAGTGCAATCTCCACACTGGGCAGGCGTCGCTTCAGTTCGCGATAAAGCATCCGCGCCGTGTCTTTGTAGTAGGAGAAGATAAGCACCTTCTCGCCCCAAAGCTTGCCTGAAAGCAGTTGAATTAATGTGTTCAATTTCGCGTCATTTTGCGGCTGGAGCTTATCCAGCTCGGCGAGCAGTGACTCTAACGCGTCGATGTCTGCCTGAACATCACATTTCACCATATGCAGGTTATATTTGCTGGCATCCACGGGTTGTAGGCTCTCCCAAAACGCCTGCATGTCGCCGTTGGGGTCTTCCTCGTCGTCGCCTTCCAGCATCACCATGCGTCGGTAATCCTTGCTGGTGAGCAACCTGCCCTGCTGAAGGGCATGCAGGAACCGCCATTGGAACTGCAGCTGGTGGCGGAGCGAGTTGCGCAGCGCTTCCACCGACGATTCGAGCCGTTTGAGGTACAGCACGCGCATCAGATTTGCCAGTGCCGCCTGTCCGCCCAGTTCGAAGCGGAACTTGCGAATCTGCTCCTCGCTCATGCCCGCCCTGCGCAACGCCTGTTGGATTTGCTCCCAATCCTCGCCAAACAGATGCGAACGGCTTTGCACCACCTCGTTACGATAGGAATCGATCTGATAGGGTGCAAGGCGAAGTTCCTCGATGGTTTGGGCGACGCGCCGATACAGGTCGCCTCCATACACTTTCTGCAGGTCGTATTGCACCGGGTGGATGTGCCGTTCGGGGAACTGGATACGCTTGCCGTCGATAACGGCGTCGGGATAGTGGCGACGGATGAACGCGCGACTGCGCCGCACGCTAATCGCCTCCAATAGCTCATACAGGCTCTCGCGCTCCTCATCCGCCTTGCGGAAGTAGCCCTCCAAGTTGTCGATGCCCGCAATCTGGAAGAAATCTCTCTGGTCGCGCGTGATGAGCCGAATCTGGTGATACAGGTCATACACCGAGTTGTTCACGGGCGTGGCGGTGAGCAGAATGAGCCGTACCTGTTCGGGGCTGGCATTGCGCAAGAGTTTGAACAGGTTCTGCCAGCGGTTCGTGCCGGGGTTGCGGAAGTTGTGCGATTCGTCCACCACAATCACGCTATATTGTGCGAGGTCGCCCAGATCGAGGTCGCCGCGACTGATTTGCTCCATGCTCTCGATGCGGTGCGGGATGGCGTGATATTCCAGCAGCGGTCTCCACACGGTATCGCGCAGGGAGGCGGGGCAAATCACCAGCGCGGTCTTGCGCTGTTGGTAGGCATAATCGTCCAGCAGGCGCAGGGCGAGGTAGGTCTTGCCCAGCCCCACCGAATCGGCAATCAGCACGCCCCCGTACTGCTCCAGAATCTCCCGGGCGGCGTGGTAGCCGTCGCGTTGGAAGTCGGCTAAGATAATGGGCGATGGTTTGTCATCCTGTCCCCCTAATTCGCTTACCAAGCGGTCGCGATACGCCTCATAGACAACCTTGATGTACACTTCGTAGGGTTTCAGCGGGCGCGTGAACTGCTCCAGCATCGCCAGCAGCTCGGCTTTGTAGTCTTCCGCTTGTTCCCAAAGCTGTTCATACCACTGATACAACTGACCTGTCGCGCTTTGCTGTTTCAACAGGGCGTTTAGCTCCAGATTCGTGGTCAGCCCCGCGCCCGTGAAGTTCGAGGAGCCGATGATGCCCAGCTGTCCTAACATCGGCACGCCGAACACGAGATACGCCTTGCCGTGCAAGATTTCCCCGTGCTTTTGGGGCTTGTAGCGGCGCACCTGCACCTTGTCCTGACGCACAAACGCTGCCCAGCGCTCCAGCTTCTGTTGCGATTCGGGGCGTATCAATGCGAAGTGGCGCTCCAGCTCTTGCGCGAGGCGGTAGGTCAGCACGAACTCTTGGTCCTGCTCTGTGCCGATAAGCAGGCGCAGCTCCTGCACGCGCTCCAGCGGCTCGCCCAGCGTATCGAACCCGTCCAGATTGAAATAGGCGGTTGCGACCCACAGCCGAGGCTCGGAAGCATTTTCCAGCGCGCTTGTCAGCACCGTTGCGAGGTTCGTGCCGCGCACAGCACCGTTATCCACCAAATCGGGCAAATTTGTGATACTGCTCATGGTGAATAGTATACCCAAATAATTGCTGGGTAATTTCAAGGAGGTGAAGGCTAACAACTCCCCTCTCCCTCTAAGAGAGGGGCTGGGAGTGAGGGCACCACCCCTCTCCCTTTGGGAGAGGGGCAAGGGGTGAGGGCAAAAGGGGCAAGGGGTGAGGGCTTGCAGATTTTCCGAACACCCTCCCCCCCCTGAGGGTGTTCGAAAATTCACGCGGCTCGCTGGAGGACGGGGCTGCCTGCCGAGCCGAGATTGGAGGACGGGGCTGCCCGCCGAGCCGAGATTGGAGGGCGAGGCTCCCGCCGAGCCGTTAAAGAATATTGGCATGGGTTTTGGGCAGACACGGGGGTCTGCCCCTACACGCCAGGAGGCTCGCCCTCCAATTGGGGCGATGGGTGCGCAGCGAGTGGCGATTGGTGAGCGGATTTTCCGAACACCCTCACCCCCTTGACAAACGCGCGAAAATGTGCTATAATTACACAGAACTGGCGCAATCCAACGGCGTCAGTCCTCCACGAAACCAAATAATGGAGGTGAACGAAATGAGACGCAAGGCACTTTGGACTTTAGGCGTTGGCGTTTGGACTTTGTGGCTGTGCCTTCTGCCGTTGGTGGCGGGGGCGCAGGGCAGACCTGACATCGTGTGGATGGCGGGCGGACACGCGGGTGCTGTCTTGTCGGTGTCGTTTTCTCCTGATGGCAGCCTGCTCGCTTCGGGAAGTTGGGACTACACGGTCAAGTTGTGGCGTGTGTCGGACGGGGTGTTGATAAGAACCCTCACAGGGCACACGGGTGGTGTCTCTTCGGTGTCGTTTTCTCCCGATAGCAGCCTGCTCGCTTCGGTGGGTGGGGACATTAAGTTATGGCGCGTATCGGACGGGGCGTTGATAAGAACCCTCACAGGGCACACGGGTTCTGTCACTTCGGTGTCGTTTTCTCCCGATGGCAGTCTGCTCGCTTCGGGGAGTTGGGATAGGACGGTCAAGTTGTGGCGTGTGTCGGACGGGGTGTTGATCCGAACCCTCACAGGGCACACGGGTTCTGTCTATTCGGTGTCGTTTTCTCCCGATGGCAGTCTGCTCGCTTCGGCGGGGGGGGACGGCACGGTCAAGTTGTGGCGTGTGTCGGACGGGGCGTTGATAAGAACCCTAGGGCACGGGAGTTATGTCTATACGGTGTCGTTTTCTCCCGATGGCAGCCTGATTGCTTCGGGAAGTGATGACTACACGGTCAAGTTGTGGCGCGTATCGGACGGGGCGTTGATAAGAACCCTCACAGGGCACACGGGTTATGTCTATTCGGTGTCGTTTTCTCCCGATGGCAGTCTGCTCGCTTCGGCGGGGGGGGACGGCACGGTCAAGTTGTGGCGTGTGTCGGACGGGGCGTTGATAAGAACCCTCACAGGGCACACGGATTGGGTCAATTCGTTGTCGTTTTCACCCGATGGCAGCCTGATTGCTTCGGGAAGTGATGACTACACGGTCAAGTTGTGGCGTGTGTCGGACGGGGCGTTGAGACCCACAGGGCACACGGGTGAAGTCTTGTCGGTGTCGTTTTCTCCCGATGGCCGCCTGCTCGCTTCGGGGAGTAGGGACCGCACGGTCAAGTTGTGGCGTGTATCGGACGGGGCGTTGATAAGAACCCTCATGCACGGGAGTTATGTCTATTCGGTGTCGTTTTCTCCCGATGGCAGCCTGCTCGCTTCGGCTGGGGACACCACGGTCAAGTTGTGGCGTGTGTCGGACGGGGCGTTGATAAGAACCCTCAGGGAGCACACGGATTATGTTCGTTCGGTGTCGTTTTCTCCCGATGGCCGCCTGCTCGCTTCGGGGAGTAGGGACCGCACGGTCAAGTTGTGGCGTGTATCGGACGGGGCGTTGATAAGAACCCTCACAGGGCACACGGGTGCTGTCTATTCGGTGTCGTTTTCTCCCGATGGCAGCCTGATTGCTTCGGGAAGTGATGACCGCACGGTCAAGTTGTGGCGCGTATCGGACGGGGCGTTGATAAGAACCCTCACAGGGCACACGGGTGCTGTCTATTCGGTGTCGTTTTCTCCTGATGGCAGCCTGCTCGCTTCGGGGGGTGGGTATTGGGATGGTTTCCAATATTGGGGCGAAATCAAGTTGTGGCGTGTGTCGGACGGGGCGTTGATAAGAACCCTCACAGGGCACACGGGTTCTGTCTATTCGGTGTCGTTTTCTCCCGATGGCAGCCTGCTCGCTTCGGCTGGGGACACCACGGTCAAGTTGTGGCGTGTGTCGGACGGGACGCTGCTGCGGAATTATGACCAGGAGACCGTCTGGGGCGTACTCTCCATCCAGTTCTCGCCCAACGGCAGGCTGTTCGGCTATGGACGCTTTGATGCCACAGTGGTGGTGGCACGGAACCCGTTCTGGACATCTGGCGATGCCGATGGCAACGGCTGCGTGGATGATGCCGACCTGCGTGCCGTGTTGTCTGCTTTTGGCTCGGAGGGTGGCAACGCTGACCTGAACGACGACGGGGTTGTCGACGACGCGGACTTGCTGATTGTGCTGTTCAACTTTGGCAGTGGGTGTTGAGAGGTAGCGAGTGCCCTCACCCCCATCCCCTCTCCC
>BEHR01000040.1 GCA_002898555.1 bacterium HR15
TGCCCGTGCAGTTGTACGATCCAGCACACGCTCCAACACGCCAAAGCCCCAGCCATCACAGCCAGTCCATTCAGCCAGCCACTGTGTCGTCGCCTCATCGCCATCCTCCTCCATCGTTTTGGTCTATTCGCAGGCGGGGCAGCGCACCACCGCCATTTCCGCCACCTGAAGCATACCGAATAGTTCTCCCCTTGTGTCAGGTCCAAAGGGGTGATTTTTTTTCTCCGACTTTTGGCTCAGCAGGGAGAGGCTGCTTGTATAATGTAGCCAACCCGCGTCATTACAGGTACGATCGGCTATCTCCTGCCCATCGCGTGGGTGGTGGGTAGCACCTAATTTCCCAGCCACCACCAGACCCAGGGTGCACTGAACAGGAAGCTGTCGAAGCGATCGAGCACGCCTCCATGCCCTGGCAAGACGCCTCCGAAATCTTTAACGCCTTTCGCGCGTTTGAGCGACGATTCGAACAAGTCACCCAACTGCCCTAAGACACCCACACCCGCCCCGATCAGTCCCGCCTTCCATAGGGGCAGCCGCAACCAATCTGCGCCTATTAACCCAACAAGCAGGCAGCAAGCCAAGTTGGCGATGGCGCCTTCCCAGCTCTTGGAGGGACTGAGTGCCGGTGCCAGCCGATGACGCCCGATGGCTCGCCCCACAAAGTAGGCTGTGGAATCGCCCAGCCAGAGCATCGCCATCAGCCAGAGCAGCCCCAACGCACCCCGCTCCAGCGTCCAGCCACTTAGGTTCACGGGGGTCAGCTCCATTCGCAGGCGTGTGCCGAATGCCATAAGCCAGCCGACATAGAGCGCAGCAAATAGCCCCAGCCCCAAGTTATAAGCCACCGCTCGTGTCGGATGACGCCACGACCGGCCCAGCTCCCACAAGAAGCCGAACCCCAGTGCGAGCAACAGGGAGCGCTCCAGCCACAAGCCCGTTCCTGCCCCCTTATCCCCTATCCTGTCTTCCCAATAGGGAAGCAATGGCAGCAGCGCACCCCAGGTTAGCAGCACCGGGTTCGCCGCGATGCGAGGCAGCTCGCCCGCGCGGTTGTACACGCGTGTGAATTCCAGCAATCCCGCCCATGCGAGCAGGCTCAACGCCAACGCCAACAGCCAACCGCCGGGCGTCACAATGGCGAGCAGGAACAACGGAATACCCACCAGGGCGGTCAACACGCGCGTTTTCAGCATGGTTCACCTTCACTCGCGCAGAGGTGCGCGGTCGAAAAACGCGAACGCATCTGGCATCGCCTCACGCACAATCATCAGGTGGTCGCAGCCGTCATATTTTCTGCATTCCAACATTTTCAGATTCAACGCTTGCAAATGAATGCAGGTGCTCTCGATATTGTTTTTTATCAGGTCTAGTTCCTGCTCACCGACGGCTATCAGGATTGGCAGGTCGCTAGGGATTTGAGAGGGTTTTCCTGCACCGGCAAAAATCGCCACAGCTCGGAATTGGTTCGGGAACTGTGCAATTGCGGCGAAGCTATGTGCACCGCCCATCGAGTGTCCCATCAAGTAGATGCGTTTGGGGTCGATAGGCAGGAGTCGCTTTGCCGCCTCGAGCGCACCACCCACATGCACCAGATTTGGCTCGGCGCGGGGAGCAATCACTGCCCAGCCGCGCTTGCGCGCCTCTTTCAGAACGATTCCCAGCCCATAACCTTCAAAGAAGAGATGTTCATTGCCTCCTGCACCGTGCAGGGCAACCACTAATGGAATGGGGCGGTTCGGCTTGAACTGCCGCGGGATAAACAAGCGAAATGCGACCATGTGCTCACGGTAGCGAGTCACCATCCAGTAGTCGCCTGGCGCAGGCTGCCATGCTGGCCTGTTTTTCTTTCTGTTTTCCACCATACGCTCGGCAAATTGTAGAAGATGCAGCAGTGGATAGAAGGTCTCAGGGTTTTCACCTTTCCAAGCACTGCGCAGCACATCACGCGCATGCCGTACAGTCATCCATTCGATAGATTCTGTATCGCCGAGCTTTTCGAGAGCGTGATCTAGTTTTGCTAATCGCATTTCGAGCTTCGAGATTAAACTAAAAGTTTGTTTCCACCGACGCAAGGGCTGATCTCCTTGACAGATATCGAAGTGCGCTTCATAATCCCCTTCGGCTGCTTCTGTGAGCAGGGTTATGACAGCGTTCGGCAGCGGTTCCTTCAAGATGCCTTGATGCAGCGCCTTACGCCCACCCACACGAAATACTTTCCAACGCAGCAACAAGGGCGCTGCGGGCTTCTCAGCGTGGTAAAATTGGAAAAGGGTGCCATTCAGTGTGGTTTCGCCACCATCTAAGGCTGCCTTCTCCACCAAGCGTGGAATGGATACGCCGATTGAGCCAGCATAGAGCATCGCGGGTGTTGGGGGCACATCGGAGCGAAGTGCTGCACAGGTAAGTGTCAAGTTGCGTGCAACAAGGTCGAACCGACCGGCAAAGAATGCGGTTACTACCTCTGAAAGTGGGCGGGTGGCACGCAAGCGCGCCTGCAACGAATTGCGATGCGTTTCCCAACAAGTTTCCATCTCGATTAGGCGCGCGACTAAATCGGTTCGCTTAAGCGTTGGTTGACTCCACCCTGCAATGCCGAGCAATAGACCGAATAACAATAAAGCGCGCATGGCTCATGCATTGGACACAAGCGAAGGTTATCCTGCCTAAACCAGTGTTCTCCCTCGCATCACTTGAGAATTTGCTTTCGCTGCTACTTAGAACGCTTCCGTCGACGATTCCATTCGTTAAACCTATCGAGAGCGCGTTGACGGCTTTCTGTAGGCAGTTCTTGCGGATAGGGATATGAGACACCCAGCTCGACTCTCGCGGCGTGAAGTACTTCGGGCGGGGCCTCCCAAGGAGCGTGAATATATTCTGTTGGTAGCTGCGCCAGTTCGGGAACCCATTGCCGTACATAATTTCCTTCAGGATCGAACTTGCGCCCCTGTAATACGGGATTAAAAATGCGGTGATAAGGAGCAGCATCGGCTCCACAGCCAGCCACCCACTGCCACCCCAACACATTATTGGCAGGATCTGCATCCACCAGCGTGTTCCAAAACCATTCTTCTCCTAATTGCCAGTGGAGAAACAAGTTTTTGGTTAGCCATGAGGCAACGATCATCCGCACGCGATTGGGCATCCAGCCGATATGCCAAAGCTGCCGCATACCCGCATCGACCATTGGGACGCCAGTGCGCCCTCTTGTCCATGCCCGATAGATGGGATTTTTCTCCGCACTCCAAGGAAAGTCAGCAAATTCGGAATGGAGTGGCTGCTGCTGTGTGTGTGGATAATGAGATAGCAAGTGGTATGCGAATTCGCGCCAGCCTAGCTGGCGCAAAAAGCATTCTACACCAAATGTCCATTCCCCGTTGCTATGACTCAGGGTGGCGTGCCAGATTTGGCGCGGTGTAATTTCGCCATGTCTTAGGTGAGGGGACAAGCGAGAAGTGGCATCCATATCGGGGCGGTCGCGTAACTGATGATACCGATTCACCCATTCTCTCAAAAAACGATCCAGTCGCTGATGAGCGGTGGTCTCGCCTGGCAACCAAGTTTCCCGAAAGCCTGCGGCCCAGTCGATTTTTGGCAACAAGTTCAGTGTTTCCAGCGACTGTGATTTGGGTAGGTGAGCAGGGGGCAAAAGGCGAGTCGGGGCAGATAAAGGAACCGGCACTTCTACCTGCTGCAAGAAGCGCTTCCAAAATCGAGTGAATACCGTGTAGGGTTGTCCAGTTTCGGTTAACAAGGTTTCAGGCTGATGCAACAGATAGCTATTGAAAACTTGTATTTCGATCCCGCGTGCTCGTAGAATACGCACGATATACTCATCGCGTGCTTGAAGCTGTGGCTCATAACGGCGGTTCCAGTAAACTGCATCCGCACCTGTCTCAATAAGTATCTGCTCCAGTATAGGCAAGGTATGTGATGACTGACGAAGGACTAAACGCAAACCATGCTTTCGCAATGATTGATCCAGTGAATAAAGCGAATAATGCAGCCACCATCGCTGCGCTTCACCTGGTGCGCGCGCATGGAATTCTTCAGGTGCCCATACAAACAAGGGTATTACAGCACCGCGCTGCGCCGCTGCATACAGCGCGGGGTTATCTGCTAAACGCAAATCATTTTGAAACCAGACTAAAGTCGTTTTCATTGGATTAGACTTGAGTATACCCACACTTACGGACTATCGACGGTTTAGCAGGAGCCTTGCCATACTTTCTGGCGACTTCCTGTAGGAACTGAACTGCAGATATGTACTCCCAGGTGATCCTCTCAGGTGGTCACCTCTTCGGTCGTTGAGGGCCTTTCGGCAGGGGAACTAACCGTTTGCTCCACTTTATTGTGATTGATCGAAGCGGTGGGTGAAGGCACCCAGCGCACATAAAGTGTCAGCCCCTCCACACGCTCCACTTGCACATATTCGCCTTCCTCGATCGGCGGGTCGAGTGCGATGGCTCGCCAGAGCGCACCGTCCACGAACACCATGCCTTCAGGGGCAAGCTTTGCTCGCACTCGTCCCACCTGCCCGATGAGCCGCTCCCAGCCGCTCTCTTTGCGACGGAACTGTGCCCGCACACCTGAATAGGCAATCCAGACAAACAGCCCTGTTGTGAGCGCGGTCATCGTGCCCACCAGCCAGAGGCTGACACGCAGCACGGGCGAGTCTGCCTGAAACAGAATGAGCGAGCCAATCGCGAACGATACAATCGCGCCCGCTGTCAGGATGCCGTGGGATGGAGCAAACAGGTCCGCAATAAAGAGCGCGAACGCCAGCAGAATCAGCGCCACGCCCAGCGCGTTCAGGGGCAGCACCGATGCCGCATAAAGCGCGAGCAGCAGCGAGATAATGCCCACCACACCGGGCAGAGTCGCCCCCGGATTCTGCAGCTCAAAGAGCAGCCCATACACACCCAGCAGCATGAGAATATAGAATACATTCGGGTGCGCCAGGAAGGTAAGCAGTGCCTCGCGCCATGTCTTGGGGATTTCTTGGGTTGGGGCGTTTCGGGTGCGTAGGGTGATGGTTGCGCCGTTGCTCAGCTTCACCTTGCGCCCGTCAATCTGGCGCAATAGATCACCCATATCGGTCGCGATGAGGTCGATGACCTTGTAGCGTCTCGCTTCCTCTTCGGGGATGGAGGCCGCTTCTGTAACGGCTTTGACGACCCATTCCTCGTTGCGTCCCCGTTGACGAGCCAGCGTGCGGGCATAGGCAATGGTGTCGTTCATGACTTTGCGTTTCAGATCTTTGGGGATGTCTTCCCCATCGCCCGAGACAGGGGTTGCCGCACCGATATTGGTGCCGGGCGCCATCACCGCGATATGCGCGGCAATCGTGATGAACACCCCTGCCGAACCTGCTCGTGCGCCCGACGGCGAGACATAGACCACTGTCGGCACATTGCTGTTGAGCAGCGCCATCGTGATGTCGCGCGTTGCCTGCAGCTCGCCCCCTGGCGTGTCCAGCAGCACCACGAAGGCTGCCGCACGCTTCGCCTGCGCTTCTTGCAACGCGCGGATGAGATAATCTGCCGAAGCGCGATGCACAATCTCTCTAAAGGGGATGTAATAGACGACAGGCTTTTTACTGTCTGCTTGTACCCCCACAATGATTGAGGCGAAAAGCAGCACCACAACGCCCCAAAAACGCCCGTTGCGCATTTCGATTCACCCCGCTGTAGATTATACCTCTTTCTGCTTCCTAAAATGCGTCGGTCTTGCCACCACGAGCCGAGTAGGTTATAATACTCTTTGGTGGAACCGGTCATTGAACGGTACGCACCGCGCTTTGTGGTGTTGAGCGGGGTGTCGGTGCTGATAGTGTTGATGGCGTGGCTGGGGATTGCACTGCGTTTCGTGGAGCGGCGTCAGCATCCGAACCCGCTGCGCCTGACCGCGGAAGGCTACCTGCAGGCGTGTCAATATCAGCTGGTGCCGTGGCAGCCTTGGACGAGCGATACGCTGCAGGAAGCGGCGCGCCTGAATCGACCTGTCGCGGTCGATGTTGGCACTTTCTGGTCGGGGCGCTGCACGCGGCTTGGACGGGAACTGTATCAGGATTCGGGCATAGCCGACCTGCTCAAACGCGAGTTTGTGCCGGTGAAACTGGATGCCGATGCCTCGCCCAAGCGTGCCCGCACGCTGCGCCTGATTGCAGAAGCATTGAACTTACCTGCTCGCGAACCGCTGATGGTGATTTTCACACCTGATGGGCGACCGATTGCCGCCATGGTGCCTGAAACTCGTGCTGAGCTGACGCGCCTGCTGGAGGAGGTGAGCCTCGCTTTCCGAAACGCGCCCGCGGATGTGAAGCGGCATGCCCAGCAACTGGAAAGCGAACTCATTGCCCGCTGGGTGCGCGCCGCAACGCCTGTTGCCTTCACGGCACAAGATATCCAACGCCTGAATGAGGAGTTGATGGATGCACTGGAGCAACAGGAACCGATTAGTTGGAGCCAACCGCAACCCTACTGGCTCAATCAGAGTGAATGGCTGCTTGTGTTGGCAGAGGGGGGCGATCCGCGAGCGCGTCGCTTGCTACTCCAACGGCTCCATCAGCTGCGCCAAAGCCCACTTTGGGATACGCAACAAGGCGGTTTCTACACGCTGATGGAAGGGCTGGATGCGGAGGGCAAGCCGCTGGGTGGCAAGCGTCTTGCCGAAAACGCGCGTCTGTTGAGCCTGTACGCCCGTGCCAGCAGGATAGTGCCTTCGTTTCGCGCGACAGCCGACGCGCTGCTCGACTTTTTGCGCACCCATCTGTGGCAGGAGCGTCCGCCGGGCTTTCGTGCGAGTATTGCGCCGGGCAAGCGTCGCACGCCCATCGCGCAGACGCTGCCAGAGCGGAAGGTGGACACGACCCTCTATGCGGACGGGAATGCGCTTGCAATTCTGGCGTTGCTGGATTATGTGTCGGTCAGTCAAGGCGTATTCGGCTCGGCAGGCAGCCCCGCCCTCCACGCCCCTCGCCCCCTAAGAGAGGGGCTGGGGGTGAGGGCTTTCGGCTCGGCAGGAGCCTCGCCCTCCAGGGCGCAGTGGGCATTAGAGGCAGCGACGCGCACGATGGAGACTCTGCGCGGCTTGCGCACTGTTCAAGGCGACCTCTTTCATTCTTCACGCCGTCAGGTCTCCGATTGGCTGCCCGATCTGGCACTCACCGCGCGCGCTGCCATCCGCCTTTATCACTTCCAGCCCTCTGACCGTACGCTCCAGTTCGCACAGAGCCTGCTGGAACTGATTGAAACCAATTATCATGATCCAACAGGGGGTTATTATGATATATCGCGGGGCAAGCGTTGGGCGGGCTGGACATTGATGCCGATGCGTCTCTCCATAGACATGGAGCTGCCTGCCGACAATGCGCTGGTTGCTATGGCACAGATTGAGTTGGCACGCGCTTTGGCGCAGCGAATGGCAAGTGGTGCATCGGGCGATGGAACCTCGCGGTCTTCATCCTCGCCGAGGGTATGGCAGCAGCGGGCGGAACGCACGCTGCAGGTGATGCTGGGCGACCGCCCCAGTCAGGAGGAACGATTCGCCGGCTTTGCAATGGCAGCGAACTTGTTTTGGGTATCTTTTTAGAGCGGTTCGATAGGTTGGACGAGCCAGACAGAATTACGGAGGCAGCGCTGATGAACATCCACATTTTGGGCACGGCGGCGGCGGAGGGAATTCCTGCCATCGGCTGCAATTGCGCGGTGTGTTGCACGGCGCGGGAGCGCGGCGGCAAAAATATCCGCTCGCGCTCCGGGGCCTTGATCGACAATCTTCTCAAAATCGATTTCGGGCCCGACACGCTGTATCACATCCATCGGGAACGGCTAAACCCGACGGACTGGCGGTTCTTGGTGTTCACCCATTCACACCATGACCATTGTGCGCGCGAGGAGTTGCAGTACCTATTGCCGGGCTTCGCTCCACCCGAAACGGCACGCCACTTGCGCCTCTTCGGCAACGCCGCGGTCAAAGCGAAGGTGGAGAGCCTCGTCAACTACGCGGGATTTCGGCTGGAATGCAACCTGATACGCGCCTTTGAACGCTACACGCTGGGGGACTATACGCTGATCCCCGTTCGCGCCACTCACATGACCGAAGTGCCCGACGAAGAGGTGCTGAATCTCATTATTGAGCGAGACGGGCGACGCCTGCTCTATGCCTGCGATACGGGCTGGTATCCCGACGCGACATGGGACTTCCTGGCAGAGGTGGAACTCGATGGGCTGATTCTGGAATGCAGTTTCGGGTTTCAGCCGAACGATTACAGGGGGCATCTCGATTTCGCCAGTTGCCTCGAAGTGATACAAGCCATGCGTAAGCAGGGCACCCTCCGAGACGATTCGCAAGTGGTGCTGACTCACTTCTCCCATAATGGCGGTGCACTCCATGAAGAGTTGGAGGCGCGTGCCACACCCTATGGCATCCTCATCGGCTGGGACGGTATGCGCCTGACCCTGTGAAGATACCCGTGAGGGCGATTGAAAAAGCCGGGTCTAACTCCGATGCGCTCTCTGCGTTCCCAAATTTTTTCTCTGACCCAGACGGGTACCCCAGAGAAAAAATTTTGCCAAAAACGGAGGGCAACGGCGGGAGGTATACTGTTGCCATGATAGCACGCAAAGCGCGGGCGGTTCCGCTCACTCAGGTGGAGATTCGCGACCAGTTCTGGGAGCCGCGAATTCAGACGAACCGCCGTATAACGCTGCCTCACCTGTTTGAACAGCTGGAGCAGGCGGGCAACATCCCTAACTTGCGCCTTGCTGCCGAAGGCAGGCACGAGAGCTATCAAGGACCCGTCTATATGGACTCCGACCTCTACAAGGCGATGGAAGCGGCTGCCTATGTGCTGGCGATTCATCCCGACGACCCCATCCGCAAGCCGCTGGACGAAGTGATTGCCATTTTGGAGCGCGCCCAGACGCCTGAAGGCTACCTCAACAGCTACTTCCAAGTGGTTGCGCCCGATAAACGCTGGAGCAACTTGCGCGACTGGCACGAACTCTACTGCGCGGGGCATCTGTTCGAAGCCGCTGTCGCCCATTATGAGTCCACAGGCAGCGACCGCTTGCTGAAAATCGCCACGCGCTATGCGGACTATATCGACTCGGTGTTCGGCGACGCGCCCGGCAAGCGCATGGGCTATTGCGGGCATCCAGAGATCGAACTCGCTTTAATCCGCCTCTACCGCGCCACTGGCGAGCGACGCTATCTGGAACTGGCACGCTTCTTTTTGGTGAATCGCGGGCGCAAGTTCTTTGCCCAGGAACATCATATCCCGCTCGATCAGTATGACGGCTCCATCTGGCAGGATAATGTGCCGCTCGCTGAGCATAAAGAGATTGTCGGGCATGCGGTGCGCGCGGCGTATCTGTTCGCGGGCACCACCGATCTGGTTGCCGAGACGGGCGACGAGACGCTGCTGCGCATGCTCTTGCGCGTGTGGGAGAACACCGTTAATCGTCGCACCTACATCACAGGGGGCATCGGCAACGAAGCGAAGCATGAGGGCTTCACCCGCGATTACGAGCTGCCGAACCGCACCGCCTATCAGGAGACATGTGCTTCGATCGCGCTCATCTTTTGGGCGCACCGGATGGGGCTGCTACTGGGTGAAGCGCGCTTCTTTGACGCGCTGGAGCGTGCGCTCTATAACGCGGCGCTCGCAGGCATCTCACTCAGCGGCAACCGCTTTTTCTATGTGAACCCGTTGGAGAGCGACGGCACGCACCATCGCCGTGCATGGTACAGCTGCGCCTGTTGCCCGCCCAATATCGCTCGCCTGCTGGCGTCGCTCGGCGGGTATCTCTATGCCCAAAGTGAGGCGGATTTCTGGATCAACCTCTATGTGGAGAGCCGTGTGCAGGCTGCACTCAGTGGGCACAAAGTGCGGTTAGAGGTGTTGACCGAGTATCCGTGGCGGGGCGTGGTGCATGTAGCCGTGCGACCAGAAGTTCCCACCCGCTTCGGGCTACACCTGCGTTTGCCCAGCTGGTGCGAGAACCCCATGCTGAAGGTGAACGGCGTGCCGACCGCCCTTACCCATGAACAGGGCTACGCGGTCATCCGACGCGAGTGGCGTGAAGGCGACCGTGTGGAACTGCACCTGCCGATGGAACCGCGCCTGATGGAGGCGCACCCGCAGGTAGAAGCCGACCGCTGGCAGGTCGCCATTCAACGGGGTCCTCTCATTTACTGCCTCGAGGGGTGCGACCAGCCCGTGCCACTCCATCTCTTGGCGGTGCGCGCGGAGGGTGCCTTGGAAGCGCGCTGGGAGCCGGGACTGCTGAACGGTGTGATGGTGGTGGAAGGGGACGCGCTTGCACTGCCTGATGAATCGGATTGGGGTGAAATGCTCTATCGCCCGCTCAAGCCGCGCAAGCCCGCTCGGTTCCGCGCCATCCCCTACTACGCCTGGGATAACCGGGAGCCATGCCCCATGCGCGTCTGGATGCCTGCCGTTTGAGATTCATCTGCCCCTCCCAGCATGTAGTAGGGCAGACCCCCTGTGCCTGCCCTCCAATCCCTGCCCTCAAACTTACCTGCTTTTTTCACACCCCTGAATGGAATAACTGCCGTATAGGAGGCGTTCGGGGCGGAATGTTCGTCATTATTGGCACGCTGGTGCTGTTCGGTGCGATTCTGGGCGGGTTTCTGATGCACGGTGGCAAGGTCGCCGCGCTCATCCAGATTTCGGAGTTCATCATTATTGGGGGCGCGGCGATTGGCGCTATGCTGGTGGGCAACCCGCCGAACATCATCGCACAGGTCATCAAAGCGGTGTTGGGCACCCTGAAAGGGAGCCCCTACAAAAAGGAGACCTTCTTGGAGCTTCTGCGCGCCCTGTTCGCCCTCTTCACTCTTGCCCGCAAAGAAGGGCTGCTCGCGCTGGAGCAGCATGTGGAACATCCGCACGAGAGCCTCATTTTCCAGCAGTACCCCAGCCTGTTGAACAATCACCACGCATTGGCGTTTTTGTGCGACACGATGAAGGTGGTGCTCACGGGTGCGGTGGGCGCGTTCGAATTGGCGGAGATGACCGAGATGGATATCGAGCGTCATCACGAGGAGGCGATGAAGCCCGCCCATGTGCTCAGCAAGGTGGGTGATGCGATGCCCGGCTTCGGCATCGTGGCAGCGGTGCTGGGCGTGGTCATCACGATGGGCGCGATCGATGGACCGCCCGAGGAAATCGGGCACAAGGTCGCCTCCGCGCTGGTGGGAACCTTTCTGGGGGTGTTATCCGCCTACGGCATCTTTCAACCGCTGGCATCGGCGGTAGAGAATCATGTGCATCCCGAGGAGCAGTATCTGCAGTGCATTCGGCAATCGCTCATCGCCTTCGCGCGCGGAGATGCGCCGCTGACCTGCATCGAGTTCGCCCGCCGCAGCATCGAACCCGCTCTGCGCCCCTCCTTCCAGGAGGTAGAGGAAGCCGTGCGCAGTAGCGGCGGCAGCGGTCAGGCGACGGCACAAGCAGCGTAAGCTTGTGCCGCAGAGCGGAGGGAAAAAGGAACATGGCACACGAAAGCGCCGAGATTCGCATCGTCAAACGCAAGAAGTCAGGGCACGGGCATCACGGGGGCGCGTGGAAGGTCGCCTATGCCGACTTCGTCACGGCGATGATGGCGTTCTTTCTGGTGATGTGGATCGTGGGCTTAGACCAGGAGATCCGTAAGGCGATTGCGGGCTACTTCCGCGACCCCACAGGCTTCTTTGAAGCGCAGCAACGCTCCAAAGCCATCTTCACGGTGAACGATGCTATCCCGCCCGGCGGTAAAAACACGATGGAGATGCCACACACCGCCGGCAAAGAGGGTTTCAAACCGCCCGGCTTGACCCAAGG
Organism: bacterium HR15; assembly: GCA_002898555.1. Classification (GTDB taxonomy): domain Bacteria; phylum Armatimonadota; class Fimbriimonadia; order Fimbriimonadales; family GBS-DC; genus HRBIN15. Next base: position 11,849 of record BEHR01000040.1, read on the forward strand.
TGTTAGGACCGAGCGCGAACAGCTGGAGGCATTCAAAAAGTACCTGGAAGCCGCGCTGGCGAACATTCCCGACCTCGCCCGCCTGAAAGAGCATGTAAAGATTGAATTTGTCAAGGAGGGGCTGCGTATCGAACTCATCGAGGGACCTGAGCCGGTCTTTTTCAAGACGGGCAGCGCGGAGGTAACACCCGCCGCTCGGAAGCTGCTCGCACTGATTGCGCAGGAGGTGGGCAAGCTGGACAATCGGGTGGTGATCGAAGGGCATACCGATGCGCGCCCCTACCGATATGCCCATATCTATTCCAACTGGGAGCTGTCCACGGACCGAGCAAATGCGGCGCGGCGCATTATGGAATCGAACGGACTGTGGCAAGGTCAGGTGGCAGAGGTGCGCGGTTATGCCGCCACACGCCTGCGCAATCCAAAAGATCCCTTCCACTACTCCAATCGGCGTGTCTCACTCCTTATCCCCTACCGCACATGAGGAGCGATTCGCGCACCGTGTCTCGATTTCTGCCATTGTCAGGCAGCTATTTTCCAGTCGCTGGGCGGGTTGTTGCGCAGGTTCAGCCAGCAGAGACGCCCGAACAGGATAGCGAGCAGGGCAGTCAGCGCGGCTAACCAGCGTGGATCCAGATTGCCGACACGCGGAGCCGCTCGCAGCATTTCGGGCGGCAGGAAGGGCGCACTGAGCAGCGCGAACAGTCCCGACACCATCGTGAACACCGACATGGTAATCAAGATGAGCCAACCTGCCGCGTGGCGTAGCAAAAGCAGGATTGCCCCCACTACCTGAAGCAGGGCAAAAAACTTCAGGCTAAGTGGCATGGACACACCTTGCCACGCCAAATAGAGCGTGCTCACACCAACGGCGAGCCATGCCAGTCCGATCAAGCGCGAGGTGGGCTTCATCGAACTCCCTCATCGGCTGAAAAAGTCCCCGCATCGATTCCTGATAAGACGGGTACAGTATACCTTTCCCCGCTTGATGAGGCAAAACTGGCTCGCGGCTCAGCCTTGTAGGCGCGCCTGCGCAAAACGGTCCAGTCGATGGATGGTCTCATCCACATCGGCTTCGGTGGCGCGCGGATTCAGCGGGCACATGCGCAACGCGACACGCCCACGCAAACGGGTGGAGCTGACCAATGCAAAGCCATCGGCAAGCATTGCGTCCACCAGGCACTGGTTCAGCGCGTCGGTCTTTTCCTCGCTCAGGTGCGGGGGCGCATAGCGGAACGCCACGATGCCCAGCGTGGCAGGGGATACAATTTGCCAGTTTGCCCGCTCGCGCAGCCGCTGCTCGGCATAGCGTGCCAGATGGAGATTATGTTCCAGCGCATGCCGAAATGCCTCGATACCAAACACTTTGAGTGACATCCAAAGCTTGAGCGCACGGAAGCCGCGTGAGAGTTCCACGCCATAATCGCACAAGTCGATGCCCGACAGCCCATACTCCTTGTCTTGCAGGTAGGGTGGCAGAATTCGGAACGCCTCGCGCAGATGCTCGAACTCACGCACCAGCACGCAGCCGGCTGCCATCGGCTGATAGAAGCCCTTGTGTGGGTCGATGGCGAGCGAATCGACCTCGCCGATGCCCTGCAAGAGGTGTTTGCCCTCATCGGTCAGCACCATCGCGGCGCCATACGCGCCGTCCACATGCAGCCAGAGACCTTCACGACGACAGATTGCCACCAGCTCAGGCAGTGGGTCTACCGCGCCTGTGTTGGTTGTGCCTGCGTTCGCAATGATGCAGAACGGCTGCCAGCCTGCTGCCCGGTCGGCGCGGAGCTGGGCTTGCAAAGCATCGAGCGGCAGGCGGAACCGATCGTCGCTGGGTAGCACGCGCATCTGCTCCGGGCGGAAGCCCAGGATACGCAGGGCACGCTCGATACATGAATGGGTCTGGTCAGAGAAGTAGGCGACGCCACGCGAGAAGTCGTTGCGTAGCTGGTGCTGGCGTGCCGCGGTCAACGCGACCAAGTTCGCCACGGAGCCACCACTCACAAACAGCCCGCCCGCTGTTTCGGGCATACCGAGCAGTTGCCGCAGCCAATCGATCACCACGCGCTCCACCTGAGTCGCACCTGCGCCCACCATCCATGTGCCCACAAAAATGTTCATGCCTGCTGCCAGCGCGTCCGCAAACACACCAATGGCATTATTGGGTGCGGGCACGAAAGCGAAATAGCGCGGATGATCCACATGCACGATATGTGGCAGTACCTTCTGCTGGAATTCATGAAGCACCTGCTCAAAAGGTTGGGGTGTGGTCGGGATTGGCTCCATCAGGAGCGATTCCAGCTCCTCACGCGAGGGGCGTCTGCCGATGGGCTGCTGGGGCAAATGCTGCCAGTAGTCGACCAGCAGGTCGATGATATGATAGCCCATTTGACGCATCGTCTCCGGGTCAAGCTCCAGCATGTTAGGGTTCAATCGGTAATTTCTTGTTGCAGCCGTTCCAGCAGGGTTTCGATGGTCACCTGCCCCATATCGCCTGCTTCGCGGCTGCGCACCGCGACGAGATTACCCTCCACCTCCTTGTCGCCCACGATGAGCATATAGGGCACTTTCTGGGTCTGGTGGTAGCGGATTTTATAGCCGAGCGTCTCGCGTCGCGCGTCCAGTTCCACCCGATAGCCTGCCTCACGCAGACGCTCATACACTTGGCGAGCATATTCCAGGTGGCGGTCGGCAATCGGCAGCACCGTTAGTTGCACGGGCGCAAGCCACAGAGGGAACGCCCCGGCATAATGCTCGATCAGGAAGCCCATCATCCGCTCGAAGGAGCCAATCGGAGCGCGGTGGATAATCACGGGGCGATGTGGCTTGCCATCTTCGCCGGTGTATTCCAGATCGAACCGATGCGCCATCAAGAAGTCGAGCTGCACGGTGGAGATGGTCCATTCGCGCCCCAAGCAGTCGCGCACCTCCACATCGAGCTTGGGTCCGTAGAACGCTGCCTCACCCTTCACCGCGATATACTCCAGTCCCAGTTCGTCCAGCGCCTCACGCAGGGCGGTTTCCGCCGTCTCCCACATCGCGTCGTCGTCGATATACTTCTCTTTGTTGTCAGGGTCGCGCAGCGAGAGGCGATACCAGAAGTCGGTCAGGTTCAGGCGTTGGTAGACCTTCTGGATAAGCTCGATATTGTGCTGCACCTCCGCTTTAATCTGCTCTGGGCGCAGGAACACATGGGCGTCGTTGATGGTGAAGCAGCGCACGCGGATCAGCCCCGACAGCTCACCGCTCTTTTCATAGCGATAGACCGTGCCGAGTTCCGCGATGCGCAAGGGCAGGTCGCGATAGGAGCGCGGCTCCGACTTGTAAATCAAGAAGTGGTGTGGGCAGTTCATCGGACGCAGGATTAACTCTTCGCCGTCCTCAAACACCATCGGCGGATACATCGAGTCTTTGTAGTAGGGGTAGTGCCCGCTGAGGCGATAGAGGTTCAGATTGGCGATTTCGGGCGTGCGCACATGCAGATAGCCCGCCCTCAGTTCCTCCTTTAAGATGAACTCCTCCAGCACGCGGCGGACGGTCGCCCCTTTGGGCAGCAGCATGGGCAGTCCCGGACCGACTTCCGGCGCAATCATAAACAGCCCCAGCTCGCGTCCCAGCTTACGATGGTCGCGTTTCTTGGCTTCCTCCAAGCGGTGCAGATAATCTTCCAGCTCCTCCTGGGTGAAGAAGGCGGTGCCATAGATACGGGTGAGCATCTTATTGCGTTCGTCTCCGCGCCAATACGCGCCTGCGATAGAGAGGAGTTTGAAATGCTTGATTTCGCTTGTGTTTTGCACATGGGGTCCGCGGCAGAGGTCGATGAAATCGCCCTGCTGATAGAAGCTGATGGTCTCCCCTTCGGGGATGGCGTCGAGCAATTCCAGTTTATAAGGCACCTGCCCGATTTGCTCGATGAGCTGGCGCGCTTCCTCGCGTGAGGTCTCGATGCGCACGATGTCGAGGTTGCGGGCAGCGATTTCGCGCATCTTTGCTTCGATCTTGGGCAGGTCTTCTTCGCCAATCGGTTGGGGCAGGTCAAAATCGTAGTAGAAACCGTTCTCGATGGGCGGTCCGACACCCAGCTTGGCGCCCGGATAGAGTTCCAGCACCGCTTGCGCCAGCAGGTGCGCTGCCGAATGCCTCAACCGATAGAGCGGACTGTCAGGATAATCATACTTCATGCCCATCGCCACCTCAGTAAGGAAGATTATACCCTATAGGCAGGAATTACCCAGCGCTTACCGAATCTTTATAACGAGGTGTATCATGCGCGCAGTCAAGGTCATTATTTGGGCAAGGGATCCCATTATCGAAGCCTTCCTGAGGGAGCAGATTCGCACACTGCGGTCGCTGGAGGTCGTGGAGCAGGGTGTTCCTGAGGCGCAAGGGGCGATTATTGATGCCCACCTGCTTAGTTTTAGCGAGAGGCGTGTGTTGAGCGCGTTCCTTCGCCACGATCGGGTCAAACAGGTGGCAGAGGCGCTTTTTATTACGCCTGATACGGTCAGGAAGCATTTGAAGCGCATTTACCGCAAGTTAGGGGTGAGCAGTTTGCATCGGGCGTTGTTGCGTGCGAAGGAGCTGGGGTTGCTTATGGATGAAGGGTGGGTGTCTGTTCCCCTATAGGGGGGTGAAAAAATTTCCCCTGTAGGGGACTTGACAAACGCGCGAAAATGTGCTATAATATGGGTAGTTCGCAGAAAGGAGTACGACGATGTGTGGCAAGTGGGCGATCAGGGTTAGTTTATTGGTCGTGTGGCTGCTAATAGCCGCAGCTTTGCTTGCGCAGAGTCGCAGCAATACCTTGAATAGCCAGATCGTGGATGCCTTCAACAAAACAGTGGGCGTCTATTTCCAACTTCTTTCGAAGAAAGACCCGCTTCTAACCGACCATTTTACGCGCATAGCAAGCGATAACTTTCGATGCGAATGGCGCGATGAAGAAACCAAGGACAAAAAGCAGTGGCTTGACTATCTCCAGCGATATTTAGGCGAAGTAACTATGCAGTTGCGATATGAATATGAGATCACGGCGATAAAGGCAGCTACCCTCAATCGTGTTGTTGTCCGACTCTCCGCCGTAGAAATTCGCTTATGGAAAGATGAATCGGGGCTTTTCGGCCCCGCAGGATGCACTCTCGAGTTCCGTGAACCCTTAGATGTCGATGTCGTTCTGGTCTACGAGAAGGGTGAATGGAAATGGGAGCAGTTCAATCTTTATGGCATGGGCAAACGTGCCTTCGAACAAGACGCGAAGCACTAATCGCACGGGGAGTTAATATCATGCGAACCATAACAGCGTGGGTAGGGCTTCTGTTAACCGTCATAGCAATAACAGCATCCACCCGGGCGCAGCAGTGCCAACTATGGGATGAGGACATTGGTCCGATTATTCTCGGGGGTAATGACGACGGCTCCGTGGGACCCATCCAACTTCCCTTCCCTGTACCCGTGTACGGCAATACCTACACCCAATTCTGGATAAACAACAACGGCAATGTGACTTTCACGGGGCCTTTGTCCACCTATACTGCCTTCGCTTTTCCGAACAATATGGGTATCGTGATTGTTGCGCCTTTCTTTGCCGATGTGGATACGCGCCCTGCTGCGAGCGGGAAGGTGCACTACAAGGCGACCAATGACTATATTGTCGTGACTTGGAACAATGTAGGGTATTACGGTTATCATACGGACAAATTGAATCGGTTTCAGTTGATTATTACTCGTGACGGATATGCAGGTTTCTCCTATGCCAACATGGAGTGGACGACAGGTGACGCCAGTGGTGGGTCAGGCGGATTTGGCGGTTCGCCTGCGCGAGCAGGTTTTGATGCAGGCAATGGACGGGATGCCTTAGTGTTCTGGGAAGGTAATACCCCCCAATCACTGGAGTTATTGCGTTGCCGCACCTTCTGGTACAACTTGCGCACGGGTCTGCCAACAGAGGATCGCAATCCACCGGACACGATAATCACAGAAGGTCCTGAGGAAGGCGCGCTTGTTTGTCAGGAACCTGTGCGCTTCCGCTGGACGGGCACTGACGACGCCACTGCGCCTCAAGATCTGTATTTCCGCTGGCGATTGGACGGCGGTGACTGGAGCGACTGGTCGCGCGACACAAGCGTGGATCTGACGGGTCTTAGCGAAGGTGAGCATACTTTCGAGGTACAGGCGCGCGATCTGGCAGAACGCATCGATGAAACACCTGCCTCGCGCACTTTCCGCTTCCGTAACGACCCGAACTCGCCGCAGATAAGCAACCTTAGTGTAGATGCCCGCATCGACCGCGCGACCATCCAGTGGACGACGGACGAACCCAGCACCAGTCAGGTGGAATATCGCCTGCAAGGCGCGACCGAGTGGCAGCGCACGAACTTAGACACTAACTTGGTGACCGAGCATTCGGTAACCATCACAGGCTTACAAGGTCACCAGACCTACGAGTATCGTGTGCTGTCGCGGGATGAATGTGGGAACGAGGCGGTCTCTGAGGTAGGCACGTTCTTAGTGCGCGCTGCGGACCTGCAACCGACCGCTTTACAGGTTCCCCAGGAAATCTGGAACGATACACAGTTTGACATCAGCTGGCAAATCACCAACGCGGGTACGCTCGCAGCATCGAACTGGAGTGACCGAATCTACTTCTCGCGTGACGATCGAGTTGATGGCTCGGATCGTGTGATTGGCGACTTCGTATTTACGGGTACCTTGGAGCCAGGGCAATCGGTCAGTCGCACACAGGTGGTCTCCATTCCGCGTGCATGGATTAGCCCTGAGGGGACCTACTATATTATTGTGGTGACGGACGCAGCGAACCAGGTGAACGAAGGGGTGCGTGAGGATAACAACACGCGTGCCCAGTCACTGACGGCTCGCCTGATCCCACTACCTGATCTGACCGTGCCGAGTCTGCAGGCGCCGTCGACGGCGTTCTTCGGGCAGACCATCGAGGTGCGCTGGCAGGTGCAAAACATCGGTCAGGGCGCGACCACAGGGACATGGTATGACCGAGTGATTCTTGCCAACGACGCTGGTGGGCAGTCGATTGTAACTCAGCTTTCACGTGGCAACGAGAGTGCTTTAGGTCCGGGTGAGGGTTACAGCTCCGTGTTGAACCTAACACTGCCGCGTGGGCTGGTGGGACGCTATTACTTGATTGCAGAAGCTGACTCTTCGCGAAGCGTGTTGGAGGAAAACGAGAACAACAATCGCAGCACGGCGATCCCGATTGATATTGCTGTCCCGCCTCTGCCCGATTTAGTGGTGCCCCAGGTGGTGGCTCCTGCCCAAAGTTACGCAGGGCAACAGATTCGGGTGCGCTGGCGCGTGGAGAATCGCGGGAGCCGCGATATTCCAGCAGGCGAGCGTGCTTGGTACGACGCCTTGTATCTCTCAACCGACACCGCCTTAGATAGCCGTGATCGGTTCGTCACGAGCCGCTACTTCAGCGGCAACCTACAGCCAGGCGAGGGATACACAGTTACTGACTTTGCGATTACGATTCCGCGCAATCTGCCAGCGGGCGAATACTATCTGCTCGTGGTGACTGACTTTGGGAACCGTGTGTACGAGTTTGTGAACGAGGCGAATAATGTGGGCGTCTCTGCAACGCCGATTGAGGTGCTGGCGACGCCCCCGAACGCGATTGATCTAATTGTCGAGGAGATAGAGGTTTCGCCTACGGGTCAGGCAGGGGAAAATATCTCCGTGCGCTGGCGTGTGACGAACGATGGTGTAGACCCTGCGCCTGCCCCATGGACAGACGCCGTGTATCTTTCCAACAGCCCCAACTTCGATCGCAATCAGGCGACGCGCCTGGCGAGCTTCACCTACACGAACGACCTCCCGGCTGGGGAGTCTTACGAACACACCGAGGTTGTGCGTCTGCCCGACTGCTTGCCCGCAGGTCAGTACTACATCTTCGTAGTAACGGATGATGGCAACCGCGTGGTGGAATACAATCCGCCAGCGGATGCTGAGGCGAATAATGTCAGTCAAGGCGCGGCACTCACGACGCAGCTGAGCTCCGCTGATTTGCAAGTGACCAGTGTGAATGCCCCCGCGCAAGCGGTCAGCGGCGCGACTATCTCAGTGAGCTGGCGCGTGGAGAATACAGGTGACCAAGCCACCCGTGTTTCGAACTGGGTGGATCGCGTCCTGCTAACACGCCCAGATGGCTCAGTGGTGCGTACGCTGGGTGAGTATCCCCGCACAGGCAGCCTGGATGCGGGTGGGAAATACGACCGTCTGGTGCAGGTGCAGTTGCCTGCAAATACCGCTGGGCAATTCCGTATTACTGTTGCTACCGACGCGAATAATCAGGTAGTAGAATGCAATGCGGAGAACAATAACACCGCCAGCACACCGATCGAGCTTACTTACGGACCATTGCCGAACCTCGTCCCGAGTGATGTAACCCTGAATGTCAGTTCGGTACAGGTGCTGCAACCTGTGCAGGTGAGCTGGCGCGTTTCGAACACAGGTCAGGCGAACGCCGCAGGGTGGACTGATGCCATCTATCTGTCGCGTACACCCAGTCTCAGTGGTGCTATCTTCCTGACGCGCGTACCCGCACCTCAGCCGCTGGCGCCTGGTCAGGCGTATCAACAGTCGGCTACGGTCTCTATCCCCATCGTCTCACCAGGAGAGTATTATGTGCTCGTGATGGCGGATGACACGGGGCGCGTGTTCGAAGGCGATAACGAGGGCGACAATATCGCCTCTGTCTTCCCGCTTCAAGTCGGGCTACCGAATGTGGATCTGAGCGTGGAAGGCGTGGACGCACCTGCCGAAGCCACCGCAGGACTAACTGCCGAGATTGTATGGACGGTACGCAACAGCGGCGCAGATGCCACCTACCGAGCATGGGGCGATGTGGTGATCCTGTCGCGCGACCTGATTCTGGATCCGAGTGACTTAATAGTCGGTTCGTATCGCCACAACCAGCCATTAGGCGCGGGTGAGTCGCGCACGGTGCGCTTCACCATCCAAGTGCCTGCTTATCTGACAGGTCCCTACTATGTGTTCGTTGTGACGGACTACGGCAACGAGCTATCGGAGACCGACGAGACCAACAATCGTGGAGTGGACACGCAGTCGATGGTGATTACGGTGGCGCCACCTGCGGACTTGGTGGTGGAGAGTATCTCTGTGCCTGCTTCGGGTTCGCCTGGCACACCGATGCTCATCCAGTGGACCGTGCGCAATGCAGGTTCCAACGCGGCACAGGGCGAATGGTACGACTCGGTGTATCTGTCGACGGACAATCAATGGGATATTAACGATGTATTGATTGGGCGATTTGCACGCTCAGGTCGGCTGGAACCGGGGGCATCGTATACAGGGCAGTTGAACGAGCCGCTTCCTGGTGTTTTGCCGGGCAACTACTACATTATTGTACGCACGGATGCTCGCAACACCATTCGCGAGACGGATGAAACCAACAACGCAGGTGTTGCTGGTCCTGCGACGCTGGATGTGATTGAGTTGCAGTTGGGCGTGCCGTTCAACAACATACTCACTCCCAGCGCCCGCAGCCACTTCTACAAGGTCAATGTGCCCGCAGGTCAAACCCTCCTGTGGACCGTGGACAGCCAGTTGGAGAATGTAGAGACGGAGCTGTTTGTGCGTTATAACCAGATGGCGCTGCGGAGTGCCTACGATTACCGCAACGAGCGTCCGTTCGGTGCCGATCAGGAAGCGGTGGTGCCGCGCTCGCAGGCAGGTTATTACTACGGTCTGGTCTACGGCGCGGATATCCCCCAAAACAGCCCCTACCAGACGAAGGTCGAGGCTCTGCCGTTCAGCATTCGCTCGGTGACGCCCAATATCGTGGGCAACGCAGGCTTCGCTTCGCTGCGTATTGTGGGTGCGCAGTTTGAGGATATTGAAGCCGTTTTCTTGGTTCTCCCTAACGAGCAGCGCAAGCGCGCTATCGTGGTTTCGGTACCGTCTGACAGTGAGATTTTTGCGTTATTCAATATGCGTGGTGTACCTCCAGGCGCTTACACTCTGGGCGTTCGTAAACAAACTGGCGAAGAAGTGTTTCTAACAGAGGCGATTCAGGTGGTTGATTCGCCACTCAGCGACTTACCACTGTTAGTCAGGGTCAGTGGTCCTGATAGCGTACGACCAGGCTCGATGGCTACCTACTACATTACGCTATACAACAGCAATCTCAACGATGCCATAATGGCACCTGTAATTATTCGTATACCTGCTGGCACAGTGTGGAATATTCCTGCTTTGCGTCCGCCTGATCCAGGTGAAGAGGAGATACCAGCCGATTATGAGCCGGGGAATGGCTGGAAATATATCGTTGTGTTGGTACCTGTGGTGCCAGCACAGGAGAGCGTGACCTTCCGACTTGAGCTTATTGCCCCTGCTGGAGGCGTCATTAGTGTCCAAGCAATCGCTTTGGGGTCCTTTATTCCGCTTTCTGATACGGGTGTTGGTGTTAGCCTCCCCGGCTGTTGGGGCTCTATCCTTAGTGCCGTACTGGATTGCTTACCTATTCCTGCAAACTGTGCCATCGCCTTCGGAAAATGGACAGTAAATAAGTTCATCAATCTTTATCAAGTGGCTACGGGTGGTCGACGAGAGCTGGGCAAAAATCTTTTTGGGTTTGCCTGGGACTATGTCATGGATTTCTTTGATGTTCTCGAAGAGTGCGCAGGGGCTATAGGTAGAAGACTCGCATGGGTTCTGCTGGTTCTCGACTGCCTCGTATCTATATACCAGGCTTACGATGAATGCACCGATGACGACCAGAAAGACACCCCTGTGCAACGTCCTTCTGACCCAAACGAGAAGCAGTCCCCCACGGGCGCAGGCGAACAGCGGTTTGTACCGCGTCGTGAGCCGATTCCCTACACCGTGCTGTTTGAGAATATGCCCGATGCCACAGCCCACGCGCGTCAAGTGACCATCTCTGACCAACTGGACGAAGACCTTGACTGGCGCACCTTTGAAGTGGATACCATCTCCTTCCGCGGCGGACGCTACACGGTGCAGGCGCCGGCTGGACAGCGATTCTTCCAAACAGAAGTGCAGATGCGTGAAGAGGATGGTGGGCTGCGCGTGCAAATCCTGGCAGGCATCGACCTCACTACTGGCGTGGTCAACTTCCGACTGACAGCTATCGACCCGCAGACCGGCGAGCCGCCGACCAGCCCGTTGCTTGGCATCCTACCGCCTAACAACGAGCAGCATGAAGGGGAAGGCTTCGTGACTTTCCGCGTGAAGCCCAAGCGCACGGTACCCACAGGAACCGTGATTACCAACAGTGCAACGATTGTCTTTGACGAGGAGCAACCGATTACGACGAACGAGGTGTTCAACACAGTGGACGCGCTGCCTCCTACGACCTCGATGGCACCGTTGCCTGAACGCACGAACCGTGTGTCGTTTGTGCTACGCTGGGCAGGTGAAGACGACGAAGGCGGTTCTGGCTTGCGCGACTACACGGTGTGGGTTTCCGTCGATGGCCAACCCTATCAGGTCTGGCTTAACAACCCACAACAGACACAGGCGGTGTTTGATGCTCAGCCAGGCAGTCATGTATATGCGTTCTATGTGACGGCAAGCGATCAGGCTGGGAACTTGACTCCCGCCCCCGATCAGCCGCAAGCGGTGATTCGCGCTACACCGGGCGATGCGGATGGCAACGATTGTGTGGACGATGCCGACCTGCTAATGGTGCTGTTCGCGTTTGGTGAGGAGGGACAGAACCTGCCGATGGATTTCAACGAAGATGGTCGCGTGGATGATGCCGACCTTCAGATTATTCTGTTCAACTTCGGTGCAGGATGCTGAAAAGGGGCAGGTGATGGGCGTGGTCAGGGTGATTGCTTAATCGGGCGTGTATTCCAGTTCCACCTCGCCGATGCGCACCAGGTCGCCCTCTTGCGCGCCCAGCTCCTTGAGGCGTTTGAAGATGCCCAACCCGCGCAGC
>BEHR01000041.1 GCA_002898555.1 bacterium HR15
GCCTCAGCAGATGGGGAGGTCAAAAAAATGGCAAAGATAGGTACGGTTTGGGTTGTGCTGGTAAGTCTAATGGCTCTTGGCTATGGGCAGCGGCTCATCAGGCTTGGCAATGAGGGATTGAGCCCCTATTATGGCAGTGGGTTCCCGAGTTTGTCGGCTGATGGGCGCGTGGTGGTGAGTGACTACCATGTTCGCTTGACATACAGAAATCATCCTGCGCTATGGACTTATCAGGATGGCTGGTGGTATCTGAAGGCGGATGGGGGCTTGACGCGCGATCCACGGGAGGCGATTTGGGGCTATGCGTACGATGTTTCGTATGATGGTAGCGTGGTGCTTGGGAAAGAATTGTATGGTGATCCGAGAAATCCGTCGGGTCGCCCATTTCGCTGGCGGCGGGGGGTGGGGATGGAATATTTGCCCTTTCCGCCTGGAACCTACCGCGCGGTGGGGCTGAAGATCTCGTGGGACGGGGGATGGGTCGCAGGGGCAGCAGCATTCAGAGTGGATACTGGGGAGGACTGGTGGCTGGTACGCTGGTCGCCCACAGGGCAAACCGAGTTGATCAATCTGATGGGTTCGGTTGAGGACTTTTCTGCCAGCGGGCGCGAGATTTTGGATAGGTGCAACTTCTTTCAGAGCGCCTTCTGGCGGGAGGGGTGGGGGATCCGCTGTTCGCTGCCGTTTTCCTCTTTTGGAGGGCTTTCTGGGGATGGACGCGTTGCCGTAGGGGTCGCCCTCCATCCTGAGGGCTGGTCTGGGCTTGCTCGCTGGTTTCCGGATGAAGACAGATATGAGCCGGTGCCGGCTAACATGCGATTTTCTCCCGGTATACACCTGGTTTCTTTTGATGGGCGGGTGATGCTGTTGTGGGGTTCCGAACGCGACCGCAACTGGGAACCTGTGCGAGATTTGGCGCTTCTCTGGGAGGAGGGGCGTGGGTGGTCAGATTTGAACGAGGTCTATCCCCAGTTTTTCCGCAACACTCCTGTGGATTATGTTTACGATCTCTCTGGGGACGGGCGGTATATTCTCGTAATGCCTATTCTCTTAGGGCTTGCGATCCTGGATCGGTTTGGGATTCAGGGGGATGTGGATGGGGATGATTGTGTGGACGACGCCGACCTGCTGATGGTGCTGTTTCGCTTTGGGCGTGGGTACAGCCCCGAAGATGTGAATGTGGACGGGATTGTGGATGAGCAGGATCTGCTGATGGTGCTGTCGCGTTTTGGGGAGTGTCGCGAATAGCCAAGCAGGGCGTTAGTCGCCCCTTTTCCAGCACAGCAGGAGGGGCGAGCGATGCGATGATCAGGATCTGCTGCGGGTGCTGTTTGCTTTTGGTCAAAGGGGGTCTGGTCTGTCCGAGGACATCGATGGCGGTGGCATCGTGGGCGATGCTGACCTGCTGCTGGTGCTAATCAATTTCGGAAACGGGTGTTGAGGGTTGAAGCGGCAGGCAAGGCGGTTCACAGCAGGGAGCGTCATCGGGTAAAATGGGCTTTGGTGCGACGATTTGTCTGGTTAGGATGCACCCTTATGGGGCTAATCGGGCTCGGACAGGCGCAGGGAACCCCCACGCCTGACCTGACACAGCGCCCGGAAGTGGTGGTGTTGCTGTATGTCCAGCCTGATGGTTCCCACCTGATGACCTGGACCTTTGATCGGCGGGTGCCACACGAGGCGGTGCGCGAGCGGGTGGCGCGTTACCAACAACTAAGCCAGCAACCCGTTTCCCAATTGGAGATTCGCGACGACAGCCTGAAGCGCAACCCGCGCCCGGAAGACCTGTTGACGGTCGCGAGTTTCTACACGGCAGGGCTGGCGAATCCGAAGGAGGGCACCGTCGCACTCACCCCGCTTGCCCGCACTTTTGCCGATCTCCAGCGGCTTCATATCTACACCCTTTTGCCGCACCCAAGCGACTATCAGGGCTACTGGCATTATGCGTCGCCCCACCTGCAGTTGTGGGCGCAGACGGAGCCGACGATGTGGCGATTTGTGCTGAACATCACCACCCATGAGCCGAGCCTGCTGGAAATCCCGCTCAAGCGTCCCCCACCGCCCAAACCGGTCTCGCCGCCACCCCAGCACACCGACCATCGGCTCCTCTGGGGCATTGCGGGCGTGGTACTGCTCGCCCTGATGGTCGGAGCAGGGATCTATGTTTATGTGGCGTATCTTCTCAAGCGACAAATGGAGACCCGAACCGTCCAAAGAGAAATCCGCAGCAACACAGGAGGTTAGACCATGAGCTACGATCTGGAAACGCTTTTGCGCGAGGCGTTCGCTCTTCGCGCATCGGATGTGTTTATCAAAGCGGGCACGCCACCGATGATGCGCCTGCACGGCAAAATCACGCCTTTTGAACAGTATCGCGAGCCGCTGACCCCAGCCCAAAGCCGCGACCTTTGCTTCAGCATCATGACACACGAGCAGATCGCCCGTTTCGAACATCGGCTGGCGATCGATCTTGCGTTCACGGTGAGCGATGTCTGCCGTGTGCGTGCGAATGTCTATCAGCAGCGCCAAACGGTGGCGGGAGTCTTCCGCCTGATCCCACTGCAGCACTGGAAGCTGGAGGAACTCTGGCCCGAGGAGCCGGAAATTGCTCAGGTACTTGCCAGCCTGACCCGCTACCGACAAGGGCTGATTCTGGTGACGGGCCCCACCGGCTCTGGGAAATCGACCACGCTGGCCGCGATGATCGACCTCATTAATGAGGAGCGGCGCGGGCACATCGTGACCATCGAAGACCCTATTGAATTTGTGCATCAGGACAAGCAATGTATTGTGAGTCAGCGCGAGGTGGGCATCGATACCGAATCGTTCATCGACGCGATGCGCGTGGTCGTGCGCGAAAGCCCCGATATTATTCTCATCGGTGAGATGCGCGATGTGGAGACGATGCAAGCCTGTATGCAGGCTGCAGAAACGGGACACCTCGTGTTCTCCACCGTACATACCCCCAGCGCGTATGAAACGATGGACCGCATTGTGAACATGTTCCCGCCGCAGGATAAAAAGCATATCCTGCAGCGATTGGCGAACAGCCTGCGCGGAATCGTGGCGCAGAAGCTGGTGCCCCGCGCCAGTGGTACAGGGCGCATCGCCGCCGTGGAGATTATGATTAACACGCCCACCGTCGAAAAGATGATCGAAGATGGACATATCAGCGACATTTACAAAGCGATTGCGGAGGGCAGCCACTGGGGCATGCGCACGATGAACCAGTGTCTGTTCGGCTATGTGCAGAAGGGGCTGATTACACCTGAAGACGCGCTCAACTACGCGGGCATCCACTCCGAGCTACGCCAAATGTTGCGCCGAATGTAAGGGGCTTTTCCGAACACTGTCGGGGTAGACCTTCAGGTCTGCCCTTTAAAAAGGGGGTTCTGGCGATGCAGCAGCATCCATGGCGGACACGGATGACACCCATCGCAAAGTATGAGCTGGGTGGTGCGATGGTTGAACTTTATGGCTTTGCGCATACCAGTCTCCATCGCCTGCCTGCCGATGTGCTGATTTTAGCGTCGGACCAGACCTTGCGCATGGTCACAGGCGTGCGCAAGCAAGTGCGCGATCTGGCAGCCTTCAATTTGGTGGAGGAGGAGGCGGTGCGTCATGCGCCGTTGCCGCCGCAGGGCGTTGCCGTTACCAGTGGCGGGCGTACCCGATTCAAAAAGATCCTGCATGTGAACATTTTCGACGAGCAGACCACCACAGATGCCCATCAGCAGCGTGAGGCGCTGCGGCTTGCCCTTGAAAAGGCAGCGGAAGCTCATGCGCGTATCGTTGCGATAGCCGACTACACGCCCGACTTGTGCCGCGCCATCGCCGAAGAGACCGCTTGGATCATCGCGGAAGTCATTGCCCATCATTGCCCTGAACCGATTCGCTGCATCCGCCTCCTCTGCTTTGAGCCTGTGAACGCTTGGGCGTATCGCCAGATTCTCAGCTGGATTGCTGCCAATGGCTTTGAACCATACCCCTATATGCTGCGGGTGCGCCACACAGTGCTGCATGTGGAAGAGTCGCCCCCTATCGGCTGGCTGCGCAAAAAGCCAGGCTGGCTCTTCATTCCAGCGGAGGGAATCTGGCACTTCACTGACCCTCAGCTGAACACAAAGGGCTTTTTCATGCGTGGTGCGGAGTTCGTGCCTATCTCCACTCCGGGGGAACCGTTGGAGAAGTTCGGTGGGCGCGCCCTACAGCGCAAAATTCAGGAGGTAGCTCCTGTCGCGCTGGGTAAAGCGAGCTACACGCCGGGCGGCAACCTGCCCATCCGATGGGTGGTCCATCTGGCGATTCACGACGAGGAAACCCCCGTGCAGGTAGAAACCCTGCGCCAAGCGACACTCACAGCCCTGGAGCTTGCGCATCAACAATCGATGCACACGCTGCTATTGCCTGCGCCGTCGTGGGAAGACGGTCTGCCACGCGAGACCTTCGCACAGGTGGTTCTCGACACGATCTATGACTATCTGCATGGGGAAAACGCTTTTATCGAGCGTATTATTCTCTATGGGGCGGATGATGAGGAGGTACGCCCATGGCAGCGTGCCGTCGACCAGTTGCGCGAGCGTCTCACCGTGCCCCCGTTGGCAAAAGCTTCTTCTCCAGGGTAGCCCCAAATTTTTCCCCGACCCAGTCGGGTACCACGAAAAAAATTTTGCGGCCGGGTCGAAGAAGAAGAAAATCTTGGAAGCCGTTGAAGGAGAACCAGTCGATGCGAGTGAAGCATAGAGGGGTAGGAGGGACAACTGAAGCGTGAGCCGAATGTTCCGCAAGGTGCTGATTGCCAATCGGGGCGAGATTGCCCGACGCATCATCGCGACCTGCAATGAGATGGGCATTCACACCGTCGCTGTCTACTCCGAGGCGGATAAAGAGGCACCCTTTGTGCGTGAAGCGGGCGAGGCATACCTGTTAGGGGATGCGCCTCCAAGCGAGAGCTACCTCGCCATCGACAAGATTCTGGCAATCGCCCGTCAGACAGGCGTGGATGCCATCCATCCGGGCTATGGCTTTCTGGCAGAGAACCCCGACTTTGCCGAGGCATGCCAGCAGGCGGGCGTGGTATTTATCGGACCTGACGCAACGGTCATCCGTCGGCTGGGCGATAAGGGCGAGGCGAAACGATTGGCGGAACAGGTAGGCGTGCCCGTTGTGCCCGGCTTTACCTCTCCGAAGCGACTGACGCCGGAGCAGCTTCTCCAGAAAGCACGGCAGATCGGTTTTCCGTTGCTTCTGAAGGCAGTGGCGGGGGGAGGCGGCAAGGGCATGCGCATCGTGCAGGCGGAATCGGAATTCCTGCACGCGGCGGAGAGCGCGGCGCGCGAGGCGGAAGGGGCTTTTGGCGACCCACGCCTCATGCTGGAACGCTACTTGCTCCGTCCACGCCATATCGAAGTGCAGATCCTTGCTGACCATCACGGCACGGTGCTCCACCTCTTCGAACGCGAATGCTCGATCCAGCGCCGCTATCAGAAAATTATTGAGGAAAGCCCTTCGCCCGCGCTGGACGCCCAAACACGCGCTGCCCTCACGGACGCCGCGGTGCGCCTGATGCAAGCCGCTAACTATACGAACGCTGGCACCGTCGAGTTTCTCCTGGAGGAAACGCCCGATGGCGCACACTTCTACTTTCTGGAGGTGAACACCCGCCTGCAGGTGGAACACCCCGTCACGGAGATGGTCACGGGGTTGGACCTTGTTTACTGGCAGCTGCGCATCGCGATGGGGGACGCGCTGCCATTTGAGCAAAGCGACATCGTATCGCGCGGGCACGCGATCGAAGCGCGCCTGTATGCGGAAGACCCGGCAAATCACTTCGCACCCTCACTGGGCACAGTGGCGGTGTGGCACACACCCCATCTGCCAGGCGTGCGCATCGATTCGGGCGTGGAACAGGGTTCACACATCACCCACCACTATGACCCACTCCTCGCCAAAATCATTGCATCGGGTCGGGACCGAGAGCAAGCGCGTCGGCGGCTCTTGCATGCTCTACAACGCATGGCGGTGCTGGGCATACGCACCAATCAGGCGTTTTTGATCGATGTGTTGAGCCATCCTGCGTTTCAGGCTGGCAGGTTGCATACCGGCTTTTTGCAAGAGCATGGGCTTGTGCCGAGCACAATCGTATCTGAAGGGCGAGCCGACGAATCGTTCGGCACCGTCTCCCACAGCTGTCCACCCGAGGTGCTGGTCGCACTGGCGCTGCTTGCTCTGAACGAGCCGCGCCGGGGAATGCCCGTCGCTACCGAGGTATCGGTGTCCGATGTGTGGAGGCAGCTGGGTCGCTGGCGGTTGGGCGGGTGAGATTTATCGCACCTTCAGCACAAACGGTGTGCCATGCGCTTCGAAGGGGGCATACATCGCCCAAAGGCGCGGGGGCAACAGGTGATATTCGCCAGGCACTTCCGCCCGCAAAATCAAGCTGTAACGCATCGTCTCTCGCGCGCTTAGGCGCGTGCGATATGCCAGCGCGCGGTCATCGCGCAACTCGCTGTATTGATAGACCCATGCGTCCCAGTAGTAGTAAGCATCGTACACGCGCTCGGTAGGTGCGCACCCTGCAAAGAAAGGCGTCTCCAGCACCAGATAGGAGGCTTCCACAGAGCGACTCGGCACTTTTGCCTCGACCTCTACCCGAATCAGGCTGCCCTGCGGCACCGTATCCCCACTGGACAACTCTCTCGATTCGAAGGGGTTATTGCCCGGCTCAACCGATTCCTCATACTCATAGTCGTCACGGAGATGCTCCACACGCGAGATAGTGATTTTGAACGCATCGGGCACGGATGGCCGGTAATCGGGTCTGAGGCGTATCCACTGATCGAATCGCACGCTGACGAGCGGCGCGCCCGATACTGGGCGGAGTTCGAGGCGATTCTCGCCGGGATGAAGCAGGCGAGGGTTCAGACTCAACCTGCCGACCGCTTTCCACGGGTCTTCGAGGCGGATGCGCGTTTCACCCGCCAGCACCCCGTTGATCCAGACTTGCAGCTGCACGCTTTGTTCCTGTGTAAGGGCACGCTCATAGCGACGGCTGTAGGCGAGCAGCGCGTCCAATGCCCTTGCCGTGTCGCGCGAACTGTACCAGTGGTCGCCCTGCGATAGGCTCAATAGCCCCATGACCGTTTTGCGCACGAGTTCCTCGTAGCGACGGTGCGTGCCGAACAGTCGCTCGGCGTCACCTCCACTTTCCAGCAGCGCAAGCAGAATCTCCGCTTGAGGCTCACTCGGCAGCCAGTACCAACGGTCGTCCTCCTGAGGCGAGTGGAACCAGAGGATAAGATTCGTCTCCTCATAGCTGGTTTGCTGCAACAGGCTCCAGAGGCGTGCGATATGCACATCCGCATCGAGCAGGTACCGGCGCCAGCGGAGATAGATTCGCAGCAGCTCCGCACTCCAGTGCGGTGGTCTCGGATGCACGCGGTGCGGGCGGACCTTGTGAGCCTCGTCCAGCATAAATTGCAAGTAGCGCCCCAGCGCCGCACGATCGACGGGCGGTGAGGTGCTTATCTCGGACAGAGCGCCGATTGCGGATAGGAGCGACATCGTGTCGCCTCTTGCGTGGAGAACGATGGTCTCTGAGCGGGTCTTTTCCCACTCCGCAAGCCCTTTCTCGACGAGAGTGATCAGCGCGTGATGCCCGCGCGAATACATCTTTTCGGGCACAGGCACACCTGCCTCTTTCGCCTGATGGAGTGCTTGCATTACATAGGCGGTAATCCACAAGTCAGGTTCTTCCGCTTCCCACCAGCCCCAGCCGCCGTTTTCCTGTTGGAATCGCCGCAATCGCTCCAACGACAGGCGCGTGATGGTCTGGATGCGTCGCTGAATTTCAGCAGAGGGTTTAATGCCCATCTGACGGAAGGTGTTCAGCGTCAGCACTGCTGGCAGGAAGCGACTGGTGGTTTGCTCCACACAGCCATAGGGGTAATCGAGCAGATAGGGCAGGCTTCCATAGATGCGGTTCAGCACGGACGGGGTGAGTTGCACTTCGAGGCGGTGCAAGTCGGGAATAGCATCGGGTTGAACCGTCAGTGTAAGCTCGCGCGAGCCGTTCAGCACCGTAGTGTAGCCAAAGGTTTGCCGCAAAGCAAACGGCATGAGCGTCACCTTGCGTTCTTCAGCATCGGTCAACCCACCTGTGCGGTCGCGGGCGGTTGCTTGGAAGGTCAGCTGTGGGAATCGGTCAGGCGATGATGGGAGCCGCGTTGCCCCCTGAGCAGGAATACGGGCTGTATAGTCCCAATGCAAGCTCACGGTTTTGCCTGCGCCTATTTGGACGGTTTGCTTGCGTGAACCATCGGGCGTGCGCAACTCCACTTCCACCTCGCGCGGCTGTTGGGTGTCGTTGCTCACAACGGTACTGATGCGTGTGCGGTCGCCCTCCACCAACCATGTGGGCATACGCAGATTGACCATCAGGTCTTTGGCACATTTGATGGTGATTTTGCCATAGCCGACCAGGGTCTGGAGAGTGTGCGCATGGGCACTGAGTCGCCACTCGGTCAGATTATCGGGCAGTGGGAACTGGACGCGAGCGATGCCCTGCGCATCGGTTTTGAGCGTGGGTATCCAGAAGGCGGTGTCGCGGAACAGGCGGCGCATTTCGACCTCCACGGCTCCCTTGTCGCCTTGCCACGCCAGCCATGGGGCGGAGAATTCGGTGCGCACGCGGTTCCAGCGTGGGGCGTAGAACGCCCTTAGCAAGCGGAAGTTATCGGGACGCAGGGCGTAGAGCGATTCGTCGACCACCGCCAACGAGAGTTCCGCCTGCACGGGGCGACCCTGTGCGTCGGTGACCTGGACCTGGACCTGCACCGTCTCGCGCGGCGCGTAACGCTGTTTATCGGTCTGCAGAGTAAGGTGCAACTTCTGCTCGCGGACACCGATGCGCACTTCGCGCCTGCGCTCGATGAATCGCTTGTTCTGCACCATGCAGACATTGACGAAGGCATTCGGGATAGCATCAGGGGGTGGGGTTAGGCGCAGGGTGGCAACACCGTTGCGCAGCGGCACAATCTGCGAATGGTAGAGGCGGTCACCTTCGAGCGTGAGCCAGAGCGTCGCATTCGGCTGGCTGGCACGAATGGCAAATTGTAGCGGTTCACCCACCGCGAGGTCGCGCTTGTTCACCCGCAGCTCGAGTTGTGCTTCAGGGGGCGTTCGGGGCGTATAACTCCTATCCCAGATCCAGAGCATATCGGTTTGGACAAGCGTGTAGCCTGCCTCGTCGCGCCCTTCGACACGCACTTCCCAGTCGCCTGAGTAGGGCGGGGTGAAGGCGAACTCCGCTTTACCCTGCGCGTTGGTCTGCACTTCCCCTTCGAATTTGTAGTCGACCACATAGCGTTGGGCACGCCACAGGCGTTCCCCAACACGCCAGCGCAGGCGGGTTTGCACAGGCGCACCTGACCGCCTATCCGATACCTGCAGATGCACTGTGTAGGGCTGCCCGGGCATGCCGAAGGAAGGATCGATGTTCATGCGCAGTCGCCAGTAGGTGGAGGCGATAGAGAAGGTGGTGGAGGCTTCGGCAAATTCTGCGCCCGCGGTCAGCATCTCGACGCGAAGGGTGCATCGGTAGGCAGTTGGACGCTCGTACCAACCCCATTGGTTGGGTTCCCGCTCTGGCTCTTTCAACAGCTCGGCAACCGGGATACGCAGCAGGGCGCGCCCCATCTCATCCGTCTGCGCCTCGCCGCGCAGCACCCCCTCACCGTAGTAGTCCCCGCTTTCCTCCTCATACTCATCGTCGCGCGGAATGAATCGTTCGCTCTCCTCCTCATCGATGCCATACCAGTCGTCGTAGTCATAGCTACGGTAGATCCTATAGTAGAATTTGGTATTTGGCACGGGCATGCCGAAGTAGTATTCCGATTTGAGTTCCACTTCCACGCGCTCATCGGGCAGGTAGAGTTCTTGTGAGGGCTTGAGGCTAATGCGGTAGACAGGCTTGCGATAGGTCGCGATGATTGCGTCCCCCTCGATGCGCTCGCCGTTAATCATCGCGACGATGCGATACCAGCCCGTGCGCGATTCAGGGGTGGTCTCGAAGGAACCGCTGAAGGAAGAGAAATCGGTCAGGCGCAGTGTTTGACGGGCAATCGGTTCATCCTGTGGGTCGTAAATGGTGATTTCGACGGGCGTACCTGCGGGCAGGGGTTGGTAAAGCGCGTGGCGCGTCGCAGATGAGGAAGCGGACTGTACTTGACGCACGACGCCTTTGAAATGGATGGTGTCGCCTGGACGATAAAGCGGTCGCTCGGTGTAGATGGCGCCTCGCAGGGGCGCTCCTGCTTCCTCTTCCCAGCGGTAGAGGGGGAACCAGACGATGGGCGCATTCATCTTGGAATCGTAGGCAATAATCAACAGATCTCTCGTCGGGGCTTGCGTCCAGACCCAGCGCCCGTCATGAGTGGTGTTCCCTTCCGCGAAGCCGATTTCGCCGTTGCGACCGCTCTGCAGGGTCATCGCGGCGACAGGCAAGTTCGGCAA
Source organism: bacterium HR15 (assembly GCA_002898555.1). Lineage (GTDB taxonomy): Bacteria > Armatimonadota > Fimbriimonadia > Fimbriimonadales > GBS-DC > HRBIN15. The sequence goes on from BEHR01000041.1 coordinate 10,513, forward strand.
CGGCTGACCCGTTTTGAGTTCGGTCGCCCATACCTCCAGATGGTTGCCGACGCATTTGGCGATGAGTCCAGCGTGTGAGACGATAAGGAGTGCAGGGCGCATCACGGGTCCCGCGCGAATGATGGCGATATAAATCCCTTGCGTGAGGTCGGGCAGCAGCACATATTGGGTGAAGACGCCTTCCGGGTCGCGCCCGCGTATTGGCTCCGCCTGCTCGTGCTGCTTCGCCAGGTACTGCGCGTAGGCTTTCAGGAAATCGGTCAATTGCCCTGTCTCGCGCCACCAGCCGTAACGGATTTCGTTCAGCGTCTGCACAAATTTGGGCAAGATTCGCCCACGCTCGCGCGGGTTTCGGAGCATGCCCAGCCTGCGATCGAGACGATACAGCACAATTTCCAGTTCGTCGGCAGGCGCGAAACCGCGAATGCCCAGCTTAACAGGCTCATCGGGATGATAGACTGGCTGCGGGTGAATCAGGTCAAGGAAGGGGTCGTCTGGTTCCATGCGCAAGGTGAGTTCCTCGCGCGCACCCTCTTTGAGTTCGATGCGGAACGGTCGCTCCTCGTCGCTTGGTGGGCGCGGTGGAAAATGATGAGCGCGTGAAGAGGCGCGTACCTCGTATAGCCCTGCGGGAATGCCGCGCAGCGAGAACCTGCCCTGCGCATCGGCACGAATCTCATACTCACCGGAGTAGTCTAAGCGATAGTACTCGTAAAAATAGCCTTCGCTATCACGCTGCTCCTCCTTTTCCACACGGATCAGCGTGATGTGGGCATAAGGGATGGGTTGTCCTGTTTTGTCGGAGATTGCTACACCCAAAAAGCGGGCGCGCGGCGTTTCGTTACGAATCAGCTCTGCTATCCCATAGAGCTGAAACACCAGCAGAATCGCTATCCAAGCAATAGCAACACCCATTCGTCGGGACATCACAGTCGCCCTCCAAGAGGAAGTTCGACGACGCTTCTTCCGATTCCTGCTGCCAAACCCCATGGGCAGCCCACACCGCTAACTACCACCCCAGCGGTCGGATTAGACCAACCCTACTGGATTGTCGGAACGCTGCTCCACGCTTGGTTCTCCAAGGGGGATCCTCTGGTTCCTAAGATTACCTTCGCCTTCCCTTGCGCTGGGTGTTCGATGGAGGGGGGTTTTGAGAAATCCCTGAGACTTTGCTTAACCGCTGCCACTGCTTCGCGTCCACCTGTTTCATATGCCAGTCCAGAAAGATAACCCAGCGCAACCCGGTCTGGGGATCTGGCTTTTGCTGATAAAACACTATCACATCCGCAGGATTGTGAATGGTGTTGAGCGGCCGGAAGGAGAGGCTCGCATTAGCCATAAAGCGGGTTCCGCTGATGGGATCAGAGAGGAGATTCGGCTGTTTCGCATAGGGCATAAGTATCTTTTCGAGATAGACCGGGTTGTTCATAGGTGGTAGAACCTGATTGTAATCTTGGAGATACATTTGGATGGCTAACGATATCACTCTCAGTTGGAGGTGGGTGTTCGGCGGGGTAGGAGGCATGACCGTTGTGCCTGAGAATCCGCCCGTAGCGGGGGTGGGTATAGCGGCAGCGCCGCTGGTAGAATGGCTTCGGGCGATAAACCGGGAAGCTGTCCGAATCCAGCTCAACAGGATGACCACAACAACCACAGCCACAATGAGCAACGGCAGGACCTCTTTCAACCCTCGCATGGTGTGATCAACCTCCTATGGACGACGGGGTTTGCGAGCAGGCTTGGTGATAGATACTTTGGGCGGTGCAGTTGGTGGCTTCGTTACCGACTGTAGCCAGTCACCGATCAATTTGAGCGCGTCGGGATTGAAGGTCTCTTTGATTTTAGCGTACTCGGTAGGCAACCCTGTGTCGCTTTTCTGGAATAGGTGGTTCAAACCGGGCAACTTACGCAAAGTGAACCGTTTGTTGCCTCCCGCTTTCAATGCTTTTTCGACGGCGGGCATGTTCTGGGCGGGGTCTACTTGCAGATCGTTCGCGCCCCAGAGGGCAAGTACGGGGCATTTGACCTTGCGCAGGTATTCCGCAGGGTTCAAGTCAATAAAAACGCGGAACCATGGGCGGGTGTAGTTGCGTGCCTGCGATTCCAAAGCCTGTCGCTGTGCCTCTGGCAGGGTGCCACGCGCCAAGTTGGCGACAAGTGCCTCAGCAATCTGTTTCGCGGCTTTCTCGTTATCGGGTTCACGGCGTAAAATTTCGAACACGCGCCCTTGCAGTAGGCGATTGCGCTCGATCGCGTTATCGGGCACGCCCGATTTGCGAGCAATAAGTTCTGCTTGACGGAATAGAATCTGCTCGCCTGGCACGCCCGTGCCGGCTAACAGCACAATAAATGCCACTTCTTGCGACCGGGCGGCAGCAATTGTGGCTACCAGCGCGCCCTCACTATGCCCCAGTAAACCGATGCGCTTCGGGTCGATCTCGCGGCGCGACTTGAGGTAAGTCATGGCAGCAAGCGCATCCTCCGCGAAATCGAGCGTAGTCGCTTCGCTCATGTCTCCTGTGGAGCCGCCGACGCCCCGATCGTCCATGCGCAAGGTGGCGAAACCGCGCCGCGTGAGATAGTCCGCCAACACGAGGAACGGCTTGTGTCCGAAAATCTCCTCATCACGGTTCTGCGCACCGGAGCCGGTGAGCAGAATGACTGTTGGGAAGGGTGGCTTGCCTGTTGGCAAAGTCAGTGTGCCTGTTAGACGCACCTTCGCCTTCGGATTAATGACCGTCACCTCTTCGGTGCGGTAGGGGAAAGGCGGTTTTGGTTCCTGGGGGCGCTTCGGTGCGGGCGGGGGAGTATCTTTTCTAAGCTCCAGAGGGAAGCTCATGCCCGACTGCTTCCATTCGCCTTTGAGTGTCTTGCCATCTTCCGTTAGGGTGCCGACGAACTCGCCCTGCACGGTAGCAACACGCACCGTGATCTGCTGTCCTTCTGTCACCACTTCCGAAATAGGAATCCCTGTTGCGCCCTGGTCGGGACTGTCGAGGGTGCCTGTGTAGCCGCCGTCGGGGTTTCGTTTCAGGTGAAACACAACATGCAGTTCAGTGGCGCCCGCTTTCAGCGTGCCATACCAGTCGCCTTCAAACGCTTTTTGGAGAACGAGTTTCTTACCAAACCCTGCACTCCCTGTGCGGAAGGGGACATTGGCGTCAGGGTCAAAGGACTTGCCCTCCGTTCGCCTGTTGCTGTTCGCCATTTGCCTTTTCCTCCTTCTCTTCTTATTATGGCACATCTTGACCTCTTCTTCGCATAGCAGTAACGAAAATGAGGTATCCTCTATCTGAAGCATAGTCTACCTTCGTAGAGAGTACTTACTTTCTGCGCGGCTTTTGAAAAAAAGCCGCATAAGGAGGAAGAGGCCTATGTCGGAGCCGTTGGACTGGTTTGGCCTTGTATGTCACTGGTGCCAGTCGGAAGGACTGCCGTTAGCAGACGCTGAAGATTGTGTGTGGGAGGTTTTTGAGCGATACCAGCGCCGACACAAAGCCTACCCATGGGAGGAACAGTCACCCGACCTCGGGCTCCTGCGGCAAAAGGCCCATGATGTCTCGATGGATTTCAAGCGAAAGCAGGTCCGCCGAGAAAGGCTTTTAGAACAGGCCGCTGTGTTTTTGCCAAGAGCAACCGTTGCAAGCCCCGAACAGTTCATTACGGAGCTTCTTGACGAGGAAGCCTTTCTTGTGCAGTTGCCTAAACACCTACGAGATTTTGCCCGGCTACGCCAAAGCGGTTGTACCCTGCTGGAGGCTGCCGGAAAAATGAACATCACCTTAGGCACTGCCAAACGATACAATCACGAAATCAAGAGCCGCCTCGCGGAATTTTACGGGTTCGACACAACCTTTTTACAGGGTCGTGTCGGTATTAATAGTGGAAATTCGCGAAAGCGGAAGCTTCCATACTCTAAGTTGGAGGTGACGAAAGATGAAACGATCGATAAGCTGGCTTCTGCCACTGACGCCGCTAACGATTGCAACAGTAATAATCGCAGCGATCCTAACCCTGAGTCCAGTGGGGGGGGGGCAGATAGAACCCCTGGCTGCGAGTGTTGCGACCACGGGAAGGCCTGTGGGAACTCCTGCCACAGCAAATATCCCGATCCAGGAGCTTGTTTCCGATGCGTCATCGACTGCTGTAGCGACTCCTGGTGCTGTAGGCCCGAATATGGCGGAGATAATCTCTCATGCCGCGCCTGTGTTGTTAATGGACAAAAGCGGTGTATCGGGCAACAGTAGTAAGGCACCCCGGCAACCCTCTTGGGCAAGGCTTGCCCAAGAGGGTTCTATCTCTGGGAGGTGAACAGCGATGCAGTGGAGAAATGTGATAAGATGGATAGGATTCGCACTGTTGGTGACGATGGTGATTGTTTCTTGCCGCCAGCAAAAGCCCGCGGCTTCTAAAGGCCTCTCCTCAGATGAGGCGCGTGTTATGACCCTTTTAGAGAGGTCCTCAAAGACCGGCCAACTCACTGACAGCGAGTTCGCAGAAGTGGTTCAACTGACACAACACCCCGATGTTCTTGTCAGTGCTAAAGCATATGTCGTATTGTGGTATGTCAAGGATCCAAAGCAAAAGGAACGCGCTGCGGAACTATTTCGAAAAGCCATTAATCATCCTGATGCATTTGTACGTACTGCAGTATGTAGAGGTATTGGGTATGTTGGCTCGGCAAAAGATGTTCCCTTGCTTATTTCGCGTTTGCGGGATTCAGATCCTGATGTAAGGAGGGCATCGCTCCGATCACTCCAGCAGCTTGGTGGCCCTGCTCAAAGAGAGCATGTGCGATCTATGCTTCAAGATCCTGATCCCGAAATTCGCCAGCTTGCTCAAAAAATACTGCAGGAGTGGGACACAAAGTCTCTAAGGAGGTGAAAAATCTATGTTCGCCGATGGCAAGAGAACCAATGGCAAGAGACACGATTTTTACTGTAAAGCTTTTACCTTAATAGAGGCTCTTGTCGTGATAGCGATTATCGCTGTCATTCTGGCAATTGTCTTTCCCGTGTTTGCCTGGGTGCGTGAAAAAGGGCGCACCGCGGTTTGTATAAGCCACATGAAGCAACTGGGGGATGCTTTCCGTATGTATGTACAGGATTACGATGGCTATTTCCCTCACGCCATTAATATTTTAGCAGAAGGACGAGGTATGTGGGTAGCCCTCTCACCTCCTTGTACATTTGCGTACCTTCCTGGGCGCTGCCACTATTTACCAGAACAAGGAACCCTTTACCCCTATGTAAAAAACCCGGCAGTCTATGTGTGCCCTTCTGATCCCTATGCTGCCGAGACACGCCTTAGCTATGCCATGAATGTTGACTTGGGTGCGGATCGCATTGATGTTCACGAATCGATGATAACTAAACCAGCACAAACGGTGATCCTTGTTGAAACTCCTTATAATCGCACATTTCATTCCCCTGCCTTCAGTGCCACTTTTTTGGGTGCTTCCCCAGACGCCGCTATTCCTTGCCACTATGAGGAAGAGAGATGCGTCGAGGTAGGTGATTTGGTGCTCTGCTTTACTCCTGTAGCTTGCTATCACAATGACGCAAGTAATGTATTATTTGTGGACGGTCATGCAAAGACTTTTCCACGCGGCATGCTGAAAGCTGGATTTTTTAGAATACGGCAATAAGAAAAACTATGGATCACCCTTCTATCGCCGTTCGCTTCTCACTCTTCGCCTCCTGTCCAGTAGTTGGGTGGCTCGCGCGTGATGGAGACGCTATGTGGGTGGCTCTCGCGCAAGCCCGAATTGGTGATGCGGATGAATCGCGCTTTTTCGCGCAGCTCCTGTAGATTGCGTGCCCCGATGTAGCCCATGCCGGAGCGCAGTCCGCCCACCAATTGATGGATGGTCTCGGCCAGCGGACCGCGGTAGGGCACGCGCCCTTCTACTCCTTCGGGCACCATCTTGCGCGGGTCGGTTTGGGAGTAGCGGTCGCTGGAGCCTTCCCGCATAGCCGCAAGAGAGCCCATGCCGCGATAGACCTTATAGGCGCGATTGCGGTAGATTTCAATCTCGCCGGGCGATTCCTCGCAGCCTGCCAGTAGGTTGCCCAGCATTACAGTATTTGCTCCTGCGGCCAGCGCTTTGACGATATCGCCCGAATAGCGGATGCCGCCATCGGCAATAATAGGCACGCCCAGTTTACTGGCTTCTTCGGCACATTCCAAGATCGCGGAGAACTGGGGCACGCCGACGCCCGCTACAACGCGCGTGGTACAGATGGAGCCTGCACCTAATCCAACACGAATGCACTCCGCGCCCGCTTCAACAAGGGCACGCACGCCCTCGCGTGTAGCCACATTCCCCGCCACAATGGGCAAATCGGGCAGCGCACGGCGAATCGCGCGCACCGCTTGAAGCACCCCTTCCGAATGTCCATGAGCGGAATCGATCACGATGAAATCGACGCCTGCTTCATACAGCGCACGCGCCCGTTCCACTGGCTCGCGCAGGGGTCCCACCGCTGCGCCCACCACCAATCGCCCCTTCTCGTCTTTGGTCGCGTGGGGATGCTGGCGAATCTTGAGCAGGTCTTTGATGGTGATCAGCCCGCGCAGTTTGCCCTGCTCATCCACGATGGGCAGCTTCTCGATTTTGTGCTTTTGCAGAATACGCTCCGCCTCGTCCAGCGTAGTGCCCACAGGTGCGGTAATCAGGTTCTCGGAGGTCATCACTTCGCGGATGGGGCGGTCGTAATTGGTCTCGAAACGGATATCGCGATTGGTCAATATACCCACCAGATAGCCCTGCTCGTCGGTGATAGGCACGCCCGAAATATGGTAGCGTTCCATCAGCTGTAGCGCGTCGCGCACCGTGTGATTGGGCGAGAGGTAGATGGGGTCCCAGATGATGCCATGCTCGCTGCGTTTGACCCGATCTACTTCGGACGCTTGCCGCTCGATGGGCATATTGCGGTGGATGACGCCAACGCCTCCTTCCCGCGCCAGGGCAATCGCCATGCGCGATTCGGTAACGGTATCCATCGGTGAGCTGACGATGGGAATACGCAGACGAATCTGGCGCACCAGCAAGGTGGAGGTGTCTACCTCTTCCGGTAGCACGCTCGTATAGTTCGGCAAGAGCAGCACATCATCGAAGCTCAGCGATTCTTTAAACTCGCTCACGACCTGCCTCCTGCATCAAAGAGATTGTACCCGCTCAAAACCCCTTGACTCCGCTGACAGAGGATGTGGTATACTATAAATGCTTTCGTGCGCCCGTAGCTCAGGGGATAGAGCGCAAGGTTGCGGACCTTGAGGCCGGGGGTTCGAATCCCTCCGGGCGCGCCAAAACACTTTCCATGCGCCCTCGTAGCTCAGTGGATAGAGCGCCTCCGTCCTAAGGAGGGCGTCGGGGGTTCGAATCCCTCCGAGGGCGCCAATACCACCCCATCGGGAGAGGTGCCGGAGCGGTTGAACGGGCCCGACTCGAAATCGGGTATCCTCCCAAAAGGGGGATCGTGGGTTCGAATCCCACCCTCTCCGCCAGAAAGCCAACCATGCGCTGGACCGATACCCATTGCCACCTGAATCATGAGCAACTGCTCCCTGAATGGGAGGCGGTGCTTTTTCGCGCTCAACAATCGGGAGTGGAACGGCTCATCATCATTGGCTATGACCTACCCAGCAGCGAACGCGCCGTGCACTTGGCGGAGCAGTCCCCCGCGCTCTGGGCAACGGTCGGGATTCATCCCAATGACGCCACTCAATGCACCCCTGATACGCTTGCTCGCCTGCATGCACTGAGCCTGCACCCGCGCGTGGTCGCTATCGGTGAAATTGGGTTGGACTTCTATCGCGACCTCTCACCTCGCGAGGCACAATACGAAGCGTTCCACGCCCAGCTCACTCTGGCGCAAGAACGAGGACTACCTGTGGTCATTCACTGCCGCGAGGCGTATGACCCCCTGCTCGATGTGCTGGAGCAATACCCGCGTGTGCGAGGCGTGCTGCACTGCTTTTCAGGCACGGGGGCGCATGCTGAGCGCGGACTGGCACTGGGCTACTATCTGGGCATCGGAGGAGTAGTCACTTTTAAAAATGCTGAGTCTTTGCGTGCGATTGTCCAAGCGATGCCGCACGACAGGCTGCTACTGGAAACCGATGCGCCCTATCTGGCACCTCATCCTTATCGGGGCAAACGGAACGAACCCGCTTACCTGCCCCTCATCGCCCAGTCGGTCGCGAGCCTATGGAACCTCTCGCTGCAAGAGCTTTCCGCGCTGACCGAAGCCAATGTGAATGCCCTCATGCCTCAGACTGCCTTGCAAAAACCCGAAAGTCGTTAGGAGCAGCGGCTTTACAAGGCGCCCATGCCTGCATGCAGCTCTAATTTGGGCGGTAAGCCACGCGGCGAGGTTGCGCGAAAACGCAGCTCAAAGAGCGCAACGCCCCCTGGTGGCAGGTCGCCTTCTTGCAGGATCAAGTACGCTGCACCCGCCTCCATCAGGCTATTGCCTGTACGGTTGACCAGCTCAGCGCCATTTGGTAGGCGCATCCATAGAGCAATCGGTCCATGGATCGGCTGATCACTCGCGTTCACCACACGCCCCGATAGGCGATAAGTGCGTGAAACGGGGTCATAGCGCATCGCCCCCAAAAGGATGCGGTGCGGTGTCTCTACCCGTGGCATTATCTGCAGGGTGTAAGTGGCGATTGCCTGAATCGTGATGGGAACCGCGCCGGGATTAGTGACGATGTTCGGCTGCGGCGGCAGGAACTGGTTGGAGAGCCAGCTCACGACGGGCGGGCGTGGTCCAAAGGTGTCTCGGCGCGAATCATAGGCTGAAAAGACCGCGCCCGATTCGCCTGTGTTTAGCAGCACGGCAAACAGCCCGATCGGGCGGTTCGCCTTGCGATCCCGATAGAGCGCATCCAGCGGCAGAGCCATCTCCAGCCCGGTAGGGGGGTCGCTTGGATTCAAGCGTGGTCGCCATACGATTCGGCACGGCTCTGCAGGCAGCCAGTTGAGTTGCGACCCATCAAGCCGATAACAACCTGCCTGCGCCCCCACAACAGGCGGTCGCACGGCATCTCCCGTAAAGAGCGCCTCGGGAGCTGAATGAAGCGCGCTGTGCCGAAATACACCCACGCCAAATTCTGCCCCGAACCCCGCCGGTGCGGTGATGCGCTGATTGGACAGCAAGCGGGGCGCGGGACCGCTATCATCGTTCAGCACCTCCAGCGTGCGAATGCCCGTTCCCGCTCCGTAATCCACATCGATAAAAAGCGCAACGCCATTTGCCAGATTTTCTGCAGTGTCCACGCGCCCTGCGATGCCGATATAGAGGTAGCGATGGTCGTTGCGCACATAGAGCGCGTCCAGCCGATTGAGATCCGAAGAGGGCGTGCGTGTCTGCAGCACTAACGGCTCGCCATATTCCTGCAGGTCACCATCGACCACGATACCCTGCTCCATGCGCTTCAGATAGAAAAAGGCAATGAACTCGTTGAAGAGGGGAGGACGCGGACCAGTATCGGCAAACACGCGCACGCGCAACACATGCAAACCTGCGGGCAGACCGCTCAGATCCACGCCGCGCAACTCAAAGGTCCCGTTCGCCACCCGATCCATCGGGATGAAGCCATCTGTCAGTCCTTCCGGCGTGTTCTGTAGAGGTGTTCGCCCTGTAACGGGTAACCCATTATCCAGTTTAAGATACGCCTGGACACCTGAGGAATCGGTGCGCGCCATAATGGTCAATGGGTTCTGCGCGGGTAAGGTGAGGGTAGCTGCTTCAAAGCTGCGCCCGCTGGCATACGCGCCACCCGGCGTCGGAATGGTCTCAAAGGGAATGGAGTTGCCCTGCGCATCAAAGAGCCGAATGACCCGCTCGCCTGCTAAGGGGCGTGGTATCTGGGGCGCGTACAGCACATAGCCATAGCCGTTGTTGGGTGCGCCGGGCGCGCTGTTGGGAGGCACGGTGATTGTCACGCCACCACCGGCACCCACCACCACGGGCGGACGCTGACCACTATAGTCCAGTAGAACCGTGCCCGGTGGAAAAGCCGTTTGGACCGATGCGGTGAGCGGTACATCGCTTCGATCGTTCAGCCCGACCAACAACAGCGTGCTACCGTTCACCTGACGCTCATAGATATACAAGTCGCTGCTCACGAAGCGATTCACCAGTTCGCCCCGCGCAAAGCATTTGCGCACATTGAGCAGGTGCAGCAGGCTGTCATCACCGTTGCCCAGCGCATTATAGCGTCCCGGCTTGGGAAAGTGGCTCCAATCATTCGGGGCGATATTATTGCCGTCGTAGTACACCTTGGGGCGTCCTGGTCGGGTCAATAACCATGCGTAGGCGAGATTGTTCGAGGTTGGCGGTCCCTCATCATGGCTCTGAACGAAGCCGACGCCCAGATAGCGAGCCAGACCACCCAGCTCGTAGGGTAAGCCTGTGCTGCCATCTGTGCCGAGCGGGTTGCTCAAGCTCGCACCGATATCGCCATAGCCATTCGCATTAAAAAGATTGCTTGCCATGAATTTCATTGGAAAATCAAGCAAGTTCATGCCCGTCTTGGCGTACTCGCGCAGCTCGTAACTGTCGCCGCTATAGACTTCACCAAAAATGTAGAGCGACGGTTTCAAGCCGTATAGGTATGGCAAGAAATCGCCCACGCTGACCGTGCCTCCTCCTGGTTGATTCGGCACTTTTGCAAAGAAGGCGGGGGGCACATGGCGCGCCGCATCGATGCGGTAGCCGTCGAAACCTATCACACTGGTTAAGAACCAGCCCCATCGGCGCAGATACTGACGCACATCCTCGGCAACAGGCGTGCCATTCGGATAGTAATAGGGGTTCAACGGGTGGCGTACAAAACTGGGTTTTCCCCATGCGTTGAAGCTGGCATAAGCGGGCAAGTTGAATGCCCCTGTGCGCACATTGTTGCCATCCTCCTGCGCGATATCCGCTAAGCCCACCACATCATAGTTCAGCGTGCCAAAGCCGAACGGCGGCGCATTATTGAAATCCAGCTCGTTATTTGTCGGATCAGCAGTAGAGCGGATATGGAAATCTTCAGGAATCAGTCCCGGATAACGGTCGATTGCGGTACTGGCACGATTATCGGCGTGATTGACCACCAGATCGCAATAAACTTCCAGTCCCAACCGATGTGCCAGATTGATTAACTCGATCAGCTCCTGTGTTGTGCCATAGTTCGTTGCGACGGTACCTTTCTGCAGGCGATCGCCCAGATCGAAATGGTCATAGGGGTTATAGCCTGTGCTGAACCCACCTCCGCCCGACTTCACGGGAGAAGGCAGGTAAAGGGCACCATAACCAGCCAACACCACTTCGGGCAAACGCTGCATGATCGTGCGGTAATCAGTTTCGAACCACTGCAAGATGGGTGAATCGCGAAAAGAGGGTACATAGCGCACCCAAAGGGAATAGTTCTGCCCGCCGTTATTGTCGTAAAGCGTCTGTCCATTGCTGCTCTGCGCCCGAATGTAGAACTGCAGGTAGGTGCCAGCTGGGAAAGGTCCCAATACCAGATACCACTGTGTGTTGTTGCCCGTATTGTAGTCAAATGAGAATACGAATTCTCGTGTAGTGGCCCAATTATCGGTGGTGATGACGGCGTACACGGTTTGACCGGGCGCGATGGGGTAGGTCTGGGTAGTAATTGTGAGCGTTTGCGTGGGTTCCAGCATGCCGCTGCGCGAAGGCAGTTGCCCGACGCCTGTGATATAGAGGCGCGTGTTGCCGACCCAGCTCAGCTGGGCTTGTGCCATCGACAGCGCGACGCTTATACTTAACCCAACAAGAAGCTTGGGAATTGCTGGTCGCATCATTCTGCTGCCTCCATTCCGTTTCCAATTTGTCGAAATTCAAGCAGTCCGCGTGAAAGCCCGCCACTGACCATCCACTCCACACCCTCTTCTTGTGCTAACGCCTGAGTATTAGGGGTTGCCCATTCTCTACCGATGACGATGGGGGTTGCATTCACCCCTGCCTGTTGCAGGGTTCGGGCGCGGGCGGCGGCGCGACGCACATCTTGGGCGTCGATTTTAATGGAAATCTCCGCCACCATCACGCGATCACCCTTCCACCAGATGAGGTCCGCAAGCAAGGGATCCTCATCATCGTCGATATCAATCCCCTGGCGGTAAAGAGGCGCCATCCACTTGCCAACTTGTTCGCGGACATGCGGCTCCCCCATACCGCCCCCGCTTCCCCCATAGAACAGGAAGGGCGCTCGTGCGACCGTGTGCCGTTCAAATCGCTCACCATCGCGTCGCCCTGCCTCGCCACGCTGCCAGTTTTCTAATCGTTCGAGCCGTTGCACAACCTCGCGCATCATAGCGGCCAGCTCTGCAACTTGGGCGGCAAGCGAGGCAACTTGTTGCTCGGTGTGTTGCTGTGCTGCAGTTAATCCTGCCACCTGTTGTTCGGTGCGGCGTTGCGCCTCCGCTAATTCAGCCACCTGTTGTTCGGTGCGGCGTTGCGCCTCCGCTAATTCAGCCACCTGTTGTTCGGTGCGGCGTTGCGCCTCCGCTAATTCAGCCACCTGTTGTTCGGTGCGGCGTTGCGCCTCCGCTAATTCAGCCACCTGTTGTTCGGTGCGGCGTTGCGCCTCCGCTAATTCAGCCACCTGTTGTTCGGTGCGGCGTTGCGCCTCCGCTAATTCAGCCACCTGTTGTTCGGTGCGGCGTTGCGCCTCCGCCAATTCGGCAATCCGTTGGTCGGTGGTGCGCCGATACTCTGCAAACTCGGCACTGAGCTGCCCCACCACCTGCGTTAGCTCAGCCACCTGTTGTTCGGTGCGGCGTTGCGCCTCCGCCAATTCGGCAATCCGTTGGTCGGTGGTGCGCCGATACTCTGCAAACTCGGCACTGAGCTGCCCCACCACCTGCGTTAGCTCAGCCACCTGTTGTTCGGTGCGGCGTTGCGCCTCCGCCAATTCGGCAATCCGTTGGTCGGTGGTGCGCCGATACTCCGCAAATTCGGCACTGAGCTGCCCCACCACCTGCGTTAGCTCAGCCACCTGTTGTTCGGTGCGGCGTTGCGCCTCCGCCAATTCGGCAATCCGTTGGTCGGTGGTGCGCCGATACTCCGCAAA
>BEHR01000042.1 GCA_002898555.1 bacterium HR15
CTCTTCAAAAATGCTCTTCACCTCGCGCTCCGCCATCTGCTCAAAAGCCTTCAGCAACCGCTCGCGCTGTTCATCGGTAAAGGCAGCAGGGTTGGGGATAGTAAACTCATTGGTCTCATACACTGCAGACCAGACAGCTCCTTGACCCAGCATAGCAGACGCCCCACTGACAATTTCTCGTACCAAATAGTTCGTGAATGTAGAGTTTAACAATCCAGCAATGGTTGCTTCCTTTGTGTCGATTACTATTCGAATACTGTAAAAGGTTTGGTCGTGGGAAATAAGCGTATCTGAATAATAGAACGCTGGGCGGTTCGCAGTAGCTCTTAAGATAAGAATTTGACTTTGCTTAGAACTTAACAAGTACCAGATTTCTCTGGATCGCGTCGTCGGATTATGCTGATACCCCTGCTTCTCACCCCACTGGATGTATGCCCACGCCAGGGGGTAGCGCTGTTTCCACGCCTGCGGGGCGTGCAGTTGCTCACGCAGGGCATCAGGCGGCATAAACACCAAATAGCGCAAGTCTTCGGGACGCACGCGCAGCGTCTTCAACTCGCGCGGCGACTTAATCACAGGACGCAGCCACGCAGCCTCAATCTCCCCTTGCCAACCCGCGCCGTTTTTCACCAGAACCGTCGCGCCAACCTTGCCCCCTATCACATCCGCCACGCGACAGTTCACAGGCTCCAGATAGAAAAACTCGTTCGCGCCTGTGGTGAAACCGCGACGCACCTCCGCCACATCGCCCAGGCGCACCAAGAGCGGCTGCAGGTCGGTCTCTTTCGCCAGATAGTACTCGTCGCGGTCGCGGGCTTTCACAAGGTGGTATCCGCTGTCGCGGATGGCGTCCATCGTGCGCAGTGGCTTGCCGACGATGCGCTCCACTTCGGCAAGGTTCACAATCTTGGGCAACAGGTCTGCAAGTTGCATAGTGGGGGATTTATTTCGGTGGGGTTGTGGGGTTTCCTGTTTTGCCCTCACCCCTTGCCCCCTCTCCCAGCGGGAGAGGGGTGTTGGTAGCCCTCACCCCTTGCCCCCTCTCCCTCTAAGAGAGGGTCTGGAGGTGCGGGTATGGGGCAGGCACGGAGGTCTGCCCCTACACGCCAGGAGGCTCGCCCTCCACCCCCCTCGCCCTCTAAGAGAGGGGACGGGGGTGAGGGCACTCGCTACCTCTCAACACCCACTGCCGAAGTTGAACAGCACAATCAGCAAGTCCGCGTCGTCGACAACCCCGTCGTCGTTCAGGTCAGCGTTGCCACCCTCCGAGCCAAAAGCAGACAACACGGCACGCAGGTCGGCATCATCCACGCAGCCGTTGCCATCGGCATCGCCAGATGTCCAGAACGGGTTCCGCGCCACCACCACCATCGCATCCCAGCGTCCATAGCCGAACAGCCTGCCGTTGGGCGAGAACTGGATGGAGTTTACGCCTGTGCCGGTCTCCTGGTCGTAAGTCTGCAGCAACGCCCCGTCCGACACACGCCACAACTTGACCGTGCGGTCATAACTCCCCGCCGAAGCGAGCAGGTTGCCATCGGGAGAAAACGACACCGAATAGACCCAACCCGTGTGCCCTGTGAGGGTTCTTATCAACGCCCCGTCCGATACACGCCACAACTTGACCGTGCGGTCCTCACTCCCCGAAGCGAGCAGGCTGCCATCGGGTGAAAACGACACAGAAAAGACAGCACCCGTGTGCCCTGTGAGGGTTCTTATCAACGCCCCGTCTGAAACTCGCCACAACTTGACCGTGCGGTCAGCACTCCCCGAAGCAATCAGGCTGCCATCAGGAGAAAACGACACCGACAAGACATAACTCGTGTGCCCTGTGAGGGTGCTTATCAACGCCCCGTCTGAAACTTGCCACAACTTGACCGTGCCGTCCTTACTCCCCGAAGCGAGCAGGCTGCCATCAGGAGAAAACGACACCGAAGAGACATAACTCGTGTGCCCTGTGAGGGTGCTTATCAACGCACCGTCCGACACACGCCACAACTTGACCGTGCGGTCAGCACTCCCCGAAGCAATCAGGCTGCCATCAGGAGAAAACGACACCGACAAGACATAACTCGTGTGCCCTGTGAGGGTTCTTATCAACGCCCCGTCTGAAACTCGCCACAACTTGACCGTGCCGTCCCAACTCCCCGAAGCGAGCAGGCTGCCATCGGGAGAAAACGACACCGACAAGACAGCACCCGCGTGCCCGCCCGCCATCCACACGATGTCGGGTCTGCCCTGCGCCCCCGCCACCAACGGCATCAGGCAGAGCCACAAAGTCCAAACGCTAATGCCTAAAGTCCAAAGTGTCTTGCGTCTCATTTCGTTCACCTCCATCATTTGGTTTCGTGGAGGACTGACGCCGTTGGATTACGCCAGTTCTGTGTAATTATAGCACATTTTTCGCGCCTTTGTCAAGGGGGTGAGGGTGTTCGGAAATTCACTCGGTGAACTGGAGGGCGGGGCTGCCTGCCGAGCCGTTGTTGGGTGTTTTTCTCAGTTTGCCGGGAGGCTCGCCCTCCACGCCCCTCGCCCTTTGGGAGAGGGGCTGGGGGTGCGGGTATGGGGCAGGCACGGAGGTCTGCCCCTACACGCCAGGAGGCTCGCCCTCCACTCTCCTCGCCCTTTGGGAGAGGGATGTGAGGTTGGGGGAGGGGTTGAAAAAAGTCCCACTCTCTGAGCCATGTTGAATCTAAGCCGTGTACCGTGGTCCGCTCTTCCCTGGAGGGGGTATCAGAACATTAGTCGGATCGACTCGCTCCAGATGAGTCGGCGTAGGGCTTCGCGCACTTGCGTGGCAATCTCTTCTGGACTTTTGCCTGCGAGTTGCGCATCCGCATCCGTGATGCGCACCAGCTCCTGTCCGCGCACCAGCACGCCCCGTCGGTCGGGTGTCAGCTGGATCTCGTAGAGTTCAATCCCATCGTCCAGCAGGCGGTTCAGCGTTTTTGCCAGCTGGATGGCACGCTCGCGTGAGTGTCCCAACTGGGGGTCGTCCGCTGGCTCAAAGATGTCGATTTTCTCGTAGCGCACGCGATACAGCCCATCGGGCTTATCGAGCTGGATGGGAACTGCCAACACGCGCAATGCAGGGCTGACCTCCCGTCGCCGAATGGGAATGCCGTAGGCAGCCAGTGCCTGTCGCAGCCGCTCCACGCGCTCGCGCGACACGGGGTGCGTGCGAAAGATGCCCCATTCGATTTGCGGGCGACGACGCTCCTCCGCCGCCAACCGCTCCATGAACACCAGCAGCCCCACCGGGTTGTAGGGCGAGCGACGCAGATACTCTAATGCCGTTAAATCGGCGTCAGTCTCCGCCTCCTGACTGAACGCGCTGACCTTCGCGATGCGATAGAGCTGCGCGCCCAGCGCCACATTCATAAAGTCGTCCGAAGGGAGCCTGCCCAGCAGCCCCACCAAAATCGCGGGCAGCAACACGCTCTGTTGCACTTTGTTATCGGCGCGAATCAACGCCATCACATGGCGATGGTCCGCGTGCGCAATCTCGTGCGCAAGCACGCCTGCCAACTCGTCGTCGCTGGAGACCATATCCAGCAGCCCCTTGTTGATGAAGACGAAGCCACCTGGCACCGAGAAGGCGTTCACATCCTTCTCGTCGATAATGCGGAAGGTGTATTCAAACGGCGCGGGGCCAGGTTCGCCCCAGCGCGCTTCCGTGTGGGTCTGCCGAGCAATGACTGCCAGCGTCTGCCCGATCCGATTCACCCGCTCCACCAGCTCCGGGTCCGTGACGAACTTATACTGCTTCTCGATCTCGGCAACGATTTTCTTGCCCAGCTCAACTTCCTGGCGGTCGCGCTCAGTTTGCTCTGGCAATTTGGGCGGCACAACCTCTTGTGGAGCTTGCTGGCAAACGCCACCCAGTGCCAATAAGGGGATCAGCACCAACAGACCGATCCCTTTCCCTGTCCACAGCTTTTTCAGTCCCCGCATCGGCG
Source organism: bacterium HR15 (assembly GCA_002898555.1). GTDB lineage: Bacteria > Armatimonadota > Fimbriimonadia > Fimbriimonadales > GBS-DC > HRBIN15. The sequence continues at coordinate 3,960 of BEHR01000042.1, forward strand.
TCGCTCCCTGCTATATTATACGCCAAAACGGGTCAAAAGGTGTCGCCGATTGCTCGATTCGTCCTGGCAGAGGAGGAATCCGCTCCAAAGTGGGGTATAATAGGGGTGTTGAACCGCTTCAACGACGGGGTTGAAAACCCCAGGCAAAGGAGGTTATATGCGATGAGGCTGAATCGATGGTTTTTGGGCGTGATGATGGGCGCGCTCTTAGTGAGCTATGCGCCCGCGCAGGTCGTCTTTTCGTTCGAGACCCCCGATCTACACGGCTATGCCGACGATTCCGATCCGTCTGAATATTGCGATGCTGTCGGCTGGGACAACTGCTGGCAAATCTTTCAGGCGACCCAAGGCGTTACCGACGGCAGCTACTCGATGGGCGTCAAGTGGCCGGGTGGATTCCGCTGGCTGATTAGCAATAGCGTGCCCGAGATTCTACCCTTGCTTCGCACCGAGCAGCGGCTGCTCGTGGACATCACGGTTCCTGCGGGCAGAAGCGTGCCTTGGGCAAACTTTATCGTCGCGTTTAACGATGGGGAACTGGGTTGGCGTCAAACCAACAACTACCGCGTGACCATTCCGCGCAATCCCGGCACACTCACCACGATGATCGACACGCGCTCGATAGCGTTGCCCTCCACGGGGTACAACGACTGGTTCCAGTTCAATCTGGGCATGAACGCGGGCGGATCGCATGAAATCTACATGGATAACATTCGCCTGTTCGACGAATCGCGCACGCAGACGGCGTTCACCTTCGATAGCGACACGCAAGGCTTCAGCAGCTGGGACACCAATGTTGCCAATGCAAGTTGGGATAACGGGGCTTTGCGTGTTCAGTGGGTGTCATCGGGTGGCTTCGTCTGGATTGGAGGCGGCAGCAGCGAGGGATTAGCGGCGCTCATTCGGCGTGGACATCTGCTGGTCTTGGACATCACCGTGCCATCGGGTGCATCGACTCCTTGGGGCAATGTGATTCTGGCTTTCAATGATGATACTGGCTGGCGTCAGACCTCGGAGCCGATTGAACTGCCCGTTGGCAGTGGCAGCTACACCATCGCCATCGACTACCGCTCGCTGTCGCTCCCGCCCGCCGATGCGCCATGGTTCCAGATTGCGCTGGGCTTCAACACGGGGGCAGCCTATACGCTCCTGATCGATAACATCCGTGTGCTGGTGGAGCCTGTGCCTGGCGATGTGGATGGTAACGGCTGTGTGGACGACGCGGATCTGCTCGCCGTGCTGTTCGCCTTCGGCTGTAGCTCAGAATGTGGCGCGGAGGATGTGAATGGCGACGGCGTGGTGGACGATGCCGACTTGCTTACCGTGCTGTTCAACTTCGGACAGGGCTGTTAGCCTCGCTCTGCGCCCCCTCTCCCAACGCTTGGGAGAGGGGGATTCATCCAGCTACTGAGTGTTGATGTGCAATTGCCGTGCGTTGGGATCAAATGTCAGCTCCGCGTTCAGTACCTTGCCCCAAAGAGCAGCGGGTGCTATCACGCGCCCGTTGACGATTTGTAGAGGCGTTTCGGTCGGTACTTCCTTGTCGTTCAACACGACGCGATTGGCACGCACATCGAGCGTCACGATACGCCCTGCCAGTTCGACGGTCGCCACTTTGTGCTGATGGTCCCAGCGCACCTTGCCACCCGCCTGCTCGGCAATCTGCCGAATCGCCACCAGGGGGATGCCGTTCTGCACGCGCGGTTCCACATCGAAGGGCACAGGGCGCGCATCGAGCAGCACTTCATAGCGTGTGATGTTAGCGGGCAAGCGTGTGCCGAAATGGACAGGTAACCATGCTGCTTTCGCAGTGGCACGCGCTGCCGGTGTGGGCGAGGCGGGGGCAAGCGCAATCTGGGGTGCTGCAAGTTTCTGCCCGCGCATGCGCGGTGGAGCTTCCGTCGGACGCAACTGCGTAAGCGTCTCACTCAAGTAATGCTCACGGGTGGCAAGTGTTGCCATCCGATTCGCTTCTGCTGGCTCTGGTTCGACAGGAGGTATGCTGAGCCGACCGGTGCGATTGGGTTGCGCCTCCACCTGGGCAACGCGATAGGATGCCGTGGGCATGCGGACAGGCGCCGTGGTGCGAGGCACTTCCTGCGGTGCAGGGGTGCTGCCGGAGAGCGTGTCGACAGGTGGTGTCTCCCGTCGTGCTGGTTCTGCTGTTTTCGTGATAGGGGCAGGTGGTATCGCTGGTCGGCTCAGGCGGTTCTCGCCCGCCATCTGACCTTCCATCGTTTCGGGTGTGCGCAGCGTCGGCTCGGCGCGTGCAAGCTCCGCCCCCAGCGTCGACAAGGTCGGCTCGTTCAGCCCGACTTGCTCATCCGATTGGGCAGGCATCTGTCGCTCAGTGCGTCCGCCTGGGTTATTTACGAACACGCGCGTGATAGGCGACTTGAAGGTCTGGTTGCCGTCGAAGCTCCATGCTTGGATGGCGTGCCAGCCGTTGCGCTCGCGTGTCGTGTCCCAGTGGTACACATAGGGTGCATAGTTGCGTAGCGTGCGCACCTGCCCATCGATAAAGAAGGAGACATAGGGGCGCGACGACCCACTGACACGCACCTCGATGGGCACGGTGCCAGACACACTGGTGCCATGGCGCGGAATGATAATAGTGATGGGCGCGGTCGGGTCGGGTAGCAGTTCGATCGGTCCGCGCAGGGTGCTTATAAGCCGCCCGCGCGAGTCATAGAGTCGCACGGTCGCCTCATGCATGCCCGGCGGCAGCCCCGCGCTGTTGAGCGTGAGCTGCAAACTACTCGCTTTGCCCGATACCTGGCGATGCGCCACAACCACGCCGTCTATCTCCACCTCGACGGCAGCGGGCGTCACACCATGCAACTGCAGGGTGAGTGTGCCGGGCGCTCCCCGTACAATGTGTGCCGTGCCCTGTGTCTGTCCCTGTGCCAGCGCAAAGGACGAGACCCCTGTTAACGCCAGCGTGCCGTAAAGCCATTTCGTTCGATTTGAACCCATCCTTAGACCTCCTTAATCTCTGGTCGCACTTCGAACGCTTTCACCCCCATCCTTCCCTCTTTCGGACGGGGGTGAGGAATACTCCTTGATTCGCACAGAACGCTATAATTCCCTGCCATTTGGGCGATTCCTGCGGTTAAATCGGGTAAAATGGGCGCGATTTAATGCCCTACCCCTTGACTTTAAGGGGTAGCAATCGGCTAAACTACTATAGTCCGCACGGGGAGTGGCAATGAAGGCGTGGCGAGGACGGTTGTTGGGCGAACAAGGTCCCACGGCGCCGTGGGCAATAGGGACGCATTCCGCGTTCACACCCCGCACGGGCGCGTCAGAACATTACACAGGCGATGGAGGGGACCAGCATGGCGTATAACATGACACCGGATGATCTCATCTACTTCGACGAGACAGGGCTGTGCTTCAACCAGATGCAGGATGAAGAGCTGGTGCAGTATGCGAAACAGGGCTGTCAACGCGCAACTGAAATTTTAATCCGCCGCTACCGTTCCCTCGTGGAGAGCAAGGCACGCGCTTACTTCTTGATCGGTGCCGACCACGAGGATGTGGTGCAGGAAGGGCTAATCGGGCTGTACAAGGCTATCCGCGACTTCCGTTTCGATCGAATCCCTTCTTTCCGTCCCTTTGCCGAAATTTGCATCACCCGCCAGATTATCACCGCGGTCAAGACCGCCACCCGCCAGAAACACCAGCCGTTGAACGACTACATCTCGCTCTATAACCCGCTGCAGAACAACGGCGAAGAATCGGACAGCTGCTTGGTGGAGATTCTGCCCGACCCGAACGCGCTGAACCCAGAGCAGTGGATTCTGGAGCGGCGCATTCCTCAAGCGGTGCTGCGGATGGTGCGCGAACTGCTCAGCCCCCTCGAACTGCAGGTGCTCGACTGCTATCTGGATGGACTTTCGTACCGAGAGATGTCCGAGCGGCTCAATCGTCATGCGAAGTGCATCGATAACGCCTTACAGCGCATTAAAAAGAAACTGAAACAGGTATACGAGGAGAACTACGGGGAGCAATCGAACAGTCCGCGTCGCAAGCGCCGTGTGCGGATTGCCCCCGAACTGGAAGATACCTCCTTATGAGCCGCGCTCTCTGTGCCGATCCGGATGTGCTTGCGGTCGCCCGTGAGGTGCTGCAGGTCGAAGCAAGCGCAATCCTGCGTTTGCGCGACCAGCTCGATGAGCGATTCGAGCAGGCGGTGCAGACGATTCTGCGCTGCCAGGGGCGATTGGTTCTCAGCGGTGTAGGCAAATCGGGCGCGATTGCCCGCAAGTTGGCTGGCACCTTTAGTAGCACAGGCACGCCTGCTCTCTTTCTGCATCCGACCGAAGCCGCCCATGGCGATTTGGGCGCGGTGACGCCCGATGATGTCGCCTTGCTGCTCTCCTACAGTGGGGAAAGCGAGGAACTGGTCACGCTCTGCCCCGCTATGAAGCGTCTGCAGGTGTTCGTCCTCGTGATGACCGGTCGCCCCGATTCGACACTGGGGCGAATGGCGCATCTGGTGCTGAATGTGGCGGTGGAGCGGGAGGCGTGCCCCCATAATCTTGCACCGACCGCCAGCACGACGGCGATGCTCGCGCTGGGCGATGCGCTGGCATTAGCCGTGATGGTAGCGCGTGGCTTTACCCCCGACGACTTCGCCCTTAATCACCCCGCGGGCACGCTGGGCAGGCGCCTGCTGCTGCGAACCTACGATGTGATGCGCACAGGGGATGCGCTGGCAATCGTGCATCAGGATGCTCCCCTGCGCGACGCGCTGTTCGCCATCACGAAGGCGGGTGCAGGCGCCGCGTGCATCGTCGACGACGAGGGCGTGATGGTGGGGCTAATTACCGATGGCGATATCCGACGCCGATTGCTGCAAGACGAGCATGCCCTGCGCGAGCCGGTGCATCAGGCGATGACGCGCACGCCCTATGTGCTGCGCGGCAATCCGCTGGCGATCGAGGTGCTGGAAAAGTTTCAGAGCTTGCCCGTCAAAATTGGCGATATGCCTGTGCTGGACGAAGCGGGGCGCCCGATTGGCATGGTCGTGCTGAAAGATCTCTTGCGCTGCCTGTAATGGCGCCCGATTTACCCTGTGCCCCAGAATCGGCGGTCGATGCTGCGGTATTGCACCGCTTCCGCGATATGGGGCAGCTGAATCTCGGCAACTCCCTCCAGATCGGCGATCGTTCGGGCGATTTTGAGGATGCGGTCGAAGGCGCGCGCACTCAGCCCCAGTCGTTGCACCGCCGTTCGCAGGTAGGTACGCACATCCTCACCAATCGGGCAGAACTGGCGCACCAGCTTGCTGCTCATCTGCGCGTTGCACACCAGCCCGTAGGGCTGAAGCCGTTCCAGCTGGCGCAGGCGCGCCCGCACCACCCGCTCGCGAATCGCTGCGGACGGTTCGCCCGGCTGAAGCCCCAGCAGCTCCTCCTGGCGCAGGCGCGGCACCTCTAAATGGATATCGATGCGATCCAGCAGCGGACCTGAGATGCGCTGCAGATATTTGCGGATCATCGTGGGCGAGCAGTTGCAGCTGTGATAGGGGTCGCCGTGAAAGCCGCAGGGACACGGGTTCATCGCGGCGACCAGCATGGTTTGCGCGGGGAACTGCACCGCTGCCTGCACGCGCGATACCGAGACGACCCCATCCTCCAACGGTTGGCGCATCGCCTCCAGCACATCCCGCTTGAATTCGGGCAGCTCATCCAAAAACAGCACGCCGTTATGCGCGAGCGAGATTTCGCCGGGGCGCGGGATGGTGCCGCCACCCACCAGCGCGGCGTAGGAGGTGGTGTGATGGGGCGAGCGGAAGGGGCGCGCGGTCATCAGCCCCGTTTTCGGGGGCAGTAGCCCCGCCGCACTGTAGAGACGAGTCGTCTGCAACGCCTCCTCCAGTGTCATCGGCGGCAAAATCGTCGGCAGGCGACGCGCCAACATCGTCTTGCCTGAACCGGGTGGACCGATGAGCAGCACATTATGCCCGCCCGCCGCCGCGATTTCGAGCGCGCGTTTCGCCTGCTCCTGACCCCGAATCTCAGAAAAATCGACCTCATAATCGGGCTGGGCATTGAGCAACGCGTTCACATCGACGCGCGTCGGCTGCTTACTGGCGGGGTCGTGGAAATAGGTCACCACTTCCACCAGGCTCTCCACGCCTATCACTTCGATTTCGCGCACGACGGCGGCTTCTAATGCATTCGCGGCAGGCACTATCAGCCGTCGCTTGCCCGATTCGCGTGCGTGGAGCGCGATCGATAGCACCCCATTCACCGAGCGCACGCTGCCGTCCAAAGACAACTCCCCCACAATCAGCGCCTCCTCCAGCCGATCCAGCGGGATTTGCTCCGACACCGCCAGAATGCCGACGGCAATCGGCAAATCGTAAGCAGGGCCCTCCTTACGCACATCGGCAGGGGCGAGATTGATGGTCAACTTGCGCAGGGGAAAGTCGAGCCCCACATTGCGGATCGCGGTGCGCACGCGCTCGCGCGATTCCTGAACGGCGGTGTCAGGCAGCCCGACCAGCGTCCACTGCGGCATGCCCGGCTGCATATCGACCTCCACCTGCACGGTGAAGGCATCGATCCCGTGCAGGGCAGCGCTATCTACCTTTGCCAGCATCGCTTGCTCCTCACCCCCGAAGGTTCGCGCAAAAGGAGCCCTCTCCTGCCCGCTGACCGATGCCAAGATCATAAAGCGAGGCCGCTTTCCCGCATCGACCCCGTGCGTTATCGTCTTTTACCTCCTGACACGAATGGCAAAGATTCCACCCTTAGTACTGGGAGCTTTAGGGGGTGATGTCACTTCGTTTAAGCAGGAATCGCGTGCGCGACCGCGTATTCATCATTATATCTTACTCTCAGGAGGTACAAAACGATGACTCAGGTGACCTTGCAGATGATGAGGGAGTATCTGGAGCGGTTCGGTTGGAGCCGTTATCAAGCTGTGGATGAGCCTTTCGAGAAGGAAGGCATGATCCGCACGGGATGGCGCTCCTCGGAAGCCGCCGAAGGCTATGTAATGAGCATCGACCCAATGGTGGAGAAGGGTTGCCTCTCCTTCAAGGTGCATCAAGTGCTCTCTGCCCCGTTGGACAGCACTCCCCGTGACCGCCTGAGCGACCTGTGGCTGGCTATGAGCTACCTCAACTATCGCATCATCCTGGGCAAGTTCAGCTACGATCCGCGCGATGGGGAGGTGCGCTTCTCGGTCGATATGCCCATCGACGAAAACACCTTCACTTATGAGCAATTCACCCACACGATGGGGGTAGCGATCAAGACGGTGGAACAGTATGCACCGCGCCTGCAGGCGATTGCGAAGGGTGAGCAGACAGCGCAGCAGTTCATCGAACAAGACTTGGAGGGCGACATTCGCCAAATGCGGGAGGCGTTTGGTGGGCTGTTACGCGAGCTGCTGGCAGCGCTGGAGTCTGAGTCGGGCGGACGCCGCCGCTCCGATATCGATGACGACCTGCGCGAGGTATAAAGCCGGCTCAATCCCTCCCGGGGGCGCAGTGGTTGTGCCTCCGGGAGGGGACAGCGGCTCAAGCCTTTGTCGTATAATTCGTATGAGGCGAAACGAGTATGCTTTCAGGCTATGATGAGGTGGCGAACGAGGTCTGGAAACGGGCGAAAGAACGCGCCTTACAAGAGGGGCGACCGCTGAATCTGGTGGATCTGTGGTGGGGATGGTGGTCGGTTGCCCCCCAGGAGCAGCTGGGAACCACGCTCCCCCAGGAAATCGAGCAGCAGCTGAGACAACTCACAGGCGCGATCGGTGACCAGCGTATCCCGGTGGACGAAACGGTGAGTCAGTTCCACCGCCAGGTGCGTCAGCGATGCCGTCACGAAGGGCGCGAGGACGCCACCCTCTGGGATATGTTGTTCGTGATGCTCGAAACGCAGGACCCCACTTTGCAGCAAACGATAAAGCAGTGGCAGATAGACCTCAACGCACTCCGCCAGCGGGCGCAGCAACTTCAGCGCAAGCAAGAGCACCCGCGTTCCAAGCCTATTCCAGCCGACGCCCTGCGTGCCTTGCAACCCTACACGATTAACCTCACGCAGTTGGCAGCCGAGGGCAAGCTGACCCCTGCTTATGAGCGGGACGCCGAACGCGAATCGCTCGTGCTGGGACTGTTGCACCGCACCAAGCCGAATGTCGCCCTCGTAGGACCCGCAGGGGTCGGTAAAACCAAACTGGTGGAAGACCTCGCGCTGCGTATCTATCGTGGCGAAATCCCCGCGCTGCAAGGCTACACCGTGCTGCAACTCAACTTGGTGGCGCTCCGTGCAGGCACGCAGTATCACGGCACGATTGAGGAAAGATTAGAAGCCATTCGGCAGGTGCTGGAGCAGTATGGCGACCGCATCATTCTGTTTATTGACGAGCTGCACACAATTGTCGGCACGCAGGTGAGCGGGCACGCGCTCGATGTGGCGAACGCGCTCAAGCCGCTGCTGGCGTCGGGCAAGATCCGCTGTATCGGTGCGACCACCCGCCAGGAATATGTGCAATATATCGAAGCCGACCGCGCCCTCGCGCGCCGTTTCCAGATGGTCAGCCTGCAGGAGCCGTCCGTCGAGACGATGCGCCGCATTCTGCGCGAGGTGCGCCCCACCTATGAGCAGCATCACGGCGTGCGCTACTCCGACGAGACCCTCGATACGATTCTCGATCTGAGCGAGCGATTTCTGCCCATGCGCCACCAGCCCGATAAATCGCTGGACCTGATGGATGCTGCGGGCGCGTGGGTCTCGCTACACGGCACAGGCGAGCCACCCTTCCCCGTTACCCCGCAGGATGTTTATCAAGTGCTGGCACGGCGCCTGCAGATCCCACCAGAGGAACTGCTTACTGCCCACTTGCCCGACCTGTTCGCGCAACTCAGCGCGGTCGTGCGCGGGCAAGAAACGGCTCTGCAGACCATCGCCCAGGCGGTCAAGGAACATTTCTCGCAGCGCGAGGCGCACCATGGCGTTCGGCTCGCTATGCTCTTTATCGGACCACCCAACACAGGCAAAACACTCACTGCGCGCCTGCTGGCACAGATCCTCTGTCACAACGAAAAAGCGTTTCTCGACCTGGATCTGCGCCGCTTCGTGCGTCGCTATCACCTCAGCGCGGACGAGCTGGACGAATTACTTGGGGTCAAACCGCCCTACATCGGCTGGGAACGGGGCGGGTTTCTGACTAATCATGTAATGGAATTCCCACGCTGCGTGATCTATGTGCGCGGCTTGGAGACATCCACCCCCGCCGTGCAGGGACTGTTCCGCCAGATTTTGGAGCAGGGACACTGCACCGATGGGCGTGGGCAGCAGGTCGGCTTCCGCGAGACAATCATGATTTTTGCACACGAACTGGGGGAGCAACCAGAACGCCCCATCGGTTTTGGGCGCGAACAGCGCGCCCAAGCCTCTGCCACGATGGAAACCGCGCGTCTACTACGCTACCTTGAGGAGCAGGACTTCCCAGAGGAGATCCTGAACCTGTTGCCTGTGATCGTGCCGTTCCAGCTACTGAGTCGGTCCGCACTGCGTGAAATTGCCCGACACACCCTCGAAACCTTCAGGGCACGCTTCTATCAACTGGAGAGCAAGGTGCTGGAGTATGACGAGGACCTCCTTGAGTGGCTCCTGCATCACGGGGAGCCGGTAGAACCCGACGACATTCAGCGTCGCGTGGAACATGAGCTGGCGCCGCTGCTGAAGCAAGCAAAGGAGCGGTTGGGCGAGGAATGGTCAACCGTTCAGACCGTGCAGCTGCGCCTGAGCGCGAACACGCCCCAGCTACAGACACCACGCCCGCGCCTGCTGGTGTACGACGACCTGACCGACTTCTATCAGGAACTGGTTGCTCGCTTCCCCGACTTTGAATGGTTCTATGCGTCCAATGAGCAGGAGGCATCGCGCCTCATTAGCCAGCACCGCCCGCATTTGGTGCTGATCGACACCTGTCTGAGCGCCAGCGACCCCACCGACACGGGCGGCGTGTCGGTGCTGCAATCGCTCAAGCAGAAGCACCCCCAGCCCCTCTATATTCTGGTGACGGCCCATGCGGTCGGTTTCGAGACCACACGCGAGGCGTTCCGTGCAGGCGCGTATGACTATCTCTATAAACCGCCCGATGAATCGGTGCTGCGTCAACTCGCGGGCTTGCTGCTGGAGCGCGAGCAGCAAGAGCAGCGTCTGGCATACCAGCGCGCGCTGATCGAGCAGCGTGCCACGCCCACACCAGAAATCCGTTCTGAACAGGGGGTGGTGCGCATACACCTCTTTCACACCACCCCATAATAGTTGAATTTCCGAAGGAGATATCCATCCAATAGAGTATAATAACTAAACGGAGGGATGGCGATGAAAAGAGCGCAATCGATATGGCGAAAGCGACTGGTGGCACTGGCAACCTCGGCTGGACTGGCACTCCCCATCATGTTGTTCCCAGGCTGTGATGGTCCGCCTCCAAATCGCTCGTTGCTGGTTATCGTGCTGGTCGATTCGACATCTTCTGCCGCGCAAAAACGCGAGGAGTGGCACCAGGCATTCGAGCGGCTTATAACGGCTTACCTGCCCGATGACACTCGAATCATTCTGATTCGCTGCGATCATCACCCTGAGGTAGGCATCAGTAAGCAGCTGAAAGGCACCAAGCAGCAACGAGAGGCGATCCTCAAAGAGCTGGAACAGATGTGGCAGCCGCGAGCGTGTGGGCGCGATGCAAAAGGGAACTTGACCTATTGTGGCTCTGATGTAGTGGGCGCCTTAGACCTGGCTATCACCTATGCCACCAAGCCAGAAAACAGTGCCTATTCGCGCAAACTCATCATCGGCTGGACCGACTTGACCGCCGATCCATGCAGGCGCGACCCCAAACATCCCATTCTTTACCAGGAACCCACTAATTATCAGCCTCCTGACACCGCCAAGTCGCTGGAACTCATTCTGCATGGGGTACCGGTGCCGCAGCATAAAGCGCTTCACCAACATTGGGACAGCGCCTTCAAGGCGGTCCGCCTGTACGGACCCGGAGAGGAAGTAGACATCGAGCAACAGTATGATTTGCAAGAAACCGAAACCTTTCTCTAAAGATTACGATGTAGGTGAGGAGACCACAATGGCAAATCAGGGCAACTTTGGTAACGCGCCACAACCCGCGGCGAACAATATGCGCAATCAGGTAATACGCGCGGCGACCAAGATGCGCGACGAAATCCATCACGACTACACGGCGGCAATCCGGAACACGGTTCTCTGGGCGCTGCTGTTGGTGATAGCTTCGCTACTCTTCGCCGCACTCACTTCGCGCCCCCTTATGCGCTTCACAGGCGAGTTCTGGACCGCTTATTTTATCGGCGCCTTCTTGCATGCAGCGCTGGGGCTTTCCATGCATATGTGGAAGATTGGTACAAAGCGACAAGAATCTATCTACCGCATATTTGGTCTCTTCGTCGTGCTCCTGGCGTTGGCTATTCTGGTGGTTGCCTACTTCCGAGCCCAGCTCGCTATCGAACGCGGGCAACCTATGTTAGGCGCGTATCTGGTTAGCCTGTTCATGGCGATACTGGAGATCGTAGTACCCACCCTGTTTGGGACGATGCTGGCGACCAGCTGGCTTAGGAGCGACTTTCTCGCAAAAGAGTATGGATGGGCGCGTGAGCTGGCGGCTCGAATGCCTAACGAAATGAACCCGCAGGAGGCATGGCGAGATGAAGTGAGAAGTATCCGCCAAGAGATAGAGAATGTGAACAGGCGTATCAACGAATGGCAGACCGAAATGCATGAAGCCGATGCGGATCGTCGCTGGGATAAAGTGAGGGAGCTTGAGGAAAAAATCCGACGAGCCAAGGAGCAGATCCATTTGCAGGAGGATCGGCTGACCCGATTGGAGAGATGGTATCCCGGACCTGCTGCAGATCTACAATGAAATCCCTCTCAAAATGCAAAGATCGAAACAATCACGCATGTGGGTAGATACCAATGCCTCTTCAAGTCTGCTCCTTTATCCCTTCCTCTTTGCAGCGGAGAGGTTTGAGGAAAGGGTTGCGCAGGTGCAAGAGGCAAAAGCACCCGGACAGGAGCGTGATTTGTCCCTTTGGAGCGTCCAAAAGTTCCCCGAAGATGACCTGCTGGCGCATGTGCGCCGATATCTCAATCCGCCCGAAGGCACGCGCCCTACCGCCTTGCTCTGGCAGATGGAGCACAACGCCATGCGCAACTGGCTCACTGAACAGATAGGCGGCAGAGTGTCACGGCAGCAGCTGAGCGTCAACAGGCGGCGAATCCCTTTCGAACTCATCTCGATTCAGCTCGCGCTGTTCCGCGTGGGCGTCGGCTTCCTAATCATTCAGGCGCAGCCCATCAGCGACTCGCCAGAAGATTGGCTCGATTTCCTGCATGCCTTTCGGTTCGCCTATGGGCAGCGGGGGGTTCGCTTGCAGATAGAGCTGTCAGCCACTCCGGGGGAGCCTTCGCCGCCTGAACCACGCATTCAAACGCTCGGACAGCTCATCGATAACCTGCTGCAAACCTGTGGTTTGCCCACCGAACGCGCCGCGCGGGAGGTGTTCGTGCCGGGGCAGCTGCTGCCCTTTGCGGTGCTCTATGTGGACGCGCCGCGCATAAGCAGCAAACGGGCGGCGGAACTGCTCTATCGTGTGCGCAACTTTTTCCATACGGGGCGAATCATTCGTCCGAGCGCATCGGACCTCAGCATGCCCGACACCGTCGACGCCCTCTTTGCGGGCATCTACGACGAGATTGCCGAGAAGCGCAATGGGCAGTTCACTGAGGCGGGACGACGGCGCGCGATG
>BEHR01000043.1 GCA_002898555.1 bacterium HR15
CATTGTTCTGTTTGGGCGGAATGGGAGCGTCCGACGATGACCAGTCCGTTATTGGAGACGCCCTTTGCTTCGCCGCAGCAAGCGGCTAAGGGGTAGAGCAGTTGCATGCCGTTGCCAGCAGTCCACCAAAACGCCCAGATTTCGCCCAGGTGATTGCTCGACCAGCCGACTACAACGGATCCGTTGCCAGACACCCCAAGTGCCCGGCTTTCTCCGCCTCCCAAGGTGCCGAGATCCTGCATGCCGGTGCCTTGCGTCCATCGATAGGCGTGTATGTCGTTGCCATAGGTGTGCCCCCAGCCAACGACTATGGAGCCGTTGGCTGAAATCGCGTGTGCAGAACTGTCGAATCCGCCCTCCAGGTTGCCCAGGTCGCGCATGCCAGAGCCTGATACCCACAGGAAGGACCTACGCGAGCCCCCGAACGGAACGACATAGAACGCTGTGCCGATCACTTTTGTGCCGTCGGCAGAGATTCCGTAGCCCTCGCTGTAGGTGAACTGGGGGAGGGTTCCCAGATTCTGCATCCCTGAAGCCTGGGTCCAGCGGAAGGCGCGATTGTAGTTATCGTACCGGGAGTATCCTGCTACCACCGTCCCATCATCAGACACGCCACTGGCAACGCTTTGGCTACCCCCTAGCGTGCCGAGCCAGGTGAGGGATTGGGCATCAGCCGAGTTCTGTGCGCCAAACATCCACCCCAGCGCGAGCCAAACGACCATCACAAGCGCGCGACGATTGAAACGCGCTCCATTCGTCCAACTCCAAGCATTCGGTCGCATTGCTTTACCTCCTGTCTGTGCGAGCTATCGTTGAGAGTCTAAGGGGAACGGTCTGGGAGGAGCGCAAAGGGTGGGCGCACACGCCGACGCTCTGAACTCGTCCGACAATTTCCCAAAGAGCCTAACCGACGCTACACCTATTATACCCCAGTTTGTCGGGAATTGCAGGGTATGTTATACCTGTCCCGCAGTTTCTTGAAGCACCTGTTGATGGATTGGTGTGTGGCAGGGGTGCGGTATCCACACCCCTGCGGATTGTGGAAACTAACACCCGCTGCCGAAGTTGAACAGCACTTGGAGTAGATCTGCGTCGTCCACCACCTGGTCACAGTTGGTGTCCACGCGCCCTAACTGCCCTGTATTGCCGAACGCGAACAGCACCGCGAGCAGGTCGGCATCATCCACGCAGCCGTTGTTATCCACATCGCCGTTATGGGAAGTGCATTGCGTGTCCAGCAGGAAGGCTTCGGTGCGCCCTCGCGCCGCGTTATAGCCCTGCCCCACAATATAACGCCCATCGGGGGTGAGGTCGCGCGCCGCTTCGAGGTAGGAACCTGCACTCAGCAAGGATTGATAGACCGCTGTTAAGTCTTCCATCCCCCCTGTGGGTGTCCAGCGGAAGGCACGGCGTTGTCCCGACGGGATGTGCGACCAGCCGACGGCTATTTGGTTATTGGTGCAGGCGAGGGCTTCGCTCTCGTTGCCGCCCAAAGTGCCTAAGTCGTGGGGCTGAAAAGTGGCACCATCCCACCCCCATAGACACGCATGCCATTGTTCTGTTTGGGCGGAATGGGAGCGTCCGACGATGACCAGTCCGTTATTGGAGACGCCCTTTGCTTCGCCGCAGCAAGCGGCTAAGGGGTAGAGCGGTTGCATCCGAGTGCCGATGGTCCACCAAAACGCCCACATCTCGTCCAGATGGTTCAACGACCCGCCAACGATGACACGCCCATTCCCCGAAATGCCGAGCGCCTCACTATAACGACCATTCAGAGTGCCAAGATCCACCATCCCAGTACCTGCTGTCCAGCGAAAGGCATGCTGCTGACTGCTGGTAGCCGCCCGTCCGACCACTACGCTGCCATCTGCTGATACGCTATATGCCTCACTGCTATTGCCGCCCAGTGTGCCGAGGTCTTGCATATATGTTTGCATCGTCCAGCGGAAAGCGCGGTGCCGCATAGAGCTGTTGAATGCCGATCCGACCACCACGCTACCATCGGACGATACATCATATGCCGCGCTCCAATTGCCACCGAGCGTGCCGATATCCTCCATTCCGCCGTTTTGCGTCCAGCGAAAGGCGCGGTTTTGATTGCCGGCAAGTCCTACACTACCGACCACGACCGCGCCATCACCAGAGACGCCATAAGCCACACTCCCAGTGCCCCCAAGCGTACCAAGCCAGGTGAGCGTCTGCGCATTCAACGAGGTCGTCGCGCCGAGCAGCCACCCCAGCGCGAGCCAAACGACCATCACAAGCGCGCGACGATTGAAACGCGCTCCATTCGTCCAACTCCAAGCATTCGGTCGCATTGCTTTACCTCCTGTCTGTGCGAGCTATCGTTGAGAGTCTAAGGGGAACGGTCTGGGAGGAGCGCAAAGGGTGGGCGCACACGCCGACGCTCTGAACTCGTCCGACAATTTCCCAAAGAGCCTAACCGACGCTACACCTATTATACCCCAGTTTGTCGGGAATTGCAGGGTATGTTATACCTGTCCCGCAGTTTCTTGAAGCACCTGTTGATGGATTGGTGTGTGGCAGGGGTGCGGTATCCACACCCCTGCTCAGGGTTGCCCCTAACACCCATTCCCAAAATTGAACAGCACCTGCAATAAGTCCGCGTCGTCGACGATGCCGTCGTTGTTCAGGTCGGTGTCGGGGTTGTCCGTGCCAAAAGCGAACAGCACCTGCAGCAGGTCTCCATCATCCACGCAGCCGTTGCCGTCGGCGTCGCCAGGGCGGGGCACAACCAGCCAGATTCGGGCGCGGTTGCTCTGCATGCTGGTGTAATCAGCACGGTAGCGGGCTTCGTACACGCCGGGCTGGTCTGGAGTGTAAGTCGCCTGATTGCCCGTCGCCTGCAGCACGCCCGACGCTGGGTTGAGCGTGATCGGATAGGTCAGCTGGTTCGGGTTCGAGAGGCTCTCCATAAACCCGCCCAAGGTGAAAGTGCGTGAGGCAGCCAGCAGGTTCACGGTATCGATAGGTGCGGTGGACGCCACCCAGCGGGCATTGCTGTAGGTTCCGTGCGCGCCGCTGGGGGAGGAGTCGTTAGCCACCGTAACAGAGTTGCCCCACTCGTCCAATCGCCAGTAGCCAACGAGTCCGCGTTCGTTGCCGGCGAGCGTTGCATGCATATCACGCTGAATTTCAC
Source organism: bacterium HR15 (assembly GCA_002898555.1). Classification (GTDB taxonomy): domain Bacteria; phylum Armatimonadota; class Fimbriimonadia; order Fimbriimonadales; family GBS-DC; genus HRBIN15. The sequence goes on from BEHR01000043.1 coordinate 3,161, forward strand.
GCTGCGTGCGGGCGCGGTTCCAGATGCGCACCTCGTCGATCAGTCCGAAATAGCTCTGAGGTCCCAATGGGCTGCTAAGATACAGGTCGAAATTGCCGCGTGTGAACGAGGTCATGCCTGTCTTCTGCGCTTCCAGCACGCCGTTGCGGTAGATGCGCATGAAGTTGCCGCTGCGGCTGGCAACAAAGGCGAAGTGCTGCCATGTGCCCACGATGGATTGGGGAGGGACATAGGAGAGCCGTCCCTGGGTGGTGATATTGCCGAAGTCGAAGTAAACGCGCCCGTCGCTCCAGGGGCTATGCACCACGATACGGTTGCTCGCCGTGCCGCCATTGAGGTCGATGGTGGCGCATGCGCGCGGCTCAGCGACCAGCTGCCAGAACTCGATGGTGATTTCGTCCGTGGGGGCGATATTGCCGAAGCCTGGCACACGGATATACGAGTTGGTGTTGCCGTTGAGGTATCGGCTTGAACCGCCCAGCCCCGCGTAGGGTGCATACACGCTCTGGATGTTGCCTGACGCGGTGTTGCTGTTAAGCAAACCGTCCGTCACACGGTAGTTGAACGCGCCTGAGGTTCCACCCGTGGGTGGCAGGAGTGTGGCGTTGGGGAACGCGGCGCCGCTCCAGACGGAGCCTGTAGGCCCATTGAGCTGATTGTAGCTGAGCGGGTCGTTGTTCGGGTCGTAGGCGTTTAGGCGCAGAGTGCGCGGCACCCCATTCGTCAGGTATACCGTCTCCACAGGCGCGGTGGAGGTCGCCCATTGAGGCGCGTTGACCAGCGTGGCGGTCGCACCCGAAACGGAGTCCGCGCTCTGGTTACCCGCGCCCTCGTCGAGGCGGAAGTACGCGAGTAAACCTTCCTCGTTACCCACTAACATCGCCTTGCGGCTCTTCTCGTCCAGAGAGATGTCCGCGCGGTTCCAGAGTTTGACCTCATCGATCTCGCCGAGAAAGTACCCGTTCATGGGTGTGCCCGGATAACGCCCAATCATCAGGGGCGTAGTGGTGGAGGGTGCGCCGGGCGTGCCTGTCCATGCACGGCTGGCGCGGAGCGTGCCGTCCACATAGAGTTTGCCGCCCGAAGCGTCCACCACGAACTGCACATGATGCCACAAGCCGTCGGCGATGCTGCCGCCGTCCAGCCCGCGCCCCACATCCCAGACATAGTTGCTGCCGTTGCGGAAGTACCACGCATATACCCGCCCCTGACGCAGGTAAATCTGGTAGCCGTTCAAGGAGCCACTGACATACTTATTGATGATGCCGCGTTCCTGATCGGAAGTATCCAGCGTGCGCACCCAGCAGGAAAGGGTCAATGGGTAGGCATTCAGCTCAGCGCGATGGTCTGCCTGCACAAAGCTGTTCGTGCCGTTGAATATCAGCGTTGCGCCTGCCAGCGAGGCTTCTGGGGCGGTGTTGACCACCTGCACTGTGCCCTGCGCGAAGGAGCCGTTTAGCAGCGTGTCGCCCGTGAACTCCACGCGCACGGTGTTGTTGCCGCGCGGCGTCCCACGCGGCACGATGTAGGGGATTAGATACTCTCCGCTGGCATTGGTCTGACCAGTACTGATTTCAACTCCGTTCCACAGGATTCGCAGCGTACGGTTCGCAACGGGGGCGTTGGTCGCATCCAGTAGGGTTCCGCCCAGCGTCATCTGCTGTCCTACGCTCACCTGCGATGGTTGCGCGGTTAGCGCGAGGCTGGTGTTGCCCCGCTGCACGAGCAGCACGGCGTTCTGCTGCACGGGGTTATAGGCGGTGTTGCCCGCGAACTCGACGCGCAAAGCCTTGTTGCCCACGCCGAGCGATTCCGGTGGGAGATAGCCCAGCGTCGCCGTGCCGTTGCTCTGGGTGGTAGCCGTCCCGACCGAGACGCCTTCCACAAAGAACTCCAGCGTCTGGTTCGCAATCGGCAAATTGTTGTCCGAGCGTCGGAGCGTGGCAGTCAGGTTAACGGGCGTGCGGATCTGCGCTGTACCTCCGGGCACAGTGAGAATCGGAGTCTGAGCATACACTTCATCCGCGCCGATGTCGATGGCAATGCCGTTCACACGCGCCTGCCCGTCGAAGTCCACAGGAATCAGCGCGGGATTCGCATCCGCGTTATTGCCCGCGTCGATGCAGGGCGAGTCGCCCAGATGGAAGTTGTTGTTCGCCGCGTCCACGAAGTTGGGGTTCACTGCCAGGTCGTTCGTCGGGTTGATGTTGCGATAGGGGGGTGTTGCACCAAATACGCAGTTGTTGCGCAGGGTCATCACCGCGGTTGAGACATTCTTGCGCTCAATGCAAGCGCCATTCGTCTGAAACGCGATGATGTTGTTCGCGAGCAGGGTCTGGGTCTCGTCGGAGGCGTAGACCGCGGCGCCGGTGCTGGTCTGATTGCTCACATTATAGGCGATGGTGTTGTTGACGAGGTTCACCGTGGCGTAGCGCATGTAGAGACCTGCTGCGTGGGTCGCCATGTTGCGCACAATCACATTATTGAGCAGTTGCACAGATGCACCCCGTGCGGTAGCGCCGTGAATATAGACCCCTGCTCCGCCTCCACTGGCGCTTGTGGAGGTGTTGTTGAGAATGAGGTTATTGGAGATGACGACCGAGCCGTTGCCTAACATGTAGACGCCGCCTCCCCCGTCCGCCCGATTGCCGTTGCGCACGGTGAAACCGTCGAGGGTGGCGTCCGTGGTATTGGCAGGAATGGTGACCACTGTTCCCGCGTTGTTGGCGTCCAGCACGCTCTCGTTGGCGAGCAGGTTGCGCTGGCTGCGCTCGGTCTCCCAACCCGCAAAGCCGCCGTACACATGCACGCCGCTGCGTAGAGAGATGCGCTCATTATAGACGCCCGCCTTCACCCAGACCTGCCGCCCGGGATAGCCCTGCGGAGGAACTGCTGCATCGATGCCCGCCTGTACGGTGCGCTTCGCCGACGCCCAAGTGATGCCGCTGTTCGCGTCGTTTCCTTGCGGACTGACAAAAATCACCTCGCCCTGACGAACCGTGAAGTTCAGTGCGTTGGAGTCGATGCTCGGCTCGTTGCGCACGGTGATGGGGTAAACACCCGTGTTGCGCAGCAGAATGCCCGGAATGGTCGCTCGCACCTGAGTGGCGTTAATGAAGGCGGTGGTGAGAGGGACACCTGCAAAGTAGGCACGGGCAGTCGATTCGAACCCGCTTCCGAAAATGTCCACCGTTGCGTTCGCAGCGAAGATGTCCGCCATGTTGGGGTTCAGTGCGGTCAGCGTAGGGGCAGGATTGCGCACGGTGAACCACTCCTCGTTCGAATCGATACCGTCGGTCTGCGGATTGCGCACCTTCACACTGTTCACACGCCCCGTATTCATTGTGCCAGCGGGCAGCGTGAAGCGCAGGCGGGTGTTCGAAATATAGGTGGTGCTCACCGCGACGCCATTGAACAGCACCTGACTGCTGGGCAGGAACCCGAAGCCACGCACCTCCACAAAACTCGGCGGCGCATCCCCTCGATTGACCACATTCGGCTCGCACCGCTCCACAAACGCCACCGGGTTCAAAATCGTGAACTGCTTCGCGTTGCCTGTATGCTGATAACCCGACGGATAAGCAGGATGGCGAATGTCAATATAGACACTGCGCGCCGTTTGCATCAGGTTGGCAGGGAACTGCGCCCTCAGTTCGGCGGAACTCACATACTGGGTGGACAGGGGAACGATGGTATTGTTTTCCTCCTTCAGGATGACCTCGGAGACACCCTTGATGAAGTTGCTGCCGCGAATGCGGAGAGTAATCCCCTGTGTGCCGATGGAGCGTCCGCGTCGTGGTGAGAGTGCGCGATCGTTGTCATCATCGAAGAAGGGAGGAGGATAAAGCGCCGCCACATGATGCAGCCCCTCGCCCCCACCCGGACCAGGGTTCACTACCTTCAGCACGATATCCCCCGGCTGCCAGAGGTAGCGATTCGGCACGCGCACGCGCATGAAGTTGGTCGGATTGCCTGAACCCATCTGCACAATCTCTACCCGCTGGTCGTTCCAGTAGACCTTCGTGATATCATTCGGGTAGTAGGAAGCGTTACTTCCAGAGGTGTTGAAGTCCACAAACAGGTCCTGATCCCCTGCGGAGCCGATTACAAAGCCGTTGAAGTGGTCGCCAGGGTATTGGGAGTTTTCCACTTCATCGATAACAGGCTGCTTATAGCCAACTGCGAACGGCAGCGTGTTTGTGTCGGGTTTGCCCGGCGTGCGCACGAACAGTTGGAATTCACCCAATGTGTTGAGTAAGCTCGACGGGATTACCGCTCGCACCACATTCGTTTCGATCTGGGTCGTGGAAAGCTCCGTGTTGCGGAACCAGACACGCGAACCGCTGGTAAAGTAGTTGAACGGGCGGCACTCCAGATAGATGGTCGTGTTCGGATCACCGATTCGGGCAGAGGTGGGGCTATTGTAGTTCACGCTGTAGAAGATTCCGGGGGTCGCGTCGGTGTTCGCCCGCACGGTCAACGCCCCGGCGAGCTGCTCCGTAAAGCCACCCAGTGTGAAAGTGCGGTTGAAAATCTGAATGGGGAGCGTTGAGCCGATGCCCATCTCATCCACAGGCTTGAACTCGAAGCTGCCCAGCGAGATGCTGCCAATCGCACCGCTGGCGTACACAGACATCGGCAAGAAATAGATGCCCCCAGAAATGGTGATATAGGTGATATTTTTGAACTGATTGTCCATCACGACGGAGGCGTTGACCGTCAGCGCACCCTCAAGGGGCATGCGAATGGAAACGCTCTCGCCGGCGTAGAACTCCACAGGCGCACGCCCATCGCTGAAGGTAAGGCGGATTTTCGGGCGTGGATTGAACTCAAAATCTTGACGGAAACCGATGCCCGTGCGCACCTCCGTTTGCAGCAGCGAGTAGCCCGCACTAAGCCCGTAATAGGAAATGTCCTTGCGCAGGTAGTTGTTCGGTGGTAGCCCCAGCAGGGACTGAATCAGGTAGACCGTCGCCGCCGTCAGGTCGCCCGTGAGGGTCACGAAGCGGTCGCTGCCAGTGGAGGTCAGTTTCACTTCGTTCAGGTTGAATGGATTCCCACCCTCCGTCACTATCAGCGGGCGATGCACATTAAGCGTGAGCAGCCCGGGATAAGAGGGAAGCAGGTCAAAATCTTGATCCCAAAGATTCAAGTTATCGGTGTTAATCAGTTCCTGATTGTAGTTGATGCGCGGAATAGAAATGGTCTGGTTGAGAATATCTGCGCTGAAGGCGCGGGCGCGGACGCTGAATGACGCCTGCAGGTCGATGATGCTGGACATCACAAATCGCGCCGTGGGTGAAGTCGTGCCCAACCTCGCCCCTGGGAGCAGTTTGTATGACGATTGAATCACTGCTACGCCGCCGGGCACAAGATTCTCGCGTGTGGGGTAGGAAATGGTGAGTTGCATCGGGTAGGACACGGTGACATCGCCGCCTGTGGCGTATGCCTCGAAGTTCAACCCCAGTCGTCCGCTTCCTGACGCGCTGCCCTGCACGCCGAACTCGCCCAGCACAGGAATCGTGAAGAATCCGCCGCCTGAACGGGAGCCGTTGAAGCTTCCACCAAGGAAATAGGTATAGCCAATGTTGCATGTGCCTGGCTGCCACATGCACTGATTGACCGTGTTGAAGGTCAGGGTATAGTTGAACATCTCGCGCTGAGCATGGCTCGCTGTGAGTAATAAGAGTCCGCACGCCAGCCCTCCTGCCCCGCGTCGGCTAAACAGCAGAAGGTGGGCAAACCTTGCTCGCATCAACGCACACGCAACTTCCAGTTCGGTTCGCATCGCTCTTTCCTCCTCCGATTGGTCGCTTGCCGCTCGCGAGACGGACTGCCCGCAAGAGACAATCAGAGGGAAGTCTATCCTGCTTGTCTGACCAGGCGGCTTTTTTGCAGAAAATTGCAACACCTCGCTTTTTGTGGTATAATGAGTCTAAGGAGAGGGAACCGTAAGCGCAATAGGCGATTACTTGAAAAGTTTACGGTGTTCGCGCGGCGCCTCTATTCGTCAGTTGGCATCGTCCGCCCGATTGAACCCGTCTACGCTCAGCCGCTGGGAGGCAGGACATACCAGCCCGTCGGCTTATGAGTTGGACGCAGTGATGGATGCGCTTGATGCGACCGAACAGGAACGGTGGCGGGCATGGGAACTGCTGGACGCACCCCGCGCCTTAACGCGCCTGCGCGAAATGGCAACCCATTCCACACAGCACCCGACAGCACCCACGATGCCCCTGGCGGGCGAGCTGCTCAGGACCCTGCGCTTGCGTCGGGGCTGGACACTGGAACAAACGGCGTCCCATCTCCAGGTCAACCCTGCTACCTTGAGCCGTTGGGAGCGATCCGAGACTTGGCCCGCCACCGAACAGCTGCACCATCTCTGCTATGTCTTACACGCCCGGGACGAGGAGCTGGTAGCGCTGGAGCATGGGCGACAGAGGCTGCGCTATGACCAGAAGCCATTTCCCAGCACGCTGCCAGCCCTGCGAGACCTGCTGCACGATGTAGAACATGGGCTTCTACAAATGGAGCCTGGGCTAAGCGACCTGTTCTTTCTATCGCTGGAGGCGCACCTGTGGCGACTGATGCAGCATGGGAAGCCGGTGGTCGCGCTGTTGATTGCTGCCTATGTGCGCCATGCGCGCTGCCTACTGAATGAGGCGCGTCTGATAGAGGCACAGACCCCCGCCTCGCGCGCCTTGCATCTGATGAGCCAGTGCGAGCAACTGGACCATCGCTGGCTGAGTGCCATTCATATCCTTGCGAAGGGCGCAGCGGAAATAGGGAGCCGCTTTCGCCCATTGCAGGGGGTGGAGGTATTGCGCGACTGGCTACCCGTCGCGATGCGCCTGTCGCTCACCTATGAAGCCTGGTTCCTACGCGACATCGCCGAGTATCTCAGCCAGACACGCTCGCGCAGTGAAGCCGTCCGCATGAGTGAGTACGCGGTGCGGAGGGGTATGGGTATCGGCGAGGATCGGAATGTGCTGCTGTCGCACGCGCTCGTATTGCTCAATGTGGGGCGTTCTTCGGAAGCGATGGAGATGCTCACCTCGACCCCTCTGCTGGCATGGGATGAGGCGCAGGTGCTCCAACAGAAGGTGCATGAGTCAGCCATCTGGGCACGGGCGTTGCATGGCACAGGGCATGCGGCGGAGGCGTTGCAATGGCTGGAGCGGGCGCACCAGCTGGTGGAGGGACACAACCTCTGGCAGGTGCGCGCCCGTGTGTACGCACTCCACCATGAGTTAGGATAGAGGCAATCTCCGCCTCTGTTCCCCATAGACTATATAAGCAGGATTCGCGCGGCGGGGAGCGAATCGCAAGCGCGTGAATGTTCGGCGATTTGTGGAGCGTCGTCGGGCGCGCTGGGAACGGTTCGAGCAGATGATGCGCGCGGTGCGTTGGGGTGGAGCGCACGCGCTGACTCGTCAGGAGCTGAACGAGCTGGGGAGGCTCTATCGGCAGGTGGCGGCCGACCTCGCTTACGCCCGCATGCAGGGTGCTGACCCGCCCGTCATCGATTACCTCAACAGCCTGCTGGGGCAAGCACACGGCGTGTTCTATCGTGCGCCACGCGCCCGCCTGCGCGAGGGGCTTGTCAGGCTGTTCTACACCTTCCCCGCGATGGTGCGCAAGCACTGGCGCGCGGTCGCGCTGAGCATGCTTATTACACTTGCCGGCGCAGCCATCTCCTTCGGTCTGATCATGAGCGACCCCTCGTGGAGCGCACGCCTCATCGACCCCAACTGGGCCACTGTGCTGGAACACTGGAAAAGCGGGCGGCAGTATGCGCCGGGGCAGACAGGGCTTGCCGCGGTGATGTCCAGCCTCTACTTTCTGAACAACACGCGCGTCGCAATGCTGGCGTTCGGTTTGGGCTTCTTCTTAGGCATTCCCACGGTCTATCTGTTGTGGAGTAATGGCTTCTTGTTAGGCATCTTCGCAGCGGAGATGGCGCGTGTGGGCAAGCTGGGCTTCTTTCTTGTGTCGATCTATCCGCACGGCGTGCCTGAAATCGGCGCGATTTTTCTGTGTGGCGGGGGCGGGTTGCTACTGGGCCGCGCTCTGTTGATGCCGGGCGACCTGACCCGCATCGACGCCCTGCGCGAAGCGGGACGCGACGCCATCTGGCTGCTGGGCGGCTCCATCCCATTGATATTGCTGGCAGCCTTCACCGAAGCCTTCTTCTCCTTCTATGCCTTTCCCAACTGGGCAAAGTTTGCCTGGGGCACCACGGCACTTGCCCTCTTGCTGGTATACATTCTTTTTGTGCGCTCGCCTGAAGAGCGAGGCATGGAGCAGGAAAAACGGGAGCCATGGCGCATAATAAACTGACTCGCAACTTATCCAGGTTGCGTAGGCGAGGGATCGCTTGCGAATAGCAAGCGGGCTTTACCTCATCTGAGCAGGGAGGCACAACGATGGCGATTCGAAGGGAAGGCACTTTTGCGATTGCGTGGCGCGTGCTGCGGGAGCAACCGATGTTGGCGGTGATGATGTTCCTGCAGTATGCCATCTGGGGCACATGGTCCGTCGCGCTCTCAGGCTACCTGGAGAAGGAACTGAGATTCACGGGGTTTGGGCTGGCGCTCATTTATAATGCACTGCCCCTGATGAATCTGATCGTGCCTTTCACCGCAGGGCAGGTAGCAGACCGTGTGATGCCGCTGCAGCGTGCGTTGGCTTTGTTCCACCTGTTGGGGGGTGTTTTGCTGATAGCGCTTGCCTATCAAAAAACACTTCTGCCCATGACGGTTCTAATGCTGGCGTACGCCTTTTGCTATGCCCCGACACTCGCCTTGTCGAACTCCGTAGCGTTTCGCAACCTGAAAAATCCTCAAATTGAGTTTGGTCCGATTCGGGTGTGGGGTACGATTGGCTGGATCGTGGCAAACTGGGGTGTGACCTTAGTACGCGCACGATTCCACTCGCTGGAGTGGGGCATGATCGATGTGTTTTTGATGGCAGGTGTGGTGTCACTGATTGCGGGGGTTGCCTCGCTTGGCTTGCCGCACACCCCCCCGGCAACCGAATCGCCCGATCCGCTGGCTTTCCGTCGTGCCTTCACCCTGCTTTACGACCGAAACTATCTTGTCTTCTTCATTATTGCCCTGATCGTGGCAACGGAGTTGCCCCTGTACTATATCCTCACTTTTCCATTTCTGCAAGCGGCAGGGAAGGGTATCGGCATCACTGCCGAGAATCTGCCCACCTGGATGACCATCGCTCAGATTGCTGAGATCTTCACTATCGCTTTCATGCTGCCGGCTGTATTACCTGTGTGGGGCATCAGACGCACGATGCTGCTGGGTATTCTGGCATGGCCAGTGCGCTATGCCATCTTCGCGATGGCCTGGTCGCTTCATTTTGAAACACCAGCGATTGTATGGCTGGCAGTTGCCGCGCTGGCGTTGCATGGGTTCTGCTATGTTTTCTTTTTCACTGTTGCCTTCATTTATACTGATATGGTTGCTCCGGAGGACGCTCGTTCCTCGGCACAGGCGCTGATTAATGTGGCGGTGCTGGGTATCGGAATGTTGATTGGTGGCTTCTTCGCGGGCTGGCTGAAGGATATCTTTACCGTGAATGGCGTGACAAACTACACGCTGGTTTTCATCGTGCCGACGGTCATCACCATCGTGGCAGGAATCGTTTTCGCGCTGCTCTTTCGGGAGCGTCGAGCAGGAGAGGCGGTTGCGCCGTAGAACTAAGGGGTGAATGGTGAAGAGTGAACCGCAGGTAGCGGAGGTTTATCGGTGGCGGGTGCATTTAGCGCGACAGCAGCCGGAACGGCTGCCAGTGGTGCTGTTGGTGCTGGTCGGCGCGCCCATGCTGGGGCTGTGGCTGATGGAGCATTGGCTATTTGCACTGGCAGCGTTCTGGATGGTCTTTACGGCAACCGCGGATTACCTACTGCCGATTCGGTATGAAATGGATGCCGAGGGCGTGCGTCAAAAAGGCTGGTCGCCGCGCGTGATGCGCTGGGAAAAGGTCAAACGGGTGGTGTGGGGTGAGCAGGGCGTGCTCCTTAGCCCCTTCGCTCAGCCCAGCCGTTTGGATGCCTTTCGCGGGGTGTTCCTGTGGTACGGCGACCATGCGGACCAGATACGGGCACTGGTGGAACGCTATTCCACCCCCAGCGCCAAAGCGGGCAAAAAGAAAGGCAAACGCCATCCAGCCCACCGGGCTGAGCTGCCCGACTCGTCTGAGAAGATAAGGGGGAAACAGGCATGCGTGAGTTCTGGAAAGAACCGCTGAGCGAGGAGCGTAAAGAGGAGCTTATCGAGGCGATGGCGCGATTCGTCGTGGAGCGCGGACTGGCTGCCCCTGCCGTGCTCTTTCTGGAGCTGCACCGCCCGCTGGCGTTCGTTGGCTCGCAAGCAGGTATCGTCTTCTCGCCCTTCCTGGTTGCCCTGTTCGGCTTCCAGCGCGTCGACGAGTACACGCAACTTATGAGCGAACGCGAAAACTGGGATCGGCTCATCGAGCGCATCGAAGAGCTCGAGGAGGAACGGCGAATCGGTAGTAGAACCCAGACCCAAACAGGAGGTCAGAGCTGAATGTCCTATCAACACGCGGCGGATAACTGGTTCTCGGCAATCATTATCGGTATCATCACGATGGCGGTCCTGCTGAATATCTTTCGAGCGAAGGCAGGAGCGCAGCTTTACATCCGGCGCATTTCGGGGTTGGATGCGATCGATGAGGCGATTGGTCGCTCCACCGAGATGGGTCGCCCCGTCACCATGATCCCGGGCTTGACGGCGTTTGGTGTGGTGGCGGTGCAGGCGCTGACGATTTTCAAATACATCACGAAGCAGATTGCCAAATTTGCGACCCCGATGCGCCTGCTGACAGCAGACGCGGCGGTCTATGCAGTGGCACAGGAGGCGATTCACGATGCCTATAACGAGGCGGGACGCCCCGACCTGTACGATCCCGACAGTGTGCGCTTCCTCTCCGACCGTCAGTTCGCCTTCGCATCGGGCGTGGCGGGGCTGATTCAGCGCGAGCGCGTGGCTGCCAATTTCATGTTTGGTGAGTTCTACGCCGAGTCGCTCATCTTTGCCGAAACGGGCAATATTGTGGGCGCGATCCAGATCGCGGGCACGACCAGCTTCACTCAAGTGCCTTTCTTCGTCGTGGCGTGCGACTACACCATTATTGGGGACGAGTTTTATGCCACCAGCGCGTACCTCAGTCGCGAGCCGGTGCTGCTGGGTAGCATGGTGGGACAAGATATTGCAAAGTTTATCTTCCTGCTGACTATCGCCGTGGGGACGGTCGCGTCCACGATGTTAGGTGCCGATCACCCCTTTATCAAGCTGCTCGGCATGCCGGGTGGCTGGGATGCCTTCTGGCGACATGTTCTTGGAGGGAAATAAGCGATGTGGAGGATAGATACCAGTACAACAGCAGGTCAAGTTTTCATAGGGCTTATCGTACTTGGCTTTTTAGCGTTTTTTGTTGGCATGATTCCGCTGATGCAGGCACTACCCCCTCGAGGGCGACGCCTCCTTATAGGAGCGGTGACTTTTCTGGCAGGAGCGATTTTTGCTGCGGAGTTCTTCTTACCTGTGGATAAGAAGGGCGAAAACTGGCTTTCACCTGCCATTGAGCCAGCGCAAAGCACTTTGCAGATTATTAACGCCTTGGCACTGGGATTGGGCACTTATGGGCTGATGCGGCTTCATCTGCGCAACATTGTTCAAAAGCGTGCCCAGTGGGGCTATAGCGTGGTGCTTATCTTGGCGTTTTTGGCGATGGGCTTCTTCAGCGTATGGAACACGCTTGCAGAGAAGGGCGAGTTGCCCAAAACCGGGTTCCTTAACAAGGGGTTTGGACTACTGTTTGATAACATGTATATCCCTCTGGATGCGGCGATGTTCTCGCTGATAGCCTTTTACATCTTTTCGGCCGCCTATCGCGCGTTTCGCATCCGTTCCATCGAAGCAAGCATCTTGATGTTCACGGCAATGACCGTCATGATAGGCATCGTGATGCTGGGCAACATCATTTCCTATAGTTGGTTGGGACTTCCTGTGGAGCAGACGCCCGAGATGGAGAAAAATCCGTTTTCTCCAGCCAATATCGCTTACAACCTTGCTCTGCCTCGGGTGGCTTACTGGATTCTGCAGGTTCTAAATGCCCCTGTGCAACGCGCGATTGAATTTGGCGTGGGAATCGGCGGGTTGGCAATGGCGATTCGCCTCTGGCTTAGCCTGGAACGCGGTGTGACTTGAGGAGGGATAGCGATGGAGAATCGAACGTTCTGGCAACAAATGCTTTTGATCGACAGGCGCATCTTATACATGATCCTGTTTGCCAACATGATCATCTTTCTGTTGGTGCCTGTGAAAGTAAAAACAGTTACCTCACCCCCGGTACGCAAGTTTTATGATACAATTGAGCAGCTGCACCCTGGAGATATGGTGATGGTTTCCTCCAACTGGGGTGCAGGGACGATAGGCGAAAGCCTTCCCCAGTTCGAGGCGGTGATTCGCCATCTGATGCGCAAAAAGCTGCGCTTCACCATTCTTTCCTTTGAGCCACAAGCACGCGACATCTCGCTGCGTTTCGCCACTCGCTTCACGAAGGAGGGTGGATATAAATATGGCGAGCAGTGGGCCCATTTTGGCTTTATGCCCAGTCCAGCGGTTGCCATTAAAGGGATGGTCAAGGACTTACCTGCAACCATTAAGCAAGATGTAAAAGGTATCCCGATTAGTCAACTGCCTGTCATGCGAGGGGTTCAAACCCTTGCCGACTATAAGGTGGTCATCGATGTTACCCCGTCGGGCACGGTGTCCGCTTGGATTTCCTATCGCCCCCAAAATCTGAAAGTGCTATTCTGCCCTACTTCAGTCATGGCAGCGGAGGCGTATACCTTTCTGGATTCGGGACAGGTCGCGGGTATGCTCACAGGCGCAATCGGAGCTCAGGAGTATGAGCAATTGCTTGGGATAGAGGGGCTTGGCACTTCCTTTGCCAAAGCAATCTCATTCTCCCATGCTTTGATTATTCTTTTCGTTATCCTGGGCAATATCGCGCTTTTTATGAGTCGGCGGGCGCAAGGAGGTTAGAGCAATGGATTGGCAGCACTTTTTGCCATTGAGTTATGAGCGACTGGGCGTTTGGCTAAGTGTTCTTTGCACCTTCGCGATCTATTCGATATTGTATCGTGAAAATCCCTTTTATCGCTTTTTTGAGCATCTCTTTATAGGGTTAGGGGCAGGATATTCGCTCGGTCCTGTGCTGATAGATGCCCTTTATCGATACTGGTATGCCCCCTTAGTAAAAGAGGGCTATTGGGCTTGGGCCCCCGTGGTCCCGTTCGGTCTATATCTTTACTTTATCTATAGCGAGCGGTACGGCTGGGTCAGCCGTCTGGTAATCGGGGTGTTAATCGGCGCCTCAGCGGGAATCTTTTTCCAAGAGTTTACCTCACGCTATCTGGTGCAACTTAATAGCACGCTGTCGAAACCGCTCTGGCGAACCGCTCAAAATCCCGACTTGTCGATCTCCGGCGTGATCAATAACTGGATTTTTATCATCTTTTTGCTG
>BEHR01000044.1 GCA_002898555.1 bacterium HR15
AGCATACCTCGTTCGAGGTGGATGTCGTCCCCCTGCACATCCACGAACGCGTCTCCACGCGAGCCATTCTGGACGCCGTACGCCGCCCCCAACCGCCGCAGCTGGACCTTTTCGGTGAGACGCCCCTGCCTGCTGATCAACAAATCGAGTTCTACAAGCACGAAGTCGGCTGGGCAAATCGCCTGATTCTGGGCGACTCGCTGCTGGTGATGAACTCGCTGCTGGTCATGGAAGGCATGGCGGGTAAGGTGCAGATGATCTACATCGACCCGCCCTACGGCATCAAGTATTCCAGCAACTTCCAGCCCCGCATCGACCGCCGCGATGTGAAGGACAAGGACGAGGACCTCACCCACGAGCCGGAGCAGATTAAAGCCTATCGCGACACATGGAAACTGGGCATCCACTCCTATCTCACCTACCTGCGGGATCGCCTGCTCCTGGCGCGGGAACTCCTTCACGAGTCCGGCTCCATCTTCGTGCAGATCAACGACGAGAACCTGCACCTGGTGCGCTGCCTGCTGGACGAGGTGTTCGGGCGGGAGAATTTCGTGGCGGTCATCAGTTTCGTGAAGACCAGCGGCAAGGGAGGGGCTAAGCTGGACACCGTCAACGACTTCCTCCTCTGGTATGCCAAAGACAAAGCCCAAGTGAAATATCGCCAACTCTTTCTGGAGAAAGAACTGGGCGAAGAGGGCACAAAAGGCTATCAGCATGTGCAACTTCCCGACGGCACCCGCCGCCGTTTGACCAGCGCAGAGATTGAATCACCCACGACCCTCCCAAAGGGCGCTCGGGTGTTCAAGGCGGATCAGATTACTTCTCTGACCCCGAGCGAAAGCATTGTTTACCCGTTTGAATTCGAGGGGCGAGTTTTCCACCCTGGAAAGAGAGGGTGGAGCACCACACCGAAAGGCATGGAGCGCCTGCGGCAGGCGCAGCGCCTGTTTGTCGTAGGGAACACGCTCAGTTATGTTCGTTTTCTGGACGAAGTTCCAGCGCGACCGTTGACCAATGTTTGGACAGACACGGGCATCGCTGGCTATGGCGACCCCAAAGTCTTTGCCGTCCAGACCAACACGAAAGTTGTTGAGCGCTGCATCCTGATGACCACCGACCCAGGCGATTTAGTCTTTGACCCGACCTGCGGCAGCGGCACCACCGCCTACTGCGCCGAGAAGTGGGGCAGGCGCTGGATCACCTGCGACACCTCGCGAGTCGCCCTCGCCATCGCCCGCCAACGGCTCATGACTGCCAAGTTTGACTACTACGAACTGTGCGACCCCGAGCGCGGACCGGCGGGCGGCTTCATCTACGAGACCGTTCCCCACATCACCTTGGAGAGTATCGCCAAGAACACCGAGATTGACGCCATCGCCGCCGAATACCAGCCGCAGATGGATGCGGCGTTGGCGGAGCTGAACCGGGCGCTGGGCACAGACTGGAAGGAATGGGAGGTGCCGCGCGAGGTGCCCCATCCCCTCTGGCACAAAGAAGCCCACGAGGCTTATGCAAAGCTGCTGGAACTCCAGCAATCCGGGCAGTTAGGCGCGGAGGACGAGGCATCGCCGCTACTGGAAACGGTCTATCGTCTGACGGGGCATCGCTGGGCGCGCCTGACCGATGTACCCGACCCCATGCCGCCAGACGATTGGCCTGAGGAGGCGAAAGAGGCTCTGCGCCGCTTCTGGGTACTGAAGCACGAAAAACGCCAAAAGATCGAAGAAAGCATCCAGCGCAACGCCCCACAGGAGACCCTCTATGACCGCCCGAAGGTCGTCCGCGGCGTGGTGCGCGTTTCTGGCCCCTTCACGGTGGAGGCGATCCCAGTGCCGGTGGTGGAAGACCCCACTCAAGTGCCTATCCCGCAGTTTGAGACGGAAGAGGCCCAGGCTCGCATCAGCGACCGGGGCGGGGATTATCTGACGAGCATGCTCAACCTGCTCAAACAGCAGGGCAGTGTGCTGTTTCCGGGTGGCAAGCGAATGGAACTCAGGAACCTGCGCCCGCTGAATCTGGGGTATCTTCATGCGGAAGCAGAATCCGAACAGAACGGCAATACCCTGCGGGTGGCGTTCAGCTTCGGTCCCCAGCACGGGCCGGTGATCGCTCACCAAGTGCAGGAGGCGATCCCGACGGCAAAGATGAACGGTTATCAGGTTTTGATATTCGCGGGCTTCGCCTTCGATCCTGAGGCACAGGCACTTATCCAGAAGGTGCCCGTGGCGGGACTGCAGGTGCATTTTGCCAACATCTCGCCCGATGTATTGGTGGGCGATTTGCTCAAGACCACTCGCGCCAGCCAGATTTTCACCGTCTTCGGTCAACCCGATGTGCGCCTCGAAAAGCAGAAGGACGGAACCTATGTGATGGAGCTGCGGGGCGTGGATATCTACGACCCGCTCACGGGTAAAGTACATTCCACCCGCGGCGAGGATGTGGCTGCCTGGTTCCTGGACACCGACTACGACGGCAGGACATTCAAAATCTCGCAAGCCTTCTTCCCCGGCGACACGGACGCTTGGGAGAAGCTCCAGCGTGCGCTGCGCGCCCAGATTAACCCTGAGGCGTTCGAGCAGATGCGCGGCACCATTTCGTTCCCCTTCCAGCCCGGCGAGCATGGACGCATTGCGGTGAAGGTGATTGACTTCCGGGGGAACGAGGTGGTGCGGGTGGTAAATCTACATACAACCCTGTCATAGAGGTGATACGCGATGGCAGTCGGGAAGATTAAGGTGTGGATTGAAAATCGCCGCTTTGGCTTCATCATCACCCAAGGCTCACCGGACATAATTGTGTATTTATCCCAGGTTAAGTACCGACCTATCAGACAGGGGGATATTGTAACTTTTAGCCTGCAATTTGATTCTGTGGGGCGTCCAAGGGCACTTAATGTACACAGAGCCAAAGACGGTGCCCGACTGTCAGTATGGGATGAGCTGCCTGAGGTGCGGGCGAAGAGAGCGCGGGAGCTTTACAGCGAAGCTCTGATTGCTCGCAACGAGAAAAATTATCAGCGCGCGCGTCAGCTTTTTGAGGAGGCAATTTCACTCAGTCCAGAAAAGAATTTCTTTGACGCCTATGCAGCAATGGAAAAACACTCAGGTAACTGGGACATGGTACGGGAAATTTATAGCAAGGCGATCGTCTATTTCCCACATGATGTTTCTATTTTAGAAAGCCTTGCCATGTCGGAAAGACGGGCTGGCAATCTTGATCAGTGTGTAGAGATCCTCAGAGAGGCGACAGGGAAAGAACCTCACCGGCCCTCCCTACATATCCATTTAGCCGAAACGCTTGTAGATTTAGCGGAGAAAACCGGCAAATTTGAGATACTTGATGAAGCGAAGGAGCATTTTAATGTGGCACGCCGGATACTTTCTGGACGTTTCCTGGAGGAACGCGGTCAGAGCAATAAAATGTGGATTCTCCACCAACGACGTAGCCGGTTTGCCTGGTTGCTATTCCAAAGGGTGGGTTTTCAGTTTGTCAAGTGGCGAGTAAACCTACCTCCTAAACGCGGTATCCCCGTGGAGGCTTGGATACTTGCTGACCCCAGCAAGAGCCGGTACGCACAATTATACCACCTTGATGGCGCAGTTCTAATTTATTGCCACTACGCATCAGAAATAACTGAAGCTAGAGTTCATAGAGCTGAAGAAACTCTAAAAAGATTGGTAGAAAACAATCCTAAAATAAAATCGGACTTGCTATTCATGATGGTGCCGGAAATCGGGGGATTACAAAATTATTTAAGGCTTCTGCTTGAAGATCCTGAAAGCCATCCAACAGTTATTCCGGTTGAAGAATCTAAAGTGGAAAAACTAATTAATGATGACAACCAAGAGACTCTTCACAGTTATCTGGATCAGTTATTAAGTGAATGGCTATTCCAGAGAGACCTTTACAAAGGCAATTTCCCTGTGTCCGGACGAATGTTCTTTGGCCGGGAAAAAGAGATTGGTCTCTTAAATCGTAATATTGAAGAAGGTCGGTCTGTTGGAATATTTGGCCTGAGAAAGTGTGGCAAAACTTCTTTAATGCACCAACTCAAGCTGATTCGGAAAGACGATCTTGTCGCTTATATTGACCCCGAAGCCTCCCCAATTAGAGATGCCTCTTGGCTTTGTTGGAAAACTATACAGGGGTTGACTCAACAGAAGGGGCAAAAGGGTAATCTCTTGCTCACGAAAATTCGGTCAGAAAAAGATCTTCCAGATTTCTCTAAAGTAGCAGTGGACTTCGTGAACGATATTAGAACTTTGATGGATAATGCGCCCTCAGAAATCAAATTGGTTCTTATGATCGATGAAATTGAGAAGGTGACACCCGCAGGGGGAGAGGGGTGGGCGCATGCACTTGAGTTTTTCCGTCTCTTGCGGGGGATCGCGCAAGAGTCTCAAGGAAGGTTAGTCGTAATTATAGCGGGAGCAAACCCTGCTATCTGTGAAATAGCTCGGTGGCATGGCGAAGATAACCCGGTCTTTCAATTCTTTGAAGAAATGTTTTTACCCTTGCTGCCAGAAAACGAATGTAAAGAGATGATAGTTACCCTCGGCGAGGGGATGGGAGTCTCTTGGGCAGACGATGCTCTGCGCTTGATTTATAATCTCACAGGGGGTCATCCTTTTGTCACAAGAAAGCTATGTAGCGTTATAGTTACTCGTTTCCGTGAAAGACCTTTGCATGTCAGTGCAGATTTAATAAGGAAAGTGGAGTCAGAATTTATAATGCGTGTGGATGAGATGTTTAAAGAGATAAAAGAGCGTCTACAGCAGGACTATCCTGATGAATGGGAAGTTTTGGAAGCAGTAGCCAACGACTTTTCGTTCGAGGAAATCAGGCAGCTTGTCCCAACCTACGCCCGCGCACTGCGTCATCTTGAGGGATATCAGCTGATTGAACTGGTAAGCGGGCAACCACAAATAAAAATTTCACTCCTAAAAAGATGGCTTACGGAGGGGTAGCAATGAAAGCGAATCCATATCATTGGATGAGACCCAATCCAGACTTGTTCTACGGAACCGAGCGTTTCGAGTTAATCACTGAGATTATCTCAGGATTAAAACGAGGCGAGTCGTTCGCTGTCATCGGAGGCAGAAGGATAGGAAAGACAACTTTTCTAAGAAAACTTGAAGAGGAAATTACTAAAGCAAATCATATTCTGTTTCCAGTGTATATTGATGCGCAAGCAATGCCAGGTGCTTCTTCGCCGAGTGAAGCGTTCAATTGGATTCGAAGCAGCGTGCAACAGAGCATCGGCGCCGATTTGTTGGGGGATGACTGGGGGTGGATCCGCAAGGCCATAGATGTAACTCGATGCCCAAAGCTAATTTTGCTTATCGATGAGTTTGATACCCTACGGGAATATAGTTGGTGTTTCACTTTTTTTGACAACTTAAGGGCAGTGCTACATAACATGCCTGGTATATCTGAATGGATTGCCGTGGTTATAACTGGAGCTAGGATGATGCAAACTTTGCGCAACAGTGCAGGATCTCCATTAGCAAATGTTTTAACTTGGAAATATCTGTATCTTTTGAATAAAGAAGACACCAGGAGGCTTGTACAGGAACCTACTGGAATGCAATTCGGATCTGATGTGAGTGAAACCATATGGGTTGAGACGGGAGGTCACCCCTTCCTGGTTCAACACCTGATGCATCATCTGTTCGAGAAAGCTGAGGAGATGGGAGAAAAACAAGCCATAGAATTTGCTAAATCCAAGTTCTTAGATGAGCATAGTATTACATTCAGGCAGTGGTGGTTTGATCATCTGGAAGAGGACGAAAGAAAAATTTATCGCGTGCTTCGGGAAAAGGGAAAGATGAGCGCTGCAGAAATTGCAGAAGTATTAGAATACAAAGTAGGGACAGTGAAAGAATACCTGCGAACCCTTTCATACATGGGTGTCGTGCGCAAAGAAAAAGAGAACGAAAGAGAGGTATTTTCGATATCCGGAATTATGTTTAATCAGTGGGTAGAAGAAAATGACATTGTTAAAGAAACAGATGTTCCAAGCTCGGTTTCGTTGCATAACTTATTTGATGAGCTGGAAAGAAAACTCAGGTCTTTTGTCAACAATTATTTAAGAGATACAGGCAAATTACAAGAGCTTCAGGGATTATTTGAAGACCAAGTCAGAGAAGCTAACGAAAGGTATAGGAGAAGCACAAATTCCGACGGTGACTGCCCTCTCGAGCGGATACTGGAGTACACCGACTTTTCCTTCCCTTTTGAGATTATCTTGCGATTTTGGAAGGATTTCTATGACAACAGATTCCCGACGGATGAGCGAAATGTAATTTTAGGGCGCGATCCAAATAAGGCTAAACAACGCTTTGAGGAGAGAAGGGAGGTTCTTACTAGAATTAGAAATGATTTGAGGCACAGCAGGCCGATTAGCGAGCATGATAAGGATAAGGCAAGGGTATTCTGCCGAGATATGATTTCAATTATGGAGGTGAAGAGCCATGCTCGTTGACAATCCCATCCTGAATTCACCTTTCGAAGAGCCGACTCGCTACTGGGCTTACGAAGAGGGGCAGCCTGTGTTGAGAGAAGGGCGGCGTCCCGCGGGCTACTACCTCAAGGCACGCACTCGCGGACCGCAGATGGCGTTGCTGGAGGAAGAGTTCGTCCCGCTGGAGCTGGTCAACACGATTCGGGAGCGGGTGAAGGCATGGCGACAGCGGGGGTACCCTGGCGTGACGCCCATCACCCGACAACTGCTCAACCACTGGAATAACCCGGAACGCGAACGCAGGCTCTTCTTCTGCCAGCGAGAAGCCGCCGAGACCCTCATCTGGCTGGTGGAAGCCTCGCCAGCGGAGAAGCAGGGGATTACGATTCCTAAAGACGGTAGCCTCGTCCGCTATGCCTGCAAGATGGCGACCGGTTCGGGTAAGACCGTCGTCATGGGCATGGTGATTGCCTGGCAGGTGCTCAATAAGCGAGCCAATCCACAGGACCGACGGTTCTCCGACGCCGTACTCCTTGTCTGTCCTAACCTCACTATCAAGGAGCGCTTGCAGGTGCTCCTTCCCTGGAAACCGGGCAACTACTACGAGAAGTTCGACCTCGTGCCGCGCAGAATGCTCGAACCGCTCCAACAGGGCAAGTTCCAGATTACGAACTGGCATCTGTTCCAACCGCAGGACGACAGTCGCTCGAGAAGTGTGGTGCAGCGGGGCGTGGAAAGCGATAGTGCCTTCTGCCGCCGGGTGCTTAGGGAGCTGGGCACCAAGGGGAATATTCTGGTCATCAACGACGAGGCACACCACGCCTACCGCCCTGCGCCTCTTCCAGAGGAAGTGAAGGCGCAGCTTTCGGCTGAGGAGATAGCAGAGCGCGAGGAAGCCACCGTCTGGGTCAGTGGGCTGGACCGAATCGCCGCCACACGCAGCATCAACTTCTGCGCCGATTTTTCGGCAACGCCTTTCTACATCAAAGGCAGCGGCTATGAGGAAGGCGCGCCCTTCCCATGGATTGTGTCGGACTTCGGTCTGGTGGACGCTATCGAATCGGGCATCGTGAAGATACCGCGCGTGCCTGTGGACGATAACACGGGCGCGCTCATTCCCAAATACTTCCGCTTGTGGGAGGCAATTAACCAGGCGTTGCCTGCTTCCGAGCGCCAGACTGCCCGCCGTCGGGCAAAGCCCGAATCGGTGCTGCGCGAGGCGGAAGGAGCGCTCGCAACCCTGGCTTCGGAGTGGAAAAAGACCTTCGAAGCGTTCCAACACGCCGGTTCGCCTGTACCGCCCGTGATGATTGTGGTCTGTGATAACACCGATTTGGCGAAGCTGGTTCACAAACATATCGCTGGGGGAAATGTCTTGCCCGAACTTGCCAACAGTCCGAACGCCGAAATGACCTTCCGCATCGACACCAAACTGTTGGCGGAGGCGGAGGCAGCCTTTGAGGGCGAAACAAAAGCAGAGGCAGCCGAGCGGCTACGCAAGGTGGTGGACACGATTGGCAAACTCGAATGGGAAGGTGAAGGTGACCCGCCTGGCAAAAATATCCGATGTGTGGTGTCGGTCGGGATGCTGAACGAGGGCTGGGACGCTCAAAATGTCACACAAATCTTGGGCTTACGCGCCTTCACCTCGCAGCTCCTGTGCGAACAGGTGGTGGGGCGTGGGCTGCGGCGACTCAACTACGACGACTTTTCGGAACCAGAATATGTGGATGTCTACGGTGTTCCATTTGAGGTGATTCCTGTTAAGAAAAAACCCATCAGCCGTACCGAAGAAGCAAAGCTCGCCACGCTCGTGCGAGCACTGCCGGAGAGAAAACACCTCGAAATCACCTTCCCGCGCGTAGAGGGGTATGTGGTGGATGTGCGCAGCCGCATACGCCTCAATGTAGAGGGCGTCCCCTACCTACAGATTGACCCCAGTAGTGAACCCACCGAGGTGAAGGTCAAACCTGCGGTAGGCTATCGCATCGGACGCCCTGACCGTCTGGGACCAGGTGTGGCAGTGGAACACGACCGCAATCCGTTTCACCGAGAGAAACGACTTCAAGCGACGGTGTACGAAATCGCAGCGGAGCTGACACAACGCCTCAAAGAACGCCGTGTGGATTGGAGCGCACGGCATCTTCTCTTCCCGCAGGTATTGGACATCGTTTGGCGATATATCGAAGAGCGAGTGATAGTTGTTGACCCAGAGACACCTTTGGAGGAGATTGCTCTGCTCAAATATAAGCAGAGCATCATCGAACGGCTGACCGAAGCCATCGAACCCGACACGGCAGCAGGGGAGCCGCCCATTCTTCCCGTAATCGAGCGTTTCCGCCCGATGGGATCAACCGCTGAGGTACTTTTCCGTACTGTGCGTCCCTGTGTGGGCACGACTAAGAGCCACATCAGCCATGTAGTCCTCGACGCGCCCAAGTGGGAACACAGCGTTGCGTATCAGTTGGAGAAGCTCCACGAAGTGGTCGCCTATGCACGCAACGACCATCTCGATTTCACCATCCCCTACGAGTGGCAAGGCGCACGCCATGAGTATCGCCCAGATTACCTTATTCGCTGGCGCGATGAGGATGGACGAGAAGTCAAGGTGATTCTGGAGGTCAAGGGCTTCGAGACGGAGCAAGATCGTCAAAAGGAAGCCGCGGCACAGCGCTGGGTGCGGGCAGTGAACCATCACGGAGAGTTAGGCAAGTGGGTGTTTTGCATATGTAAAAAGCCGAGTAAGGTTGCCAGCGTTATTCGCAATGCTGTCGCACAGTTGAAAGATTCAAAACCTTGAGGGAAGGGCAACCATTCTAATACCCCCGTTCTTCGACATCCCAGTTGAGGAACTTTTTGAGTAGGTGGGGTGGTGCCCAACGCGACGCCATCCGCAGAAAGCATTCACGCTCGTCCGCGTCGGGATAGCGCTGCCGTATCTCCGCCAGCTGCAGTTGACGGATTGCTTCCATCATCTGCGCCACCTGCTGCAACTTCTCCGTCGGCGTCATCCGCTGGTAATGCTCAATCAATATCTGCTCCCTCTCTGGGCGCGTGTCGTTGGGCATCGAGAGGATTATACTCACGCACGGGCGCAACTCAGCGGGATGTTGATAAGCCCTCGCAAGGTACAATTCCTCTGATGTCGCGCCCGACTTTGGTGATTATCGACGGACACAGTTTGCTTTATCGGGGCTTCTACGCCACGCGCCCGCTGAGTACCACCGACGGACGCCCCACAAATGCCGTCTACGCTTTTACTAATATGCTGCTCTCGATGCTGGAGCAGTTCCAGCCCGATGCCATTGTCGCCACTTTCGACGCGCCTGCGCCCACCTTCCGCCACGAAGCCTTTGTGGAATATAAGGCTCATCGTCAGGAGACGCCCGACGAGTTCCGCCCACAGGTGGAGATGACGCGCCAACTGCTGCAGGCGATGGGGATACCTACGCTCACCGTGCCGGGCTTTGAGGCGGACGATCTGGTAGGCACTATCACTCGCCACGCCCTCAAACAGGGCTATGAGGTGCTTATCTTCACAGGCGACCGCGACCAGCTCCAGCTGATCAGCGAGCATGTGCGCGTCTATGCTCCTATCCGCGGGGTGAGCGACCTGCAGATTTTCGACGCGCAAGCCGTGCAGGAACGCTACGGCATCCGCCCGGAGCAGATTCCCGATCTCAAAGCGCTGCAGGGCGACCCGTCGGACAATATTCCCGGCGTGCCCGGCGTGGGTGAGAAAACCGCCGTCAAGCTGCTGCAACAGTTCGGCACGGTGGAGAACCTGCTCGCCCGTTTAGACGAGGTGAGCGATCCCAAGCTGCGCGAGCGTCTATCCGAAAAACGCGAGCAAATTCTGCAAAGTAAAATGCTGGCGACTATCCTGCACGAAGTGCCCCTCGAACTGCGCGACATCCCTCCGTTCCAACTCACACCTGAACGGGTGCAAAGGCTGCAACAGGTGCTGGAGGACCTGGAGTTTCGCTCCATCTTGAAGCGAATGCCCGCGCTGATGCATCAGTTCGGGATAACGGAGCCGATTCAGACCGTCTCCATCCATGAGATGCTCCATCCCGAAGTGGTACACAACCCTGATGAACAGATGCTAACCCGCCTGCTGGAAGGCAACGCGCCGGTGGCTGTGCGCATGGAGGGTGAACTACGCCACTTGCGCGATGCCACGCTTCACCAGATTGCCCTTGCGGTGGAACCCCGGCGTGCCTTCGTGTTCGACATGGGGGCGGGGCTTTTCATGCCAGAGCCGCTGCGGCACCTGCTGCGCGACGACCAGCGTGCACACCTCGCCTATGACGCAAAAAAGGAGCTGTTATTGGCGCGTGGGGCGGGCATCGAGATGCGACCACCCAGTTTTGACGCGCTGTTGGCAGCCTATCTCTGGCAACCCAGCCGCGCCAATTACTCGCTCGAATGGCTCTGCGAGGAGCTGCTTAACCTGCGCCTGCCCGAAGCGGAACCTGCTCCAGCAGGCACGCTGTTCGACGCCGATGTGGCACACCCTTCGCCACGCACAACCCACCGCTTAGCCGCAGAGGCAGCTGCTCTGTTGTTGCTGCATCAACCGCTGCGCACTCGGCTGCAGACAGAAGAGACCTTGCATGTGTTGGAAGAGATCGAGATGCCCTTGGTGCCCGTGCTGGTGGACATGGAGTGGCACGGCGTTCGTGTGGACGCGCCCTATCTGCAGGAACTCTCGGCGCGGTTGGAACTGGAGATGAACGCCGTCGCGCAGGAGATTTACACGCTGGCAGGCGAGGAGTTCAACATCGGCTCGCCGAAGCAGCTCGGCGCGATTCTGTTCGAAAAACTCGGTTTGCCTGTTATCAAAAAGACCAAGACAGGCTACTCCACCGACGCCGAGGTGCTGCAGACGCTGGCCGCGGAGCATCCCATCGCCGCGCTGATAGTAAAATATCGCGAGCTGAGCAAACTGCGCTCCACCTATGCGGAGGCGTTGCCCAAGCTCATCAACCCGCTCACAGGGCGCATCCACACCAAGCTGAACCAGACCGTGACCGCCACGGGGCGGCTCTCCAGCAGCGAGCCGAACCTGCAGAACATTCCCATCCGCACCGAGATTGGGCGCGAAATCCGCCGCGCCTTCATCGCCGACCCGAACTACCTACTGCTCTCACTGGACTATTCGCAGATTGAGTTGCGTATCTTGGCGCACATGTCGGGCGACCCCGTGCTGCTGCAGGCGTTCGAGCGCGGCGAGGACATCCACACCGCCACCGCGTCCATCCTGTTTGGCGTGCCGCCCGATCAAGTGGACAAGGAGCTGCGCCGCCGCGCCAAAACCGTGAACTACGCCGTGCTGTACGGCATGAGCGACTACGGGCTATCGCAGGAGCTGGGCATCAGTGTCGGCGAGGCGAAACAGATTATCGAGCAGTATTTCCAGCGGTTCCCTCAAATCAAAGCGTTCACGCAGGCGATTCTGGAAGAGGCACGCGAACGGGGCTATGTGCGCACCCTGCTGGGGCGCAAACGCTATATGCCCGAGCTGCACAGCGCGAACCGCAACGAGCGCATGGCTGCCGAACGCGCCGCGATTAACATGCCGTTTCAGGGCACCGCGGCGGACATTATGAAACTGGCGATGATTCGCGTCCATCGTCGCCTGCCTGACATCGAGCCGAAGACGCGTATGCTGCTACAAGTGCATGACGAACTGCTGTTGGAATCGCCCGATTCGCGCGAGTCGGTGCTGGAAGTCGCCCGCGCCGTACGCGCCGAGATGGAGCAGGCGTACGAGTTGCGTGTGCCGCTCACAGTGGAGGCGAAGATGGGACCGAACTGGCGGGATATGGAGAGCATCTCCTAAACACGCTCGAAAAACGCTCTTGTGGGGAAGCGACCCTCCACGACAATCAGCGCATCTTCAGGCTTAGACGGCTGGATAGCGAAACCCTGAACAGGCTGCTATCCCATCAAATATTCTCGCGATAAGCCTCATCCTCCCTTCCAATAGCACAACTTTGAGCCTATATCATCACTCTTTCTCTCCCAGAAGATCTGCTTTCCAGGTCGTTTCCTCATAATCGCCCTGGTAACGCCAGGCGCCATCCCCAAGTTGACGATAGTCATAAGCAGTTATCCCCTCGGGTATCTCTATGCGCAGGGATCGAGTGCGCGTCGTTCTGAGAAGGGTGTATTGCACGCGAGATTTTTGGTGCTGGCTGCTCGCTGTATACTCCACTTCCGAAGGAAACCAAACACCGTTAATCAGTTTATATTTCAAAGTTCGCCAGATCCGAGTCTCCCCATTCGCATAGCGAATCTCTAAACGCGCAGGGGCGTCCTGATAGCGTCTATTGAGGTGGATCTCCATTTCGGGTTCTGTTCCATTGGGGTTCTCTCGTGGATGGAGGACGAAAACCCATTCCTCGGGACTAACTGCTTTCAGCCGCCACTGTTCAGGTGTGCTCCCTCCCAAACGAAATGGGGAAATCCCTGCAAGAAACACCATAAGTTCAGCACCTAATGTGCCCGCAAAATCTCCCAGACCGAGCGCATCGGTCTCGGCTTTAGCAAGGTGCACCGCGATTGGTTGATTGTTTGAATTAAAGCTAACATGGGCGACCGTGGCTCCCTGGATGTAGGTTTCGGAATAGAAGTTCTCATTTGCGTCGGGAGCTTGGAGATTGACTGCCTGCTCCCAAAGGCGGACGCGCATCTTTTGAGGCGTACGCTCAATCGTATAGAAAGCGGAAAGCTCAAAGGGACGATTGGCGAGCGCCTCATCTATCAATCGCACCATGTCTAAAGGAGCGCCTATAGCAGCAGCCTGATTCAGCAGTGAACGATTGAAGAGTTGAATAAACTCAAGCGAATAGCTCACCACAGTGGTCGCGACCCACTCGAAGGTCAGCGCGGCGGCAGCGCGCTCCCGAGCATCGTAGTATTTCGGGGAGGGTGCCCTCCCTTCTCCAAAAGCGCAGCAGCATAGCAACAGTCCCACCAGTCCCGCCAACCCGATTCGACGGGCGAAGGATTGATAGCAAGCGACTAACCACTGACCCAGATCAAGGCGCTCTTCCAGCCTTATAGGAACAGCCTTATCATCGACTGGCAATGCAATAGCTGTGCCGAAAGTCGTAAGCGCATAGGCACCCCTACAAACACATGCCACGCGCTGCAACCGTGCCAGCACATCTGTAAAATTCACTCTTGTCGCTCTCATCATTTTATACCTCCTCCATCGTTTTGGTCTGTTGGCAGGCGGGGTGGCTGATGAGTGCCATCTCCACCTCCTACTTAATCCATGCCACCCAGCCGCCAAAATGATAAGCACTCGCGCCCCAATTCCTCCAAAATCGCCCGTGCCAAGCTATCCAAACCACTTGTTTCAGTGCGTTAGGTAAGTCGCGGAATGGGCACTCGCCGAGGAAGGGCTGACTTAAGGTATTCCTCCTAACAGGTCAGGTTGTCCGCTAGGAAGGGGAAACTCATAGCTGATCATCGGTCCGTAATCCCCACCGAAAGGAAGCAAATTCACCGTGCTTTTCTCTGCCGACACATAGGCCACTTGCAGGCGAAGCGCAATCCCTAACTTGATGGAACTACCATATAAGTTGGGCGCCGACAGATTGTTTTGTCGCATTTTGTTCTCTATTTTCTGCGCCAACTTTGCAGGGAGACTGCTCCACGGCAGGTCGGTACCCAACTGTAAACCGATTTGCTCCGAGGCGGTCTCTGCCAGCTTCTGACGCAAATCGCTCAGCTCCTTCTCGTACTGTTGACGCACTCGTTCCTGCTCGTCTGCCCACAGCCTAATGAGATTTTGAACTGCTTCTTGAAAAAGTTCAGGGCGAAGGTCCATTAGTTGCGTACGCAGGATTACCATCGCGTCTATCGCCTCTTTTTGAGGAGATGGCGACTCCCTATTGGTCTGGGGAGGTAGATTTGGGGTAATAGAACCCCATTTCTCAGGGTAGGGGAAAAGATTCTTCACAATCACCCGCACTCGCTTCCCATTCTCAAGAGGGACCTCCGCATAAAGCAACGCCCCCAGCATGAGGTATTTGTTTAGGTCGGGGCGTTCTGTCATTCGGAAGAAGGCGCCCGGGTAGATCTCGCCGCGTGTCGTTAGCTCGTTGACAACGGCTTGCAGGTCTTTGGGCAACTGGTGAAATGCAATCGCCTGAGATTGTTCTATCGTTGAGCACAACAGGCGCAGAAGAGCCAACCGCTTGCTCTCGCGGGATTGTTGAATCAGTTTTTGCGAAACCGCCATGTAAAACCGCTGATCGGGGTCTTTTTGGAGGAGCAGTTTGCGTTGAGTTGCCCACTCGTTGAGCCTTTGCTCCAGCGTGGCTTTGTCCCAGCTTTGGCTTTCGAGATGGGCGATGTCCGATTGCAGGGTTGCTCTCTCCTCGACCGTAGCCAGCACGACCAGCATCGGGTACCCACCTGATGGCGGGTGGGTATTAGGCGTCGGCTGTGCGCCCAAGGTGGCAATCAGCACCCATCCAAACCACTGCGTTTGCAAGACCCTTGCCATTCTCATGGTTCCCCTCCTAAATGCGGTTTCCCGATAGCCAGCGAATTTCCTATACGTATATCGGTTCAGGTGCCGGGATACCAAGGCAATAAGGAGGCAGCGAAGTTCGCCTCGGCTATCTTCCTTCAGTTCACCTACCGCTCGTGGCAATTGTCCCGGGGTTAGGACACCGATCCAGAGGCATGATGTAAAAAGTCTTATCTTTTCCGATAGGAGTGAGAAAGAAACGCACTGGTACTTCCTTATTCGCCTGGGCAGCCACAGGGATGATTTCTATGCCTCTGTCTTTTACTACAACTTGTCGTGCTTGACGGCGCGAGCGCTCCGTCTCCACTGAAAACATCAATCTTTTCTCTGCTACCAATCGAGAAGAGGTGATAGCCGTATAATCTAGCGAGAAGGGTGCCCCATGCTCATACTCGTATCGTACAAAATCTAGATCAACAGGTGCATCGGGAAATTGCTTATTGTTCAGTTCTGCCTCACGAAGGGCTTCTTTGAGAGTCAATGTTTTAAAGCGAACCACTGTGGAGGACTGCTTAAGAATTTTGACCCGCCCCCCGAGCCATTCATGCCGAATGGGGGTGCCCCCTCGTGCTTCAAGAACATAGGTTTTTTTCTCAAAAACAGGTAATGGTTTGCTGAAAGAAATTTCATAGATTTTGCCTGGACGAAGCAGAACCTGAATATCCTTGACTGCGCAGTCAGACGAGCAGGAACCAGTTAGTTGTTGTTCTGAGTGAACTATCCAGATCATGGCAGAAACAGCGATTCCCAATGACCAAACAACTTGCACGATGTTTTTCATGGTTCCTATCCCTCCATCCAAGTATAGGTGGTGGCAGCCGTTGACCTCAGACGACTATTATCAAATATACCTTACCAATCACATCCAGGCTGGGTATACGGGCCTGCAGCAGGGACCACATGCAGCGGCGGCACCACATGCAAAAGATGAAGTTCGGCGTCGAAGTGGTCGGCAAGCTCGATCGCAGCATCCAGCGCGGTGTAGGACGGCTCGCTGAAATCGGTTGGTGCCAGTATCTTTTTGAACGGCAAAAGCATCCTTAGCCTCCTGCAGCCGAATTATACCTCCCTCATAAGGGTATATCATTTAGGTTCACCTTCTTCCAAAAAAGGATTCCTGCCTTGTCACGACGCTCTCAGGGCGACGCATACTCCGCGCAAGTGTTCCGAGTATAACCGCCACGCACTCTATCTCTTCCTCGCATTGCCCATTTGAACCTGTTGCCAATTTCGCTGCAGCCGTTGCCGAACCGCCTGCTCGGAGATGTCTGTCTGCTTTTGTTGACA
>BEHR01000045.1 GCA_002898555.1 bacterium HR15
CTCAGGTCCCCGCACAGTCTCCCAACCTCGCTCGCCCTGTCGCTCTATTTTCCATTCATAGGTTAGACGACTGACAGCAGGCGGATTTTCACAACCTGGGGGCGGGTCGCCAGGAGGATAACCCGGAGGCCAGGGTTTGCCAGGATTACTGGGCGGTGTGGGGGGATTGGGCGGACACGGATAGGGGCTGCCAGGAGGGCAAGGGAACGGATACGGAGGGTCGTTGGGGTCTTCGGGAGGCGGGTCACCAGGAGAGGGTGGCGGAGGCACAGGGTTATCTCCTTCCCCCTTACCTGGATCTTCTAACCCAGGTAGGTCTATAGGTGCAGGCATCGTAATTCGTTGGGGTGGAGGACACTTACATTTGGCATCCGCGATACATTCCCAAATGACTCGTTTTCCAGGGCAAACCACAATGCTTTGGGGCTTGATACGGGCGATGACATCTGCATGGGCAAAGGTAACTATGCAAAAAGAAACCCAAGCGAGAGCGTGCCCACGATGTCTATACCCCCCCCGCTGAATTAGAGCAGGTGGTGAGGGTTTTTAGCCTCTTCCCAAGTACCTTTCTGAACATGGTCTTTCTCCTCTGTCTGTTCGGAATGGTTTGGGTTTTTCGCTTTGGTATTATACCCCATTCAATGTGCCTTTGTCAAGGGGGTGTCGAGGGTGTTCGAAAAATCCGCTCACCACTCGCCACTCGCTGCTCACCCATCGCCCCAACTGGAGGGCGAGCCTCCTGGCGTGTAGGGGCAGACCTCCGTGCCTGCCCCATACCCGCACCTCCAGACCCTCTCCCAGAGGGCGAGGGGCGTAGAAGGCGAGCCTCCCAGCGTGTAGGGGCAAACCTGCGTGCAAAATTTTCTTTTCCGACCCAGCAGGGTACCCCAGAGAAAAAATTTTGGGGTATCCCGGAAAAGAAAATTTTGTCTGCTCCCCAAAACCTATGCCCATATTCTTTAAACGGCTCGGCGGGAGCCTCGCCCTCCAATCTCGGCTCGGCGGGAGCCTCACCTTCCAGCGAGCCGCATGAATTTTCGAACACTCTCCCATCCCCTTGACAATACCTTCCTCAAGTCAGGTATAATAGAGTCACTCAAAAAACGGGAACCCGCTCTTGTGGAGTTCCGTATAGCCTGTTAGATAGCCATAGGAGGGAAAAAGCGATGGCAAAAGTTGTGGGAATCGACCTGGGAACGACCAACTCGGTGGTCGCGGTGTTGGAAGGTGGTGAGCCGGTTGTCATTCCAACGGCGGAAGGAGGACGGCTTTGCCCTTCGGTCGTCGGCTTCACCAAAACGGGAGAACGGCTGATTGGCGCCCCTGCCAAGCGCCAAGCTATCGTCAACCCCGAAAATACCATCTTCTCCATCAAGCGTTTTATGGGGCGCCGCTATGATGAAGTGGAGGAGGAGCGCAAGCGCGTGCCCTATAAGGTGGTTGCCGATGCCAAAGGGGATGCTGCGGTCTACATCCCCGCCGTGGACAAGACCTATCGCCCAGAAGAAATCTCGGCGATGATCCTCCAAAAGCTCAAAGCGGACGCCGAAGCGTATCTGGGTGAACCCGTCACGGCTGCCGTGATCACCGTGCCTGCCTATTTCAACGATGCACAACGCACCGCCACCAAGAACGCAGGCGAAATCGCTGGGCTAAAAGTGCTGCGCATCATCAACGAGCCGACCGCTGCCGCGCTCGCCTACGGACTGGACAAGAAGAGCAACGAGACCATCCTTGTCTTCGACCTGGGCGGCGGCACCTTCGATGTCTCCATTCTGGAAGTGGGCGACGGTGTGTTCGAAGTCAAGGCGACGGCGGGCGACACCCATCTCGGCGGCGACGACTTCGACCAGCGCATCGTCGATTACCTGGCGGATGAGTTCAAGCGCGAGCATGGCATCGACCTGCGCCAGGATCGGCAAGCGCTGCAACGCCTGAAGGAAGCGGCGGAGCGAGCAAAGATTGAACTCTCCAGCGTCACGACCACCACCATCAATCTGCCCTTCATCACAGCGGACGCCAGCGGTCCCAAGCACCTCGATATGACGCTTACCCGCGCTAAGTTCGAGGAGCTGTGTGCCGATCTGTTTGAACGGCTCAAGGGACCGATGTTCCGTGCGCTGGAGGATGCAGGGCTGAAGCCCACTGATATAGACGAGGTGATCCTGGTGGGCGGCTCCACACGCATCCCGAAGGTGCAGGAGATGGTGCGCCAGATTACGGGCAAGGAGCCGCATAAAGGCGTCAATCCCGACGAGGTGGTCGCCATCGGCGCGGCGATTCAGGCGGGTGTGTTGGCAGGCGAAGTGAAAGATATCGTGCTGCTCGATGTGACACCCCTCTCGCTCGGCATCGAGACCAAAGGCGGTATCTTCACCGTGCTGGTGCCGCGTAACACGACCATCCCAACGCGCAAGTCGGAAATTTTCACCACTGCGGCAGATGGGCAGACCAGCGTGGAGGTGCGTGTCTATCAAGGCGAGCGCCCGATGGCACGCGATAACCGCTTACTCGGTGTGTTCCATCTGGATGGTATCCCGCCTGCACCCGCCGGCGTGCCTCAAATCGAGGTCACCTTCGACATCGACGCAAACGGCATCCTGAATGTCACCGCGAAGGACCTCGGCACGGGACGCCAGCAGAGCATCCGCATCACAGGCTCCACCAACCTCACGCGCGAGGAAGTGGAGCGGATGATCAAGGAGGCGGAGGCGAACGCCGAGCGCGACCGTCAAGCCCGCGAGCGTGCCGAAATGCTCAACCGCGCCGACCGCCTGACCTACGAGGTCGAAAAATTGCTGCGTGAACATGGCGACAAGGTCGCCACCAGCGATCGCGAACGCGCCGAAACGCTGATCCGCGACCTGCGCAGCGCGATCCAGAACCAAGAGCATGAGCGCGTGCAATCGCTGATGACCGAGCTGGAGCAGCTCAGCTACCGTATCACCGAGCAGATGTATCAGCGCGTCGCCTCGGAGCCAGCGGGCAGCAGCACCGATGGCAGCGCCCGCGCCTCAGGTGACGATGTGATCGACGCGGAGTACCGCGAATCCTGAACGAAGGCTGTCGGACCCGCCAGACGGGTCCGACAGCTCTCACCTGATAAGAGGTGAGTGTCGATGCGGGGGTTCAAAGACTACTATGCGATACTGGGCGTGCCACGCAACGCCACCGAGAAAGAGATTAAGGCGGCGTACCGCAAACTCGCACGCCAGTATCACCCCGATGTGAACCCCGGCGACAAAGAGGCGGAAGAGAAGTTCAAGGAGATCAACGAAGCCTATCAGGTGCTCTCGGACCCCGAGAAGCGCGCTGCCTATGACCGTTATGGTGAGCAGTGGCAAGCCTATCAGCGCATGCGCGAGCAGTATGGCGAAGGCTTCGACGGGGCGCACTGGGGCACCGAAATGCCCTTCGGCTTCGAAAGTTTCGCAGACTTCATCGAGCAACTGCTGCACGGAGGTGCGCGAGCAGGCTTTCGCGCCGTGCCTCGCGACATCGAACATACCTTAGAAATCACGCTGGATGAGGCGATTCGTGGCACGACCAAAACCATTCGCCTGAACGCCGAGGAGGTCTGCCCGCGTTGTGGTGGCGCGGGCATGCAGCCGGAGCGTCGCCAAAGCTGCCCGTCGTGTGGCGGGCGTGGACGGCGACGCTTCAGCTTGCTTGGTGTGGAGATGCCTTGCGATGAGTGCGACGGCACAGGACGAGTCGGCGCCCCCTGCACCCACTGCGCTGGCACCGGCACCGTGCAGCGCACACGCCAACTGACCGTCACAATCCCGCCCGGCGTCGCCGAAGGGCAACGCCTGCGCCTCGCCGGGGAAGGGCTGCCCGGCAGCGACGGTCGACGCGGCGACCTCTACCTGCGTATCAAAATCGCGCCCGACCCCCGCTTCGAGCGACAGGGCAACGACCTCTATACCGAGGTGGATGTGGACTATGTGATTGCTGCGCTGGGTGGTGAAGTAAATGTGCCCACGCCCACTGGAACAGTCAAGATGAAAATCCCGCCCGGCACCCAAAGTGGGACAAAGTTCCGCCTTGCGGGCAAAGGTATCCCCCTCGCCGGTGGGGCGCGAGGCGACCTGTACGCACGAGTACGCATCACCACCCCCAAACAGCTCAGCCCGCGCGAGCGCGAGCTGCTCGAACAGATTCGCCAGCTGCGAGCGGAGGTGAAAAGCTCATGAGCAAAGAGCGACCTTCCGATGAGCCAGTCTATCTGATTGGCGTCGCGGCGCGGATGTGCGGATTGCATCCCCAGACGCTGCGCCTCTATGAACGGCTGGGGCTAATCCGCCCGCATCGCATTGGCAACAGCAAGCGCCTCTACTCCGAAGCCGATATCGCCCGCCTGCGACGCATCCAGCACCTGACCCAACATCTGGGCGTCAACTTGGCAGGCGTCGAGGTCATCCTGCGCCTGCTGGAACGGATGGAACGCATGAACCAAGAGATGGAGCAACTGGTCGAGTTGATGAACACGCGCATCCTGCAGCTGATTCGCGAACATCAACTGCCCGTCAATCCCGAACAGTTCCTGATACGCTTTGAACGCTATGAGTCGGAAACGGAGTGAGAGCCTATCACCCCAGAAGGTTTGGCACACACACTCACCTGAGGAAACGGAAGCGGTCGGGGCGCAATTAGCCGAGCAGCTGCAGCCCGATACGCTCATCTTGATAAGCGGTGCGCTGGGCGCGGGCAAAACCACACTCATTCGGGGGCTGTGCCGAGCATTAGGCATCACCGAACCCATCCGCAGCCCCACCTTCACCCTGGTGAACGAATACACCATCCGTCGCCCACCTGCCCTCGTGGGGCTGCCCCTGTTCCACCTCGATCTCTATCGCATCGAGACGCCAGAACAACTCCGCACGCTGGGGCTGGACGAACTGCTGGAGCGCGGCGGCATCACCGTTATCGAATGGGGCGAGGCTTTACCCGCGCTGGGGTTTGACTATATGCCCCGACACCTCTGGCGAATAACCATTCAGCTCTATCCCCCAGACGAGCGCCGGGAGATAGAGCTGAGCGGCTGCACATCCTGAGCCGGGAGAGGAACCGACGCTCTCAGCCAGCACGCCGCCGGCGAAACGCCAGCCCTACCAGCCCCGCCGCCAAGGCGAGCAAGGAAGCAGGTTCGGGAACCAATTCACAAGTCTGGTGAATCCAGTCCAGATAGCTTCCGACGCGGACATCTGCGCTGATAGCGCCCTCGGAAGCGCGTTCGTCCCCATTAGAGAAGATAGTCCTTTGCGAATAGGAGTGAACCCCAACAAGAAACCAGTCACCTGTCTCTGGATCACCGGTTGTAGATTGGAACGATGGCCCACCCGAGTCCCCACTAAATAGATGCGCCTCACCCTCTTGAGGCGGCCACCCATTGGGCGGAAGGAAATCCAGATCGTATTTCAGGGCATCAAATCGGTAGGATTTGGTGCTGGTACTGACAGATCCCGGCTCCTCCCGATCGATGGTGTTAAAGCCGCTTCTGTAGACGCCATAGGTGTTATTTCCTGCATCATAGAACCGCGGTCCCGCTGGATTCCCTTGCAGGCCGAATCCTGCGACGGTCAGGTAGTAGTGGAGTGGTGCGGAAGGGGTGGGGAGTTCCATCTGTGGTAAATTGGCGAGGTTGGGCACCCGCACCCCCAACATAGCAAGATCCACCCATGTTCCATCCGGGTTTTGCGGACCGCGAAACATAATGGGTGCCTCATATTGCCAGCCCTGATCCAGGTTGCCAAACCCGATCCGCCATGTGTTACCATCTCCCACAACATGGTCTGCTGTAAGCACGCATAACCAGCCACCGCCCGTCGAATCTGGCTTGATGTGGATAACGGTACCGGTGCCAACCCCTATACCAACATTAAGCACGCGGACAACCGCATTTGCCCTCGGGTGACCGGCGGGAAGCGTGTCACCTGGATAGCGACCAAGCCCCCAAGTCGGAGCGGGAAGCAGCTGAAGCAGCAAGCCAACGATACCGGCAAATTCCATTACACCCGTCCGCGCCAAGCGCAAACGCCTTAACCAGCCATACAGCGTTATCACTCCTCTCATCGGTTCTCCTCCTTCGCAAGGGAGCGTTTAGAGAGCCTTTCTCCCGCTTGCACCTTTAAAAGACTCACGCATCGCTCAAAGTGTTGCACCTTTCGAGCGCGATTCCTTGAAGTTTCGAGCAGGAAAACCCGCAGGTTCAGCGTATTTTCTGGATGTTTCCCTGAAAGGGGTCTGATGGCTGGAGGCGTTGCACATGGGCGCCG
Organism: bacterium HR15; assembly: GCA_002898555.1. Classification (GTDB taxonomy): domain Bacteria; phylum Armatimonadota; class Fimbriimonadia; order Fimbriimonadales; family GBS-DC; genus HRBIN15. The sequence goes on from BEHR01000045.1 coordinate 6,279, forward strand.
ACGAGGAGCAGAAAGACCGCTGGCTGGAAGCCGCCCAGCAAGGCGATGAACAAGCGATCGATCGGTTGCTGGCACATTATCGTCCCCTTGTCTTTCGCTACCTGCGCCCTCGCCTGCGCAACGAGGAGGATTGTCATGACCTGACGCAAGAGGTGCTAATCCGCGTTGCCCAAGCACTGCCCCATACTGTTTTGCAAGCCTCCTTCGAACAGTGGCTCTTTCGGATCGCAGCGAACTGTCTCCGTACCTTCTATCAGCAAAGGTCCAAAATCATCGAGATCCCCTTGGCCGACCTGCCCGATCTTCAAGGGACAATCGGGTTCCAACCACAGGAGACAGAGCTTATCGAGCAGGTTGCTCGTCAGCAGGTGCAGCAACAACTGCATGCGATACTTGCCCAAGTCTGCTCTGCGAATGAACAGCAGGTTATCCTGTTGCATGCCGAGGGCGAGAGCTTGGAGGCGATTGCGCAGAGGTTGCACCTGAATCGGAGCACCACGCGCACACATCTGATGCGTGGTCGGGCGAAGGTGGTGGCGTATATTATACAGTATGAGCCGTCGCTGGTGGGAGGTACAGAGGGTATCGAGCGGGCAATCGCGCGGCTACGGGCGGAAGGCGGTCCACGCGAGCAGCTGACCATGCTGGAGCTGGAAGCTCTACGTCGCCCGGGACGCAATCAGAAGCGGTTGCGCAACGCCTGTTTAAAGGTTGCCCGCTTCCTGGCGGTTTGACCTGAAAGTTTTCCAAAGGTCCCTTTTTCAGGCGACCCCCATCCCTACAGGTGTTCCCTACTCGCCAGAAACTGGCGTGCCCAGCATCAGATAGCACAGGCAACAGCCATAGAGACCTGTTTGCTCGATCTGTTCGCGGGTTGTGCCGCAGAAGGGGCAGCGAGTGTGCGTTCGAGGCGGTGGACGCAGCTGATGCAACCATCGGCTAAGGGGTGTGTTCAGCATCCGTCGCTCATGGCGCACCGCGCACGCGCGGCACAGGGTGAGAGAGCCAGAGCCTGTGCGCACTTTTAGCCAAGCAGCAGAACCGCACAGAGCACAGCTCATCGCACTCCCGCAGGCACAGGCACGCCAATCTCACGGGTACGCTGGCGGAACTCCCGAATAATCCGCTGGGTCAACTCGCCAGGTCTGCCATCTCCGATAGGACGCCGATCGAGTGAGACCATCGGGATAATCTCGGCGGCTGTGCCCGTGAGGAACGCCTCCTCGGCGTTATACACATCGTGCAGCGTGAGCCACTCCTCTCGCACCGGGATGCCCAAGTCGTGCGCGATTTCGATCACGGTCTGCCGCGTGATCCCCTTCAGGATGCCGCAGGAGGGGTGAGGGGTCCGTAGCACGCCATCGTGCACGAGAAAGAGATTGTCGCCTGTCGCCTCCGCCACATAGCCCTGAGCGTTCAGCATCAAACCTTCACCCGCGCCTTGTCGGTTCGCCTCCATCTTCGCCTGAATGTTGCCCACATATCGCCCTATCGATTTGATGCGAGGGTCTATCGAATCGGGCGTCGGCACGCGCAGCGAGACCGTGACAACATGCAGCCCCGTCTCGTACATCTCAGGCGGATAGAGCGCAAGGCGTGTGACGGCAATCATCACATTTGGGGTCTGGTCGATATTCTCCGGGTTCAGACCTATCCCCGTGCCGCGCGAGACCGATACCCGGATGTAAGCGTTCTCCGCGCCCGATGCCTCCACCGTGTCGATAATACGCTGCTTTAACTCCTCGTAAGGGATCATCCCACGAATATCGAGGTGGCGGATGCCGTCATAGAGACGCTGGAGATGTTCGTCCATTCGGAAAATGCGGCGGTTGTACAGGCGGATGCCTTCAAACACACCATCGCCATACAGATAGGCATGGTCGAAGACAGGGATACGCGCATCCTGCAGCGGCATCAATGTGCCGTTCCAATTGACCATCATCTGCATCGTCGCAAAGACCTCCTCATGAGCGATTATACCGCATCGAGAGGCGTTTCAGAGGTATCATGCAAGGGACCAATGATCCAGATTCTGGACAGCAGGGGCGATTTACCGGAGCGTGTGCGTGTGCAGCTGCGTCGGATAGCCCAGGAGTACCCTGCCGAAGCGGAGGCGACTGTTCGCATGATTTGTGAGCGGGTGCGTCAGGAGGGCGACACGGCACTGCTTGCGTTCACCCGCCAGTGGGACTGCCCCAACCTGACCGCGCTGGAGGTCTCTAATGAGGAGTTTGATCGTGCCGCTCACCAGATTGAGCCTTCACTACGGAACGCGATCCGCTTGGCGATTGTTCGGGTGCGCCGTTTTCATGAGGCGATGCGCCCCCGCTCCTGGTGGTTAGAAGAGCCGAGAGGAGGGCTTATCGGGCAGTGGATACGCCCCCTGCAACGGGTGGGACTCTATGTGCCTGGTGGACGCGCCCAATATCCCAGCACGGTCATCATGAACGCCGTTCCAGCGCAGGTCGCAGGCGTGACGGAACTGATTCTCTGCACACCGCCGCGGCGCGACGGTTCCCTGCCCGCCTCGGTGCTGTTCGCGGCGCGTGAAGCAGGGGTGTCGCGTGTGTTCAAGGTGGGCGGCGCCCAGGCAATCGCTGCTATGGCGTTCGGCACAGAGACCGTTCCCCGCGTGGATAAAATCGTAGGTCCCGGCAACCTCTATGTCAATCTCGCTAAGCGGTTGCTGTGGGGCCAGGTGGGCGTCGATCTGTGGGCAGGTCCCAGTGAAGTCGCTCTGATTGCTGACGAGAGTGCGAACCCCGCCTTTCTCGCGGCGGACCTACTCACCCAGCTGGAGCATGGCGAAGAATCGAGGGGCTTCCTGTTCAGTCCCTCGGAGCAAGTCGTGCACGCCGCGCGACAGGCAATTGAGCAGCAGCTACCTCTGCGCCAACGCCGCGCCCTCATCACCCATGCGCTTCAGCAGAGCGTCGCCGTTATCACGCGCGATTTAGACGAGGCGATCGATCTGGCAAACGAGGTCGCGCCGGAGCATCTGAGCCTGATGGTGCAAGAGCCGTGGCAGTGGCTGCCGAAAGTGCGCCACGCGGGCTGCATCCTGCTGGGGCACTTCTCGCCCCAATCACTGGGCGATTACCTGGCGGGTCCGAGCCATACGCTGCCCACAGGTGGCGCGGCACGATTTGAATCGCCCGTCTCGGTGGAAACATTTCTCAAGCGTAGCAGCCTCATCGCCTTCAGCAGCGAATCGCTGCATGCCCTGCGTGATGCGATTATCGCGCTGGCACAGGAAGAGGGCTTCGACGGGCACGCATGGGGCGCCACGGTGCGCGATGTTCCCAACCCCGCTCCTATGTTGCGCATGCAAGAGGAAGATATGGAGGCACAACCATGAAACCAGCAGGTTCACGATTTGGCATGTACGAGCGTGAAAGCAGCGAGACGCGCGTCTACACCTCCGTCGACCTGGACGGCACAGGCAATGCGCAAATCGATACGGGCATCGGATTCTTTGACCATATGCTGGCGCAGGTCGCACGGCACGGACTGATCGATCTCGTCATCGACGCAGGTGGCGACCTGCATGTCGACGAGCACCATGTGGTGGAGGATGTGGGCATTTGCTTAGGCAAGGCGGTGCAGCAGGCGCTGGGCGATATGCGCGGTATCAACCGGTTCGGCTGGGCGATTGTGCCAATGGACGAGGCGCTGGCGATGGTCGCGCTCGATTTTAGCGGGCGCCCCCTCCTGCAGTTTGAGGCGTGCTTTAGGCGCGAGTCGGTAGGCACTTTCCCCACCGAACTCACCGCCGAGTTTTTCCGTGCCTTCGCCACGCATGCAGGCGCAACTCTGCACATCCACCTGCTGAACGCCACAAACGACCACCACGCAATCGAGGCGATTTTCAAGGCGTTCGCCAAAGCGCTGGAGATGGCAACACGCTATCACCCGCGCCAGAGCGCGATCCCGTCCACAAAAGGCTTCGTAGAAGGAGCCAACGAGGAACCACCCAGTGGACTATGAGGTACGATCAAACTTGTATGAGGCGATCGCTGGGGTTTGTAGAGACACCGCACAAAATGGTTCAGTTTATGGTTGCGCTCGCTGCGCCTCAAGTCCCCCAAAGCACCGTCTTAGAACCCGCATGTGGCGATGCGCGTTTCCTAACAGCTTTTACGAAAGCGTACGGCAAAGCGCATTCGCTCACCGGCGTGGAAATCGACGCGCATACGCTCCAGCAAACAAAAGCCAGCATAGACCCCACTGTCCGCCTCATCCAAGCAGATTTCTTGCTGTGGGAAACCACCGAACGCTTTGATGTGATCATTGGCAACCCACCCTATGGCATCGTCGGCGACGCCCCGCACTACCCGATTCATATTCTGAAAGAACGCAAAGGGGAGTATAAGCGGCGCCTCCTCACATGGCATGGCAAGTACAACCTTTATGGGGCATTTCTTGAGAAAGCGGTGCGCCTGCTGAAACCAGAGGGGAAGCTGGTGTTTATTCTGCCCGCAACATGGCTGGTGTTGGACGATTTTATACGCTTGCGTCGCTTTCTGGCGGAGCACGGGCAATTGGAGGTGTTCTATGTAGGCAGGGTGTTCCCCAAAGTGAATGTGTCGGCGGTCGTGCTACGCTTCACACGGGGAAAGCGCGGAATGAGACTCTATGATGTTGCGGAAGACAAATGGTGCACGCATATCGCGCCTGAACCTGCTGTGTGCCGACCCGATTACGCAGGGGAATTAATCCGCTTTGAGAATGACCGCACCCACGCGTTTGAAAAGTCTGGCACACCGTTAGGGGAGCTGTTTGCTATTCGCTTCGCGGCGCGGAGTCCCGAATTTCGCAAGAGCGGGCTGATTCGCATCACGCCGCGGATGGGCGATGTGCCGGTATTAACGGGACGCAATCTGTCGGCAGGGCAGATCGACTACGAGACCTGTCACAGCGGTTGGTGGATGAGACGCGAGGATGCACCTCGGTTGCGCCCATTTTATGCCGAGCCGCATCTGGTGGTGGGGCACACAAAAGGCACACGGCTGGTATGTGCGATGGACTGGCGCGGATACCCCTGGCGCGAGGAGTATCACCTTGTGCCGCGTGCGGGCGTCCGAGTGGACTGGCACGCGCTGGAAGCGTACCTGAACAGCGAAACGGTTCAAAAGTACCTGTACACACTCTACCGTGATTTCACACCCCACCTGACAAAAACGATGCTGGCAAGAGTGCCCATCCTACCTGTTTGTGCTCGCTGAAATTTTTCTCTGGGGTACCCTGCTGGGTCGGAGGAGAAAATTTTGAATGTCGCTGGGTCAGAGAAAAAAATTTCAGCTGGAAGAACGGGCACACCACAATGGGGTGATTATGATAGCCATCATCGACTATGGCATGGGCAACCTGCGCAGTGTGCAGAAGGCGTTCGAATCGCTGGGCGCACTGTCGCAAGTAACGGCAGACCTAGATAGGGTGCGTGCCGCCGATGCCGTCGTGCTGCCCGGCGTGGGCGCGTTCGGCGCGGCGATGGCAAGGCTACACGAGGCAGGTCTCGTTGCGCCCCTTCGCACCGTCATAGAACGGGGCAAACCCTTTCTGGGCATCTGCCTGGGGCTGCAGCTGCTTTTCGAATCGAGCGAGGAGTCGCCCGGCGTCGAAGGGCTAAGTGTGCTGAAAGGGCATGTGGTTGGCTTCCACTCCCGTGAGGGCTTCTCGCTGCCTGTGCCACACATCGGCTGGAACCAACTGCTGCCTACGCCCAGATGCCCGCTGTGGCAAGGATTGCCTGCGCAGCCCTTTTTCTATTTTCTTCACTCGTTTTATCCCGAGCCAGCGGAGCCAGACTTAATCGCCGCGTGGTGCGATTATGGCGTACGCTTCCCCTGCGCAGTGCAACAGGGCAACCTTTTCGCCGTCCAATTTCACCCCGAAAAGAGCGGCGCCGTTGGGTTGAGCCTTTTAAAAAACTTTTTGCTTCAAGTCGTCGACATGCACCGCCCATGAGGCTTTGAACGCGCACAACTGACGAATACTCCACCCAGCCAGGAGGGGAGAACTCAGCGGTGCAGGAGCCACTGGCAGTGAGTGACCTGCACCGCGCCCCACCAGTATATACCTCGCGTATGCCTATGCAGCAGATGTATCCGATCACCAATAGAGCCTGATTGCATAGCAAGCCCCCTCGCCTTCACACATCAGCCCCCAAACTCCGTGTGGCTCCTTCCGACTCAGTTATACCACGGATCCTTTGCAATTTCGATTCCGAAAGTGATTTTCCCCGCAGAGATGGGCTATACTCCGATTATGGAGGTAAAGCGATGCGGACACAAACGAGGTTCGTGCTAATTGGATTGCTGGCGTTCGGCGCGATGCTGCTTCACGGAGCATCTGCGCAACATGCCCAGGTGTTGGCTAACTCCCTCAAGGACTTCTCCGCTACTCAGGGGGAGAACAACTGGTACTATGGATATTATCCCTCCGGTGACCCTTCGTCTTTCCAACCGATGACCGCTTGCCCAACTGATTTTGGTGGCGTCTGGAGCATTGATTGCCCTGCCACCAACACCTGGACGATTATAGACGCTATCGGTGGCGTGCCAGGCAGCACTGACTTGCCAGTACGCCGCTGGGTCAGCAATGTCTCGGGTGAGATTACTATTTCGGGGCGACTGGCGAAGGGCGACTGGGATTGTGGCGATGGCTTGGTGGGGCGCATCATCGTGGACGGTACGACGGTATGGGAGCAGACCGTGGACTTCTTCGATTCCGTGGGGGTATGGTATTCCGTATCCGTGCAGGTCAACACAGGCTCAACCGTCGATTTCGTCATAGATCCCGGCTTCAATAACTGGTGCGACCATGCGGTGTTCACCGCCACCATTTCCCGTGAACCCCTGGAGGGCGATGTGAACGGAGATGATCGCGTAGACGATGCGGACCTCTTGATCGTGCTCTTCAATTTCGGCAATCAGCGATAAAGCGGGTTCACGACCGTCCCAAGCGCGTGGCGAGTGGCTCAGCGATTCCCTCGCCACGCGTATAAAAAGACCAACTGCCTTTGAGGAGGTAAGCGATGCGAGGATCTATCGTGCGTGGCTTCACTCTGATTGAGCTGCTGGTGGTGATTGCCATCATTGCTATCTTAGCAGCGATTCTGTTCCCTGTGTTCGCCCGCACCAGGGAAAAAGCGCGTCAAGCCGACTGCCTGAGTAATGTTCGACAGTTAGGAATCGGGTTCGGACTTTACCTAAGCGACTGGGAAGGCGTTTTCCCCCCCGCAGGTTGCGTGACTGTGGGCAATGTAGGCTGGGTGCGAGCATTCAATCATCATCAGGTAGATGTCACCTTAGGCTCGCTGTTTCCCTATGTGAAAAACAGAAATGTCTACTTTTGCCGTACCGACCCGCAGAAGGAGATCAACCGCCTGTCCTACTCCATGAACTACTGCCTGAATATCGTGCACGAGGGTCGAATCAACTTCCCTGCGGCGACGATTCTGCTGATGGAGGAGTCGGAGACCAGTGCGACAGGGCGCGGCTTGAATGACGGCTGTTTTGTGCCTTACTACGCCAACGACCAGCCTGCTGTTCGACACTTTGGGGGTGGCAACTTCGTCTTGACGGATACCCATGCCAAGTGGTTCTCGGAGCGGGATTTCCGCTACTACAGCTTGGCGCGCTTCGGGAGCAAGTGGGCATGGTTCGACCCGTACCGCTCACGCGAGGATCAGCCCGACCTCAATCAACTGCGTCAGCTCTGTACCCCGTTTCCGTAGGATCTTCTCCTCAGTCCTTCCAAGCGGGGTGCCTGCGTGGGGATACGATGCGGACGGGAATGTGGCGATGCATCGTCGTGTGCGGGCGGAGTTAGGCGCGAATGTGTAGGAGTTTCTGTATGGTGCTGGGGACGCGGTGCTTGCTGAGCGTGCGAACGGTGGTGCGTGGGTTGTTGATAGTTTCGGAGCGTGGTTGTACCAGCGCGGGAGCGACTACCTGCACTGGAGTCTGCGTGGGGATTTGGCAGGGATTAATGCCTCCAGCGCGAATGTGCCGATAACGGATGCGTTTGGGGATGTGGTGAACGGGATAAGGCAGGTGTACGATTGGAACGGGGCGTGGTTGTATCGGAACGAGCTGACCGAGACGGGGGGCTTGGTGCAGGTCGGTGTGCGCTGGTATGACCATGCAGTGGGACGGTTCCTGCAACAAGACCCGTGGCTGGGGGATATTTATGCCCCGCTCACGCTGAATGCCTACGCCTACTGCGTGAATGATCCCCTGAATGCGGTGGATCCGGGTGGAAATGCTGTAGTAGGTCTCGTGCTTTTAGCCGTCGTTCTTGTTGTTGTGCTTGCCGGCTGCGATGGACCACGACCACCAAATGCACCAGCCGAGATACCTTCTAAACCACCCCTCCCTCCGTTGCCGGGATTACCCCACTGCGGGCCAGTGGAATACACACCTCCTGTTATAAGCGCTCCTCCAGAGATAGGGGACTGGTACTGGAAACCTCAAAATCCACCTGCTCCGGGATGGGTATGGAGAGGCAGGGGAGAGCCTGGTTCTTCACAAGGCAGTTGGCATAATCCAGATACAGGAGAGTCACTCCATCCTGATTTAGGGCATGGAACGCCCGATGGACCACACTGGGACTACATTGATCCTCAGGGTAGAAAATATAGATACTATCCCGATGGTAGGTTAGTGCCCAAGCGGAGGTAGAAAGCAGTATGACAATGATACGATTCAGACCTGTTAAGACGCAACCTGCTCTGAAATACATTCGTGAGGGGTTGGTGGAAGGCTGTACGCTCTCACGACACCTATGCCAGCGCTTGGAACAGGAAACTGTTCGAGTGGGTACCTGGCTCCCTCTTGATGTACCTGAAGATAGTCTTTATCAGTTCACCCAAGGAGGAAAACTGCCTCGACGCCCAGAGGAGGTGATTCCTTTACCCAGGGGTGGTCTACTGGTACCCAGGGGTGGTCTACTGGTTCCCATCCCGAATACGCTGTCTGTGGTAGCCCGTTATCTGTATCGGCAGCTGATAGTTGCCCAGCAGCGTGGGGATC
>BEHR01000046.1 GCA_002898555.1 bacterium HR15
TGGTTCCCGAGCCTGCCAGCATGATTGCGCTGGGTTCCGGTCTGGTGGGTCTGCTGGCGCTGCGCCGACGCCGCAAGGCGTAAGTCCTCGTGTTGTAATTGGCAGCCCCGGATACATCCGGTGCGCTGCCCCGACCCGATGTGTGCAAGGTTGCGCCCCAGTGCACTGGGGCGCGCTTTGCTTTTTAATCACCCAGTTCGCCTGGCGCGAGCCCCATCGGCATCGGGGCGGGGCGCTCGCAACGGCTCGCGATGAAGACATGCTGACCTGTGGCGGACGATTCGTTGAAGCTCAGCATCACATCCAGCACATGGAAAGCCAGTTCTCCGCTGGCGCGATGGGGTCGCCCTGTTTGGATGGCGCGCACCATCTCGGCCAGCCCCAGCCCGCGACTCTGCTCCGCGTAGGCGTGCGTAAGCGGAACCTCGGACCACTCCTTCGCGCCTGCCCGCCGAATCAGCACGGGTCCACCGAAACCGTTCGGGTCCGGCACGCTTAGTGTGCCCTCCGTGCCGTAGATTTCGATCGGCGGCAAGCGGTGCGCCCACACATCGAACGACATCACCACCGTCGCGATGACGCCGTTTTCGAACTCCATCGTGCCCGCGATATGGGTGGGGGTTTCCACCTGAATGACCTGCCCGCGTTTCGGCTCGCTGCGAATGATGCGGGTGGGGCGCGTCATGCGTGAGATCCCCGCCACGCGCTTCACCGGTCCCAGCAGGCTCACCAGCGCGGTGATATAGTAGGGTCCCATATCGAGCATGGGGCCGCCTCCCTCCTGATAGAAAAACGCGGGGTCAGGGTGCCAGCCTTCGTGCCCGGGCGAGAGCATGAAGGCGGTGGCGGCGACTGGCTCGCCAATCCAGCCATCGTCGATGAGCTTGCGGCAGGTTTGTAGCCCTGCGCCCAGAAAGGTATCGGGCGCACCGCCCACACGCAACCCTGTGGCATGCGCCAGCTGCAGCACCTCCTGTGCCTCCTGCCGATGGATGCCGAACGGCTTCTCGGTATAGGCGTGCTTGCCCGCCTGCAACGCCGCCTTGTTAAGCGGTGCATGCGCCTTCGGCACAGTCAGATTCAGCACCACCTCAATATCGGGGTCGGCAAGCAGCTCGTCAGGGGTATAGACCTTCGGGATGCCGAACTCCTCGGCGCGGGCGCGCGCACGCTCCAACACGAGGTCCGCCAACGCCACAATCTCCAGTATCGGGAACATCTTCGCCACACGCAAATAGGTGGGGCAGATATTCCCGCAGCCGACGATGCCCACTCGCATCCGGTCGCTCATCGTCCGCTCACAGGCTCCGTGCCCGTTTTCCCCTCAAACGATTCGCCAGCGTGGGGATGGATGAGATCCTCGATGGCGGGTCCCATCGTCTGTTGCGCGAAGGGAATCTCCTCGCCGCCCAGCGGGAAATCTTTGCGCAGCGGATGTCCCACCCAGTCATCAGGCATCAAGATTCGCTTCAGGTTCGGATGCCCTTCGAAGGGGATGCCGAACATGTCATACACTTCGCGTTCGGGATAGTTCGCGCCTTCCCAGATGGGCGTGACGGAGGGAACGCTCTCGCCTTCGTTCACCCGCACTTTCAGAAAGATTCGCTGGAACGACACGGGCGAATAGAGATTATAGACCACCTCGAAGCGTTTTGGCTTCTCACCTGCCTGCCATTTGGGCAGCCAGTCGATGCCCATCACATCGCTGATATAAAGGTAGTTCAGGTCGGGGTCATCGCGCAGCAGTTGACACACGCGCAGGAGATATTCGGGACGAATATAAATCCATGTGTCGCCCCGAAACTCGTAAATCTCCTCGATGGCTTCCGGATACTGCTCGCGGATTTTCTGTATCTCGATGCGTTCGCTCATTGGTTTTTCAGTTCTGCCTTTAGGCGGCGATGTTCAACAGGGTCTTCCCACTCCAGCGCGCCCTTTTTCAGCTCATACAGGAAAGTGATAATGAGCAAAGTGGCGAACGCTGTTGCCACGCCAATCACGAACCCACGCGCCTCTGTTGGCAGGTCGCGCACCATCACGAAAAAGGGGTACAGAAAGGCAATCTCCACATCGAAGATAATAAAAAGCATCGCGGTCAGATAGAAATGGACAGGGAATCGTTCGCGTGCACTGCCGACGGGTGTTATGCCGCACTCATAGGGTGCGGTTTTCGCTGGGGTCGGGCGGCGTGGGCCCAGAAGCCATGAGCCGCCGACCATCACCGCGGTAATCACCGCTGCCAGTCCGAACAGAATCAAGATAGGCACATACTCCGCTGGCATCGCCTAAACATTATACCTGCTGGGGTACACTCGGCATGGAGTGGCGATGGGTTCTCTTTGGCGATCGGAGGCGTGGCGCTATCGCTGGCTGCCACTATGGCTGGCGGTCGCGGGCACGATAGCGCTCTTTTGGCTTCAGGAGGTGGGCATCTTCCGTCGGCATGCGCTGCTGCTTGCGCTGCTGATGGGCATGGGCTTTTTCCATCCGACCCTGCGTCACCCCTTGCTGATCCTGTTCGGCTACGGGCTGAGCCTCTATTTTCTAACGAAGTCGCTGGGCACATGGATGCACATGCCGTTTGGCGGATTGGGCGAGATGGAGCGCTGGCTGTGGGGGCTAATCGGGCTGATGTGCGGCATCAGCGCGTTGGGAATGGGACGCCCCACACCGCCCCGCTGGCCCGTTGCCCTCCTGATGTTCGCACTGGGACTCTATTTCGTAACCTACACCTACCGCGAGGGCACGATGGGCAACATGCTGCAGGTCATCGCCGGGGCAGGACTGGCGACCGTCGCCTTCGTCGCCGCGCTGGTGAACGCCATCGAGGGCTGGGCGCACACCCGTAAGACCAAAAAGGGTATCCTATTGAAGAGCCAAGACTGATGGAGGAGAGGCAACCGATGGCAAAACGCGCAACGAAACAGGAGAAGCGACGCGAGCAGATCTTGCAGGGTGCAGCGAAGGTGTTTTCCAAAAAGGGCTACCATGCCAGCACGGTGGAGGAGATTGCCAAGGAACTGGGGCTGACCAAAGCGAGCATCTACTACTATGTGCGCGACAAGAGCGAGCTGCTCTATCAGCTCTATCGGCGGGCGATGGACGCGCTGCTCGAATCGCAAAAAGAGATTATGGCACGCCCCGACCCACCAGACCAGAAGCTACGGGCAATCATCGAAGAGTATGTGCGTATCGCCGGAGACGCCCATACAATGTATAGTGTGGTGATCCTGCGTGAGCATCACGCGCTGCCCCCGCGCCAGCGCAAGGAGATTATCGCTTTGCGCGATGAGTATGAGCATAATGTGCGTCGCTGCATCGAGGAGGGTGTGGCGCAGGGCATCTTTATGCCCACCGATGTGAAGATGGCGGCGTATGTGGTGCTGGGCGCGCTCAACTGGATTCCGAACTGGTACAACCCGCGCGGCGCCCTTAGCAAAGAGGAGATTGGGCGCATTTTCGCACATCATCTGGTGCGCGGCTTGTTAAAGACCCCCGGCGAGGCTTAACTTGCCATTCCGAGCGAAGCGCGGGGCCCCAGCCATCCCAAAAACGCTCTCATGCCGAGCGGAGGGAGAGGTCCCAAAGAGAACCCCGGCACCCAATTTTTCTCTGAGCCAGAGCAAAAAATTTTTGAAGATGGGTTACCGCGTGGCGATTATTGGAGCGACGGGTGCGGTCGGCTGGGAGCTGCTCCGGATTTTGGAGGAGCGCGATTTTCCTGTCGATTCGCTGCGCCTGTTCGCCTCGGAACGCTCCGCAGGCAAGTCGCTGTGTTTCCGCGGCGAAACGGTTCGCGTGGAAACCCTGCGTGAAGGCGCGTTCAAAGGCATCGAGATTGCCTTCTTCTCAGCAGGTGCGCCGCGCAGCCGCGAGTTCGCCCCAAAAGCGGTACAGGCAGGTGCGCTGGTCATCGATAACTCCTCTGCCTTCCGCCTCGATCCCGAAGTGCCGCTGGTCATTCCCGAAATCAACGGGGAGTCGATGCGGTCGCACAAAGGCATCATTGCGAACCCGAACTGCTCATCGATTATTCTACTCATGGCGCTCGCGCCGTTGCGTTCGCTCACGCGAATCAAGCGCGTCATCGTCTCCACCTATCAAGCAGCAAGCGGTGCCGGGGCACAGGCGATGCAGGAGCTGCTCGATGCGACCCGTGCTTATCTGCAGGGTGAGCCGTTCGAACCGCGCGTGCTGCCTCATCCTTATGCCTTCAACCTCTTTTCGCATAACTCGCCTGTGGGCAGCGACGGCTATAATGAGGAGGAGCGCAAGATACTTCTTGAATCGCGCAAAATCCTCAACGAGCCTGAGTTAGCCATTTCCGCCACCTGTGTTCGCGTGCCCGTGCTGCGAGCGCACAGCGAAAGCATCCATGTGGAGCTGGAGCATCGTCCACCCTTGGCGGCGATTCGGGCAGCCTATCAGGCATTTGCGGGCGTGCGGCTGGTGGATGACCGCGAGCGCAACCATTTCCCGATGCCCATCGAGGCGACGGGACGCGACGAGGTGCTGGTCGGGCGTCTGCGCGAGGATACCGCGCTCCCGAATGGGCTGGCGCTTTTTGCCTGCGGTGATCAGCTGCGCAAGGGCGCGGCCCTGAACGCGGTTCAGATAGCGGAAATCATGGTGCAATCCCCGCCATAGGCAAGCCCAGCGTCGGCTCCCACCCCATCAAGAGATTGAAATTCTGAATGGCTTGACCCGCGGCACCCTTGACGAGATTATCTATCGCGCTAATCACCACCGCCATCTGGGTGCGGGCATCGATGGTCAAGCCGATATCGCACCGATTGGAGCCGTATACATCGCGTGTGGCAGGGAAATCGCCCAATGGACGCACCCACACAAACGGCTGATCCCCGTAGAAGGTCGTATAGAGCGCGTGCAGGTCGCTGATCGCAACCGGTTGCCTGAGGCGGGCGTAGGTGGTGCAGAGTATCCCGCGTCGCATCGGCACCAAGTGGGGCGTGAAACGCACCCGAACCGTCTGATGCGCTATTCCACTCAGCGTCTGCTCAATCTCTGGCGTGTGGCGATGGCGCTCCACCGCATAGGGCTTGAAGTTCTCATCCAGTTCGGTAAAGAGGTACTCCACGCTGACGCGCGAGCGGCCTGCCCCCGACACACCCGACTTGGCATCGATGACGATACATTCACTGTCTACCAGGTCCGCGCTGAGGAGGGGAGCCAGTGCCAGCGCGCTCGCTGTCGGATAGCAGCCGGGGTTGGCAATCAGGCGGGCGTATCGATAGGCGTCGGGCGGTGTCAGCTCGGGCAAGCCGTAAAGCGCTTCGCGCAGCAGCTCAGGGGCGCGATGGGGCATGCCATACCACTCCTGAAATAGGGCGGGGTCGCGCAGGCGGAAATCCGCCGAGAGATCGATCACCTGCAAAATTTTCTTCTCTGACCAAGACGGCAAAATTTTCTTTTCCGACCCAGCAGGGTACCCCGGAAAAGCAAATTCTGGCACACCCGTTTTGAGCAGCACGGGCGCATGCTCCATTGCGAACCCCGTCTCTCCTGCCAGAAACACCACCTCACACTCGCTCGCCAGACGCTCCATGTCCAGCGTGCTCAGAGGGGGTAAATCGATCCCGCCGAGATGGGGCAGCACTTCGGCAAGCGATTTGCCCGATTCGGTACGCGAGACGAGCATCGTTAGCTCCACGCGCGGATGCGAGCTGAGCAGGCGCACCAGCTCAGCCCCTGTGTAGCCCGTTGCGCCCACGACACCCACCTTGACACGCGCCTTGCGCTCGGACATAACTGTTTCCTTCTTCTCCATCGTTGCTTGGGGTTAGGGCAGCAGTTCCTCTGGTCGGAACCAGAGCTTGATTTCATACTCGGCGGCTTCGGGGTCGGAAGAGCCGTGAATCAGGTTGCGCTCGATATCCAGTCCAAAGTCGCCTCGGATGGTGCCCGGTGCGGCGTTCAGTGGGTTGGTCGCGCCCATCATCTGGCGCACCGTCTCGACGGCGTTCGGGCACTCCAACACCATCGCGACGACAGGTCCCGAAGTGATGAAGTTCACCACGCTTTCGAAAAAGGGCTTCTCCCGATGCACAGCATAGTGGCGCTCTGCCAGCTCGCGTGTGGGCTGCACCATCTTTAGTCCCACGATGCGGATGCCGCGCCGTTCAAAACGGGCGATAATCTCACCGACTAATCCGCGCTGCACCCCGTCGGGCTTCACAAAAACCAGCGTGCGTGTCAACTCTGCCATATTGTTCAGGAGTATACCCTGTTTCGGTATCACCTTGCCGAGCCAGACGAACCGTCAGAGGAGGGTTATAACAGGCTCCAGCTGGTGATGCAAATGCTCAAACCTCTCCAGAAATTTCTGCAGAGTGAACTGAACATGTGGGGTTGGGCTAAGCCTACCCTAAATATTTAGCCCACCACTCTAAATAGCGTTTCAGCCGGTCGGCACGCAGGTCGGGTGGGCCACTGCGTGAAAGCCCATGGCTGGTCTCCTGCGGATAGCGCACATAGACCACCGTACATCCCAGACGCTTGAGCGCAGCGAACAGTTGGTCTGCCTCGCTGATAGGGCAGCGCAGGTCACCTTCGCTATGCACAATCAGCAGAGGCGTATGAATGCGCGCCGCATACGCCAGCGGCGACTGCTCCCAGAGCTTTTGTGGCTCGTCCCAAAAGTTGCCCTGCCAATAGCGGTTGGGCAGCATCGGAAAGTCCGAGGTGCCCGCCATACTCACCAGGTTCACCACGCTGCGGTCGGTAATGGCCGCTTTGAAGCGGTCGGTGTGCGCTACAATCCAGTTAGTCATGTAGCCGCCGTAGCTGCCACCTGCCACGCCCATCCGATTGGCGTCGACAAACGGTAGGCTCGCCAGATAGTCTGCCACATGCATCAGGTCGCGGAAGTCGCGGTTGCCCCAATCGCCTTTGATCGCGCGGGCGAACGCTTCACCATAGCCCCAGCTGCCGCGCGGGTTCGTGTAGGCGACCACATAGCCTTGCGCCGCGGTCAGCTGGAACTCGTGGAAAAAGACGCGCCCGTACTGCGCATGCGGACCGCCATGAATCATCAGAATCGTGGGGTATTTGCGGTTTGGGTCAAAATCAGGCGGTTTCAGCAGCCAGCCTTGGATCTTGACGCCGTCGTCCGCCTCCACCTCGAACTCTTCGGGTGTCACAATCTCCACCTCGTCCAGCAGAGGCTGATTGAGCGCGGTGAGCGGGTGGATGGCAAGTGTGTTGCCCCGCAGCGTGCCCGCATAGACCTCATGGGGTGCGGTCGGCATGCCATAAAGCAGCGCGCATCGATGCTCGCCCTGAGCCAGCGTGAAATCGGCAATTTCGAAATCGCCCTCCAGCAGCTTCTCAAAGTGGCTCCCGTCCACACGGATGCGATAGGGATAGACGCCGCCCCGTTCGCTGACAAGAAAGTAAAGCCACTGGCCATCCGCGCTCCAGTGTAGTGCATGACCGCCGCCGAACTCACGCACATCGGTCAAGGTGGCGACACCGATAAGATTATCCAGTTGCGGGGTGAGGTTCGTTGCGTCGCCCCCTTCAGGTGAGACGCGCCAGAGGTGGTCGCAGCGTGGGTAGGGATCGTCGGGATAGGGATTGCCCAGATATGCCAGATAGCGCCCATCGGGCGACCAGCGCAGGGTGTATTTGGGACCTTCGGGGGTCTCCACACGCCGTATTTCGCCTCCTTCCGCCGGCAAGACCCACACATCGATTCGGTCCGGATCGTTGTCGGGGTCGGGACGACGGTTCGATAGAAACGCGATGAATTTGCCATCGGGCGACCAGGTGGGGCTATATTCCTCGTAGGTGGGGTCTTTGGTGAGCTGCTTCGTCTCGCCCGTGCGCACATCGACCACATAGAGGTGATAGCGCTGGTCTACGAACGCGCCGTCGCCATCCAGTCGCCAATAGGCGCGGGTGATAACCCGGGGCGGGTTGGACAGACCTTTTTCCTTGCGCTGCTTAATCGCCTCCTCGCGCCATTCAGGCGCGGTCTCGCGATAGGTGAAGGCGATCTTTGTGCCGTCGGGCGACCAGGCAAACTCGCCGATACTCCCCTCCTCCAAATTGGTGACGGGGCGTGCCTCGCCACCGTCTGCGGGAATCACATAGATCTGGCTTTTCGGCTTCTGGCGATTGCTCACAAAAGCAATCTGCTTGCCATCGGGCGACCAGCGCGGATATGAATCGCTCCATTCGCCATAGGTGAACGGACGCGCCTCGCCCCCATCAAAGGGCACCCACCAGAGATTGGAGAAGTATTTATTCTTCTCCGCGTCGATCCATTTATACACAAACACCACCCGACTGCCATCGGGCGCGATTTGTGGGCTGCCCAGTAACCGTATACGGAACAGGTCCTCGATAGCAATCTTGCGTTTCATCGCTCCCTCCGAGGAAATAGTATAGCATGCTATACTTCCCTTCGCAATCGAACTGAAGGGTGTAGAACGGACGGTGATTGAGAGACTGTTTAAAAACTGGAGTTCAAGGAGATGGGCAGGCATTCACGCTGGAGCATTTTGGAGGGCGAGGCTCCCGCCGAGCCGAATCTGGAGGGCGAGGCTCCCGCCGAGCCGTTCCAACCGACGCCGCACCAAGACAGGACTGTCTTCGCCACGCATGTCGGCTCGCGGGGACGCTCGCCCTCCAGTGTGAGCTTCGGGCAGATGCACCAGTCTGTCCCTACCATTCTTAAACAGTCTCTGAGAGGAATCCGCTCTCTCATCCTGTGGAGGCGAACATACAGCAGGAAGACGCCCAGGAAACGCTCTTTCGTTTCGATTCGGGCACAGCGGGTGGGTATCTATAAAAAGCGATGAGTAAGCTGGTCGTGGTGGGCAGTTCGAACACCGATCTGGTGGTACGGGTTCCAGCCATTCCTGTGCCGGGTGAAACGGTGCTGGGCGACGAAATGCGGATAGTGCCTGGGGGCAAAGGGGCAAATCAGGCGGTCGCCGCCGCGCGATTGGGCGCACAGGTCTGCTTTGTCGGCTGCATCGGTACCGACTCGTTTGGCGAGGGAGCCATCCAGAACCTTACGCGGGAAGGGATCGACATCCACTATGTGGTGCGCACAGATAGGCATCCTTCAGGCGTTGCGTTGATTACCGTCTCGCCACAGGGCGAAAACGCGATTGTGGTCGCGCCCGGCGCGAATATGCATCTGCGCCCGGAACATATCGAACGGGCTGAACCGGCGATTGCGCGGGCAGACGCTGTCGTTGCCCAGCTGGAGGTCCCGTTGGAAACGGTCGAAGCAGCTGCTCGGCTGGCAAAACGGCATCGAGTGCCCTTCATTCTAAACCCTGCACCCGCTTGCCCACTCCATCCTGACCTGCTCCGAATGATCGCGGTACTGATTCCGAACGAGGCGGAAGCACGCCAGCTGACAGGTGCTGGCAGTGAAGTGGGCGAGGAGGCGATGCTGCAGGTGCTCATGGAACAAGGTTGCCCGCGCGTGGTCATCACGCTGGGCGCGCGCGGCGCGATTTACAACACGGAGAGCGAAATCCACCGTCAACCCGCGCTGCATGTGCAGGCAGTGGACACGACGGCGGCAGGCGATGCCTTCGTCGCCGGCTTCACCGTCGCACTAACCGAAGGTAGCTCCATGCACGAGGCGGTCCGTTTTGGTCAACGGGTTGCTGCGATTGCCGTCACCCGCTGGGGCGCACAGCCTTCCCTGCCCACACGCAAGGAGGTGGAACAGTTCGCTCCCTAAATCCGCGCGGACATGCACGGCTCGATGAGATGCAGCGCAAGTTCCTTCATAAAGAAGTGGCAATCGGTCACGATGGGGAAGGTCTGATGCGTGCCGCGGTCAGTGAGTTTGATCACGGTATCGGCGTCGTTGTCCACGCAGAACACGCGCACGCTTGCGGGGAGTAAATTCCCCGTCGCGACGGAGTGGAGCGTGGTGGCGACCATAATCGCGACACCCACGCCTGGCAGGTGCGCCCGCATCGCGTCCTGTGCCTCCAGCACATCGGTAATCACTTCGGGCAAGGGACCGTCGTCGCGAATGCTGCCCGCCAGCACAAAGGGGACATCATGCTTGATGCACTCATACATCACGCCCCTTTTCAGGATGCCCTGCTCGACGGCGGCTCGGATGCTGCCCGCCATGCGGATGCGATTGATGGCACGAATATGATTTTGATGCCCGTGTCGCACGGGTGCGCCCAGCTCCAGCGCGACACCGAGCGAGGTGCCAAACAGGGCAGCTTCGATGTCGTGCGCGGCAAGGGCATTGCCAGCGAACAGCACATCGATCCAGCCGTTGCGGATAAGCTGTTCCAGATAGGGACCCGCACCTGTGTGAATGATAGCAGGACCACCCACAAATAGCACCTTTTCGCCGCGCTGTTTCGCCTTGCGCACCTCCTCGGCGACGCCACGCACGGCACGCTCTTTCGGCTTTTCGGACGACACCTCGCTGCCCATAAAGGCGAACACGGAGGTCGGGTCGCGTCGCTCGGGCGGCGTGACGCGAATCCCTTCGTGCCCCACCACAATCAGGTCCCCTTGCTTCACCCGTGCCATCGGCACCGTGGCAGCTCGCCAGTGATGTCCCTCCTGCCAAACCCGAATCCCACAGTCCATCTCGATGTTTTCTACCGGAATCCAGCGGTGGTGCACCCGCACGAAGGTCTCCAGATTGGTTGTGGAATAGAAATCTTCGGGAAAAACACCATCTTTGGGGGCAGGCTCCAGATGGGCATCCTCGTGGGCGAAGTTTGCGCCATGCTGGTGAACCTCCGCCAGCACCTCCTCCAGACGCTCCTCCGTGTCTGCCTGCACCAGAATCTCGAAGTGGCTGGTCTCCTCGCGTGTGTGCCCAATTTTCGCGTGGCGAATCTCATAGCGCACGCCCTCGTAGGATGAGAGAATGTCCAACACCTTGGAGAGCGTCAGCGAATCGATCACATGTCCTTCCAGATGGATGATTTCCGACGGCATCGTCTCCTCCTTGCGTTTTTCTGACAGATGGGTTTCGCAGTTCAGAATTTTACCCTGTGAGCGGGTATAATCGAGAGCGTGTTGAGCCGGTAGCTCAGGGGCAGAGCAGCGGCCTTTTAAGCCGCGGGCCGTGGGTTCGAATCCCACCCGGCTCACCACTTCTGCCCGTATTCTGCACAGTGCTTCTCCCAAGCGACCGCCTATGGCACAAAAGTCGCTGTGTTGGGTTACGGAGAGCCATGTTGAAAGAGAGCTGGGTTCTGATAGCGATCTGCGTCATCGATGCACTCAGCACCTACTGGCTTATCACGAACGGATGGGCGACGGAGTTCAACCCTCTTATGAACTGGGTGCTGGGTTTTGGATGGAGCGCGTTCTTCGGGGTGAAGGGTGTCACCCTGCTGCTGGCAGTCGGCTTTATGGAGTGGTATCGGCGGCATAATCCCGCTTTTGTGCGTCGCTGGACGCGCCTTTGCATCGGGCTATATGTCAGCCTCTGGATGGCGGGCGTGCTAACCGCCTGCTGGGTAGGGCAATAAGAGGAGAGGCATCTCAGTCTGCCTGGAGCGATACCGTTGCGCCTTCGACCGATTCACACACGAGAAACTGGGGTGTGTAGGGCGTCTGGGCGCGGTAGGCAGCTTCCGCCTGTTGGAGAAAGGGCTCGATATGGGTGCGTTCAACCAGCGCGACGCACGCACCTCCGAAGCCTGCTCCTGTCAGGCGCACGCCGATGCAGCCGGGCGCGTTCATGCAAGCTGATACCATCGCGTCCAGTTCGGGGCAGCTCACTTCGTAGTCATCCCGAAGGGAGGCATGCGAGGCGAGCATGAGATGGCGCACCCTATGGATATCGGCGTCGGTAAGGGCATCCAGGAAGGCAAGCACTCGCGCGTTCTCGCTGATGACATGGCGGGCACGCCGCCGCGCCGACTCTGGCAACAGCGAGAGATAGAGCGCAGCATTATCCAAGGAGACATCACGCAGCGCGACAATCGCCTCTCCACACACCGTGCGAAACTCGTCTACCGCTTGCTGGCACTCCAGCCGTCGCCGATTGTACTCCGAGCCGCTGAGCGTGCGTGGCTTGCCTGTGTCCGCCACCACAATCAACCACTCGCGGGGTAGAGGCACATGGCGCGTCTGCAAGGTGCGCGTGTCCAGAAAGAGCGCATGTCCCTGCTGGGCAAGCAGCGCCGCTGCCTGGTCCATTATGCCGCAATAGACGCCCGCGTACTGATGCTCTGCCTGCTGACAGAGTTTCGCGAGCGCCCAGCCATCGAGGTGGAGATTGTCCAGCGTGTTCCACAGCACGGCGAACGCGGCTTCCAGCGCAGCCGATGAGCTGAGTCCCGCACCAGTTGGCAGTGTGCTGGAGATGACGCCTTCGATGCCCGTGAGCCTGCGCCCTGTGTGGTGCATCAGCATCGCGGCGACACCTACCACATATCGCGCCCAGCCCCCAGGCAGCATGTCGGGTGGCAATTCGGGCAGCGCGTCCAGTTGGAATTCAATCTGTTCGTCCAGCGTTTCGGAATAGAGCAAGCAGCAGTGGTCAGAGCGGGGTTGTACATACAGGTGAATCTCGCGATTGATGGCAACGGGCAGCACGAAACCGTCATTATAGTCGGTATGCTCGCCGATCAGATTGACTCGCCCCGGCGCCCGCACGCGCATCATCTTACTCCTCCGTCAGGGGTTTGCGGGCGTTGAAACCGGTATTCAATTCGTGCCAGTAGCGGACGCGCTCCTCCCCCAATTTCCAACAGAGGAACACTTCACGCCCGTCGCGCAGGTGGGGGAAATCCACAATGCCATATTCCACATCGCGCAAGATGACACCCATCGTATGAAGTTCGTCCACAGCTTTGTGGATAGCTTCTGCCACTGAAGACGGCTCCCATTCCGGCGGGTGACCGTTGCGCTGCTCCAGCTGGAACACCTGCTGCGCTTTTTCGCCATACTCTTCGCGCAGGCGTTCCAGCATGGCTTGCAGGCGCAATATCTGCTTCTGAAGCTCTGGGATTAAAGCGTTCGCTTCAGCCACTGTGAAATAGCGTTGAAAGGGCTTGCGCCGGCGTCTTCTCATGGCTTTTCAGTATAACCAATCATGGTGGAGGCGGGGGGAATTGAACCCCCTTCCAGGACAGCTGCTCACCCAGCTTCTACGAGCATAGTCCGTCTTTGGTTCTCGCGTCGTGCGTCCCGACGGACAGGGAATCACGACGCCAGCCCGGTTCTCTGTCCTCCGTCCGCCCCGGGCAGAGCTTCAGGAGCCAGCCGGTCTGACCCACGCTCGTCCTTGCCCGGACCGACCGCAGGCAAGGCGGCGGCTGCCTTCAATTAGGCAGCAAGCGCATAGTTGTAGTTCGCACTTCTTGTGCGCCGTTTTTTAACGAGGCCCACGGCACCTCGGCTCGCCACTGAGCGTCAGACCTGTCCTGTCGAACCCTGACGCCCCCATGTCCGCTTCTTATTATACCCTATTCAGGAGGCAAAGAGTTCCACAGAGGTCTACCCCCTACTCAGAGGCGGTATAGCAATCCGATTGGTGCGTAGGGGCAGACCTGCGTGCAAAATTTTCTTTTCCGACCCAGCAGCAAAATTTTTTCTCTGACCCAGACGGGTACCCCAGAGAAAAAAATTTTGAGGTACCCCGGAAAAGAAAATCTTGTCTGCCCAAAAACCTCCAAACGGAGGGCGAGCCTCCCAGCGTGGAGGGGCAGACCTCCGTGTCTGCCCCAAAACACCTTGTAGGGGCGACCCGACAGGTCGCCATTTGGGGTATAACACAGTGTGATGCAAATCAAGATCCGCGTGATGGCAAGGAGGCTGTGATTATCGTCGACCCTGTGACAATACCATGAAAAAGTCGCATCTATTTGTTGGGATTTTGCTTCTGACATGGTTATTGGGCGTAGGTATCTTTATTGGGATTGTAAGGAGTATCCGAGCACCCGAGATTACAATCTCGGGAGTGGCGGACAGAGCAATCTACCCTTACGGCACTGTATTGCGCCCACAAGTGCGGGTCAAATCTTTTTGGGGTTTCTCT
>BEHR01000047.1 GCA_002898555.1 bacterium HR15
CGAGAATACAAGTATCTGGTCATCGTAACGGATGCGGATGTGGTCGCGAGGCATTAAGAAAGCTCCCGTGGTGTTGTCCCAGTTGAAATTTTTTCTCTGACCCCGCGTCGCTAAGTACCCCAGAGAAAAAATTTCAGGCTTCACCAGGGGGACTTTGCGGGAAGAGGGTAAAGGTATCCGTGAACCTGCATTCGGACGGATACGGCGGCGATCCCTGTCTGAAAGGTATACTTTGACTATGCAACCTGTTCAGGTCGGGTCGGTGGCGGTCGGCGATGGACGGCTTACCTTGATTGCCGGTCCCTGCGTGATCGAAAGCCTCGAACTGTGTCAGGAAGTGGCCGGGGCACTATGCGAAATCTGCGCCCGGCTCGGCATGCCCTATGTCTTCAAAGCCTCTTTTGATAAAGCGAATCGGACCTCGTATCAGTCGTTCCGCGGCTATGGACTGGAGCGTGGACTGGAGATATTGACCCGCATCCGACGCGAGTTCGATGTGCCCGTCACGACCGACATCCACGAGAGTTGGCAGGCGGAGCCAGTGGCGCAAGCTGTCGACCTGTTGCAAATCCCGGCGTTTCTCTGTCGCCAGACCGATTTGCTGCATGCTGCGGCGCAAACGGGCAAACCGGTCAATGTCAAGAAGGGGCAGTTTCTTGCTCCATGGGATGCGGGGCATATTGTCGCGAAGTTACAAGCGTTTGGCGCGGCGGGTATCCTGCTGACCGAGCGAGGCACATGCTTTGGCTATAACACGCTGGTTGTGGATATGGCGGGTTTACCGGTGCTGAGGCAATTTGGCGTGCCTGTGGTGTTTGATGCCACGCACAGCGTGCAGCGTCCGGGGGGTGCCGGTCAACAATCGGGCGGGGATCGAAGCGCAATTGCCCCTCTGGCACGGGCAGCCGTCGCGGTGGGTATCGACGCGCTCTTTATGGAGGTGCATCCCGACCCGGCACGTGCCCTCTCCGACCCGGCCACGCAGTATCCGCTTGACGAGGTGGAGCCTCTGTTACGCACCTTGCTGGAACTGCACGCAGTGATCGGTAGCCCGCGCGGGCGGGCTTCGTTCGCGAGCTTGAAATTTTTTCTCTGACCCAGCTTCGCTCAAAATTTTCTTTTCCGACCCAGCAGGCAAAATTTTTTCTCTGACCCAGACGGGTACCCCAGAGAAAAAATTTTGGGGTACCCCGGAAAAGAAAATTTTGGATGAGGGCGTAGATGGTTTTCCCCTGCAGGGTGGTAAGGGTTGGTCGTGGGAGGTAGCCTCGTTTCATAGGGATTAGGATACCCTACGCGCACCGATTTTTCGAACACCCTCAGGGGTGGACCAGAGGTCTCGAAAAATCCGCCAGGCGTTTGGAGGGCATGCGTCCTGACTTGTATGGACAGCCCTGTATGCCTGCCCAAAACTCGGTATTTCACATGCCCAACACCCAGCCGCGACAACTGCTTGGGTGGCAAATTCGGCTTTAGGCTCCTTGTTGCGCCCGGAGCGCAAGAAGTACCTGAATCAGCATTTCCAGGGGCTGCTTGCCGAGCGGAAAACTGAGCGCGTTGGGATGGGTGGACAGACCGGGAAACTGTTGTTGCAGAGCAAGTTGCCAGCGTGCTTTCAATCGCCGATTAGGCTCGAACTTAACAATAAGCTGATTGCCCTCGCTGGTGATGTTTTCCGCGCCCACGGCGTGCGCCAGGATGCGTGCCTCCATAATCCGCAACAGGTTTTTGAGGGGCACGGGTAGCTGACCGTATCGGTCGCGCAACTCGCGCACCAAGTCTTTTAGCTCCTCGCGCGTGCGACTGCCTGCGATGCGCTTGTAGTAGCCCAATCGCTGCGCCACATCCGCGATATAATCGGCTGGGATGTAGGCATCCACTGGCAGCTGGGCGGGTGGGAGTTCCTCTTCGAGTGGGGTATCCGGTGACCAATGCGCCTCGCCCTGTCGCAGGTGGCGAATGGCGTCGCGCAGCATCGTTTGATAGAGTTCGAAGCCGACCATCCGCATCGCGCCATGCTGCTCCTCGCCCAGCAGGTTGCCTGCGCCGCGAATCTCCAGATCGCGCAGCGCCAGCGCAAAGCCCGACCCCAAATGGGAGAACTCCTGCAACGCCTGCAGTCGCTCCTCTGCCTTCTCGCCAAGTTTACCTGCCTTGAACAGGAAATAGGCATATGCCTGCCTGTCGGAACGACCGACTCGTCCGCGTAGCTGATAGAGCTGTGCCAGCCCGAACCGCTCCGCGCCCTCCACAATCAGCGTGTTGACATTTGGCATATCCAGCCCATTCTCGATAATCGTGGTGCTGACCAGCACATCGAAGCGGTGCTGATAGAAGTCCAGCACGATCGATTCCATTTGCTGGGCAGGCATCTGTCCGTGCGCAATGGCGACCCGTGCATGGGGCACCAGTTTTTTGATACGCTCGCCGACATGCTCAATCCCTTGAATGCGTGGTACAACATAGAACACCTGCCCATCACGCTGTAGCTCGCGCAAAATCGCCTCGCGGATGGTCCAGTCGGTATAGGGCAGCACATAGGTGCGGATGGGCAGTCTACCTGGTGGGGGGTCGGTAATCAGGCTCATGTCGCGAATCTCGGTGAGTGCCATATACAGGGTGCGCGGGATGGGGGTCGCGCTCATCGACAGCACATCGACAACGGCACGTAGCTGCTTGAACCGCTCCTTCTGCATCACGCCGAACCGCTGCTCCTCGTCGATAATCACCAGTCCCAGATTTTTGAACTGGACATCTTTGGAAAGCAGGCGGTGCGTGCCGATCACCATGTCGACCGCGCCCGTTTTCAGTCCGTGCAGGGTGCGCCTTTGCTCGGCAGGTGAAATCAGGCGGCTTAACAGCGCGACCTGCACCCCGAACGGTTCGAACCGCTCGGTGAAAGTCAGCCAGTGTTGATAGGCAAGTACGGTGGTGGGGCACATCAGCGCGACCTGCCGCCCCGACATGATGACCTTGAAGGCAGCACGCAAAGCGACCTCCGTCTTGCCGAAGCCCACATCGCCCACGAGGAGCCTGTCCATCGGATGAGGCGACTCAAGATCGCGCTTGACCTCCTGAATGGCTTGCAGCTGGCTCGGCGTTTCGATATAGGGAAAGCTCGCTTCCATCTCCTGCTGCCAAGGGGTGTCGGGATCGCATGGTGGACGAGTCGCCTTCTCACGCAGGGCATACAAGCGGATAAGTTCTTGGGCAACCTCTTTCGCTTTGCGACGCGCCTTTACCACTCGACGCAACCACAAAGGGCTGTTCAGCCGATGGATTTCAGGCGGCTTGTCATCTGGTGCAACATATTTCTGAATACGATCCAGCTGGTCGGTCGGTACATAAATTCGGTCAGGATGGGCATATTCAATCAGCAGGTACTCACGCTTGACCCCATCACGCTCCAGCGTGGTCAGTCCACGGAAGATGCCGATACCGTGATGGATATGCACCACATAGTCGCCCGGCTGCAGGTCCATGATGGAGACGAGGGGGATACCCTCGTTGAAGCGCCGGGGCGGCAGGCGCAGACGGTTGCGATCGAACAGCTCGGCGTCGGTAATCAGCGCGAACCGTTGTGCATCCCACACGAACCCTCCACCCAGGTTGCCCAGCCAAAGCAGAAGCGAGGGCGATTCGGGAGAGTCCAACCTGTCCGACTCGTGCCATGGCAGTCCTGCTGCCTGCAAGGCGCGTTTCACCTGATGGGGGCGATCGGTGGCAATCACTATCTGGTAGCCTGACTCGTGCCAGCGCCTTAGGCTATTCCACAGGTCGGGTAGTCGCCCGCGTGCTGTCTCTAACGAGCGCGTCCCAATCACTCTCCGGTCCAACCTGTTGTCCGCTGAGTCCGCCAGCGCGGCCAGTGTAAGTGTGAATCGATGGGTATGCAGCCGTTGGGACGGCTCCAGATAGTTCTCTGCCTGCAACGGGATGAGGTCGCCCCGTGCAGCACGCGAATCGAGCGATTGCTGCACCTCTTCCAACAGCCGTTCATACGCCATCCGAAGGCGCAACGGCTCGTCCAGTATCAGCAAGCTCTCCTTGGGCAGATAGTCGATGAGGCAAGCGTGCGCGTCAACCAGCCAGGGCAAATAAACCTCCAGCCGATCAAAGGGTGCGCCCTGGGACAGGGGATGCAGATCGGCGTCCAGATTTTCGCGCAGGGACGCCTGCAGCGACTTGGGCTGAGTCTCGATATGGGCTTCCCACTCGGCGCGGATGCGCTGCGCGATTTCTGGATTGCCCATCGGCACCTCGCGCGCGGGCGGAATAAGCACACTGCGCAAGGTCGCCACCGAGCGCTGACTAACGGGGTCAAATCGCCGAAGGCTCACAATCTCGTCACCAAAGAACTCGATGCGGACGGGCGCGCCTGCCCCCATAGGGAACACATCGATGATGCCACCCCGACGCGCGAAGTGTCCTGGCAGGCGCACCGGCTCCTGATATTCATAACCATCTTCCAGCAGGCGATGCACGAGCGTGCCCGGCTCAATCGCGGTGAGCTGGTCCGACAGGTCAGGCAGGTTTTCCTCGCTTGAATGCGCCACACCCAGCCACAAGCACTCGGCTTCAAACCGCGCGGGCGGCATCGTGCGTTGCAGGGCGGCGGCGACCGACGCAATTAGACAGACCGACTCACGGCGCTGCAGCACACGCATCGCTTGAATACGCTCATGCAGCACCTCACGCTCCACGCCGGTCGGCTCCATGATGGGGGTCAACCCCACAGGCACACGCAGCAGGCGCGATTCCGGGATGCCAAGCCGCAGCAAGATAGCCAGCCACTGCTCGGCACGCTCCAGCGAAGGGGTGATAATTAACACGGGCAATTCCTGCTCGGCAACGAGACCTGCCGTTAGCACAGGTGCCGACTCCGCGCACAGCTCCTGCCACACAACGGGATGATCTCGGTGCAGCGCAGGCAACCCACCCTGCAACGACCTCAGCCAACCAGGCAACATCCTGAACCCCAACTGCTAATGCCTAACATCTAAAAGTGTACCCAAGACGATGGCATAGCAAGGTATAATTCAAGAGGGGTTCCAATGCAAAAGGCGGCTATAGAAACTTTGCACATAGAGGGCTTTCTGTCTATACGACAGACAGAAATCACCCTGGGAGATCTCTGCATCTTAATCGGTTCAAACGGTGCCGGTAAATCCAACCTCATGCGGTTGTTCCGGCTGCTTCAATCGATTGCGGACGGTTCACTTCAGCGTTATGTAGCTGAGGCAGGAGGGGCAGATGCTCTCCTTCATTACGGAAGAAAGCATACCGATCATATAACCATCTCGATCTGTTTTCGCCGGCCAAAATTTTCTTCCGATACTTTGTCGGAAAAGGACACTTTACCCAATGACTTCGCAAATAGTTACCTTTGTCGCCTCATCCCGGGCGCAGGAGATACACTCTACATCGTCGAGGAAACGATCGGGTTTCACGACCGCCAGCTCTACCCACGCCCTTACACCCGAGGGCAGCAGGCTATACGCCCAGAAAGCTTTTTAGTGCAGCTGGAACAAGTGTTCGACAACTCTACCGATAAGGGAATTGCTCGCCATGTGCGTGACTGCTTGCTTTCTTATCGCGTTTACCATTTCCATGATACCTCAAGCACCGCGCGAATGAAACAGAGATGCTATATTTATGATAATACAGCTCTCCATGCCGATGCAGGGAATCTGGCAGCGATGTTGCTTCGCATGCGCGAGGAGCATCCAGAGAGGTATGAACATCTGTTGGAGTTTATTCGTTTGGCTGCTCCCTTCTTTGGCGACTTTGTGTTGGATCCGATGCATGCGCGAGTACTTTTACGCTGGCGCGAACGGGGCTTCGACAAAGTTTTTCCGCCGGACGCGCTTTCCGATGGCACACTGCGTTTTATTTGTCTCGCAACGCTCCTGATGCAACCTCCTGAATGGATGCCTGCCACCATCCTCATCGATGAGCCGGAATTAGGGCTTCATCCTTTCGCGATTGGTTTGATTGGTGAAGCGATGCGCAGTGCATCGCAAGTCGCACAGGTTGTGGTCTCTACCCAATCGCCCTTGTTGCTCGACCTCTTCAAACCCGAAGAGGTGATTGTGGTGGAACGCATCGATGGCAGCAGTGAATTCCGACGCTTAGAATCCAATACGTTGCAGGATTGGCTCCATGAGTACAGCATGGGTGAAATTTGGGAAAAGAACTTGATAGGGGGTCGTCCGCCCCGATGAAGAAAATCCTCATCTCTGTTGAGGGGCAGACAGAGGAACAGTTCGTCGAGCGAGTTCTGCAACCGCTTTTCCCTTCGGAGCAGTGCTTTTTGCAACCTATTGTTCTCACAACACGACGCGATCCCTCAGGGCGAACCTATAAAGGGGGTATTGTGAGCTATGCAAGGATCCATGCCGAAGTGAAGCGGCTTTTAGGAGATACAAGTGCAGATGCAGTAACCACGATGTATGACTATTACGGACTACCAGACGATTTTCCCGGTAAGGATACCTTGAAGCCAAGCTGGAGCCCTTATGAAAAAGTGCGCCATTTGGAGTGCGCCTTTGCAAAGGACATTAATGACCCACGCTTTATTCCCTATCTCTCCCTGCACGAATTCGAAGCATTGCTTCTTGCGGATATTCCTCAGGTCATCCAATATCTGAAACAAACCTATGGAACTGTCCGTACTAAACTGCTACAGCACCTCAGTCAATCACCTGAAGCGGTGGATGAAAATGAACCGCCCTCTCACCGGCTTCAAGAGGCGTGCCGCTCATATAGTAAGTTAGCGGATGGGCTGCTACTTGCAGAGCGCATTGAGATACAAACAATGCGAAGTAGATGTCCCCACTTCAATGATTGGGTGCTGCAGTTGCAAAGCAAATGTTCGGACTGCTAAGGCTGTATGTCGAACCCTTACCCCTAAAGGCGGGTAAAATCTATACGGATGCTGCTGGAGTTGCACATCGAGAACCTTGCCATTATCGAGCAGGTGGATCTCGCTTTCGAGGCGGGCTTCAATGTGCTGACAGGCGAGACGGGCGCGGGCAAATCGATTCTGCTGAACGCCCTGAACCTTGTGCTGGGTGAGCGTGCCGACCCCAGCATCATCCGCACCGGCGCCGACCGCTTGCGTGTTAGCGCGGTATTCCAGCTGCCCGATGAGCCTGAACTGCACGCTGCCTTGCAGGAACTGGGTATCGAACCTGAGGACGGCATGCTTTACCTTGCACGCGAGATCCAGGCAAGCGGGCGCTCCATCGCGCGAGTGAATGGTCAACCAGTGCCGCTCAGCACACTCAAAACGGTAGGCGACCTGCTTGTCGACCTGCATGGTCAGCATGAACACCAGTCGCTGCTGAAATCGAGCAGCCACCTGGATCTGCTGGATCGCTGGCTGGGCGAAGATGCACTCAGACTGCGTGCTGAAGTGCGCGAAGCTGTGCGTCAACTGCACCAGATGGAGCGCGAGCTGCACGCCCTCATCGAGCGCGAGCGTGAACGCGAGCAAATGATCGACCTCTACCGATTTCAGCGCACTGAGATACAGAATGCCCATCTACAACCCGGTGAGGAAGAGAGTTTGCTGACCGAGGAGCGACGCTTGACCCACGCCGAGAAGCTGCTGACTCTGGCGAACGCCGCTTATGAAAGCCTGATAGGGGAAGAGGGAGCCTATGACCGCGCCGCTGAGGCCAGCCGCTGCCTGCAGGAGATTGCCCGCATCGACCCTTCCGTCGCGGAATGGCAGGAGCCGCTGGAAAGCGCGGTCGCCCAACTGGAGGAGAGCGCGCGCCTGCTGCGCCAATATGCCGAGAGTATCGAGTATGACCCTGAACGGCTGGAGGAAGTGATTGCCCGCCTGGAGCTGATCCGGCGGCTCAAGCGTAAATATGGCGACCGTATCGAAGCGATTCTGGCCTATGCCGAGGAACTGGAACAAAAGTTGCACGCGCTGGAGCATCAGACCGAGCGGCGCGAGGAGCTGGAGCAGGCGATTGAGACGGCACGAGAAAAAGCACATCTCCTCTGTGAACAGCTGAGCGAACGGCGTCGAGTGGGCGCTGCCCGATTTGCCGAGCAGGTTCAACACCACCTGCGCGAACTGGCAATGGAGCGCGCCCAGTTCCTCGTGAACATCACGCCGAAACCGATGGACGGCACAGGAGCCGATTCGGTGGAATTCCTGTTCAGTGCCAACCCTGGCGAGCCGCCACGCCCACTGAGCAAAATCGCCTCCGGCGGCGAGATGTCGCGCGTGATGCTCGCGCTCAAAACGGTGCTGGCGACCGCCTCGCCTGTGCCTACCCTCGTGTTCGATGAGATCGATGCAGGCTTGGGCGGGCGCACCGCCCACTTCGTCGGTGAGAAACTCGCCGAACTAAGTAAATATTTCCAGATTGTGTGCGTCACGCACCTGCCCCAAATCGCCAGTCGCGCCCAGCACCATCTGTTCATCGAGAAGTGGGTGGAGGGCGACACCACGCGCGTCGCCGTTAGCTCGCTGAAGGGCGAGGCGCGCGTGCAGGAAATTGCCCGCATGCTGGCAGGTGAATCGACCGAAACCGCCCTCCAGCATGCCCGCGAACTATTGGGTGCAGGGTAAAATCTAAACTGGATATGAGCGAGTTGCAGAGACATCCACACGCGGAGGTCTATGAGTGCCTGACCGATATTCTTAAGTGTAAGTGGACCTTGGCGATCCTCGATGCCATCGCGCAGGGGGTTAACCGCCCAGGCAAGCTGGAACGCGCCTTGCCAGGGCTGACCACGAAAGTGCTGCACGAGCGCATTCGCAAGCTGGAACGCTTTGGTCTTATCCGACGCCATACCTATCCCGAAGTGCCACCGCGCGTGGAATACGAGTTCACTCCCCGGGGCAAGCGATTGATCGAACTACTCCGGACCATTCGCGAGTTCGCTGCCCGCTGGGACGCAGAGTCATAGCAGGATTCCCCGCCTAACTGCTGAATCGGCTACTAAGATGCAAATTGCGTTCGCAACTTTCACAGTGCAGAAGCGGTTTCCCTTGACCATCAGTCGCGGCACCACAGCACAGACGACCAATGTGTGGGTGCGCATCGAGGCGGAGGGCATCGAGGGGTGGGGCGAGGCGTCGCCTTTCTCAATTGGTGACCATCGTCAGCCTACGGAGACCATCCTGCAAGGGTTGATGCATGCACGAGAGCTACTTGCTGAACTGCACCCCCTGCAGCGTCAGCAAGCTGAGATTCGCCTGCGTGAAGCCGAGGTACCCTCGGCAGCATGTGCTGCGCTCGATATGGCGATGCTCGACTGGCTCGGCAAGCGTGTGGGGCTGCCACTGTGGCAATTGCTGGGACTGGAACGCGAGCGAATCGTGCCGACTTCGGTCACCATCGGCATCAATCCGCCGGAGATTGCCCGCCAGCGCGTGCGCGACTGGCTGCAGTTAACCGATGCCCGCGCCCTCAAAATCAAGATGGGCAACCCTGAAGGGATTGAAGCCGATCAAGCGATGTTTGAAGCGGTGCGCGAAGCCGTCGCGTCGTCGGCTCCACACCCGATGGCACTTCGCGTGGACGCCAACGGCGGTTGGAGCCTTGCCGATGCGATCAAAATGTGCGACTGGCTCGCAGCGCGGGGCGTGGAGTATGTGGAGCAGCCTCTGCGCCGTGGAGAGGAAGATTCCCTGCCCGAACTCTACCGCCGCTCGTCTATACCTCTCTTTATCGATGAGAGCTGCTTCGATAGCCGCGATGTGGCACGATTTGCCGATCGCGTGCACGGCATCAATATTAAGCTGATGAAGTGTGGTGGTATTACAGAGGCGCTCCGCATGGTGCATACAGCGCGCGCGTTAGGACTGCAGGTGATGTATGGTTGCTATTCGGACAGCAGCCTCGCCATTAGCGCGGCAGCTCAAATCGCCCCGCTTGCTGACCATCTCGATTTGGACAGCCACTTGAACCTGCTGAACGACCCGTTTGAAGGCACGAGCCTGCAAGAGGGGCGTGTGCTGCCAAGCGACGCGCCAGGGCTGGGCGTACACTTGGCGAACTTGTCGGACATTTCCGACACCCCAAGAAGCTACCATTCGCCATGACCGAGGGTCTGCATGCCATCGTGGGCAGGGAAGGCATCCTCAGCGATTCCGCACGCTATGCCGTTGGCGGGCAAACGCCTACCACGGTGGTTGCCCCACAAAACGAGCCGGAGGTCGTTGCGCTGATTGAATACGCGGTTGGGCACCGGCTGCCATTCACCGTTGTAGGCAGTGGCACGCATCTGACCGCCTTGTTGCCACCAGAACCATATGTCTGGACACTCTGCACGCGACGCCTGAATCGCGTGATCGACTATTCGCCTGCCGATTTGGTCATCACGGTGGGTGCCGGCATGCGCCTAAGCGAAGTACAAGCGGTGTTGGGTGAGCATAGTCAATACCTGCCCTGGAATCCGCCCTTGCCCGACGAGGCGACGATAGGTGGTATCGTGGCGAGTGCACGCGGCGGCTCGTGGCGTTTTCGGCATGGCACCCCCCGTGACCGCCTCTTAGCCCTGCGTGCCGTGCGCGGCGATGGCGTGCCGTTCAAGAGTGGTGCGAAGGTGGTCAAAAGCGTGGCGGGATATGACCTCCACCGATTGCTGTGTGGCTCGTGGGGCACGCTCGCGGTCATCACCGAGATCACGCTGAAAGTGGCACCCTTGCCCTCCGCGCGCCGAGCGGTGCGTTGGCGTGTGCTTGACTGGAACGCAGTCGAACCGACCCTCGCGCAGCTGATGCATGCCCCACTCCAACCCGACAGCCTCGATCTGGTGCTGCTCGACTCGTCGGACAGGTCCGCTCAGTCGGAGCGGCTGCCGTTTTTCCTAATGGAGTTCTCCGGCTCGGAGGTGGGTATTGAGTGGCAGATTCGCTGGCTGCAAGCGCAGGGCTTCGAAACCGAACCTGTCTCGCCGGAAACACTCGCACACCTGCGCGATTGGCTAGCCCCACGCTCGCATCAATGGCTGATCAAAATCCTGATGCGTAGCAGCGAGGTTGCCGACTGGATGGCGCAACTGGCAACGATAGCGGGCTGCACCCTCTACGCGCATGCGGGCAGTGGAGTGCTGTATGTTGCCTGCGAGGCAGAGGAAGTGGCACAGCAGGTGTTGCAGACCCTGCGCGACACGCCGCTTAAGTGGCATGCGTTGCAAGGCGTGCTGAATGGCGAACGGCGAGCCGCCAACCCAAGCCACTCCCAGCTGGTTGCCCGCCTCAAGCAAGCCTTCGACCCACACAACCTGCTGCCTAATACCTTGTACATCCAACCGCGAATACTCTCCATCGAGCAGGATACCTGAGGGTTTCGATGGTATAATGGGTATATGCCTTACCCGATGTACAGGATTACCCTGTTTGGAAACTTTGATGTTACTGATAATACAGGTCAATCAATACAGTTTCGAACGCGAAAGGGAAAGCTGTTACTGGCGTATCTGGCAAGCTTTCCTGGGACACATTCGCGCGATAAATTGGCGCGTCTACTTTATCCAGGTCAATCCCAAGCTCATGCAAATCTGAGTCTGCGTGTAGAACTTTCTGCATTACGTCGGTCATTGAAGATAGATAAAACAATTCTATCTCCATTGATCAATATTACAAGAAAATCTGTTTCTCTGAACTTTGATATAGCATTTGTTGATATTCTAGAATTTGAATGGCTTTTAGCGCAAGCGAATCGGCTCGATGAGCAATCGCGTGTTCCATTATTGGAGCAGGCTTGTGATTTGTATCAGGGTGACTACTTAGAAGGTTGCGAGGCACCTTGGATTCATAAAAAGCGCGAAGCATATCAAATTCAATTCGCTAATATAATTAGTCATTTGTGCAGTATATATGTCAAAGATGGAGAATATGGGAAATTGATTTCTATATTGAATCAAAGCACAAGGAAGTTGCCAATCAAAATGCTTGATAATCTTCGGGAATTTTATGATATTATACAAAGTAAAACAATATTAGATCATTCTACTCAAGATGAAACCGGCGTACGCTATATGGCAAAGCGTATGCCTTGCGGTCTCTCCACTTTTGCAGCTGTATATGGAGCACCTTCAACAGGAACACGCCTAACTATTACACGCTGCACGAATTTAGAGGGTATGCTTATCCAGAAAAGTGACCGCTTGATTATTGCTGCGTTTGACAGCCCCTTTAAAGCTGCGGAATGGATATCCACTGAGATAAGTAAAAATAGCGATCTTTCTGGCGCATTAATAATGGATATTTGGTCACATGAAAGAAAAAATAATTTATCAATTATTAGTAAAATTCAGCAGTTAGTTATGAGCTTAAGTAAGGGTTGGATCGTTTGCACGGAGCCGGTGGCTTACTGGCTTCAACGGGATTCAAAATACCGATTACAAGAGCTTCAATTTTTGCTTAGTGTTGGTATACCAGAACGGTTGTTTGTGCTTAATCCGCAACATGTCTCACTCCTATCGCCATTTTGCAAAGACAGCCCACACATTCTTCGCAAACAGTGCGTGCCTTTCCCTTATAAGAAGCTATGGGGGCGTGTACAGGAGCTGGATATACTTTATCGCTGGTATCAATCAGCCGCACGAGCGCCAGATTCGAGGTTACTTACTATTGTTGGAATTGGTGGCGTTGGAAAGACACATTTAGCCATGGAGTTTGCTTACCAAATAAGTTGCCAAGGAGCGGACGAGGTGGTTTTTGTTCCGTTGGAAGGAATACGCACTTCCTCAGAGTTAGAGCATGCTGTACTTTCTGCATTAAACGAAGAGTTTCCACGGTTACTTGTTCGTCTTGAACATGCTCTTAGGTCACGCCGAGTGCTAATTGTTTTAGATCATGCCGAACATCTCAGATCGGAGATCACTGATCAAGTGCTAAGTTGGTTGGAACAGGCCCCCCAACTTAAAGTGCTGATCACTTCGCGCAGTACCCTGGATATTCCAGTAGGGCACCAGCTGCTCCTTTCCCCATTGCCCATTCCACCAGTAGAGACCGCTGATCCGGATGATCTAAAAAAATATGCAAGTGCGATGCTGTTTCTCGATGAGGTTCAACGTGTTTGTCCATATTTTCACCTGACACCCAATAATACTCCTCAAATTGCTGCCTTGTGTCGACTTGCTGGTGGAATTCCGCTTGCGTTGATATTATTAGCAAAACAGCTAAGCATATATACACCCAGTCAGTTATTATCTACTTTGATGACCGATTCAACTATAAAAACTGATCCTTTAAACATGGCCATTAGTTGGACATTTCAGCGTTTACCATCGGATCAGCAAAGTATACTTTGCAAACTGAGTGTAATAAATGGAAAGTTTAATATTGAATTGGCAAATAAAATATTAAATGAACCATTAGTAGATGAATATCTGAGTCGACTATTAACAGCAGGTTTGCTCGTTGCGGAACATGAGGAAGATGCCTATTGGTTTTCAATTCCTGTACCCATACGTGAATTTGTAATGAAATCTGTAAATCGTACAGAGATCGAAGGTACAGAAAGGAATTATGTGTTTTATTATGTTAAATTGATTCGTGAAATAATTAGCAATCAATCGTCTTGGAAACCAGAAACCATTTATCAGTTGTGTCTACATCGAGATCATCTACTGGCCAGTACCGAAGGACTAATTCGCCTCGGCGAGTTTGATGTAGCAGCGGAGGTCTTCATTTTACTTATTCCCTTCTTTGAAGCAATCGGGTTTTTTGAATCCCCCATCAGATGGGGAGAACAGCTTTTAAATCAATCAATTTCTCTTGAAAAGAAACCATATTTACTGAATGCAATCGCTCGCTTATATTATCGAATTGGAAATGGACAAATAGCCGAGCAAATGTATGAACATGCCTATCATCTTGCCATAGAGAATGGATGTTATGCTGCTGCTGCAGAGTCGCTTACGGGCTTAGCAGGTGTAAGCTTAGATAAGCTTCTTGTTCATCAAGCTGAGCAATTCTGTCTAAAAGTTTTACATGAATATCAGGACAATGCCCCACCCATCATTCGTGCAGAGGC
>BEHR01000048.1 GCA_002898555.1 bacterium HR15
ACTGGAGGAGGTTTGCAATGTTGCGACGGGAATTTTGGTGTTGGTTATCAGTCGGCGCGCTTGTTGTTATCAGCGGCGCACTGTTCGTGCCACTTGCGGCGCAGGCACGTCTGAACCGCGATGACCTGTGCCTAACACGCATTCGCACTCTCGCACACGCAATGATTGCTTACTCCCAGGATTACGACGACCGAATGCCGTTTGCATTTGGACGCACCTCAGACGGGAACTGGCTGTGGGGCTTCGCTCACGCGGTTCCTTACGACTGGCGTTCTGATTCGGTCGCTCTACACCCTGCCTATGCAATGGCATGGGCAAACACTATTCTTCCCTACTTACCTGAGCGCAGTGTGGAAACGCCCTCGCGCTTTGGTTTACTATTATGTCCCTCGATTCAGCCGCAGCGACTGCAAGGCGTGAACTATGCTGCTGCCCCAGCGTCGCCCCGTTGCCGTGTCCTACACTTATAACGGGCTTTTGCATCAACTGGAGTTTACACGCGTCACTGAGCCTGCGCTGGTGCCGCTCCTTTGGGAGGGACGCGGGCGCGGTGCAGCCTATGGGTTCAGCATAAGCAACCCTGTGTTAATGTGTAACCGTCCCGACCTACCTTGCGTGTACCAGCCGCGTAGCTCAACAGGCTCTTGTCCCATACAAAGCACAATGTTTGCGCCTATGGGTTCGTTTTGGGTTCATCCGCGGGGCGCATCTTTCGCGTTTGTAGATGGGCATGTTGCGTGGCGTCGGCTGGGCTTGGTAGTAGGATCTGCCACGGATCCAAACTATGACCCCTATACAAGCTACAACGAGAACGGCGTACCTCAATACTACTGGTGGGACGGCTGCCACCCATGGCTCTTCCGTCCCTACACACAATAAGGAGGGAATGTAAATGCGTGTAGTATGGAGTTTCGGGCTAATTGTGAGCATTCTTGCATCTCAAGCGATGGCGCAAGTGAGCGCACGGTGGTATGACCTTTATAATGCGCAGGGCTACGAGACGCTCTTTGCCAACTGGCTGCTGGATGGGCAAGGCAACCTCTATGTGCTGGCGACGCTCCACCAGCCGAACGGGAGCGATGGGCTTGCACTCCTGCGCTACACCCTGCAAGGCGCACGCCAAAGTGTGGAGCCGTTCGGGCTAAACGATCCCTATCAGGAGGTCGGCTTCGCCCTCTATCTTCGTCCCGATAACACGCTCTATATCTTAGCCCATGTGCGTGAGCCAGTAACGGCGGTAGGCGCGGACCCAAATGTAGGAACCATACTTTATCAGTACCCCAATCTGGCGATGCCCTTCTTTACCGCTTCAGGCATTCCCATCGACTCGTTCATGTTCCCGAATGTTGCGGGCAGGGATATTTTTCTTTGGGCTTCCAATCCGCCTGCGTTCGGGCGGTTAGATGGCGGAACCGTTGCGTATGATTCGCTCCCTGTTTTCGAACGGGTGCTGGGGCTTTCAGGCAATTGGCGCAACCAGATAGCGGTCGTCTCGGGATGGCGCGGCAGCGCAGCGGGGCGCACAGCAACCTATGCATTTGGGAGCGCCACGGGACTGCCCCAAGCGGTGCGCACACTGGACGGTCCGTTCGGGTTCGTGGCGGAGGCGTTCCCCGTATCCAGTGACAACTTCATCGTCTTGTGGGGTACGGGCGATCAGAGCCAGTTGCTTATGCACGGACCCGACGGTATCGAGGCGGAAACCCTCAGTATGCGCACGAGCTACGGTACGAACGATACGCTCTATGTTTATATTCTGGGGCATAACGAGGACGGTTCCGCGTTCCTCGTGCGCATCGAACCGAACTCGCAGACGCGCTTGTGGACGCACACTTTCCCCCAATTCAGAGTAAGCGCGTGGGCAGTTGATCCCGAGGGCAGAGCGCACCTATTAGGAACCGATGCCGATGGCTTCGCACTTTGGCGGTTCGAACCTGATGGACGAGCGCAACGGCTAACATTCGAACTGCCAGGTCGGCAAGAGTTTTGGTTCTACGACCCGCCTCGCCTAATACCGTTGAACCGAGGGCTATGGTTAATTGGCTCCTCGGCATTCCGTAGAGATCCAATCCACGAGCAGTATGAGCCGTTCCACAGCTTTGTGGGGGTGTTTGCACAACGCGGCGATACGAATGGCGACGGCTGTGTCGATGATATCGACCTCCTCACCGTTCTCTTCAGCTACGGAGGCAATACTCCGGAGGCGGATGTGAACGGCGACGGTATCGTGAATGATGCCGACTTGCTGGAGGTCTTATCCAACTTCGCCGCGGGGTGCTAAACCAGCTGCCAGGCAGCGGACATCCATAGACCTACCCTTACTTGCGCTTGAATCGCTTCATGGTACAATTCTAATTGATGAACCGCATTCCGCGTGTAGTGGTGGCGAAGGTGGGTCTGGATGGGCATGATCGGGGTGCAAAGGTGGTTGCGCGCGCCCTGCGCGACGCCGGTTTCGAGGTTATCTACACCGGACTGCGACGCAGCCCCGAAGAGGTGGTGGAAATCGCCCTCCAAGAAGATGCCGATGTGATCGCCGTAAGCATCCTCTCGGGCGCACATATGACGCTCATCCCCCGCATTCTGAACCTACTCAAAGAACGCAACGCCGAGGATATTCTGGTCATTGCGGGCGGCACCATTCCTGAAGACGACGCGGTGCAGCTCAAGCAGATGGGCGTGCGTGGCGTCTATCCGCCCGGCACCCTCATTGAGGAGTTTATAAACGACCTGCGTCGGATGCTGGGGCTGTCCACGCCGGTAGGGGGCGCGCCTAATCCCGTTTGAATTCCGAATCGCGCCGTCATAGGTTATTATGTCGATGGAGGCTTTGGAACATGAGCATTAGGAGCTGGTGTGTGCTGATAGCGCTTCTCTTGGCACAGATGGCGTCTTTTGGCTTGGATCTATCAGACAGGTCCGAGAAGGTGCGCAAGGCAGCCGTTGTTCAGCCGCCGATCTACTCTATTCGCCAGCTGACGCGCTGGATCGAACAGGAAAAGGCACGCGCTAAGCAACTTCTGAAAACACTGCAGAAGCGAGGTGTCAGGCTGAACGCGGCCCAACGCCATCGTCTGGAGGAAGCCACTGAGTATCTTGAGGCGCTGCTCTTTTATCTGCAGCTACGCGCCTATCCTTATGACTCGGTCAACTGGATGGCGTACCTTCGTGCAGCGGCACATCGTGATGCGATGGCGTCGGCGTTCGAGCCTGCCGCTGGACCCCGCTGGGAGTTTGTTGGTCCGCGCAATCTCAGCCCGCCTTATCGAATCTACTTTGGCGTGGGCGCTATCAGCGGACGGGTGAACGCATTAGCCTACCATCCCACCCAAGAAGGGGTCTACTACTTGGGCGCGCCGCAGGGCGGGCTATGGCGCAGCACCGACTACGGTGCGACATGGCAGCCATTAGGCGACAGCTGGCAATTCCTGCAGGTCGCCAGTATCGCCATCCATCCGACGAACCCCGATATACTCTATGTGGGCACGGGCGATTTCCAGGGTTGGATGCGCCCCTTCTCCGTCGGCATTATGAAATCGACCGATGGTGGACAGACTTGGCAAAGTCTCGGCGCCCAGCAGTTCGGCTATAAATGCGTCTCCGATATTCTCATCGATCCCGAGAACCCCGACATTATCGTTGCCTGTACGGGCTGGGGACCTTATCAAAATGTGCCGGGCGAGATTTGGCGATCCACCGATGGCGGCGCGACATGGACCCGGGTGAACCCCGTCAGCGCTATCTGGAGCGATATGGCGATGGGGATACGCAACCCAGCAACGGGCATCCGCTACTACTATGCAGTGGGGCATGGCAATCCGGGGCGCGTGCTACGCTCCAGCGACCAGGGCGCGACATGGACCGTGCTGACCCCTCCCTTCAGCGGGAATCAGTGGGCGCTGCGCATCGCTGCCTCACCCACGAACCCGAACAGGGTCTACTTGATGTCCGGCAGCGCCGCACAGGTCTGGCGGAGTGATGATGCAGGCGCCACATGGACCGCGCTCAACCCACTGGACGGTGGGTTCGGGCAGTCGTGGTACGACGCGCACCTGCATATCTCGCGCGATTCGTCGAGCAATGATGTGATTTATCTGGGGCTGGTCGATCTGGTGCAGCGCACAGGTGGAGGGATATGGCGCTCTATTGGGCAGGGACTCTCCAACAGTGCGCTCATCCATGTGGATCAGCATGCCTTCGCGATTAACCCGCGCAATCCTAACGAAGCGCTGGCGGGCAACGATGGCGGTGTCTACCGCCTGAATTACAATCCCAGCACGGGCACGGTCTCCTTTACCAGCCTGAACGCCAATCTGGGCATCACGCAGTTTTACGCTGCCGATTTTCATCCGACCGATGCCACCCGCATGCTGGGTGGTGCACAGGATAACGCCACCCCGAACGCGAACGGCAACCTGAACAACTGGCGCAATGTCGGTGGGGGTGATGGCGGCTATTGTGCCTATAATCCGTCGAACCCGAATATTCAGTACGCTACCTGGCAGTATCTGGGAGTCTATCGTACCACCAACAATTGGAGTAGCACCGCCATCATCAGCCCGGACATTGGCGGCGATCGTGTCGCTTTTATCGCGCCCATTGCGATCCACCCAGCTCAACCTAACTATCTGCTGGCGGGCACGAACTACCTCTGGCGATGGAACGAATCCACCCGCACATGGAGCGCACGGCTGGGCAACCAGCCGCTTTCTGCCAGCGGGGTGGTGATCTCCATCGCAGGCGCACCCAGCAACGCCAATGTGATTTATACTGGCTCTAATCAGGGCGAGTTATGGATGACCACAAATGGGGGCAGCAGCTGGCGACAGATTAATGGAGGCAATCCATCGCTGCCCAATCGCGCCATTACTGCCATCGCGGTGCACCCGAACAACCCCTACAAAATCTATGTGGCTTTGGGTGGCACAGGCATGCCCCATGTGTGGCGCTGTGATAATACGCTGGCAAACCCTGTTCAATGGGTGAATATCAGCGGCGCTGGCAGCACGGCATTGCCCGATATCCATGCGAATACGCTGGCGCTCGATCCCACCGCCCCTGACCGAATAATTTATGTGGGCACAGACATCGGCATGTTCTACACGCTGGATGGTGGGGCGACTTGGCGCAACGGCACCGCGCCGTTTGGGCTGCCCAATGTGCAGATAAACACGCTGAAGGTGGTGCCGGGCACGGGCTACCTCATGGCGGCAACCTATGGACGCGGCATGTGGCGCATCCGATTACCGCTCACGCCCGAAGGGGATGTGAACCAGGACGGCTGCATCGATGATGCGGACCTGCTCATGGTGCTGTTCGCTTTCGGGCAGACCGGGTCAGCTCTGCCCGAAGACATCAATCACGACGGCATCGTGGACGATGCCGATCTGTTGACCGTGCTGTTTGCTTTTGGGCAGGGGTGTTAAGTTCGGCTGGGCAGAAGCCTCATCCGAGGCTGTTCGAAAAATCCGCCAAGTATTTGGAGGGCGAACCCCCCAGCATGGGGGGCGGATCTCCGTGTCTGTCATAAAAAATCTTTTTTAACGGCTCGGCAGGAAACCCTGTCCTCCAGTTCACCGCGTGTCACGAAACATTGCGCACTTGTCAGTAAGTCGGTGGGATAACGCCTCTGGGTACAATGCCTGGTGGGGCGACTAACAGCATATCCCATTCGGCATAGAAATGGTTCTGTCCCTCCGCAGGCAGATAGCGCAACTGCAGCAAATAGTCGCCCGCCTTAAGCGTCGTGTTGCCCAGTGGTAGCCAGATGAATCGGTCGGCATAGCTGCTAACCGCCTTGGAAGTATCCAAGGGGACCATGCCCTTTGCCAGCGGGGTTTTCTCCTCTGTGCTGCTGAAAATCTGCCATTCGATGGAATCGGGTGTTCCGTTTTTAGGTGGTCGGACGCGACATGCCAGATAGAGATTGTACACGC
Organism: bacterium HR15; assembly: GCA_002898555.1. Lineage (GTDB taxonomy): Bacteria > Armatimonadota > Fimbriimonadia > Fimbriimonadales > GBS-DC > HRBIN15. Next base: position 5,937 of record BEHR01000048.1, read on the forward strand.
CTTCGGTTCGAATATTCAGCGTGTAGCGGGCGTAGTAGCCCTCCCCAGTCGGTTTCAGGGGTGTGTGGAGCCAGAGGGTCGCCCCACCACTGGCTGCAAGATCACGCCGACTGGTGCCAAAGGTATGATGGATTGCGTTTTCCGCTTCAATCATGCGGTAGGGCTGGAACGCCGTCTCGATTTCAAGCCAAGCGTTGCGCATGAGGGGAAAACCCTGCACGCGGTCGCGCCGATAGGTCGCTATCGCGCCGTCAAACACGAATCGCAGCACCTGCGCGTCTTGCCCCGCGGGGGTACCTCGTTTGAGCAGCGTTTCCACCCGTTGCGTCCAGTCGCTAACGACACTTTCGCACAGGGGTAGCACCTCGAACCCACGCAGGCGCACGGGCACGGAGCCGACCTTCAGGCGCACCGTGTCGCCCCGCTGGACAAGCGACACCGAATTGCCGTTCAGGTCCGACGCGCTAAGCGGGGTCTGATCGTAGCGGCGCAAGATCACCTCGCGTTCGCCGCTCTCCGTCCACAGATAAAGTTCAATCTGGCGCACGGTGATGCTCTTGCCCTCTTTATCCAGTGCCTGCACCTCCACCGGTCGCCAGAAAGCGAACAGTTCGAATCCCCAGAACAGCGGCTGCAACTCGCCTGGCGGGTCCGCAGGCAGCCACCAGCCGGTGCGCCATTTTTGGAGGCTTGTCATTCCCCACAGGCTCGCGGGAAAGGGAATAAATGTGGGGGTGGACGGACCGATGTCGGTTGCCTGAAGCGCTTGCCAGACCTCGTGCGTAAGGGTAGCGCTCGGATCGGTCTTTACACGCCAGACGACCAGCGGAATGCCCATCTCACGAGCAAGGTCCTGCATCAGGCTTGCCCGTTCCACAGAGTCCCCTATCCATTCCAGAACCACCAGCGAGCAGCGTGCACGAGCCGATTCGATGACCAGAAAGGGCCGCCATTCACTGCGCAGCGTAGCAGGCAGCGAATACCCTGCGGGCATCAGAGGGTCGCGCAGTGCTTCTGGCGTAGGCAAGTCGGTGGGATCGGGCATAGGCTGAACCACTTGAAACTCCACATCGGGCGTGAAAGAGAGCAGCGTCTGGCGCAAGCCCTTGAGGAGAGTACGCCACCGCTCACCCAGAAAAGCGTGGTAGTCATCCCAGAAGCGGCTGTTGCGGGGTTCCACCTCCAACGGTTTCTGTTTGCCGTCGGGCGACACCAGGTAGGGTAAGCCACGCTCCCCATGCCAGAGGGGGATAAGCATCGCCGCCTGCTCATATCGGTTTAGCGACGCGCTCAAATCCCACGCTCGCTCCAATTCGGTCAGCTCGCCATAACGCAGTTTCAAGAAGCCGAGCCACTCTGCTCGGAATCGCTCCGTATCGGGAAACGCCGCTGCCGATTGGGCATCCCACCCCGTTTCAACGAGCCAGCCGCGAAACTTGCCCGACGGCTTGCGCTCAAGCAGCAGAGCGCATAGTGCGTCGCGATAGCGGTCCCAGCCTTCCCACAGGTCAGGTAGAGCGTCCGCCAGCCGTGGATAGAGCAGCAGCACACTTTCGGCAGTGTCGCCCAACGCCAGAACGGCGCGCCCATCGCTGAGGGTCAGGGGCATCAAGGTGCGCAGCATGGGCTGATCGTGGGGCGAGACGGCGAGCAGTGTCTGCTCTGCCCCCACTATCTGCAGCGAGTAGACGCCCTGCTCCGTGCCGCGCAAGCGATATCGCTCTGGCAGCGCAACCCAACCGTGTGTGCGCGGCAGCCCTGCGAGACAAAAACGCCACTCCAGCTCGCTTTTCCCCAATGTGTCGAGCATCGCTTGCCAGTTAGCGAGGGTGGGCAGCTCGGTCAGACGCACCACCACCTGCACCACGCCAGACGCTTTCAGCTGGGCAAGTTGCGTCTCGAAGGTATCGGGGTGGTAATCGATGGCGGCGGCGAGCGTGCGCGTCGGCTGCGCCAGCGCACTTGCAATCGCGAAGAGTGAGGTGGCGAATAGCAAACAGCGAACAGGGTTCAGCCAGCTCATGCCAAAGGAGTATACCTTCTTTTGGCGGTTCACCGACGGTTTTGTGTGGTAGACATTTTCGCTATTACCACAACATCATCTGAAGTGCCAAACACTCCATCTGAACCGCTTGCCCCAACTGTCATAAACATAGGTGCCCATAATGGGAATACCTGTCTCCGTTTCGATATCCCCCACGCAGTATCTGCCTATCGTTCTGTCATAGTGCGTAAGCGACGTATCCAGTCGGCAGCTACAGGTCCCCAACCAGTAACCATATATGACTCCTTACATCCCACCAGATACCGCTCGTCACACGCATCCGACGGCTCCCAGCGGGGCAGGTCCAGTATATCACACAGCCAGTCCCGCACATGCCCCGTCAGTCCCCCTGTGAGTCGGTCGCCCCAGCCTGCAAAGAAGCTCGCCGTGTTATCCAGCCAGTCCAGTCCCGACGGGTCTACCCCATTCACCGGATCATTCCCAGCATACCGATACAGGTTGGGGTCGCCACCAGTTGCGTCTATCGGGTCTCTCTGCAGCCACCGTGCGGTGCGCGGGTCGTACTCCCGTGCGCCCACATGGTACAAGCCTGTGGCTAGGTTGTACTCATACCCATACGCCCCGTTCCAAGTGAAGGGCTGCTGCGTGTTCCACGTGCGACCAATCGGGTTGCCCCAACTATCGTAGGCATAGGTGTCCGTCACTTGCCAACTGTTGCCCACACGACCCACCAACGCCCGCACATGCCCTAACCCATCCAGCACATAAAACTGCACCGTGCCTTCGCTTGCCACCCGCGCTATCGGACCCAACAACCCCCACACATACTCCGCAACTAAGTTCCCATTCGCATCCAGCTCCGCCACCAAAGTGTCGCCTTCATACAAGTAGTAGCGTTCCTGTGCGTCTACCTTCGCCCATACCCGATTGCGAAACGCATCATAACGCGCCTCATATACCAGCCGCCCATTCCGAAGAAACGGAACAGCTCTCTCATTCGTCTGTCTCTTCACCCTCTGAATGCCTATATGTTGAACCCCCTTCTTCTCAACTTGCTTGCTATCTTATCAAAATCTTCATACTTTGACATCTCATCGACTAAATCATCAGCAAGCCCTGCAGGAGATACCACGATGCCATCTAATTTCTCAGATTCATTGACTGTTAGAAATACGCCTATAAGATACCCCGCCTCTTCCCACACCAGCATTTCCTCAGCAAGCCACTCTATCACACCTATAGGTTCAGGGCGCCCATCTATCCAGCTACCTGTCGCAGCGACTTCAGCGTAGCGCGGGTGAGGCCAGAGGGGAACCACCACCCTTCCATTAGCACAGCCCGCTACTTTTAGCAACCCGTCTGGAGATTGCAAGCACCAAATGGTACGCCAGTCGGCAACGCGCTTGACAAAGTATTCATAACGCTTTTCCTTCGGCAAGCGCCAAACGGCATTGAACTCCTGATCACTCATTAGCCAAGCTCGCTGTTTTTTCATTGTTTTCGTGATCTAAATTTCCGCTCTACCTCATGCTGATTCCTATGCAAATCTTGGCACTGAAGGTCGGAATGCTCATAACTATACCCTTTACGGGCTTCTTTACCGCGTCGGTGTGCCAACGCATAACCTGGTGGATTACGCCGATTTTTCCTCTTTTGCTTCGCTACACCTATCAATGGCTAAACAGCGATGCTAAGACAAGGGGACTCTAAAGCTGGGGCACCCTATCCGTTCCGATCAATCCTCTTTTTCAGCTTCTTCTAACTCAGGCCGAAACTGGGGCAAAATATGCTCCTCAATAAATCGCAGGCGCGACTCCAACAATTGCGCCATTTCCCGTGTGGGAGGTACACGACGCAGTGAACCCCTATAGTAAACAGGGATCAGCCCCTCCACGGGTTTGCCTTGTTTGACATGCTCAACCCATTCCCACATCGCTCCCACATAACCTTCCAGCGCAGCGGCACCGCTTGGACAATGGACTATATCCAAATAGGCAGGAGGTAAGTCGCCTACAATAACCCAAACTGCCTGATCCGCCAAAGAGTTAGGCGCTGGTTCAATCTCAAAATAGAACACAGCCAACACACCTGCCCAGCCGCGATCCAAGTATCCCTGCCGCACCGATTGGCACCACGCGTGTGATCGCAAAAACTGCTCGGCTTCCTGCGCCATCTCTCGGATTTCGTCAGCGTCCTCGATAACACCCGTACGCAGCTCTTCTATCCTGATCATTCTCGATGTATCAATCATCGCAACCAGCACGCTCCATCCTGAATTATACATGAGCCGATATTATCTCTTGCGTCGTTTTGCCCAGCGCGAAAAGTCGCCTCGCTCCTTATGACGGCGCATATGCTCATCATGAGGTAAGGGCTCTATGTTATCCACTGTATCGCTTCCTCCATCCGCTAATGGCGTTTTATGGTGAACATCCTGATTCTTACCTGTATTTGGGTCTCTCGGCCAAGGCTGTCCGTGTTGCCGCTCCCATTCCTTACGCAACTGACCTGAAGGACGGCGTTTAGTCCGTTTAGTCGTAGATGAGTCTTCCCAACAGGCACCAGCACCTCCACCCCCTGAGCTTCCTCCACCAAAAGCCATTTCCTCAAATAAGGAAGTCAAAGCCTTTCCTGCGGCTTCTAAAGCGGTCTGTCCCACTCCTTCAACTGTTTCTACAGCCCCTTCAACTGTTTCTACAGCCCCTTCAACTGCTTCTACAGCACCCCTAACTGTTTCACCAACACCTCCTAATATATCTCCCTCCGAGATCTTTTTCCCACCTTCAGCGATTTGCTTGCCACCCTGCGTAATTTTCTGCCCACCTTTTTTAATTTGGTCAGTGCCTTTTTTGATCTTGGTCGCCCCATCTCCACCTAACCCTGTTGGATCTGCGTAATTTACCCCGTCATTCCCAGCATACCGATACAGGTTGGGGTCGCCACCAGTTGCGTCTATCGGGTCGCGTTGCAGCCACCGTGCCGTGCGCGGGTCATACTCCCGTGCGCCCACATGGTACAAGCCTGTCGCAGGAATGTACTCTTAGCCATACTTAGTGAACCCTATTCGTTGCTTTCATCGTTCTCCGCAGGAACTTCTTCCCACTCGTCGGGTGAAAAGGGAAGTAATAGGTAAACGGGTGATTCCCCCATAGACGGTGGATGGCTTGGTGGATAAATAAATTCCCAGTTCCTCTGCACTACTTGAGCAAAGCGTGTGTTGACCCACTCCGGATCCAACTGTTCCCATACTGCTGGCTCGCCCGTTGCCACTAAGTGCGCTAAGAGTTGGATGCCAGGCAGCTGAGAAGGGTGTTCCTCTTCATCAAAATTCGGGTGCTGCCACTCCCGAGTTTGAAAGATTAACTTGAGATCCCCTGTCTCCTCGTCAACAGCATCGCGTACAGTACCTTCTAACTCTTCCCGCGACAGAAAGAAAGGGGAGTTCAGCTTCCAGCATAGGTACGCTAGCAACTCCAGGGGTTCTATGTCGTTGGTGTGCTGGCGCTCGGGCGGAAAGAGAATACCTGCTGCCGCGTACTCCGCAGGCGTCGGCGAGAATTCAAGTATCTGGTCATCGTAACGGATGCGGATGTGGTCACGAGGCATTAAAAAAGCTCCTGTGGTGTTGTCCCAGAGATGTTCTTCATAAATGGGAATAGGTAGCTCGCGAATGCGCCACCACACTTGCCCCCTGATACAGTTGCCATAAAGCCAAATCCGATGCTCGTAAGCGCACGCACCAGGCTCATAGCAGATAAGTTCAAACGCAAGCACCCACCGCGACTCGTTGCGAAGCACCGAAAGTCGCCCCTCCACAAACTGAGCGTTGATGTTGTAGATGTCGGGTGGAGGCGGTATGTCAACTCGCCCGAAAGTCATTGTCTCATCCAACAGTTTGAGTACCTCAACCTCGCTAATCACCGATGCGTACCTCCCAGAGAATGCTGTAAAACTGATAGACAGTAACCCAATCGCAACAGCAGACAACGCGGTGAGTAAACGAAACGCTATTATCCTCATGAGTATATCCTCCTTTGTCGATGACGGTTGCAGCGTTTTGGGTTTTCACGAGTATAGGGCGGTCGTGTCCATTGTTGGATCTCTTTCTTATGTTTCTTAACTTGCGCACTTTGTTTAGCGCTGCATTCTGGACACTGAGGACGCAGCTGTTGCCTTGGGTGAATTGCTCCCACTTCCTCTGCTGCTTCACAGATAGCGGTCGGTGGAACATGGTCAGCCACCCACCGACCATTACCCTGAGGTTGCTTTGTCCCACAAGTATGACATCCATATTTATCTCCGATTTCTTGGATGCGTTCAAGTTCCTTCTCCGTCGTTTTGGGACCTGAAGCGGGAATGCTCGAATCAGGTTTGTTCTTGCCCACCCAACCACCTTTCGGACGATAGCCTAACCCATTGCATTCTGGGCAATAGAGAATCACATAAACTGTACCTCCTCCTCTGAGCAATCCCACAGTGGTTCGCTTTTCGTGTACCCCATTGCAGGGAATTCCTGTTCCACCACAGAAAGGGCACACTTCGGCTCCAGGCGGTATTCCTTGAGTAGTTTGTTGGGCTTTGGATTGTGCTTGACCCTGCTGTGCTTGAGGCTGCTTCTTTTCCCCTTGCTCG
>BEHR01000049.1 GCA_002898555.1 bacterium HR15
CCATCGCTCACCTATGCCAGTCAGAGGTGCATGATGGCGACCCCTGCGCCCATTACCTCTTGCCCACACCTGTTCTAAAGCATCGGCACATCCTAAGAGGGCGTTTGAAAAATTTGCGGGCGCTGGCTTTGCAAGCCCTCCCTCGCGTCTAATAAGGGTACACTCGAAGGATAGGTGTGAGGCGGCAGTGATCGGCATAGGGATAGCAATCATGACCACGGCATGGACGCTGGCGAGCGTGGAGAGAGTGCATCCGCGCCCCGACTTCGAACGCAAGGCGTGGCAATCGCTGAACGGCAGCTGGGAGTTCCAATTTGACCCCGATGAGAAAGGTCTCGCGGAACATTGGCAGACGCGCGAACAGCCCTTCGAAATGACCATTTGTGTGCCTTTTGGCTGGGAAAGCCAGCTCAGCGGTATCCAAGATTTTCTTCTCCGATCCAGAGGGGCCCTCCGAGGAAAAGTTCACCAACGCACCGATTATAAAGGTGTTGCGTGGTATCGACGCGAGTTCGGCTTGCCGAGGGAATGGCAGGGCAAGCGCATCTGGCTCTGCTTTGGCGCGGTAGACTGGAAAGCGCAGGTGTGGGTGAATGGACAAGCCGTCGGGGAACATGAGGGAGGCTACTCTGAGTTTCGGCTGGACATTACCCCTCATGCCCGCTTTGACCGTCCGAACCACCTCGTGGTGCGGGTGGAGGATCGCACCGACCCCGAAACCCTGCTTGGCAAGCAAATCCCCACATGGTACACCAGCACCAGTGGCATCTGGCAAACGGTGTGGTTGGAGGCAACGGGTGAAGCGCTCATCAAAAAGTGGCGCATCCTGCCCGAAGGCGATGCCCACGGTGTGCCGACCGGCGTGGTGCGCTTCCAGATCGAGCTCGAACGCGGGCGACTGGATACACCTCTGATAGTGCGCATAGCCTCCTTGAATCGGCAGTTTCGCGCGGTGCAGGCGGTATTGCCGCCTGACGAGACTCGCGCGGAAATAACCCTCAAAGTGCCTCATCCGCGCTTCTGGACCCCGGAAGCGCCGGTGCTCTACCCTTTCGTCATGCGCTTGACCTCCGAAGTGCGCGGGCATGCCAAACCGCAGCTGCTCGATGAGGTCCATGGCTACTTCGGCATCCGCACGGTCCGCTGGGGTCCTTACAACGGCTCCGCGCATTGCTTCGTTCTGCTGAATGGCAAGCCCATCTTTCTACGCGGCGTGCTGGATCAGTCATTCAATCCGGCGGGCGTCTACACCGCGCCCAGCGACGAGTTCCTGAAGCGCGATATCGAGTTGGCGAAACAAGTGGGGTTCAATATGCTGCGCATCCATATCAAGGCGGATGAGCCGCGCAAGCTCTACTGGGCAGACAGGCTCGGCATGCTGATTCAAGCCGACATCCCATGCTTCTATCTGCCCACCGCTCGCGCCCGTCAGCATTTCGAACGCGCCATGCGCGCCCAGATCGAGCGCGATTTCAACCATCCGAGCCTGATTATCTGGACCCTCTTCAACGAGGAGTGGGGCATCGGCTCACTGGCGAACACGGAGCGCAGCCATCGAGTGGATTGGGTGCTGCAAATGGTGCAAATGGCAAGGCAGTTGGACCCCACGCGACTGATTCACGACAACTCGGGCTGGTCACATCTGGAGACCGACCTGAATTCCTTCCACTGGTACGGGCGCGATGTGGATGGTTTCCGCACGCAAGCAAAGCAGATCAACGAGCGCGAAATCGGCACAGGCAAATCCTGGAACTATATCGACGGGCGTACCAGTCGGGGTGAGCCGTTCATCAACAACGAGTTCAGCTACCTTGCAGCGGGTGACGGCGATGGCGATTGGTCATGGGGCAACCTTGCGGTGGTGAATGCTCTGCGCAGCCTCGATAAGTTGGTCGGCTACACCTATACCGAGCTGACCGATATCGAGTGGGAGCATAATGGCGTCTACAACTACGACCGTTCGCCCAAAGAGTTTGGCTTCGACTTCTGGGCGGAAGGCATGCACATCGCCGATCTCTTTGCGGAGGACTTTCTGGTGCTGGATGTGCCTGCCATCAAGCGGGCGAAGCGCGGCGAGCAGGCGCGTGTACCCGTGCTGTTCAGCCACTTTTCAGGACGGTGGCACGACAAGACTCTCTCTCTAAATTACCGACTGGACTGGCTGGACACGCTGGGCAATCGACATCGGGGCAGAGTGATAAAGCGGCAGGTGGGCGGTGTGCCGCCTTACCGATTGGCTCCCCTTGCCACGCTTGAGATAACACTGCCCGCTCAACCGTCGCTGGCGACACTGGTTGTCTGGCTGGAGGATACGCGTGGCAGGCGTGTGCATATCAACTACACCCAGTGGGCAGTCGCGCTGGATGAGATCCCAGCTGTTGAGTGGCTGGATTCGAAACGCCTGGCGATACGCTTCCGCCCGACGGACTATCTCCAGAGCCAGTTCAGCGACCAGAGTGCCCCCATCCCACCGATTTCGGGCAAGCACTACGGGCGTGGGCACGGCTTTGTGGAATATGCGGTTCGCCTACCGGGGGATGCACCGATTGAACGGTTGCAACAAATCACACTGCTTATGGAGCTGAGTGCGAAGGCAGGGCGCGAGAAGGTGGACTGGCCCCAGCGCGTGCATCCCGCCGACTATCCTCAAACCGACAGTAAAAAGTTCCCCTCGCGCGTCCTAATGGTGCTGAACGGGCAGCGTGTGGCTACCTGGGAGCTGCCCGATGACCCTGCGGATGCACGGGGCGTGCTCTCACACTGGGCGGGTGTGGAGCGCGGTTCCTATGGCTACCGCTGTGAAGCCACACTCCGGATAACACCCACGCTACGGGCGCAGTTGCAGCGTGAGCGCGTGTTAAACATTCGCCTGATTGTGCCCCCCGATCTGCCCGGCGGTGTCGCCATCTATGGCGCTCGTATGGGCTGCTATCCGATGGAGCCTACGCTGGTCTTATACTTTAAGCAACCATGATCCGCCTCTCTAACGGTGAATCGGTAGAGTTTCTCACGGGCAGTGGCGCGTTGGGGTTTGACGGGCGTGGCTGGTGGTGGGAATATCCCCTGCGCTGGCTGGGACTTTTGGACCCGCACGGCTTCACCATCGTGGTCAAAACCCTCACCCTGCGTCCGCGCAAGGGGAACCTGCGCTGGTATGCACCTTGGCGCTGTGTGCGCCTGATTCCCGGCGGCACCCTCAATGCCGTTGGATTGACTAACCCTGGTATCGAGTGGTGGATACGCGTCTGTTATCCCCGCATGCAGCGCATGCGGTTGCAGACTATCGTGTCGGTCTATGCCGATTCGGTGGGCGAGGCAGAGCAGCTTGCCCGCCTGTTAGCCCCTTTGCGAATAACAGCGGTTGAGTTGAACGCATCTTGTCCGAATGTGCCTCACGATTCGGCAGTTCCGCATGTGGTGGGGATTGCTCAGGCGTTGCAGCAGGCAGGTCATCCGTTGATTGTAAAGGTGGGCTATGATCAGCCTTATGTGGAAATCGCGCAGGCGTTAGAGGGTGTAGCGGAAGCCATCCACGCGATTAACGCGGTGCCGTGGCGGCTGGTGTTTCCTGACACGCCCTCACCCCTTGCGCATTTAGGGGGTGGCGCTGTGTCTGGCGCGCCGATCCGCCGCTTCGTGCGCGAGGCGGTCGCGCAGCTGCGCAGAGCCACACGGCTGCCAATTATCGCAGGTGGTGGGATATGCACCCTGCACGATATCGAGGAGCTGTGGGCATTAGGGGCACGCGCGTTCAGCATTGGGGTGCTGTTTCTGCGTGCGCCGTGGCTGCCCAATCGGCTGGTTCGGCAGTGGCGTCAGCGAACGACCGTCTCATCGTCGGTGATGTAGCTGCGCAGGCGGGCGAGATCCTCGGCAAAGCGCGTGTCATCGGGCGTTTCCAGCAACATGGGCAAGTGCGCAAAGCGTGGGTCATTCAGAATGAGCCGAAACGCGCCTTCACCCAATTCACCCTGCCCGATATGCTCATGCCGATCTACACGCGAGCCGAGCGGCTTCTTCGAATCGTTCAGATGCCACACGCGCAGTCTCGAAAGCCCGATGAGCCGATCGAACGCCTGCCAAGTGGCTTCGTACGATTCGGGGTCGCGCAGGTCGTAGCCTGCTGCAAACAGGTGGCAACTGTCGGCACAAAGCACCAGCTTCTCGCTGGGCAGCGCATTTAGTATCTGGGCGAAATGCTCGAAACGATAACACAGCGATGACCCTTGCCCCGCCATCGTCTCCATCGTGATATGGACCCCATCGGGCATCTCTTGCAACAACTGGCGCAGGTTTTCGATCAGCAGCCGCATGCCCGCTTCAAAATCGGGGTTTGAACCCATGTGCAGCACAGCGTAGGGAATACCCAGTGCGGCACAGCGTCGCAACTCGGCAAGATAGGCATGGAACGATTTGCGGCGGGTCTCCGGATCGGGCGAAGCAAGATTAATGAGATAGATCGCATGCGAGACCACACTCTGAATCCCCGTCTCCTGACGGGCGCGATTGAACGCTTCGACCTGCGTCTCGTCGACCATGACGGGCTGCCACTGGCGTGGGCTGACCGTAAATAACTGAATGGCGGTGCAGCCGATTTCCTTGCCCTTATAAAAGGCGTTATGCAGACCGCCTGCCGTCGACATATGTGCCCCGATAAGCCGTCCTTGCATGGTAAGACCCCTTCCCTCTGCATGGTGAGCAACGAGGAGTAAGTCGCGATTGGTATCCGTTCCATTCACCACTCGCCACTCGCTACTCGCCATTATCTATTTCGCATTTTCGCTATGGCGTCCTGCAGAGGAGAGTGGGCGTACTTCGAACTCCAGCTCCAGCTTGTCGCCTGCACGGGTCTCTTGGCGGGCACGCGCGATTAGCAAGGCACGCTCGCCTGGGCATCGGCGTGCCTTTTCCGCCAGTGCGAGCAGCGTGGCGGCATCCATCTCGCCCACGGTTGGTTGTGCGCCTTGCGATTCCACGCGCGGGATAACGCCCGCTTCGATCGCTGCCTGTCGGACATCGCCCCGCAGAAATGCCACGATTTGTTGGAATGGGTCTTGAGCGGGGCGACAGTCCAGGATCGTTCGTGCGATTTCCTGCCCTGCCTGGAAAATCACGCCGTTGCGAAAGAGGCGCACCTCCACAGGCACAGGCTCGCCCTTAGCGGCGTTAGTGACGGCGACCACCAGCGCGACGACGGGTTCACCCGATTCGCGAATGTTGCGCAAGATAGTCTCCAGACTGGCTGTTTCATCCACTTTGATTTGTTCGCCTGTGGTCAAGCGGACAACCTTTTCGGGGATGAACACGGTACGCCCATCGCTACCGGGGGCGGCGCCGCGGGCTCGCGCTTGCTCCGCTGCTTGTTGCATCATGTCTGACAACATTTGGCGGAGGCGTACCTCGCTCAGCCCTGGGCGGAAGGCGATTCGGTTCAGTTCTTCGCCTGCATGCACCGCGATGGGCATCAAGCGGATATTGACGAGCCGCAGCAACTCACCCACCTCGCTCTGCAGCTCATCTCGCTGACGGCGCAACGCTGCCGCGCGGTCCAACAGGTGCTGATTCTGCGTCTCCAGCTGACGGTTGCGCTCCTCAAGGGTTCGGTTTTGTGCTTCCAGCTGGGCGTTCTGCTCGCTCAGTTGCTGGTTCTGTTTCTCCATGCGGGCGTTCTCGGAGGCGAGGCGCGCGTTCTCTTCCGCGAACAGGTCGTTCTGGTTGCGCAGCAATTGCTGGGTACGCTCCAGCTGAGCAATCTCGCGCTGAAGCGCGTGGCTCTGCTGACGCAGGGCAGAGACTTGCTGGAGCAGCTGCCCTCGCTCTGCGTGGAGCGCCTGCACCCGCTTCGCCTCGGCTTGCAATTGCCTCTCCATCTGCGTTAGTTGTGCTTGTCCTTGCTGCAACTGCTGTTGCAACTGGGGCACCTGCGCCTTCAGCCGTTCATATTCGGGGCGCAGCCGATTGAGTTCCTGGGTTTGCTGCTGCACCTCCTGCTGGAGCGATTTCAGTTCGGCGGCGCGCTGGTGTAGCAATCGCTCGTTGCGGCGCAGTTCAATTAGGATCTGGTCGCCACGCGTAATCCATTCGCGAAACGCCTCGTTAGCGAGTGTCATGCCCGTTACGGTGAGGGCAACGGTTAATGCGCCGGTGAGGGTGGTGATGAGCGTAGCGGTATAGCGTGGGCGCAGCCCGAGCAAGCTCAGTCGCTGCTTGCCCAGTCGCCTGCCCAGCCAATCACCTCCATAGGCGAGCATGCCTCCAAAGAGCACCATCAGCACCACCAGAAACGCCATCGTCGCGGTCATCCATGATTCACCCGTCGGGAGTATACCTGCAGGTATAATTTCCCTGTGCTGGAGCTGCAGTCGGGCTATGTGGAGGCGGTGATTGAGCGTGCGTTGCAGGAGGATATAGGCGCGTGCGACTGGACAACGGTTGCGCTCATCCCGCCCGATACCCGGACCGAGTGTACCATCCTCTCACAGGCGGAAGGGGTGCTGTGTGGCGTGCAGATTGCCCAGCGCGTGTTTCAGCGATTGGATGCAGCGATAGAGTTTTGCGAGTCGCTGCATGACGGTGACTTGCTGACTCCGGGTGCTTGTGTGTTGCGCCTTCGTGGTCGGACCCGTGCGATACTGATGGGGGAGCGCACCGCGCTCAACTTTCTGCAGCGACTTTCGGGCATCGCGACGCTCACACGCCGGTTTGTGGACGCAGTGGAGGGTACAGGGGCACGCATCGCCGACACACGCAAAACTACCCCCGGACTGCGCCTGCTGGAAAAATATGCAGTGCGTGTTGGAGGGGGGGTCAATCACCGCGTCGGATTGTACGATGGGATCCTCATCAAGGACAACCACCTGCTTGCGCTGGGGGGCGATATGCACGAAGCGGTGCGCCGCGCCCGCGCGCACGCGCCCCATACCCTGAAAGTGGAAGTAGAATGCGCCACGCTGGAACAGGTACAGCAGGCAATTGAGGCAGGCGCGGACACGCTGCTGCTGGACAATATGCCGTTGGACACCCTGCGCGAGGCGGTACGCCTGGCAAAAGGGCGTGTGCGTCTCATCGAAGCCTCGGGCGGAGTGAACCTGCAGAATGTACGCGCCATCGCCGAGACCGGCGTGGACCTCATCTCGGTCGGTATGATTACTCATTCCGCCCCCATTCTGCCTATGCATTTAGAGTTCTAACGGAGGGCATCGCAATGCAAAAGCAAGCACGACCCGATTGGGATCAACCGCCTATAGGGAAGTACATCTACTTGAAGCCGAAAGATTTCAAGGGGACGACCTCGTTCCGCAGCGGACAGCCGTTGGTGGGCACTTACTATTTCTACTGGTACGATGTGCATACGAAGGAACATTTTGTCAATCCCGATGGCAGCGACGCTCTAACAACCCATCCGCTGGATACGACCGACTACAGCTACCGTTCGGTGCGCTGGCATCGTCAGCAGATGGAAGAGATACGCGGCGCAGGCATCGATTTCGTGCTGCCTGTCTATTGGGGTAATCCGGGCGATCGCCTGCCGGGCAAGCCGCTTTCATGGAGCTTTATAGGTGTCCAAGCACTGGTCGAGGCACAGCAGCAGATGCGCAAGGAACGCAAAAAACCGCCCAAAATCGGGCTGTTCTACGACACCTCTACGCTCCAGTATAACTCGCTTAACTACCATGCGGACCTGCGCACGGAGGAAGGGCGTCGATGGTTCTACCTTTCTATCCGCGACTTTTTCTCGCTGGTGCCGCCTTCGCTCTGGGCGATGATTGATGGTCGCCCCATCATCTTTCTCTATGCCGCTGCCTTCGCGAAAGGTTGGGATCAGGAGGCGTTCGATGAGGTGTATCAACAGTTCGAGCGCGAGTTCGGACGCAAGCCCTACATTGTGCGTGAGATCTCGTGGAGGGGCGTGTGGACGGATAACGACTATGCGTGGGGTGGTGCGTTGGAGCCTAAAATCTATGGGGTCGCTGCCATTGGACCAGGGTATGACCACTCCGCGGTGCCGGGACGCACACCCCTTGTGCGCGATCGGGAAGGTGGCGCGTTTTATGAACGCGCTTGGCAACAGATTCTGCGCATGGACCCTGAAAAGCGCCCTTCCATCGTGATGATAGAAACTTGGAACGAGTTCCACGAGGGCACCGATATCGCCCCCTCGAAAGAGTACGGCAGGCACTATGTGCAGCTGACCGCGAAATACGCCGCGCTGTTTCACAAAAAGGCACGCCTTGTCCCTCCGACTTGATCCCTATGCAAGTGAGCTGGCAAGTGGTTTATCCAGAATGGCAAGAGGCGATTGAAAGGCTGGTACAGGTGTCTGGCGCAGTGATGGTGTTGGGCAGCGTGGACACGGGCAAGTCCACTTTTTGCGCGCTGCTCTTACGCCAGTGGCACGCGATGGGCGCGCTGGCGGGCTATTTAGACCTTGATCCGGGTCAGAGCAATGTGGGTCCGCCGGCGACCTTCAGTTGGACGCTTGTGCGTCAGCCGTTCGAACGGTTGACCGAGTTATCGCCTGGCGGGCTGGCGTTTCTTGGCGACATAACCCCTGCCCGCCACATTGCGCTGGCGCTGGCGGGGGCGCGGCGGGTGCTGGACGAGCTGCTTGCACTCCAGCCGGAAAACATCGTGATAGATACCTGCGGTTATGTGGGTGGCTGGGTCGCTCGACACTATAAGTTGATGCTGGCGGACCTGTTGCGCCCGCGCGTGATTGTGGGGCTCCAACGCGAGCGCGAGCTGATGCCCATTCTGGACGCGCTGAGCCGCCGCGCGGACTGGCGCGTGGAAGCGTTGCCCGTACCCGCAGCGATTGGGCGCAAGCCACCTATTTTCCGCTCTCAGTATCGGCGCGTGGCGTTTGCTCGCTATTTTGAAGGGGCGCACTCGCATACGCTGCCGCTGAGCCAGGTCAGCTTCGTCGGCAGACGGCTGGGTGCAGGCGAGCCGTTGAACGAAGCGACCAAACAGCACCTGGAGCGCCAGATACGCGCAGAGCTGCTCCACGCCGAACGATACGGGGAGTATCTGCATGTGATCCTGCGCCAGCCGCTCACGGAGCATCAAATTGGTCTTTTACAAACGCTGACGCGCGCCCATCGGCTCACGCTGCTGCCCCCATCCGCCTATCAATCGCTACTGGTGGGACTGACCGACTACACGGGGCGTACCTTCGGCGTGGGGCTGATCGAGTCGCTCGATTTTGAGCAAGGCACGCTCACCCTGCTCTCGCCTGTGCATTCGGTTCAGCCTGTGCGCTGGGTGCAGTTGGGCTACCTGCGGGTGCTACCCGATGGCACGGAGCTGGGTGAACCGTTGCGGGATGGGTAGGGTTTTGCCCGCTATCTGTCCATTCTCCCTGAGAGACTGTTTAAGAATGGGAGGGACAGGTTGGCGCGTCTGCCCGAAATTCACACTGGAGGGCAAGCGTCCCCGCGAGCCGACATGCTTGGCGAAGACAGTCCTGTCTTAGTGCGGCGTCGGTTGGAACGGCTCGGTGGGAGCCTCGCCCTCCAGATTCGGCTCGGCAGGAGCCTCGCCCTCCAAAATGCTCCAGCGTGAATGCCTACCCATCTCCTTGAACTCCAGTTTTTAAACAGCCTCTAAGCTCCTCGCGTGTTTTTACCCGCATCAGTCCGTCCTCCTCAGAAGTGCCAGTCGATGTCGGTGACCTCTTTGGCGTGTTCTTCGATGAACTGGCGGCGTGGTTCCACCTTGTCGCCCATCAGGATACTGAAGATGCGTTCCGCCTCCATCGCATCTTCCAGTTGCACCTGCACGATCACACGCTTTTCGGGGTTCATCGTGGTATCGGCGAGGTCTTCCGCGTTCATTTCGCCCAGCCCCTTGAAGCGCGTCACTTGCACATTCTTTTTCTTGATGCGCTTCAGAATCTGCTCCAACTCCTGTTCGTCCTGGGCGTAATATTGTTCATCTTTGCCCGCTCGCACGCGGAAGAGGGGAGGCTTGGCGATATAGACATGTCCGCGTTCAATCAGTGGGCGCATGTAGCGGAAGAAGAAGGTCAGAAGCAGGGTGCGGATATGTTCCCCATCGACATCGGCATCGCTCATGAGAATGATGCGGTGATAGCGCAGCTTGGAAATATCGAATCGGCTGTCCGATTCGCCCCCGTTGGAGGCGTTGGTGTCGACGCTGATGCCTGTGCCGAGCGCGGTGATGAGCGCGCGAATCTCCTCGTTTTCGAGCGCTTTATCGATGCGGGCTTTTTCCACATTCAGGATTTTGCCGCGCAGGGGCAAGACGGCTTGAAAACGGCGGTCGCGCCCCATTTTGGCGGAGCCGCCTGCCGAATCGCCTTCCACGAGGAACAGTTCACATTTGCTGGGGTCGCGTTCGGTGCAGTCGGCAAGTTTGCCAGGTAGCGAGCCGCTATCCAGTGCGCTTTGCCGCTTGACCAGTTCGGCGGCGCGTCGTGCCGCCTCGCGTGCCCGTTGTGCCGTGAGTGCCTTCTCCACAATCTTGCGGGCAATCGAAGGGTTGCGCTCCAGATAGTCGCTGAACGCCTCGCCTACGATGGAGTTGACCAGTCCCTGCACCTCCAGATTGCCCAGCTTGGTCTTCGTCTGCCCCTCAAACTGCGGATGCAACAGTTTCACCGCGACGACGGCGGTGAGCCCTTCCAACACATCGTCGCCCGTGAAATTCGGGTCCTTCTCTTTCAGCAGACCTGCCTTGCGGGCATACTGGTTAATCACGCGCGTGAGTGCGGTTTTGAACCCGGTGAGATGCGTGCCGCCCTCCACCGTGTGGATGTTGTTGGCGTAGGAGAGCAGGGTCTCCTGATAGCCTGTATGATATTGCAGGGCAACCTCCACTTCGGTATCTTCACGCGCGTTGCGGAAGTAGACCACCTTATGGATGGGGTCTTTGTTCTCGTTCAGGGCTTCCACCAGCGCGGCGATACCTTTGGTGTACTTGAACACCTGTTTCGGCTTGCCGTTCAGCTCGTCGGTGAAGGTGAAAGTCACATTCGGGTTAAGATATGCCAGCTCGCGGATGCGCTTGATGAAGAGGGCAGGGTCGTAGCGATAATCGCCAAAGATTTCGCGGTCGGCGAGGAAGGTGACCTTTGTGCCGCGCTTGGGGGTCGGTTTTACTTTCTGGAGGGGGGTGACGGGGGCACCTCTTTCGAAACGCTGGCGATAGAGGTAGCCATCGCGCGCGACTTCCACTTCGAGCCACTCGGAGAGCGCGTTGACCACGGAGACGCCCACCCCGTGCAGACCGCCCGACACGCGATAGCCACCCCCACCGAACTTGCCACCCGCATGGAGCATGGTCATCACCACCTCCACGCCGGGCAGCCCAACCTCAGGGTGGATATCGACGGGGATGCCACGCCCGTTGTCGATGACCGACACACTCTGGTCGGCGTGCAAAATCACATCGATATGGTCGCAATAGCCTGCAAGCGCTTCGTCGACCGAGTTGTCCAGCACTTCCACAAAGAGGTGGTGCAGCCCGCGTGGTCCGGTGTCGCCAATATACATGGCGGGTCGTCGCCGCACCGCCTCCAGCCCTTTCAGCACGGTCAGCTGCTGCGCCGTGTATTCGCCTTCGACCACGCCGCTCAGCCCGTTGCCTGCATCGCTGATTATCTCTGTGCCCTCGGTTTCGAGGGCATCCGCAATATGTTGAGGTTCGGGTGTCGCCGTTTTCGCCGTTTTTCGCTTGACTGCCATCCGTTTCTTTCGCCTCCCTGTGCCACTGCTTGTGGTGGCTGCCCATGATTATACCCGTTTAGCAAACACCATGTCGCCACCCCTTTGGCAACCAGCTTGGATTTATTTAG
>BEHR01000050.1 GCA_002898555.1 bacterium HR15
TCCTGGCTATCGGGGCGATGCTGTGGGGCTTTCATCGGTTGATGGGTGTCGAGTATGAACGGCTGATTAGCTGGGTTCCGTCGCGCACAGCACTGCTGATGACCGCATTAGCCATCTGGAGCCTTTACTGCTTGCTGGTCGGGCTGGGGAATCAAACTCCTGCCGAGCCGATAAAGGTGCAACGACCACGCTGGGGTTGGCTGCTTGCTGCGTTTGGACTGTATCTGCTCGCGCTGGGTGCCTATGAGCAGGCGATTGCCTTGTTGCCGCTTTGGCTGGGGCTTGCGCTCTGGCAACGCAATGCATGGGGCAAGATGAGTGGGGTTGTGATTGCAGGGATGCTGGCGGCTGCCTGCCTGATAGTTTGCTTGCGCCTCAGTTTGTTGCCGTTGGAGCCAAGCCGCTATCAGCAACAGCAACTGCGCAGCAGCCTTGTTGGGCCACTCTGGGACTATTTCAGCGAGCTGTTTCCCCCTGTAGGCGACTGGAACTACTGGCAGATTGCGCTGTCACAGCCGTCGCTTTGGCTGTTTAAGGAGCCATGGGATCATCTGATGATGTTGCTGGCGTATATCGGTGTGCTGGTCGCCTTACTCCAGTGGCGCAAGATACTAAGTGCCGCGCTTCTGTGGCAGGCAATCACCTTTCTACCGATGACCTTTCTGCACCCCTTTGAGCATTACACTTATCTGCCCCAGCTGGGCAAGGCCACGATGGATGTGGGTCTGTTGCTATGGGCGGTCTGGAGATTCGGCTTGTCCCCTTCCTCTGATAAAGACCGCTACAGGGTATAATTTGGATTGTGCGATTTGTGCTTAAGTGGGTTCTCTTTGCGGTCGCGCTCTATCTCACTTTCTGGAGCGGGCAGCGGCTGGGGCTGGGAATGGCGCCCAGCTCGCACTGGCAGGATGTGGCGGTGATGTCGCTTTTGCTGGGTTTGGTGAACGCGCTGGTGCGTCCTCTGGTACGCCTGGTACTTCTGCCATTGAACTGTCTCACGCTGGGCATCGCGGGGCTAATCGCGAACGCGCTGCTCTTCTGGCTGGTGTTCGCAATCGCGCCCTTTGGTTTTCGGGTGGATAATTTTTGGGCGGCACTCTATGGCTCGGTGGTGCTGGGCATCGTGCATGGACTGTTGAGCGGACTCTTTCTGGAGGAGGAACATCGCGAGCGACAATGATAGCACGATGGTTGCGTGCCTGTGCGCTGGGCATCGGGTTCTATGTGTTGTTGGTAGGCATTCATTACGGCACGCTGTGGGGGCTGGACCAGCTGCGCCAACGCTGGGAAGCACGCATGGAAACGCGCTATGGAGTCGAGGCGATCGACCGTGAACCACCGTACAAGCCTGGCGAGCGGATGGTCATGGCGCTGGATATTCAGCTCAGTCCTTACTGGCAAGAGGCAGTGGGTATCAGCGCGTTGCTCTGCATGCCCATCGCGATTTTGGCAGGGATAAGCGCACGCTTTATCCGACGGGCGCGGCGCACAGCCTTGATGATCCTCACAATCGTGTCTAACATTCTCCTGCTATGGCTGATGACGCAGCTGGGTGGGCTGGCATTCGCAGGCTATCTGGTGGGCAACCCAACGGCAACGGTGGCGGGGGGCACCGTCGTGGGACTGCTGCAAGGACTGCTCGCGATTCTCGTGCTTGTTCGGGATTAGCAACTGGGGAGTTCTACTCTCTGCACGAGGGATACAAATGGCAAAAGCAGGTGCTGGGCGAAGCCGACACGAGCCAACGGGGCAACTGGTGGTGCTGACAGGGCTATCGGGGGCAGGCAAGACGCTTGCGCTGCAAACGCTGGAAGACATCGGCTACTTCTGCATCGATAACCTGCCACCGTCGATGCTGGCGATGCTCTTCACGCGGGCAAAGCGCGGGCAGCGTGTAGCGGTGGTGGTCGATGCCCGTGCAGGTGAGCCGCTTACCGACGCGGTGCAGACGATTCAGCGCGGGCGTAACCAACGCATCCCTGTGGAGGTTCTCTTTCTGGACTGTGCCGACGAAGTGCTATTGCGCCGTTTCAAAGAGACGCGCCGTCCGCATCCACTGGCGAATAGCGAATGGCGAAGGGTGGATAGCGAAGGGCGAACCGCGCAGGGTTCCTTGCAAGACGCCATCACACGCGAGCGAGAGTTGCTTGCGCCCTTGCGCGAAATCGCCGATCGCACGCTGGACACCACGCTGTTTCGCCCGCAGGATTTGCGCGAGGCAATCCGCGCCATGTATCACGAGGCGAACGCTCCCGCCCCACTGCGCCTGCGAATCATCTCCTTCGGCTATAAATATGGCATCCCAGCAGATGCAGACCTGGTGTTCGATGTGCGTTTCCTGCGCAACCCGCATTATGTGCCCGAACTGCAGCCGCGACCAGGCACAGACCCTGCTGTGCAGGACTATGTGTTGGGCGATAAGCAGACTCAGGCGTTCCTTGCTGAGCTGGAACGATTTCTGGCACATCTGCTACCCCAATATCGACAAGAAGGCAAGGCCTATCTGACGATAGGTATCGGCTGCACTGGGGGGCGACACCGCTCAGTGGTGTTAGCGAACTACTTGGGCGAATGGTTTGCCCAGCAGGGCTATCGCGCCGCCGTGGAACATCGCGATTTGGAGCGGGGTGAGGAATAGATGTCGCACGAACGCTTGCGCTGGCTGTTGCCCGGGATGAGCGTGAAGCGGTGGCTGCTACTTTCCAGCTTGGGTGTGGTGGTGGTGCTGCTGGGCATTTGGACCCTGCTGGCAGGTCAGCCAGCGCATTGGCTGAACGAGCTTTACATGGCGTTAGAGAGGTTCCTGCGTCGCTCGCTGAGCACGGCACAAGGTGTGCAAGTCGCTCGCTGGGGAATCGGCTTAGGGCTGATCGCGTTGGGGGGTGCGCTCTGGTGGTGGGGTCTGCGTCGTGCCTGGCGTACCTTAGTTGCCATTCTGCAGCCGCGGGTGAGCGGGCGCGTGTGGGATGTACTCTCACGCTATGCGCTGATGGCGCATGGCAAGCGTGTGGTGGTGATTGGAGGCGGCACCGGGCTGTCCACCATGCTACGCGGTCTCAAACGCTATACCGCCAATATCGTCGCGGTGGTGACCGTGACGGATGACGGCGGTTCGTCGGGACGCCTGCGCACAGAACTTGGCATCCTGCCGCCGGGCGACATCCGCAGCTGCCTGATCGCGCTCGCAGATGCCGAAGGCTCCATGACCGCTCTGCTGCAGCACCGATTCCCTTCCGAATCGGGCACGCTGGGCGGACACTCGGTGGGCAATCTGCTGATTGCCGCCATGACGCAGATAACGGGCGACTTTGAGCAGGCGGTAAAAGAGATGAGCAAGGTGCTGGCGATTCGCGGGCGCGTGCTACCCTCCACACTGAGCCATGTGAACCTCCGCGCCGAGATGGAGGATGGCACTTGTGTGGAGGGCGAAACCGCCATCGTGGCGTGTCCCGCACGCATCCGACGCATGCATCTCAAACCACCCGATCCACCCGCCCCACCCGAAGTCATCGAAGCCATTCGACAAGCGGATGTGGTCGTGCTGGGACCCGGCAGCCTGTTCACCAGTGTCATTCCCAACTTACTGGTGCCCGCCGTCACCGACGCCCTGCATGGGACCGACGCGGTGCGAATCTATGTGTGTAATGTGATGACCCAACCGGGCGAGACGGATAACTTCACCGCGTCGGACCATGTGCGAGCTATCGAGGCGCACGCAGGCAAGCGCGTGTTCGACTATGTGCTGGTCAATACGCGCATGCCCAGCCCGGAGATGCTGGAGCGTTATCGCGCCAGCGGGCAGGATGTGGTCATTCCCGATGTGGACCGTATTCGGGCGATGGGCTACAAGGTGGTGACGGGCGACTTCATCAGCGAGAGCGACTTCGTGCGTCACGACCCGGTACGCCTCGCGGAGGCAATCTTGCGCTTAGCGAAGTGACCCCCCTCTCCCACCATGCGAGAGAGGGGGATAAGGGTGATTAAGGAATACGCTCCATCGTGAGCGTGCCGTCCAGCGGCATAGGTGCCCCTTCAGCAGGCATGCCCTTGACAGAGCCGTTCATACGAACCAGCATGCCCGTTTTGGGGTCAATCCAGAGGTGCCCTGTGAGGGTTGCTGCTCCACCTTCCACCTTTTCGCCAATCTCCTGAATGGTGAACTTGATTTTGAGTGTCTCGATGTCGCCCACCTTCTCTTTGGCGACCAGCTCGAAGTTGGCTTTAAGCGGGGGTGCGCTCCCCTCACCCTTCAGCTCAGCATCCCACTTATCACCTATCTTGACGGGCTTGTCGGGGAAGAACTGAGCATTCAGCCGCGCCATCCGCAAGCTGACATCGGGGTTATTGCCACCCTCTACTTTGACGGGCATGCCGTTCGGCTTGAAGGTCGTTCTGGTGGCAGGCGACGGAGGAATGGGCATCTCCTGCTCACCGAACTTGACCATCCCGTCGCTGGAACCGCTTTCGATGACAATGTTGCCGTCCGCATCGACCTTGATGACCTTACTGCTGATGTTCATCGTGACGACAGCGGACTGCTCCCCGAAGGTCAGCTCCATCGTGAAGCGGTACTTGAAGGTGTCGCCTTCTTTCGGTTGCAGCTTCAGTGTGTATTCCTCCTGGGTTGGGGAGGCTCCCTGCTGGGCAGGAGGTGCTTCCTGGGCAGGGGCGAATCCCATCAGCCAGGCACTCAGCGCGATTAGCGCAATTGACCAAATCCGGTTGCTCATCATCTCTCCTCCTTGTTGCGTTGGGTTGAACGCGCGGGTATTATACCCTGCTGGAATGGACAAACCGGTGCTGATCGAGGCGCGCCAGGCGAGCTTGCTCTATCGTGACGGCGAGCGCGTTATCCATGCCGTGCGTGAGATCTCGTTGCGCGTGCATCGGGGCGAGTTCATCGGCATCGAAGGACCCTCTGGTTCTGGCAAAAGCTCGCTGCTCTATCTGCTCAGTGGGCTGAAAACGCCCACTTCGGGCGTGGTTACCTATGCGGGTCGCCCTTATGCCGAAATGAGCGACGCGGAACGCAGCGCGGTGCGACGGACGCGGTTCGGCTTCGTGTTCCAGCAACCCTATCTGCTGGGCTATCTGACGGTGCTGGAAAACCTGCTGGTGGGGGCATCGGATGTTCGCGCCGCGGAAAAGCGCGCTCGCGAGCTATTGGATGTGCTGGGGCTGGCAGAGAAGGCGCACCGATACCCCTCCGCGCTGTCGGGCGGTGAACGGCAACGGGTCTGTGTGGCGCGCGCCCTGCTGCTGGAGCCGGAAGTGATCTTCGCGGACGAGCCGACCGCCGCGCTGGATCAACAAACGGGCTTGCAGGTGCTGGAACTGCTGGTCAAGCATCGGGGAGACGGAGCGGTGGTGCTGGTCACTCATGACCCTCTTATGCTCAGCTATTGTGATACCGTCTACACCTTGCGCGACGGGCAGATTCAGGGCTGTTCCTCGCGCAGCATGTAGAGGATACCTATTCGGAAAGGGTCGGCGTAGGGAGGGAGGGCGGCAACCGTACTGCTAAGGGTACAATTAAAGGCACTGGGAGAGAAGCAATGGCAGAGGCGCGTTCAATTCTGGCGACAGACTGCGGCAGCACAACGACCAAAGCAATCCTGATTGAGAAACAGGGCGCGGAATACCGGCTCGTCACGCGCGGTGAAGCACCCACCACCGTCGAGGCGCCCTTCGACGATGTGACAATTGGCGTGCTGAACGCCACACGCGAAGTGGAAGACCTCACGGGGCGCAAGCTGATCGAGAACGGCAAGATTCTGACCCCGCAGCGCAACGAGCAGGAGGGCGTCGACCTCTATCTGTCCACTTCCAGCGCGGGTGGCGGATTGCAGATGATGGTGATGGGCGTGGTGCGCCAGATGTCTGCCGAAAGTGCCCAACGCGCCGCACTGGGGGCGGGCGCGATTATTATGGATGTCATCGCTATCGACGATGGACGCAAGGACTACCAGAAAATCCAGCGACTGCGCGAGCTGCGCCCCGATATCGTGCTGCTGTCAGGTGGCACTGACGGCGGCACCGTGACACACTTAGTGGAACTGGCGGAACTGCTGCTGGCTGCTGACCCACGCCCACGCTTCGGCACAATGAAGCTGCCCGTAATCTTCGCTGGCAACAAAGATGCCCGCGAGGAGATTCAGCGCGTGCTGGGTGAGCGGTTCGATCTGCGGATTGTGGACAACCTACGCCCCACGCTGGATCGCGAGAACCTCGGACCCGCGCGCGAAGCCATTCACGAACTCTTTCTGGAACATGTCATGCAGCAGGCGCCCGGCTACTCCAAGCTGATGAGCTGGACATCTGCCGATATTATGTCCACGCCAAACGCTGTCGGCAAGATCATGGTCACCATCGCTGAGCAGCGTGGCATCAACATTCTGGGCGTCGATATCGGCGGCGCGACAACGGATGTGTTCTCGGTGTTCGACGGCAACTACACCCGCACCGTGAGCGCGAATCTGGGTATGAGCTATTCCATCTGTAATGTGATGCTGGAGGCAGGATTGACCAACATCCGTCGCTGGCTGCCTTTTGACCTGGACGATTACGAAATCCGCAACCGCCTGCGCAACAAGATGATCCGTCCGACCACCATTCCGCAAACCTATCACGACCTGCTGCTGGAGCAGGCGGTGGCGCGTGAAGCGCTGCGCCTGGCGTTCGTGCATCACAAGCAGCTGGCACGCGGGCTGAAAGGCGTGCAGCAACAGCGCACGATTGGCGAAGCATTAGAACAAGCCGAAACGGGACGCACACTGGTCGACATGATGAAGCTCGACATGATTGTGGGCAGCGGTGGCGTGCTCTCGCATGCCCCCCGACGCGCCCAATCCGCCCTGATGATGATGGATGCTTACCAGCCAGAAGGCGTGACGATGTTAGCGGTCGACTCGATCTTTATGATGCCGCAGCTGGGCGTGCTGTCCACGGTGCATCCCGAAGCGGCAGCGCAAGTATTTGACCGCGACTGCCTCATTCGACTGGGCACCTGCATCGCCCCCGTCGGGCAAGGCAAGGAGGGCGAGCCATGCCTGACAATTGAATATAACGGCAAGAGCGAGACCTTTCGGGTAGGCGAAATTCGCGTGTTGCCAATGGGTGTGGGTGAGACGCTGGAAGCAGTTCTGAAGCCGTCCCGCGGCTTCGATGTGGGCGCAGGCAGAGGACGAACTTGTGAGGCGCGGCTCGAAGGCGGTGTGGTCGGCATTATTGTCGACGCAAGAGGTCGCCCCTTGCAACTGCCAAGCGATGATGCCCTCCGCCGCCACAAACTGATCGAATGGCTCACCGCGCTCGGCTTACCAGAACCTTAACAGAGGTGGTATAATTTAGTGATGAGTATAGAAATCCATACGGTGGAAGATCTGGTGCGCGTACTCAAAGAGCACCCCGAATGGCGCGAGCGCGTGCTGGAAGCGTTATTGGGGGCAGAATTTCTGCAGATTCCGTCGCGCCTCGACCGCATCGAATCGGTGCTGGAGCGACTTGTGGAAAGCCACGAACGCCTCTGGCAGAGCCACCAGCAACTGCTGGAAAGCCACCAGCAATTGTGGCAGAGCCATCAGCAGGCGTTGGCACGATTGGACCGGCTGGAAACCGTCGTGCAGCAGTTGGTGGAGAGCCATCAGCAGCTACAGGCAAGCCATCAGCAGCTGTGGGAGAGCCATCGCCAATTGCAAGCCGTTGTGCAGCAGTTGGTGGAGAGCCATCAGCAGCTGTGGGAGAGCCATCGCCAATTGCAAGCCGTCGTGCAGCAGTTGGTGGAAGGCTATCAACATCTTCTGCAAGAACATCAGCTGCTGGTATCGGAGATGCGCGAACTGCGTCAGACCGTCGAAAAGATGGCAGATTGGGTGCAGCGTATCGATACCGATGTGGGCAAGCTCAAAGGCAGGGTACTGGAGCTGGACTATCTGCACCGAGCGCCTGCCCGCTTTGGTTACTATGTGCGTCGCCCTAAAGTGGTCAACCTGGGCGACTTTTTAGATGACCTGCGCGAACAGGGACCAGAGTTCTCCCAGGAGGAGTGGACGCAGCTGGCGATGCTCGATGTGCTGCTGCAAGCACAGCACCCTTACACGAGAGAGACCATCTATTTGGCGGTGGAAGTCTCATGGATGATTTTTCCCCATGATGTGGAGCGAGCGCGTCAGCGTGCTGAATTGCTGCGAGCACGGGGCGTCAACGCTTATCCCGCAGTCGCCGGCGAGGGCTTCGTGCCCGAAGCGCATGATCTGGCGGTGCAACATAAGGTGCTGATGCTCACCGACGGCTTGATGCTGAGTGAAACGAACCCCTTCCGCTCTCCTACCTAACGCGGCTTGCCGAGCAGCGCGAACAGGTTGTGCAGCAATGCAGGGGCTTGAGGCATCTCCAATAAGCGGAACCAGACATAGGCGACCTGTGCCCCTTTTAGCTTCCCTGCGCGGTAGCGAATCACCGCCGCTCCTTCGCCCCATGGTCTCCCCTGCGAATCGACCAGCGTGATCAGTGGCAGATACTCATCCTTTGGGTCCAGCCCCTGCCTCAGCATCGGTCGCCAGCGCAGGTCGCCGCTTTCAGGGAACGGCAGGCGTGCAGGCATATCAGGCAGGTGGCGCGTGTCGCACCGAAACGAGAACTGGATGCCGGTAGGGGGTCGTTCGAAGCCTGTCTGCCCCGCGATGGGCACTGGGCTGCTGCCGGCTATCGGCAAGCCGAACAAGCCTGCTCGTTGCACCGCGCGCTCACCATCGTAATAGAAGGGGAACGGCTCCGATGGCAACACAATCAGTGTCCCGCCTGCTCGCAAGTAGGCATGCAGAGCGCGATCAAAATCCTCTGCTTCGCGCACCGTCGCCCGATAATGCTCGCCGCCCAGATAGACCAACGCGGCATAGCGTGTAGGTGTCAACTCACCTGACTGCACGACTTGCTCGGCGGTGAGCGACGCTATCTCCAGCCCCGAATCGAGTAGCCAGAATAGGGCGTCCGAGCTACTCTCTGGCAAAAGTCCAATGCGTTTGCCCTGCCAGCGCCGGCGCAGCGCGGTCAATTTCTCGCCCGTAATGGCGGTCAGCGGTGTTGCCAAGCGCGGACGCGCGGGCAGGCGACGAAAGCGCGGTGCATATTGCGCAGTCAATCTCAAATAGAGGTCTCCATGCTCCACCGAGGGCTCAATCTCACTGCCCTCATGCCATTCGTTGAAACTGGTAACCAATACCCAATCGGGATTCAAGCCCAACACGGCTTCCCACTGCCGTCGGTACGATTCCCCATCGAACCGCCCTGTGCGGAGTCCCGGCTTGCGGATTTTAGTGTCGTCGTAACCGGGGATGATGGTGGCGCAGCCGATGCGTCCAAACTGCCCTGCAATCTGCAACGGCTCGCGATAGATACGCTCCACCTCGCCTTGAATCGCCTCCACAGGCTTACCCTGCAGGCGATCGCAGATGTTGTAGGTATGGATACCGTCAAAAAGGCGCACTGCGGTTTTGCTTAGCCGGTCAGCAATCGCGCAAACACCCGCTTTATGCTCCGTGTTGACCCGCTCCAGCACCTGTGCCCACTGAGTCAGGCTCAATTGCCCCAGCGCACGCCCGTAAACAAAAAGAACAGGCTTGCCGTCCACCGTGAGCCAGGCAGGATGCGAACTGTACTGACGCAGCAGGTAGAGCCAGTCCTGCACGGCGGACTCAGGGTTGCCCGGCTTGGGCACCATCTCATAGTAGATAGTAACTTGCAGGTTGTACTGGCGGGCGGTGTCCAGCAGCAGAGGTATGCCCTGATCGTGGAAATCACCGCGCACCCACCAGCTCACGATAAAACCATCCAGCCCCGCCTCGCTCGCCCACTGACAGTGCTGGCGCACCACCTGCGGATCATGGGAGTCATACGCCCCCAGCACAGGATAGTGGGTGCTGTTCGCGATCTGCTTGCGTTCAGGGTCTACCTGCTCCCAGTGAACCCATCGCCCTGAAGTCTGAAGGTTACCATACCAGCCATAGTAGAACGCCAGCACCTTACGCGGAATCTGCTGGTAGCGAATCCCTATCCTTGCCCGGATCGTGGCGATTTCGTCCATGCGCACCTTCGTCAGCACACATAATTATACCCCTCAGGGGTATCCTATGAGGTGCCTATGGACACCAAAGTCTTACTGGAGCAACTCACCCGACGCGCGTTCGAGTATTTCTGGAATGAGACCCACCCGTCGATGGGCTTCACCAAAGATCGCGCGAACAACCATGAGCGGGACGAGTTCATCGTTGCCAGCATCGCAGCGAGTGGCTATGCCCTGGCTGCGCTGCCCATCGCGGTGCGACGCGGCTGGCTGGAGAAACAACAGGCGATCCAACGCGCCGAGCAGATGCTTGAATCCCACTTGCAATTACCCCACCAGCATGGCTGGCTCTATCACTTCATCCACTGGGCGACGGGCGAGCGACACTGGCAGTGCGAGGTTTCCTCCATCGATACAGGGCTGCTTGTGATGGGGGCGCTGGTCGCAGCCGAGGGTCTGGACATAGCCACACTGCGCAAAAAAGCGCAGACACTCTATGAACGGCTCGATTTCCAATGGATGCTGACCGATGGCGGTTCTAAACCGAGCGAGAAAACGCTGGCGATGGGCTGGAAACCGGAAACGGGTTTCCTCAAGAACCGCTGGGACCATTATGCCGAGATGATGTTCCTTTACCTGCTGGGGCTTGGCTCACCCACCTACCCGATCCCGGCCGAGTGCTGGGATGCCTGGTTTCGCCCCCTTGTGCGTTACCAGCACTACGCGCTGCTGTTCGGCGGACCTCTCTTTCTGCACCAGATGAGCCATGTCTATATCGATTTTCGTGGTAAGCGCGACCGGCTGGGCTATCACTACTGGATTGCTTCACGGAACGCAACTCTGGCACAACGCGCCTTTTGTATCGATCTCGCATGCCGCTACAAAACCTACAGCGAGGATGTGTGGGGTTTGACCGCCTCCGACGGACCCGACGGCTATCGTGGGTACGGCGCACCGGGCGATATCGAGCATGACGGCACGGTCGCGCCTACCGCCCCCATTACTTCGGTCATCTTCACACCGAACGAGAGCCTCCGCGCCATCAAAACGATTTATGACCGCTATCACCTCAAACTCTGGGGGCGCTACGGCTTTGGCAATGCCTTCAATGTGGACCGCGACTGGTGGGACCGCGAGGTGGTGGGCATCGATCTGGGCATGATGATGCTTGCGCTGGAGAACTATCAGAGTGGCTATATCTGGCAATTGACAACGCGGCTGCCCGCGATTCAGAAGGGGCTGAAGCAAGCGGGCTTTCAAGCGGTTTCCGAGA
>BEHR01000051.1 GCA_002898555.1 bacterium HR15
TAACGCTGGTATCCTACAAACCTCGCATGAGGACGGGTATAACAGCGTTCCGGTGTGGAAGGGGGACTATCTCAACCAGCAGGAATATCGGTATGTGTGCCGAATAGGTTGTGGAGGTGTGCCGATGCGGGTGTACAGTCGGGCGATGGGTGGAACGAGCTGGTCAAGCGTGGAGGACTACCTGCCTGCAGGCAACGCGCTGGGGTATGGAACACGCTGGCAGCTGGAACTGGATATTCACTATGTCTTGATGGCAGGTTCAGATACCTTGTTGCAGATGATAGTGGCTTATGAAGACAGCTTTGGGATGGCTTTGAGACCAGCGATGGTGCCGTGCGCGGAGCAGGTGGCGACGCCAGCAGCTGAACAGCCCTGTCCTCCACTAGGCAGTGGCGATGGATGTGAGGAGGGAGCGCTCCAACTTGTAGCATATGCGATTCTCCCCTGCGGTAGTCCGCCAGATCCAAATCGGGACTGTAATCCCAAAGAGAGTTCACGATGTAAACGGTTCTGTGAAAATTTGGGCGGCTTCTATGTAGGGTGTTATTATGAAAATGGGGAGTTGATCTGTCGTTGTGGGTTTCCTCCTGATAAACCTTGCAACGCGAGCGAGGTTGCTGGTTGCAAATCTGCTTGTAAACGACAGGGTAAGAGATACGCAGGGTGTATAGTGAAGCAAGGGGTGGTGACTTGCTTATGTCGTTGAGAGGCAATAGGGGCCGACTAAAGATAAGCATGATGTGCTTGATCGCATTTGTTAGCGCATGGTTTCTTGTGATGGTGCAAAGGGTTTGCGTGCTTGCGAGAGACAGGGTGCTGTCTTCTCCACGGCGTGTCCCTTTACAGGTGCAGGTGCTGTCTTCTCCACGGCGTGTCCCTTTACAGGTGCAGGTGCTGTCTTCTCCACGGCGTGTCCCTTTACAGGTGCAGGTGCTGTCTTCTCCAGTGCGCATTTCCCTTGGAGGAAAGTGTTCCAAGCGATGATGTTTTCAGTTAGGCGGTGAGTTGCTGATGATGGGTGCTGCAGGTGAGCCGAGTGGGTACTATCCGATGGACAGCAACGGTTTGGCGGTGCAGAGCGAGTTGCCTGCGCCGTGTGTCTGTCCCGTGGTGCAGCCACAAGCCCCGATGGTCTGCCCGCCGTTGCTTTACTCAAGTTGTGTTGAAGTGGGAGGATTCGAAATTTGCTTTATTCTCCCTGGATGGTGCGAACCGCCTAAGAAGGAGCCCACTGAGTGCACACCTGACGATTGGAATGAATGCAGGAAAGCATGCAAAGAGAGCGGAAGTGGGCAACTTTTCGGGTGTGCTTACGTTGACTTTGGTAAATTAGGAGGTGTAAGAAAGGTGTGTGTTTGCCTAAGAGGATGCGATAAAAGAGACGAAGAGGAGTGCCGTAAAGAGTGTCATAAACAAAAGAAACCCTTTTTTGGCTGTGCTTGGGTAACTCCTATTGGGGCACCGTTTGCACCACCGCGTCGTGTATGCATATGTGAACCGAAATTCCCCGGCTTGTGAGAACGAGAAAACGCACGAGGTGAACATGGGGATGCGACTGATTAATGGTTGGATATGGTTAAGTCTGGCTATACTTCCTGTCTATAGTGGAGCGCATGCGTGCTCGCCCCGCAATCAGAATGGGGCGCTATCAAAACCACGGGATCAGATTGTTCAAGACAAGGAGTTCGAGGCATTTCTCAAGGTTTTTACAAATACTCTTATCTGGAAATCTCTTGCAGAGATTGTGAAATCTGTGATTCTAATTGAACATTCCTATGATATTTCCCCGACCGAGGAGCGAGTTGCCTACACAAGAGGAGTTGGGGATTGTACCGAGTTGGTAGTTGTCCCATTGTCAGGGGGTGGAGCACGCCCGATCGCTCGCTTTCGTCCTCCTCGGATCGGGATTCCCCGCTTTTCCCCGGATGGCAACCAGATCGCCTACCTGACCATTGTAGACGAGAACAGAGACGAATCGGGGATATTTTTATATAACCTGAAAACCCAGCAACAACAGCAGGTCTATCGGGGGCACGCTACGAACCTGCTTTTTGCCCCGGATGGAAACTGGCTCATTATAGAGCGGAAGGACGGGGTTTATTTGCTGTCTCCAAGGGGCAATCTCCTGCCTACTTGGGCTAAGCGTATCGCCAGCTACAATCTCTCGCCCAGAGGGGAACTCTGTGTGGAAGTGGATCGGGAACCCTACTATGTCCTTGCTTCATGGCGGGAGCTAACCCATATCGAGGGGCTGGTTTCCGCCCTGTCCCGTTTCAGTCGTCATCCTTTGCGTCGAGCGGTCGAAAGTGCATCGGGTCGGATTGCTTGGTCGCCTGATGGCAAACATGTCGCCTATGTTAGTCAGCCAGGCGAAAGCGTCAGTGAGGTATGGGTATACCGTTATGAGACTGGTCAAACGGATTTACTTGTGCGGCAAGTAGGTGGTGTTGTTGATCTATTGCGCTGGTCCCCTAAGGGCGACAAACTCTGCTTTCTAATCATGAACTCGGTTAGTGGACAATATTATGAAGCTGGTGTCTGGTGCATGAAAATAAAGGACAAGGATGCTATCAAGTTGTAATTCGCGATAGTATTTTTTTTTTTCGATCTTAGGCTTGCAAACGCTGGGATAAACTTTCGAGAAGGAAGTACATAAGCAGGTCGGGGTAGTATTCGCGCTGCTGCATGGTTCCAAAAAAATTGGGAGCCAGTGCCTCTGGCTCCCAATCAGTGAGGGTCTGGAGAGGGGAGCAAAGCCTCAGCTGCAGCCGTAAGAAGTGCCGCAGTTTAGGCATTGATGGCATGCGCCGGCACGCACCATAATCATCCCGCAGACAGGGCAGGGCGGCGCATCCTGCTGCAGTTTCACCAGTTGCGACCAGTCCATGGTCTCGCCCTGCCCTGTGGGGGTCAAGTCGGTCGCGGTCTCCTTCGCACCCACGACACCCACAGCCTCAGGCTGCACTGCGGCAGAAGCAGCAGAAGGCATGGGTTGTTCCTCCAATGCCTCCAGCGGTTGCTTCTGCTCCGGCTGTTTCTGCAAGAACTTCATGCCCAGCCAGCGGAAAATGTAGTCCACGATGGAGGTGGCGACGGGGATTTGTGGGTTATTCGTAAAGCCACTGGGCTGGAAGCGCGTGTAGGAGAACTTCTCCACCAGTTTCTCCAGCGGCACGCCATACTGCAAGGCGAGCGAGATAGCGGTGGCGAAAGCGTCCATCAGACCCGAAATGACGGAGCCTTCCTTCGCCATCGTGATGAAGATCTCGCCTGGTGTGCCATCTTCATACATGCCGACGGTGATATAGCCTTCGTGCCCTGCGATGCTGAACTTGTGGGTGATGCTTCTGCGCTCATCGGGCAGATGGCGACGCACGGGACGCCCAGTGGGGGCAGGCAGCTGCGCGGTTTCCTCCTCCGGTTTCTTTGTGGAGAGCGGCTGCGTGCGCTTGCTGCCGTCGCGGTAGATGGCAATCGCCTTCAGACCCAACTTCCACGCCTGCATGTAGATATCTTCGATATCTTGGGGCGTTGCATCGTTGGGCATGTTCACTGTTTTGCTAATAGCACCGCTTAAAAATGGTTGCACGGCAGCCATCATCTTCACATGCGCCATCGGAGCCAGGTTGCGCGTGCCTTTCGCGGGGCGGAAGGCACAGTCGAACACGGGCAGGTGCGCCTCCTTAAGATAGGGCGCGCCCTCGATGGTGTCATGCTCATCGATATAGCGCGTAATGGCGTCAATCTCTTCCGCTGAGTAGCCCAGCCGTTGCAGCGCGAGCGGCACGGTCGTGTTCACAATTTTCAGCAGTCCGCCCCCAACCAGCGTCTTATACTTCACCAACGCGATATCGGGTTCGATGCCGGTGGTATCGCAATCCATCATGAAGGAGATGGTGCCGGTGGGGGCGAGTACTGTGACCTGTGCATTCCGATAGCCGTATTGCTCGCCCAACTGGAGCATGTCGTTGTAAATCGCGCGTGCCGCCTGCATCAGATAGTCGGGCACATGATGTGCCTGAATCTGGTTCAGCGCGTCGGCATGCATGCGCATCACTTCCAGCATCGGCTCGCGATTGAGCGCGAAGCCCGGGAAAGGTGCGCCGCAGTCGCGAGCGATGATCGCCGATTGGCGATATGCCTCGCCATGCATAATCGCGGTGATAATGGCAGCATAGGCGCGTCCTGCGTCGCTATCATACGGCAAGCCGAGCGACATCAGCAACGCACCCAGATTAGCATAGCCCAGCCCCAGCGGGCGGAAGTTGTGGCTGTTGTCGCAGATGCGCTCCGTCGGATATGCCGAGTTGTCCACAATAATTTCTTGCGCGGTAATCATGATGCGCACCGCCGCGCGGAACGCCTCCACATCGAAGGTGCTATCGGGCAGGCGGAACTTCATCAGATTAAGGCTGGCGAGATTGCAAGAGGTGTCATCCAGAAAGACAAACTCGGAGCAAGGATTGCTGGCATTAATGGGACCGCTGTTTTTGACTGTGTGCCAGCGATTGGTGGTGTCGTGGAACTGTAGACCGGGGTCACCACACACCCAGGCGGCTTCGGCGATCTTGCGGAACAGCTCACGCGCCTTGTAGCGTCCCATTAACTCTCCAGTGGTGCGGGCATAGGTACACCATTCACCGTCCTCTTCTACCGCCCGCATGAACTCATCGGTGACGCGCACACTGTGGTTCGCATTCTGGAAGAAGACCGAGTCGTAGGCACCACCGGGCGTGTCAAAGCCGGGGTCATAACCCGCCTCGATGAGTGCCCATGCCTTCTTCTCCTCATTCGCTTTGCACTCGATGAAATCCACGATATCGGGGTGGTCGACATTCAGCACCACCATTTTGGCGGCGCGTCGCGTCTTGCCGCCGCTCTTTATAACGCCTGCAAAGGCATCAAATCCGCGCATAAAGGACACAGGTCCCGAGGCTCGCCCGCCGCCTGAAAGATACTCTTTTGAACCGCGGATACGCGAAAGGTTCGAACCGGAACCGGAGCCGAACTTGAAAATCATGCCCTCCGTCTTGGCAAGATCAAGAATCGACTCCATCGTATCTTCCACCGAGACGATGAAGCAGTTATGCACCAGGATGTTGTTAGAGAGGTATTTGCCACTGAGCGTTTGAATGTCATAAACATCCATTTCGCCCACAGGCTCGATGGCAACGATTTCTTGATACCGCACGGTGGGGCATTGCTTGCCTGAAGCACTGGGTAAGTCCAGTAGACCCGCGAGAGCGGCTCCCGAGACCGCAGGGACATCTTCTTCAGGCATATCGGCATGCGGGTGACGAGAATATACACGCATCAGCATGCCGAGGCGAAGCTCGTCAACGCGAACCCATTCGTACTGCACAGTGTGGCGCGTCTGGTGAGCGCATACCAAATGATCGCCTGTCGCCTCAATGTAGTTACCATCGCTCAAGAGGACGCGGTACACTTGCTTACGCCCGTTGTGCTTGACGGCAACGACGGGCGTCAGCCCTTCGTCATCCCAAACTGGCAAACCAATCATGTTTTTCTCCACGATCTCGCCGATGGGAATTGCCCCTATCAAGGTGTTAACAAGCGCGTCATAGGGCTGGCATGCCGAGCATTGGGGGCGTGGTTCGATGCCCACATTGAACCAGACGGGGCTGTTAAACGCGGCGTATTGGTGGAGCAAGAGGTATTTGAGCTCATCGCGGAATGCCTCCGCGTCTTTATCGGAGGCGAAATAGCCCATCTCGCGTCCCCATCGGGTCAGCGTCTCCACCACACGCCCAATAACTTGACGCACACTATGCTCGCGTTCGGGAGTGCCGACCTGTCCACGGAAATATTTGGAAGCGACCACATTCGTTGCCAGTTGTGACCAGAAAGCAGGTACCTCCACATCCTTCTGCTCAAACACGACTTCGCCACGCTCACCTGCGATGACTGCCGTGCGATGCTCCCATTCCACCGTGTCAAAGGGGTCTACCCCTTCTTGGGTGAAATAGCGTTCGATACGCAGTCCTTTGCCCGTGTTGAGGTTGTCGAACTTCTCACGCGGGATGAAGCCGTAGCGTCGCTCCGCGCGGATGCCATCAGTGCGTATTGGCGTCGCAGCGGTCGTAGGCGTTTCGACCGCGCCATTCGTTTCAGACAGCTCCAGTAAGCCTTCATTTGGATCGAACATGGCGAGACCTCCTTATGCCGTAGGACAAGAATTTAGAATCCTTTGCGCTGACGCGCTTTTTGCATGCGCATCAGCATTTGCACGACTCGATTGAACTGCTGTGGGTCTTGAAACTCCTCATAGACGGAGGCGAAGCGCACATAGGCAACGGGGTCGATCTCCAGCAGTTTCTGCATGACCATGCGCCCGATTTCGACGGAGCTGATTTCGGCTTCCATGCGGTTCTGGATTTCGTGTTCGATTTCCTCAACCGCCCTTTCCAGCGTTTCCATGCTCACGGGGCGCTTGCGGCAGGCGATGACCATGCCCTGCAGCACCTTATTGCGGTCAAACGGTTCGCGGCGCCCGTCCTTTTTGATGACCATTAGCGGGCGTTCCTCGTACCGTTCGAAGGTGGTGAAGCGTCGCCCACAACGCAGGCATTCTCGCCTCCGTCGGATGGCTTTGCCTTCCTGCGTCGGCCGCGAGTCTACCACATGGTCTTGCTCACTGCCGCAGTATGGACATCGCATCGCTCGCCTCGCTTCCATAGCCACATATGTGGGGTTTTTCCTCATTATCCCCAAGATGTTGTGGCTGGCATATATTATAGCACATCGAAGGGGCGTTTGTCAAGGGGGGGAAGTCATTGGTGCATAGACTACAAGGGCGCACACGCAGGGATGTCTCCACCTGCTGCTTTGACGCCACGATAACGGGTATAATTCCATGCGATGGACGATCCGTTGGTGATTGCAGGCAAGACCTTTCGCTCGCGCCTGATGGTCGGCACGGGCAAGTACCCCGATACCGAGACCATGCTCCGCGCCATCGAAGCCTCGGGCAGCGAGATTATCACGGTAGCTTTGCGCCGTATCGATCTGGACGCGCCCAAACGCTCGATACTGGACGACATCGATTGGAGCCGCTACCAGATTCTGCCCAACACGGCGGGCTGCCGCACGGCGGAGGAGGCTATTCGTGTGGCTCGCCTTGCCCGTGCGATGGGGCTGAGCGATTGGATCAAGGTGGAGGTCGTGCCCGACCCGAAATACCTGCTGCCTGACCCGCTCGGCACTTTCGAGGCATGCAAAGTGCTGGTCAAGGAGGGTTTCGTGGTGCTGCCCTACATCAACGATGATCCCGTGCTGGCAAAGCAGCTGGAGGAGATAGGCTGCGCGACGGTGATGCCACTGGCGGCCCCCATTGGGACAGGGCAGGGCTTCGAGGTGAACTTCGAGCAGATCCGCATCATCGTGGAGCAAGCGCGTGTGCCTGTGGTGGTCGACGCGGGGCTGGGCGCACCGTCTGACGCTGCGCTTGCGATGGAGATCGGCTGCGACGCCGTGCTGGTCAATACCGCGATTGCGAAAGCAAAAGACCCCGTGCTGATGGCGGAGGCGTTCAAGCTGGGTGTGGAAGCCGGGCGCAAGGCATTCCTCGCCGGACGGATTCCGAAACTGCCCTATGCTTCGGCATCCAGCCCGTTGGAGGGCGTGGTGCGTGGCTGAAGTACCTCCAGAATTCTCTTTTTACCCGTCTGAGCCGGAAAAGAAAATTCGGCGTATCCCACCGCGTGTGCTGATGCTGGTTCTCAATTATGTGCCCGGCACGGATGCCGAGCGCATCGTGCAAGTCGCCGAATCAGCCTTGCGTGGCGGGGTCAATTGGCTCATGCTGCGTGTGCGTGAGTTGCCTGCCCCCCTCTGTCTGGACCTTGCCATGGAGCTGCGGCGGCTCACCCGCAAACACAATGCCTTGTTGGGTGTCAATCCCTCTCCTGCGCTGGCAGAATGGAGCGAAGCGGACGCTTTGCATCTACCCGAACATGCGCCCTTCCATCCGCCTTTAGAAGGCGCGTTGTTGGGGCGTTCGGTGCATAGCGTATCGGCGGCACAGCGCGCGGCTGCCGAAGGTTGCCACTACCTGTTGGTAGGCACCCTCTATCCCACGCGCAGCCATCCCGACCAGATGCCCGCCGGATTGCCCCTTTTGCAGGCGGTGCGCGCGGCAGTGGCACTGCCCCTGATTGCCATTGGTGGTATCACGCCTGAACGGGTGACCGCGTGCTTGCAGGCAGGTGCCCAGGGCGTGGCGGTCATTTCGGGCATTGTGGACGCGCCTGAACCCGAGACGGCCGCGCGCCATTACTGGATCGCTCTTACTGAACGATAAGCCAGATAGAGCGCGATAGCGGCATCAGCACGGCTAAGCAGGGCATCGGGGCGAAAACGAACTCCCTCCGGAGTGGCAGCTTCAACCCCATCCCAGAGCAAGGAATCGATGTGCCGGTTATGCAATCGCAGAATAAAAGGCGCATCCGCATCCTCGGCGCCGATGTCCAGGTAAGGCATTTGCCCTGGCGCAGCGGGTTGCCAGCTCTCTGGGTCGATGAGCGCCATCGTTTTTACCAGCCAGCGGGCGAAGTCACGCCGCTTAATAGGCTCCTCTGGTTGGAAGCGACGATTCTCAGTGCGTTCAATAATGCCCAGCCGAAAGAGGTTCTGCACAGGCACTGCGTAGCGATGCCCGAACAGCACATCGGTGAATGCCAGCCCTTCGTACAGTCGCTCCTCAATATCGGGCTTGAGTGTTTTGAGATGGTGCCAGAGCAGGCGGGCTGCCTCGCCGCGTGTAAGCAGCTCTTGCGGACGGAAAGCGTCGCCCTGATTATATGCCCCCAGCCACGGGTCGATGAAATAGCCGCGCGTCGCCAAAAACTGAATCGCTTCGAAATGCTCTGTCTGGCGGTTCACATCACTGAACCAGTAGAGATAGACACCGAATCGCAGCAGGGCGCGCTGGATCGCTTCGATGGACAGGCGTCGGGGCGGGATGCCCGTTTGCGCACTGAGCGCAGCCGCCACACCCGCTGCCTGACCCAGCGTCATACGCACAGGCTCCATCCGCAGGGTGCCATACGCCAGATGGGTGGCGGAAACCGCTGAGCTGACCAACAGTCCTTCCACGCCTTTGGGCACAATCACACCATATGGCACTTGGTACCAAGGCGTGTATTGAAACAGCCAGTACTCCCCTTCGCCCATGTGAGGGACTTCTTCGGGACGAACCCCTTCGGGCACACCCACACGACGCACTGCATGCGAGTCCATCGGGTAGTCACCAATAGCCACCGCATCGGGGCGTAGCCGTTCACGGGCACGGATAATGTCCATCTCCTTGAGCATGACCTCGCCCTCGATGCGCCGCGCCTCGCGCACATAGAGAATGGGCGGCAGGTGATTGTTGTCGCGATATTCATCGTCCGCTAACCCCAGCGTGCGTTGACCTTGCACCGTCTGGATATAGTGCAGGTAGCCCAGCACATGGTTTTTATAGATTTCGTAGATTCGCCTTCGCTCTTGCCAGCTGGCGGTCGGATAACGGTAGTTGACCTCCTGCAGGTCGGAACCGTGCGGGTGTTGATTGATTTCAAACTTGTTATTGGGGAATCGCCCGTAGAGATATGCCCACGATTGCTCCCACGGTGGAGCAAGCAGATAGTTGCGGGGGTCGTAGCCAGGAGGTGGGTCACCCACCTGCTCGGTTGGATAGTGTTTGACCGCCAGCATCAATGCATATGCCTGGATGCGCTTATCCCCCTTGCCTGTGCTGCCGGGTAGCAACAGGTCGTTGAGGCGGTCATAATAGATAACGCCGGCGTGTGGCTCCTCCTCACTCCGTGGTTCCCTTCCAATGCGCCACTTTGCACCTGCCCATGCCGCGACATCCGCCTCCACCGTCGCGTCGATCACCACATCGGCATAGAATCGCCCGTGCCTGCCGTCTTGAATCGCCTCCACCTCCACCCCGACCACGCGATTGCCGCGCTTAAGGGTGCGAACGGGACGCACCCCCAAATAGAGATCGATGCGCGGCTCGGTATAGACCATCTCCTTCAGGAGCATATTGGCGACCCACGGCTCGTAGTTCAGCCCGCTGCGGTAAATGTAGGAGGTGGTGTCCGCTCCTTGCGCCCTGTAATAGGCTTCGACCTTCTGACGAAACTCCTCGAATAGCCCGTTAATACGGCTGGGTACGCGCACATCGGTGATGGCAACACCGTTAGAAATCATGCCGCCGAGCCGATTGGTCTCCTCCAGCAAGGCAACAGGAACACCCATCCGTGCAGCCGTGATGGCTGCTCCCACACCCGATGCGGTTCCACCCACAATCACAACAGGATAGCGCGCCTCACGAGGCAGCTCGCGAAAGGGACGCTCGGTGCGTTCGATAATTGCTGAGGCGCTCCCATCGGCGTAGAGTGCCTGCACACCAAGCCTGTAAGATTGCCCCGGGCGCAACGGCTCGAAATCATAAGCCCGCGCATCAGATGGCAGTTCGCGCATGGGCTGACTATCCAAGAAGACCCGATAGCCTGAAGGGATCCCATGCTGCGGAGGGAGCCAGTAGAGCGTGATGCGCGTGGGGCTACGCGGGATGGCTTCAACCGAACGAGGCTGTTCCTGCGACCAAGCAACGCTCCAAAATATCCAACCAAGCCAGCATACTGCGATCCATCGCATATCAGCAGTTTACCATGTAGGGTATAATCCTTTCAGCATGGCGATTACACAGAGCGACCTACCTGAACTGGTGCGCCTCCTCCAGCAGCACCCCGAGTGGCGCGAGGCTCTCCGCCTAATTCTATTGGGCGAGGAGCTGATCAATCTGCCGCAGCTCGTGCACCAGATTGTGGAGACCCAGCATCAGATTGTGAATATCCTTCAGGAAATCTTGCAGGTCCAGCGTAGGCACGAGCAACAGATTGCCCAACTGATAGAGGGACAACGCCGTCACGAAGAATGGCTGCAGCGGTTGACCGAAGGACAGCAACGGCACGAAGAATGGCTACAGCGGTTGACCGAAGGGCAGCAACGGCACGAGGAGATTTTGCGCCAGCATACCGAATGGCTGCAGCGGTTGACCGAAGGACAGCAACGGCACGAAGAATGGCTACAGCGGTTGACCGAAGGGCAGCAACGGCACGAGGAGATTTTGCGCCAGCATACCGAATGGCTGCAGCGGTTGACCGAAGGACAGCAACGGCACGAAGAATGGCTACAGCGGTTGACCGAAGGGCAGCAACGGCACGAGGAGATTTTGCGCCAGCATACCGAATGGCTGCAACGG
>BEHR01000052.1 GCA_002898555.1 bacterium HR15
TCTGAAATTTTTTCTCTGACCCAGCTGCGCTCAAAATTTTCAATTGGCTCTGGGCAGACACAAGGTCTGCTCCTACCGTCCCATGCGTTCACGCGCTTTGCGCTCGATGTTGCGCCAGATTCCGCGCAATCCCATCGCTTTCTTCATTGCCTCCACGGTCTCTTCACCGATCTGGCGCACCTTGAGCGTGCCGAGGTAGAGGATTTCTTCCACCAATCCGCGCTCTTTGGCGAACTGGGCGCGTCGCTCGCGAATCGGATCCAGAAAGGTGTTGAGCGCGCGTGCCAACTTTTCCTTGACCTCCACATCGCCCACGCGCCCCGTTCGGTAGCGCTGCTTCAGATCCTCCACCTCGTCCTTGTTCGGGTTGAAAATGTCATGATAGATGAACACGGGATTACCTTCCACCGTGCCGGGGATATGTGCGTGGATGCGTTTCGGGTCGGTGTACATTTGGCGCACTTTCTTCTCCACCGTTTTGGGGTCATCGGAAAGGAAGATAGCGTTGCCGAGGCTCTTGCTCATCTTTGCCTTCCCGTCGATGCCCACGAGGGTCGGCACCTCGCTCAGCATCACTTCAGGGATGGGGAACACCTCGCCATAGAGCGAGTTGAAGCGGCGCGCGATTTCGCGGGTGATTTCCACATGCGCTTCGTTGTCCTTGCCAACGGGCACCAGATGCGCCCGCGGCAACAGGATATCCGCTGCCTGCAACACGGGATAGCCCACCAGTCCGAACGGAAGCGCATCCTCGTCGATGTGTGCTGCACGCGCCATCTCTTTCAGGCTGGGCAAGCGCGTGAGGCGTGGCAGGGTCACCAGCATCTCGAAAAACAGATTCATTTCGTACACCGCATGCACCGCTGACTGCAGATAGATAGTGGACTTGTTCGGATCGATGCCGACTGCCAGATAGTCCAGCACCATCTCACGGATGTTCTCGCGCATCTCCTCGATGTCTTCGCGCGTGGGGCGTGTAGTCAGCATATGCAGGTCGGCGATCAGGAAGTAGCAATCATACTCGTCCTGCAGCTTGACCCGATTCTGCAGCGAGCCGACATAGTGCCCCAGGTGCAGCTTGCCTGTGGGGCGATCACCCGTTAGAACACGCTTCCTCTCGCTCATCAATAAAAAGTATACCAAACGGCTCCGCCATCACACGAGTTACAATATGCACCGGTGAGACGGCATGATCGAGGTGAAGCAGGGTTCGGCAGAGGAACTGATTGCCTATTTGCAGCATCATCGCGACAAGCGGAACCTCATGTGGCTGATTCTGGATGAGGAGTCCGCAGAAAAGGTGCCTGAAGACTCACTTCAGGTAGGGTCGAGAAAACAAAAACGGAAAACAGGGCGCCCACGCTTTGTCATAGAGGATGGCATACCTGTTCTTCCCAAGCGAGGGTTGAAGCAGCCCATTACGACCGAGTTCGTCAAGCGGCTACTCGAAGGTGATGATTGACCTGCCTGATGTGAATGTACTGGTGGCTTTGCTCGATAAGGCTCATGCTCATCACCGAGCGGCTACTCGGTGGTTTGAAAGAGCTGTGGAGTATGGTTGGGCGACTTGCCCTATTACCGAGAATGGGGTACTCGGATACTCAGTATGCCCAGCTATCCACGGTGCCCAGGTATGGACGAGGCTATTGAGATGACCTCGATAAGAGTGTCCCGCTGCTGCTATCCTGCCTGCATCAAGTCTCGAACGGATTAATCCACCTGATCGACATCACCTAAGAGGGAAAGCGTTTCTCTTCTTGTCGCGCCTGTGAGCTTTAAGGAGATATCTTCCGACAATCGAAGCGAGATGAGTCAGGCAGAAGTGATCGAGCTGGGTCGGCAGGCGATGTGGGTGGGATTGCAGGTTGCCCTGCCTGTATTGCTGGCTGGGCTGATTGTCGGCTTGCTGGTCAGCGTGTTTCAGGCGGTCACCCAGATTCAGGAGATGACACTTCAGTTCGTGCCCAAGATTCTGGCAGTCGGGCTGGTGTT
The DNA here is from genome assembly GCA_002898555.1 of bacterium HR15. GTDB lineage: Bacteria > Armatimonadota > Fimbriimonadia > Fimbriimonadales > GBS-DC > HRBIN15. The sequence continues at coordinate 1,993 of BEHR01000052.1, forward strand.
TCTTTTCGCAGGAGGGTGGATGCTGATGCAGCTGGTCGATTTTACCGCGCGCGTCTTAGCTAACCTCCCACCGCATTAATTTAGCTGGCTCATCCTGCGATAGGCGATGTCGCTTGATTTGCAGCTCTTTTGGGCATTTCTGGTGGTATTTGTGCGAGCGTCGGCGTTGATCCTTCAAGCACCTGTGTTCGGCAGTCGGCTGGTGCCTGTATCGGTGCGTGTTGGGCTGTCGGTCATCCTCGCGCTGGCACTGGCGCCTGGGGTTAAATCCTCGGTTGGCTCGCCTCCCACGGAATGGATACCGCTCATTATGCGCCTGATGTCGGAGGCGGTGATTGGGCTGGTGATGGGTTATGGTGTGAGTCTGATCATTGGTGCGGCGGCGATGGCGGGCGAGCTGCTCGATATGAAGATGGGCTTCGGACTGATGCAACTGCTGAACCCTGTGAGCAGTTTTCCTACCTCGCTGCTGGCGCAATTCCACTATTTGCTGGCGATGGTGCTGTTTGCACTGGTGGACGGGCATCATCTGCTGCTGCTCGCGCTGGCACGCAGTTTTGAGCTGAGTGGTGGTGCCGATTTGACCACGCTGGCGGCACAGGGTATGCATGGAATGGTCTGGCTGGCGGGCGAGATGATGGTGCTATGCCTGCAGATTGCTGCGCCTGCCGGCGGCGTGCTGCTCATTGTGGATGCCGCGATGGCCGCCGTCTCCCGTGCTGTCCCCCAAGTGCCTATCTGGCTGGTGGGGATGCCCGGCAAGGTGGCGATCGGGTTTGTGGCGCTCGGTGCGAGCCTCCCTGCGCTGGCCGGTGTGAGTCTGCGCATGACCGACCTTGCCGCTCGGTTCCTGGGCAACTGGCTGAAAATGCTTGGGCTTTAGGAATCGTGTACAATAGAGTCGATGTCTGCAAGGGACAACGACGGACGGGGGCAAGGGCAGAAGCTGCTCATTCTCGGCTTTTTCGTCCTGCCCATTGCGTTGACGGTAGTGATTATGCTTTCACCTGCTTTTCGTCATCTGCGAGAGCGGCACCGCCTGCGCAATGAGCAGCTGCTCGCGGCGGTGGAGCAGGGCGATGTGGTACAGGTGAAGTCGCTGCTGCGCGCAGGCGCGTCGGTGAATGCCAGCACTCGTTCGGGTTTGACCGCGCTTAGCGTGGCGATAATGCGAGGGCAAGACGAAATCGCCTTACTCCTGATCGCCCATGGGGCGAGTTTGGATGCCCGCGACCGCACAGGCTACCTGCGCGAAATGAACCCGGGCAACTCACCCGCCTACTATGCAGCGGTGTACGGGCGCACGCGTGTGCTGAAAGCGATGTTGGAGCGGGGCGTCTCGCCCAACCAGCGTGACCGCAACGGGCGCACCCTGCTGATGCTCGCTGCCGAAAACGGGCATCGCGACACGGTGCGCCTGCTACTTGCGCATGGTGCGGATCCGCGCGCTCGTAGTGCGCTGGGTGAGACCGCACTGGACGCCGCCCAACATAGCGGTGATCCCGAAATTGTGGCAATGATTCAGCGAGCTGTGCGCCGCGAATGAACCCCATGCGCGATCAAGCCAGCAATCGCTTCCAGAAATGCCTCATCGCTTTCGTCGAACGCGCCCACCTCCGTGCCATCCACATCGATCTGCCCAATAATTGCGCCCGTGTCAGGGTGGCGAATCAGCACCACGATTTCCGAGCGCGTCTCCAAATTGCAGGCAAGATAATTTTCACGCTCACGCACATCGCGCACAATCTGATTGGCGTTTTCAGCGACCGCTGTGCCGCATACACCGCGTCCCACTGGGATGCGCACATGCTCCGTGGGTGGCCCCACATAGGGTCCCAGCACGAGGGTGTCGCCTTCCAGCCAGTAGATGCCGACCCAGTGGTAATGCGGTAGGCGATCGTGCAGGTGTTGCATCAATTGCTGCAAGCGCGTGTTCAGGGGGGCATCACCATGCAGGATTGCCTCGGCTTCTTGAAGTAGTGGTTGTGCAAGGTGTGGGGCTATCATGGCTTGTTCTTTCTGGTGTTGGGGCGTTCGGACTTGTCGGGTTTGTCGGTTTTGCTGGGTTTGGCTTCCTGCAGTACGACCGCCTTCTCGATGACATCACCGCGCTGGATACGGTCCACAATCTCCATGCCTTGCACCACCTCACCGAAAACCACATACTTACCATCCAGTTGTGGCTGTGGTTCCAGGCAGATATAGAACTGGCTGCCTGCGCTGTCGGGGTCGGGTGTGCGTGCCATGCCAATCGCGCCGCGCTTATGCTTCAGATTATTCGGCTCGAACTTGATGGTATAACCCGGACCTCCCGTGCCCACACGCGGATCGTCCAACGGCACATTCGGGTCTTTCGTCAGCGGGTCGCCCGCCTGCACCACGAAACGCGGCACCACCCGATGGAACCGAATCCCGTCATAAAACCTCTGCTTGACCAGCTTCAAGAAGTTCTCGCAGGTTTTGGGTGCCTCTTTCGTATCCAGGCGGATATAGACATCACCCTTACCCTTAATGGTCATGCGGACGATGGTCTCGCCCGGTTTGGGCTTATAGGGCTTCGTTTCGTCGGCAGCAACAACGGCGACGCCCAGTAGCACTGCCCAGAAAAACAAGGTTCCGTTTCTCATGCCGATTCACCTCCAAAGATAGTGTACCTGCTTCGCATGGATAGGGTATAATAGATTCACCCGCACAGGCGGGGAAAGGAGGTCTATGGCGATGAAGCAAGCAACGATTCTAATGGGCTTGGCGCTGGCATGCGCCGTTGCGATGGCGCAGCCAACAATCGACGGACGCAACATTCCCTCCGAGTTTGGAACAGCTCTCGCCTCGCAGACGAACTACACAGGCTTTGGCGACCACACCGGTGGCGTCACCTGGGGCTCGGAACTGGATCAGCTCTTCGTACGCTGTGAGGGCGGCGTGCTCTATATCGGCGTTACGGGCAACCTCGAAGGCAATGGAAATGCCTTCCACTTTTACATCGACACAGGGCGCAACCCGAACAACACCTTCACGCTCACCACCGGCTGCATTAACTGCTCGGTGCAGGGCATGAGCGGCGTGGTGTTCGACCATCAGCCCGATTGGGTGCTGGGTGTTAACCGTTACGACGACGGACAAGGCAACGACAACATCTATGTCGACCTGCATGATCTAGTGAGCAATGTTTCCACCTATCTGGGCTCAGCCCCTACGGGCACAGGCGACGGCACACTCACAGGTGGCGATAACACTGTCGGGGTGCGTGCCGCGCTGGACAACTCGAACGAGGGCGGCATTACCAGCGACCCGAACAACCTTGGCGACCCATCCACGGTCACCACCGGGATGGAGGTAGCGATTCCGCTGAGCGCGTTAGGCAATCCCTCTGGCAGAATACGAATTCTGGTGGTGCTAACGGGCGGTGCCGATCTGGGCGACCCCTGCCACGGCACTTATATGTCGAACCAGACGCTGCCCGCGCTGAACATCGGCGATCCTTCACAGCAATTTCCGAATGTGGCGTGGGTACGCTGTCCGGACCCACCGTTTGACTCGTTCCCCTTCAGCTTTCAGGTGAGCGCGCCGGGCGTGCAGTATGTGGAGATCGATCCATGCCCGACGGGACCTGAGGGCGATGTGAACGGTGACGGCTGTGTGGATGATGCCGACCTGCTCATGGTGCTGTTCGCCTTTGGCTGCAGTTCGGGCTGTGGCGCGGAGGATGTAAACGGCGACGGCACGGTGGACGACGCTGACCTGCTCATTGTGCTGTTCAACTTCGGGCAGGGGTGTTGAGAACAAGTGAGTGGCGAGAGGTATGGGCGTGGTTGCCGCGCCCGTACCTCTTTACCGAGGAATGGAGCGAGCAATACGCTCCATCTCCTCTTTGGGCAATGTACCCACCAGTCCGAACCAGTAGTCGCCTGCCTGCCAGAAGTGCGCGTTCAGCGGGCGATGCTTGGGCGGTTCAGGGAGCTGGAAATCGGCTTTGGGTGCCAGTGTCTGGAAGAGGGTGAAATCGCCTTGTGGGCAGCGATAGCGAATCGCCACTAAGGTGCGCTCACGCATCCTGCGCACAATAATGCTTTCCCGGCGCGTACCATCGGGCAGATAATCGGGCAAGCGGATAGGGAACCCCGCCGCTTTTTGTGCCTCCTCCAAGCTTTCGAAGCGGCCTTCGCCCGGCGGACGAATGGTCACCCCTTCAGGAAGTTGGAACAGCTCAGGTGGCAATTTATGGGGGAACTCCAGCCGGGTGATCTCCATGCGTACCAGTGCGTCGCTGCGACGGAACCGCACTTCACGACGCAACACTAATCCCGTTGCGCGATCCACCCACAAGGTGATGCTCTGAATGGGCTCGAAGCGACGCCTGCCACGCTCAAATGGGGGCGCATGGGGACGCATGGGCGGTGGCTCGTCCCCTTCCACCATCTGCAAAAACAGGACCACGCAGGGGCGATTCAGCACCATTTCAGCAGGTCTGAGTTCGACGCGCATGCCCTGGCTCTGCACTGCGCTTAAGAGTCGCTTTAGCATCATTTCGTGCTGTTGGGGGGGTGCAGGCAGAAGTATCGCCTCCTTCGCCCCGGGACGATAGAGTATCCACTTCTCCCCACGCAGTAGCAGTACCTCCCCTTGTCGCGCAGGCGGAGCAACCACCTCAATCCGCACGGCGCGCCCGCCCTGCCGCCAGAACCGCTCCACAATGCGCTCTGTGTGGACGCGCAGGCGAATTTCGGTCGTGCGTTCCCCACGAACGGTCAAACTCTGTTCGGCACGCACGGCGCGCTGAAGCCATTCGATGGGGCGCTCCTGCGCCCATCCCATCCAAACGATTGCCGCTCCGAAGCCGATCAGGGTCAGAAGTTTCATCGCGTATAGCCCGTGGTGATGAGATAACTGGCGGCAGGGGTACCTGCCCACTCCGCCATCTCCAGCTGCTGATGCACCTCGATGCAGGTATCCGCGTACTCCTGCGAGGCTTGCTGGGTTTGCGGTTCACGCGCCTGTTTGTTCATGAGGGGCGTGGTGGATTGGCTCCACCACCAGAGCAAGGCGACCAGCACGCCCAGCGCAGGCGCGAGCGCCCATCGCCAAAGGCGCGCGGGCAATAGCAAGGGCCGAGTGGCGCGCGGTGCCTGATGCACCGCCGCGACGGTCTCATCCGCGCAAGAGGCAGGTATCTCTGCTCGCACCCGCTCCAACAGGTGCACTGGTGCAGAATGACGCGGCAACGATTGAAGCGCGCGGCGAGTCAACTGCGCTGCCTGCAACTGATGACGACAGCGGGCACAGCGTGCCAGGTGCGCCTCACACGCTTGCTGTTCCGCTGCACCGACAGTGCCCTCGACATAGCTCCATAAGAGCCGCTTGAATTGCCAGCAGGTCATTCGGTTCCACCTCGCAAATAAACTTCCACTTGCTTGCGTATCTGCTCGCGGGCTGCGAACAAGCGCGACTTCACCGTGCCCATCGGGATACCCAACGCATCCGCAATCTGTTCATAGCTTAACCCTTCCACATCGTACAGCAACAGCACCGTTTTTAACTTAGGCGACAGCGCCTCGATGGCTCGCTCCACGACCTCATGCAACTCCTTCGTGAGCAGCTGTTCCAGCGCACTGGGCTGGCTGGTATCGGGAAACTCCCAATCGCCTTCCTCTTCGTCGGTGTCATCGTGATGATAGGGTACGGTCTGCACGCGCCGACTCTGGCGTCGCTTATGGTCGATGCACAAGTTCGTGGCGATCCGAAAGAGCCATGTGCTGAAACTGGCGCGCCCATCGAATTGGCTCAGTCCCTGATAGGCGCGAATGAACACCTCCTGCGTGATGTCCTCCGCATCCTGCGGATTGCCGACCATTCGGCGCACATAGTTGTAGATGCGGTCAGCATAAAGGCGCACAATCTGGTCGAAGGCGGTGTCGTCTTGCGCCTGCGCTCGTGCGATTAAGGTCGCCTCTGCCCACGATGGCGTGTCCAACAGCTCGCTCCTCCCTGTTTGTTTCGGTGCTTCCCCGTCAGGGCGAAGCAGCGAACCCACTCTAAGGATACCCGTGTCGATGGCGGATCACCCATTTCTATAGACGCCTGCTCAGCTCTGATGTTCGGCATGCAGCCAGCCCAACGACCTCCCTTACGCCGAAACCACACAACTCATTAAGCAGGAATCCCTCCACCCAGCGCGAACCCTAACACCCAATCAGGAGGGCAACGATGCCTCACCTTGTTGGTGTGGTGGCAACAACGCTTGCGCGTACACCTGGGGGGCAACTGGCTTTGTACCCACAGGCAATCCAGCACGGGGGGGGAGCCTTGAAACACTTACTCCCCGACGACGAACCACCCCGCGACCTGCCCAACGAACTGAAACAAATTGCGCAGGAGGCGCTCTATGAACACCTGCAACGCCCTTCACCGCCGACTGACAAGCACGAATACGAGGCAGATAGTCGTCAGGTGGCGTGGCTCATAGCTTGGATCGCAGCGAACCTCTACGACCCCACCCGCGGCAAAACCCTCGAACAGTGGGTTCGGGGTTGCGTGCGGGCAGCGCTGCTTGCATGGTATCGCACGGTTTGGCGCTGGTATCGCTGCGAAGAGCCTTTTGCAGTAGACGAGGAGACAGGGGAGATGTGGGAACCTGTGGATGAAGAGAGCCTGGCGATGCTGGAAGCGGTGTTGTGGCGGTTAGACATAGAATGGGCGGTCGGTCAGTTATCGGAGGCGCAGCAGGCGGTGGTGGCGATGGTCTATGAAGGTTGCACACAGACGGAGATGGCGCGTCGGTTGGGCTGTTCGCAGGCAGCGGTCAGTCAGCGTTTGCGGCGGATAGGGGAGGCATTGCGTCGGTTGTTGGGCTTGTGAGAGGTGAGGGGCGGGGTCAAAATGGTGAAAAAAGCGGCAAATGGGGCCCTGGCGGCTTATAAAATGATGGGGTCGCTGCAATTTAATTAAGCAGGAGGCGGGAATGGCGGTGGTGTGCTGCCCCGCCTGCCAACAGACCAAAACAGTGGAGGAGGATGAAGATGAAACGGCTGCGAACAATCTGGCTTTTGGGAGCTTTGTGTGGATGCTTCCAGGGGGCAATTAGCCAAAATAATCTGCCTACCTTGGAGGAACAGGCTGTGTCTACCGAGTCCGAGCTATCAGCTTCACTTCCGGAGCAATGGCTTATTTTACAACCAGGGGAGGTCGTAACTCTGGTTGCCAGCCCTGTCCTGGGTGGAATGGAGACGGCTTCCTATTGGCATGCACTTAATGGTGAGGTACTGAGTGTATCGCGGGAAAGCGTTGTGTATCAAGCACCCACCGGAAACGATGAAACCTTTGATGTGTTAATATGGCACAATCCCCTCACAGGACAGTGGGCTACGGTGGGGATCACCCTTATATGCGAAACAGAGCCGGTGAAGTTGGAATCAGAGACCATCGAAGGGCAACCGAGTTCCGTTTATAGAATTCCTACCTCCAGCAATGCAGGCGTTCAGATATTTGCCCTAGGACCAGGTAGTTCAGGCGGTGGCTTTTCGATATGCTTGAATGGGAGACCACAAAATCCACCGCCTCCCAGCAGTTGTTCTGGAGGCCCCTTCAGGACGACCCGTACCAAATTCTTTACTCGTTGCAGCCCTTGGTGGTATAGAGGAACGCTTGTAGTTGATGCTCATATCCAAGCAAGGGTGCGCAGGGCATTTGGCATAACCCTCAGAATAGGGGCGGTGTATCATGTATATATGCGCGAATGTCGGGAAACCAAGTTGACTATACAGGATTGCTACGAGTGCCGTAATGGCAGACCTGTCTATGTGGGTTCACGCGTATTTTACAAGAGCAAGCGCTGGTTCGAAATAACCCCTAATTGGGCGTCTCTCTTCTATACACTTCCACCACCTTCTTTTAATAGCGGCTGCGTAAGTAGTGGAAACTGCCCTTGTTAGGGTATCTATTAATCTGAGGAGGGATACGATGAGGCGCCGACGGTTAGGGGTTTCTCTCTTGCTTTTGGGGATTCTCGTTGTTGCACTGGGCTGGTGGTTGCTTGTTCGTACCCCTCCTCCCACCGCCACCATTGGCTATTTTGGGGAGAATAAGTTTTTATGTGTCCGCCCTGG
>BEHR01000053.1 GCA_002898555.1 bacterium HR15
AAAAAATTTCGCCGGAGCCTTAGCCAGAAAAAAGGGCGTCGATAGGCAGGCGCGAAACAGCTCCTTTCCGTCGCCGAGCCGCCAAGCGGAAAGCCTCATCCCAAAGGGTTCGAGGGATCCGCCTCGCGCTGCAGCACGACGCCCCCGATAATCAAAAGGGTCTGCACTCTTCTGTTAGACGGACAGCAATTTCCGTGCCATAATACCTCCCTAACCCGATTAAGGTAAGAGAACCATTTTGATAGAACCCTGCATGGGCATGGTGCCTACCATCGGCGTTCGTACCTGATGGAACTGCATATCGACCTTGACAGGGACGCCATTGTTCAGATCCACCCACTGGTGTCCCGACATCATTGTGACGGGATTGTTCGGGTCTGACACATCGCGGATGGTCACGGCAATCTTCAGGGTTTCCCGATTGCGCACGCGCTCCTTACCGACCAGTTGGAATTGCGCCTCGAGTGCAGAGCCATTGCGGGTTGCTTGGCGATCGCTCCATGTGTCGCCGATCTTGATGGGCTTGTTCGGGTAGCCTACCTCTGTAATCTCTCCGATCGGGTTGGCAGTGCGCCCTGCTTGCACGGACTGTCCGTTCGGGCGGTAGGTGCGGACAAAGGGAGGCATCGACGGCATCGCCATGCTTGCGCCGTTCATTTTCATCGTTCCGCTGTCGATGCGCGTCTCGATGGTCAGCAGCCCATTTGGCTGCACCTTTAGTACCTTCTGGGTAAGAAAGGCGGTCATCTGCACACTTTGCCCCTGAGCCGATGCGTTCATTTCAAAGAAGTATCGCATCGTGTCGCCCACCTTCGGCTGGAAGCGCAGCAGGTATTCGCGATTGCGCTCACGCCACCACCAGGAACCAACCCCTGCCAGCCCGGCAAGCACGACGATGAGGAGCAGAATCGCTCCGAATCGAACACCACCTCGCGTTCTCATTGTTGACCTCCGACACTATTAATAATTCGCTGCCTGCTCTTCATCTTCCTGCCGCGAAGGTATACTTTCTCCTGTGATTCGGCAAACGATCCGGGGCTGGATGGAGCAGGCGTTGGCAGCGGCGCAGCAAGCGGGTGAACTGCCTCCATTCCCCACGCCCGCATTTGAGGTGGAGATCCCGCGCAGCGAGCAATTTGGCGATTATGCGACCAATCTGGCGATGGTGCTGGCAAAGCATGCGCGGCGTAATCCGCGTGAGGTCGCCAGCATCTTACAGCGCCACCTTCCCGAAGAGACCGACCGCTGGGTGGAGCGCGTTGAAATCGCGGGGGCGGGTTTCATCAACTTCTATCTGAAGCCGGGCTGGGCGGGTGAGGTGGTGCGCCACATTCTGCAGCAGGGCGAACACTACGGCGAGGACACGCTCGGCACGGGTAAGCGCGTGCTGATTGAGTTCGTCAGCGCGAACCCCACTGGACCCCTCACCTTAGGGCACGGGCGCAACGCCGCGATCGGCGATACCCTCGCGCGACTGCTCAACGCACTCGGCTACCAAGTGGAGCGCGAATTCTACATCAACGACGGGGAGAACTCCACTCAGATTCGCAATTTCGCCCTCTCGGTATTGACCCGCTACCGACAGCTTCTGGGTGAACATGTCGAGATGCCCGAAGACGCCTATCATGGCGAATATGTGATGGAAATTGCTCACTGGATCCGCGAGCAGCATGGCGACCACGCCGCGCAGGGTGAGCCAGAAGCAGTGCTAAAACGGTTCGAACACTGGGCGAAACAGCTGATGCTGCAGGAACAGGAACGCGACCTGCGCGATTTCGGGGTGCAGTTTGACCGCTGGTTCTCGGAGCAGAGCCTGTACAACAGCGGCGCTGTCGAACGCGCGTTGCAACGCCTGCGCGAGCAGGGCTTCGCATATGAGGCGGAAGGCGCGCTCTGGCTTCGCTCCACCGCCTTTGGCGACGAAAAGGATCGGGTGTTGGTGCGGGCAAATGGGCTGCCCACTTATCTTGCCTCCGATGTCGCATACCACTTAGACAAGTACGAGCGCGGCTATGACCTGCTGATTAATCTGTGGGGCGCAGACCATCACGGTTATGTGGCGCGGATGAAAGCGGCTATCGCCGCGATGGGCTACGACCCCGACCGACTTGTCATCCTCATCTACCAGCTGGTGAACCTCTATCGGGGTACGGAGCCTGTTCGCATGTCCAAGCGGGCGGGCGAGCTGATTACTCTGCGCGAGGTGATGGACGAGATCGGCGTCGACGCGCTGCGCTTTTTCTATCTGCTGCGCTCGCACGACAGCCCCCTCGATATCGACCTGGATCTGGCGCAGGAGCAATCGGAAAAGAACCCCGTGTTTTATGTGCAGTATGCGCATGCGCGAATCTGCAGTATTGAGCGCGTGGCAAGTGAGCAGGGCGTGCCGATACCCACGCTCGACGAGGCGAACCTGAACCTGCTGACGCATCCGGAGGAGGTCGCGCTGATCAAGCGTCTGGCGGAGTTTCCAGAAGAGGTGCGCTTCGCAGGGCTTCAGTACGCGCCGCATCGGCTGACCAGCTACGCGCTGGAGGTAGCGCGCGCGTTCCACGGTTTTTACACCGAGTGCCGCGTGTTGAGCGATGACACGGAACTCACCCGGGCGCGGTTGCTGCTGGTGCGCGCCACACGCATCGTGATACGCAACGCGCTCGCGCTGATGGGCGTCTCGGCGCCGGAGCGCATGGAGCCACGCGACACATCCGCCTGAACCTCGGAAACATAGGGGCGAGCTACGTTTCAATCCCTCACAGGTAGGCTAAAAACGATGTGGAGCCGTTCCCCGACGGCAACCGCATCTAGGTTTCAATCCCTCACAGGTAGGCTAAAAACCCTACCTTATACCGCTGAACCAACTTATCCACCGACGTTTCAATCCCTCACAGGTAGGCTAAAAACCAACCCCCACACGGGGGGCAGCCATCCCGCTGAGTAAGGGCGAATAATTATTCGCCCCTAAAAGCCCGATTGTCAAGGTGCACACGCTTTGTTCGTTGGCGACTATACTCTACCTTATCGATGACAATCAAGTCAAGGGGCGAAATTTTTTTTCTCCGACCCCCGATGCAAAATTTTTTTCTCTGACCCAGCCCAGAGAAAAGTTTTTTCCGCTTCCTCCGATGGCTGCCTGTGCGCAGGCGCATTCTACTTTGTCTGCTATGGAACATGCTATTCGCGCGAAGCGAGTTTCATCCTGCCAAACTCGGTATAATTTTGCCATGACTCGGCGCGAGTTCACGCAACTGTTGCTGTCGCTGCCGCTGGTTTCTTTCGCGGCGCAGGAGGCGCGTCAAGAGCCGTCCGAGCCGTCGCCAGAGTCGGCATGGCTCACTATCGTCCAGACCGTTCGGGGCGAATCGCTGGACGAGGAGACTCGGCGTCGCCTGTCCAATGCACTGAAAGCCCAGAATGAGTTGCTTGCCCGATTGCGCCAGTTCAAACTGCCTGAGGGTTCCGAGCCGGCGTTCGTGTTTCAACCTGTTCCGAGAGGGGGCAAGGAGGTGTCCCGATGAGTGACGACCTACTCTTTCAGACCGTTTCGGAACAGGCACGGCAGATGCGTGCAGGCAAGCTCAGCTCGGTAGAACTGACCCGTACCTACCTGGACGCGCTCAAAACGCGCGGGATGGCACTGAACGCTGTTGTCACCCTCACCGAATCGCTTGCCTTACAGCAGGCGGAGCAGGCGGATCGGGAGCGCAAGGCAGGGCGCGTGCGCAGCCCTCTGCACGGTATCCCTTACGGAGTGAAAGACCTGTTCGCCACACGCGGCATCCCAACCACCTGGGGGTTGCCTGTCCATCGGAATCCAGAATTTTCTTCTCCGGAGTATCCATCTGGGTCGGAGAAGAAAATGCTGCCGGTGTTCGATTACGACGCTACGGTCATCACGCGCCTGCGCGAGGCGGGGGCAGTGCTGGTGGCGAAGCTGGCGATGATCGAGTTAGCCGGTGGCGGTGGCTATGAATATGCGCATGCCTCTGCCACGGGACCATGCCGCAATCCGTGGAATCCGTCGCGCTGGGCAGGCGGTTCAAGCAGCGGGTCCGGCGCGGCGGTCGCGGCGGGCACGGTTAGTTTCGCGCTCGGCACGGAAACATGGGGTTCTATTACTGTGCCCGCTGCCTTCTGTGGCATTACCGGCTTGCGACCGACCTACGGGCGGGTCAGCCGCTACGGTGCGATGGCGCTTTCGTGGACGATGGATAAAATCGGACCGATGGCACGCAGCGCGGAGGATTGTGCCCTCGTGCTGCAGGTGCTCGCCGGCGCAGACCCGAACGATCTCTCCACTGTGAATCAGCCGCCGTTCCGCTATCGCTTCAGCCAGTGGCGACACTATCCCTTTCGGTTGGGGTTGTTGCCGACCGATTTCAGCCACGCGCCCGATGCCCAGAAAGCCTTCGAGGACGCGCTGCAGGTGTTCCGCAAGCGGGGCTACCGCATGCAGGAGGTCAAATTGCCCGATTATCCCTTCAACGCCGCTGCTGAAGTGATTATCACCGCGGAGGGCGCGTCCGCCTTTGAGAATCTCATCCGGAGCCAGCAGCTGTACGAGTTGCGTGATCCGGCACAGGTCTCCGGTTTACTCGCGGGCTTAGCGCTGCCTGCCGTCGATTATCTGCGCGCGATGCGCATCCGTCACGCGGCTATTCGCGCCGTCGCGGCGATTTTTGAACAGGTCGATGTACTGATTGCACCCACCCTGCTGCAAGGCGCGTTGCCCATCGATAAAAACTTCAACGAGACCTGGGTGCATATGGGCGGTAACGGTGGCTTTGCGAATCTGGCGGGTTTACCTTCCGTCTCGGTGCCGATGGGCTTCACAGCGGATCGGCTGCCGTTGGGGCTGGAAATAATCGGCGCGCCGTATGAAGAGGCGAAAATCCTCGCGCTGGCACAGCTTTTTCAGTCCGAGACCGATTGGCATCGGCATCGCCCGCCCGTTTAGCCCAGCTCAATCAATTGCACGGTGCGCGCGGGCAGCTCCAGAAGGGCGCAGGTGGGCTTGCCTGTCAGCCAGCCACATACCTCGCCCGGATTCAGCACCAAACAGTTGCCCACCGCGCGAATATCCACTTTGTGCGTGTGCCCATAGATGACCACTTCATATAACCCACTCTGCGCGAACGCCTCCACCGGCTCTGGCTCATGGACCATCGCCAGTCGGCAGCCTTCCAGCTCCAGGAACAAGGGCTGCACCTGCACATGCCCGATTTCGGTGAGCCGTTTGAAAAGCCCCAGCCGCTCGCCATCGTTGTTGCCGAAGATGCCTTGTAAACGGCACGCTAAGCGCGCCAGTTCATTCACCACGAACGGCGCGACATAATCGCCTGCATGCAGCACCAGCTCCACCTGATAGTCGTTCAGCGCGTCCACCGCCCGCCGCAAATAGGTCAAGTGGTCGTGACTATCCGAAATCACCCCGATTCGCATAAGGGGATTGTACCCTTTTGGGCAACTGCGTCAACGCCGTTTGAATCGTCGCTCCAGCTCGCCCCAGGTGAGCGTTAGCGTGATAGGGCGTCCGTGCGGACAGAGGTAGGGGTTCTCGGTGCGGGCAAGATCCTCAATCAGTTTCTGCATCTCGGGCAAGCTCAAGGGGTCACCCGCTTTGACCGCCAACTTGCAGGCGGTCGTAATCCAGATTTGCTCGCGTGCAATAGGCAGTCGACGGCTAACCGATAGCTCCACCAGTTCGTCGATGATGTCCTGCAGCACGCCAATCGGGTTGCGTCCGACCAGCGCCGCGGGAATGGAGCGCACCAGATAGGTGTCCTGCCCAAACGGCTCCAGCTCAAAACCCAGCCGGTTCAGCTCGTCCAGTCGCTCCTGCAGCAGCAAGACGCTGCGTCGGTCCAGCATCAGCGGTTCCGGGCTAAGCAACGGCTGGCGCGGGATGGGAGTTCCACCACGCTCCGCACAGAACTGTTCGTATAGCACGCGCTCGTGGGCAACATGCTGGTCGATAATCACCAGCCCCTTACGCGTGGACGCCACGATGAAGGTGTTCTGTACTTGCCCCAGTATCTGCAGCTCGTCCAGCAGGTGGGCGAAAGGCAAGTGGGTTGTCTCCAGCGGTTCGGGTTCAGCGGGAAGAACTTCCGGCAGGCTCTCCTGAGCGGTTTCCTGCGGTATGGGAGCGGCCTGCTGGGGAACCGTTTCGGATGGGGTAGGTTGAGTCGGTGGTGGTGCAAGACCCGCCCGCTGCCACAGCAGACGATGCACTGTCTGCACATCGGGCACATAGCCTGCTCCCTCACCCACAGGTTGGGAACGGGGCGGAGGCGTGGTCGCTGCCCTCTCCTCGCTTTGGGGAGCAGACGGAGATGAGGGATGCCCCTCACGCGGCATAGCAGGGCGCGACGCTGGGGTTGCTGTTCCACCGAATGCGGAAGGAATCATCCCGTGTTCCAGCAGCGCGGCGCGAATCGCCTGCAGCACCGCCTCAAAGACCTCCCCCTCATGTTGGAACTTCACCTCAATTTTGGCGGGATGCACATTCACATCGACCTGGCGCGGATCTAAATCGACCATGAGCACGCAGGCGGGATAGCGTTTCTCGGGTGTCAGCGTGCGATAGGCTTCATCCAGCGCGGCGGTCAGCGTCTTGTTGCGCACTGGTCGCAAGTTCACATAGAAATATTGGTGCTGGCGTGTGGGGCGCGTGTGGTGTGGGGGGGCAACCAATCCATAGACATGGATGCCGTCCCGTTCATAGTCCACCTCGACCATGCCACGCACCACATCCCGTCCCCAGACGGATGCGACGGCGCTCAGACGGTCGCTGCTGCCCGGCGTGAACAGTAGCTCCTGCCGTTCATGCACCAGGCGAAACGCCACTTCGGGGAAAGCGAAGGCATAGCGGGTGACGGTCTCCAGAATGTGTCCCAGTTCGGTGGGCACGGTCTTGAGGAACTTGAGGCGTGCAGGCACATTGAAAAAGAGGTCGCGCACGGTAATGGTGGTGCCGATAGGCGCACCGACCTCTTCTACCGCTTTGATTTCGCCCCCAACAGCAACGATGCGCGTGCCAATCTCCTCCTCGAATGCACGCGTGACGAGTTCCAGTCGGCTGACAGCGGCGATACTGGGCAGCGCCTCGCCGCGAAAGCCCATCGTCTGGATACGCAACAGGTCGGCATCCGTTTGGATTTTGGAGGTGGCGTGGCGTTGCAAGGCAAGCAACGCGTCTTCGTGCGTCATGCCGATGCCATCGTCCCGCACGCGAATCAGTCGCCTGCCCCCCATCTCCACTTCCACTTCGATTCGGCGTGCGCCCGCATCGAGGCTGTTCTCTATCAGCTCCTTCACCGCGGAGGCGGGTCGCTCGACCACTTCACCCGCTGCGATGCGATTGACCACCTGTTCATCCAGCACATGGATAGGGCGCCGCTCAGGGCGTGTTCGCATAGACAAAAGTATACCCGATGGGAGGTCAAAGCGATGGGTCGTGGCATGGAGGATTAGCAAAGCAGCCATTTTGGAAAGCACCGCTGAAATTTTTTCTCTGACCCCGCTGCGCTCAAAATTTTCTTTTCCGACCCAGCAGCAAAATTTTTTCTCTGACCCAGACGGCAAAATTTTCTTTTCCGACCCAGACGGGTACCCCAGAGAAAAAATTTCAGTCGTAGCCGCCCGTGAAAATTGCAGTGCCACCGTTAGGCAAGCACAGCATGGCGCGAATCGCCTCGCGGTTTCACACCGTCCCTCTCGTCGGCGTAGAGTGGGATGAAAGTCCACCCTTGGTGAATCGGGGATATCTGCTTCGCGCCCAACGCTTGCGAATATGGGTATTTTTACGCGGCTTGGGATAGTGGGACCTCCTTGGGTATCGACTTGAGGATTTGAACCAGTTCGCCGTCTAGTGCGGTGCCGCTCTCGCGCTCCATAATATCAAACACCTTCTCCATCGGCAGGGCAGGGCGGTAGGGACGCTCTGCGCTAAGGGCGTCGAACACATCGGCGACGGCAAGGATGCGCATCTCCGTGGTGAGCTGCTCTGCCGTTAGCCCCCGCCAGTAGCCGCGCCCGTCCAGCCGTTCGTGATGGGCCCCTGCCACTTCTGCTAACCACGCGAACGAGCGCACCCGTCGCAGAATCTCATAGGTGTACTGTGGGTGGCGGCGAATCGCAGCGAACTCCTCATCGGTAAGCCGCCCAGGTTTCTCCAAAATCGCGTTCGAGACCCCCAGCTTACCGATGTCATGCAGCAATCCCGCGCGGTAAATAAAATTCATGCGCTCGGCATCCCAGCCCAGAGCGTTCGCGAGTTGTACAGCGTAGTGCGCCACGCGCCGCGAATGTTCCGCCGTGAAGCTCGACTTGGCGTCCACGATCATCGCGAACGCTTCACACACACGGTCGACATCGGCGGGCAGCACTTGCCGTGTGAAATCGGGCATCGGAGGCGCCATATCAGGGTTATGCACCATCTCGGCGTGGAGCGCCCAGAACGCCCGATCGTACTGAAAGCTACACGCGAGACGTACCAGCTCGGGGTCAAACCAGCTTCGATTGCGCTGGTGGAGCATTTCATAAGCAGCGTCCACTCCAAAGGTTGTTGCGAACACCTCCATGGTTTGGCACAGGCACAAAATCCGCGCGAGTAGCGGTATCTGCTCGCCTTTGAGTTTGTAGGGCGAACCTTTACCATCCCAGTGTTCGTCCAGATACTCGATGGCTTGTGCAACCTGCTCGGTAAAGCCGATATAGCGGGCAATCATCGCGCCGCGTGTGCAACGCGCGAGTGTCACCTCGTCCATCACCCTGATGGAGCCGCGTGTCTCCTTGAGCGCATGCAGAATCTTTTGGACAATGTTCGCGCCAGGCATAATGTGCTCCAAGGCGAAGCGCAACGACTCGATGGGATTCGACCAGTTCACCAGCTTCACATCGCGTTTGGTCAACAAGTCGTCCGCAGCAAAAACCTTATACACGCGCACGGCGTTGCTGGAGCAGCCAGCATCTTTGAGCAGGCTCGCCTTGTAAAGGTCGCGCATGTCGGTATCGCTCAGCCCCAGCTCTGTCCCGATACGCAGCGCGATATAAGCCGTACGCACCGCATGTCCGCGCGGCTGACCCTCGGTGATGTCCAGCGCGTGGCTGAGCGCACTGAGGATTTCAGCAAAAGTCAACGGTGTTTGCATATCCATTATTTTTGGCAAATAGCGGCGTCGAACTGACGCGTTGGGAAGCCCTTCAGGCTTCATAGGGAAAAATTTTGTTTGCCCTTTGAAAAGGGGAATTTTCGAACACCCTCTCTATTCATTGTCTTCGTCTTCCACTGCGGGAACTTCTTCCCACTCGTCGGGTGAAAAAGGAAGTAATAGGTAAACGGGTGATTCCCCTATAGACGGTGGATGGCTTGGTGGATAAATAAATTCCCAGCTCCTCTGCACTACTTGGGCAAAGCGCGTGTTGACCCATTTTGGGTCAAACCTCTCCCATACTGCTGGCTCACCCGTTGCTACTAAGTGCGCTAAGAGTTGGATGCCGGGCAGCTGAGAAGGGTGTTCCTCTTCATCAAGATTCGGGTGATGCCACTCCCGAGTCTGAAAGATTAACTTGAGATCCCCTGTCTCCTCGTCAACAGCATCGCGTACAGTACCTTCTAACTCTTCCCGCGACAGAAAGAAAGGGCGAATAATTATTCGCCCTTACAGCCCATCCATGTTCCGCTTCCAGCATAGATACGCCAGCAACTCCAGAGGTTCTATGGTGTTGCTGCGCTGGCGCTTAGGTGGAAAGACAATCCCTGCTGCCGCATACTCTGCAGGCGTCGGCGAGAATACAAGTATCTGGTCATCGTAACGGATGCGGATGTGGTCGCGAGGCATTAAGAAAGCTCCCGTGGTGTTGTCCCAGTTGAAATTTTTTCTCTG
>BEHR01000054.1 GCA_002898555.1 bacterium HR15
TCCTCGTGAAATTGCAAAAGCCACTCTTCGGGCACTTGAGGGGCGTCACCATCCAGCACACGCATAATCGCGTTCGCCATCGCCTCCACATCGCCCACCGGCACCAGATGCCCATATTTGCCGTTGTCCAAAATATCCTCGGGTCCGCTTGGGCAGTTCGTGCTGACCACGGGGCAACCACACGCCATCGCCTGAATCAGCACATTGGGTAGCCCTTCATATTCGGAAGGCAACACAAATACGGCCGCGCGTCGCATATAGGCAAACGGGTTTTCCACAAACCCCGGCAAACTAACATCCTCTGCGATGCCCAGCTGATGCGCCAGTGCCTCTAATTGGGGACGCAGTGGTCCCTCGCCCAGAATGACCAACCGCGTGGGGCGACAGGCTCGCACGAATGCAAATGCCTTGAGTAAGGTAGCGAAGCCTTTCTGGGGATAGAACCGCCCCGCCCCCAGGATCACCGGCGGGCAATCCGAGACAAACCATGGATGATCGATAGGCTGATCCCGCAACTGCAGCAGACGCTGCGTATAAGAAGGATTGTAAATCAGCACAATCCGTTCCTTCGGGATGCGCGTGGTGCGATAAAGGTCGCGCTGTACTCCACGCGAAACGGCTACCACCCAATCTGCAAGGGGATACCAGAGTTTCATATTAAGTCGCTCGATGGTGCGATCTTTACGATTAAGGAGCGTCCCACGCGCCCGCATAGAAGGCGTATTAGCTTCACGCACCACGACATTGGCTTCTGTATGTACCCAGCGCGACGCCATTACAGTCAGCATATTGGGGTAGGGTAAGCTCGATAAAACCCCTATCGGCTGCTCGGCACGCAGGTAGCGTATCAGCGGCAACAGGCACTGGATCATCCGCGCTTTTCTAAAATCCACAATGCGCACTTTCGGTGAGACCTCGGATAAGTAAACCCCAATCTTGTTCCTCATCAAGAAATCGACCTGGTGTCCTCGCTCGGCAAACTGATTTGCGAGGGTGACCATCACGCGCTCTGCCCCGCCACCTTCAAGACTCGAGATGAACAGCGCAAGTTTCGCCATCATCTATAATATACCATAGAGGCAACCAGCAATGAGAAAAGCATTGGTCACGGGCGGTGCAGGCTTCATCGGCAGCCACCTCATCGATCGGCTGCTCGCGGAAGGCTGGGCTATCGACAACTTGGACAACTTTGACTCGTTCTATGACGCGCGAATCAAATGGGCGAATGTGCAGGCTCATCTATCCGCGCCCCATTACCGACTGTTCGTGCTGGACCTGCGCGACATGGCGGAAATGCGTCAGCAGTTGCGCGGTGACTATGAGGTCATCGTCCATCTGGCGGCGCGGGCAGGCGTGCGCCCCTCTATCCAAAACCCGCTCCTCTATCAGGAGGTGAATGTGCGCGGCACGCAAAATCTGCTAGAACTGGCACGCGAATGGGGCGTTAAGCAATTTATTTTCGCCTCCTCCAGCAGCGTGTACGGGGTCAATCCGAATGTGCCCTGGCGCGAGGACGACCATGTGCTGATGCCCATTAGCCCCTACGCCGCAACCAAAGTCGCGGGCGAACTGCTGGGGCATGTCTACACCCACCTCTACGGCATCCGCTTCATCGCCCTGCGCTTCTTCACTGTGTACGGCCCGCGCCAGCGACCCGACTTAGCCATTCACAAGTTCGCACGATTGATGCTACAGGGCAAGCCCATCCCCTTCTTTGGCGATGGCAGCAGCCGCCGCGACTATACCTATATCGACGACATCATTCAAGGCATTATGGGCGCCATTCAATATACCGACAGCCTCTACGAAGTGATTAATCTGGGACATAATGAACCCGTATCTCTGAGCGAGTTGGTGCAGACCCTGGCGGAGGAGCTTGGCGTCGAACCGATGCTGGAGCGATTACCCAACCAGCCGGGCGATGTGCCCCAAACTTGGGCAGATATCGAGAAAGCCAAACGGTTGCTCGGCTATCAACCCACCACCCCCTTTCGAGAGGGCATCCGCCGATTTGTAGAATGGCTCCACCAGCAGGTATAATCTCTATGTCGGTAAGCGATGGCACAGACAACCGTTCAAACGGAACGCGCAATCACAGACGATCTGACCGCCATGTTGGAGGTGCTGCCTCCCACCATCCGCCAGTGGTTGGAGGAGCAGTCAGACCTGGAGGAGTTGCTGGAGGTCGTGCTGGATCTGGGACGGATGCCCGAGGCGCGCTTTATGCGCCGCACGATCCGCCTGGAGAACACCCAGGTCGAGGAGTACGACCTCAAGTATGTGGCGGATCGGATTGGTGAGTTTGGCAAAGATAATCGCGCAGGTATTCCGCGCACTCTGCACCGCATCTCGGCAATTCGCAATCGGCAGGGGCGCATTATTGGGCTGACCTGTCGCGTGGGGCGTGCCATCTACGGCACTATCGACATCATCCACGACATCGTGGCGTCCGGCAAGAACATTCTGCTGCTGGGTAAGCCGGGTGTCGGCAAGACGACCCGCCTGCGCGAGGTGGCGCGCGTGCTTGCCGATGAGTACGACAAGCGTGTGGTGATTGTGGACACCTCGAACGAAATTGCGGGCGATGGCGACATTCCGCATCCGGGCATCGGCTTCGCCCGACGCATGCAGGTGCCTGAGCCGAGCCTGCAACACGCCGTGATGATCGAAGCTGTTGAGAACCATATGCCCGAAGTGATTATCATCGATGAGATTGGCACCGAGCTGGAGGCATATGCGGCACGCACCATTGCAGAGCGTGGCGTACAACTCATCGGCACCGCGCACGGCACCTCGCTGGAAAACCTGCTGATGAACCCAACCCTCTCCGATCTGGTGGGCGGTATTCAGACCGTCACGCTCTCTGATGAGGAGGCACGGCGGCGCGGCACGCAAAAGACCGTGCTGGAGCGCAAAGCCCCGCCCACCTTCGATGTGGTCATCGAGATTCTCGACTTCCACCGGTTGGCTATCCATCACGATGTGGCGCAGACGGTGGATCGGATGCTGCGCGGAACCCCGCCCCGCCCCGAAATTCGGGTGCAGGCGCCCACTGGCGAGATCGAGATTGTGCAGAAGAGCGACCTCTTGCCGCGTGCCTCCGGGGAGGGCACCACTTCGGCACCACATGCCAGCATGCCCAGTAGCACGCCGATGGTCATCGCCCCCTCGTCGGAAACACCGCGCCGTGCGCCCACCCGCATCTTCCCCTACGGAGTGAGCCGCAGCCGATTGGAAAAGGCACTGCGCGAGCTGCGAATCCCTGCTTACATCGCGCGCGATGTGAGCGACGCCGATGCAATGGTCGTCATCCACTCCACCTTCCAGCGACGCCCGCCTAAAGTGCGTGAAGCGCTCCAGCGTCAAATCCCAATCGCCATCGTGCGGAGCAACACCTATTCGCAATTAGCCAGCGCGCTACGCGAACTGTTCGAACGCCCGCAAGCCGATGAAAGCGCGGAAGAACGCGCCCTGCGCGAGGCGGAAGAGGGCGTCGAATATGTGCTGGCAACCGCGCAGCCTTACGAACTCTCGCCCCAGAACGCCTATCTGCGCCGGTTGCAGCACCAGCTCATCGAGAAGTATCGCTTGCTCTCCGAGAGCGTGGGCGAGGAACCACGCCGCCGTGTGCGCATCCTGCCCATCTACGCGGATGAACAGGGGGAGCGATGAGTTCAGGAGCACCTTTCATCACCTTCGAGGGCATCGAAGGCTCAGGCAAAACCACTCTCAGCCGATGGCTTGCCGAATGGCTGGGCGCACAGGAAGTACCCACTCTCTGGACCTGCGAACCGGGCGGCAGTGAATTGGGAGTTGCCCTGCGCCATACACTGCTCCAAACCTCTGTAGACCCTCTAACGGAGCTTTTCCTCTTTTTAGCCGATCGGGCGCACCATGTACGGACAGTCATCCTACCCGCACTGCACCAGGGTCTATGGGTCATCTGCGACCGCTATACCGACTCTACCCTTGCCTATCAGGGCTATGGGCGAAGACTGAACCTGCGCTGGCTCCGTCGGCTGAACGAAGTCGCCACTCACGCGCTGGAACCGAACCTCACCTTTCTCATCGATGTCCCCGTGCAAGTGGCACTGACACGCACCACGCAGCCCAATCGCTTCGAGCAAGAAAGCCTCGCTTTCCATGAGCGCGTGCGGAAGGGCTACCTACGCCTTGCCGAGCGCGAACCTGAACGCTTCCGCTTCGTTATTCTGGACGGCACCCAACCCATCGAAACACTGCAGCGAACCATTCAACATACAGTTCAGATGAAATTCTGCAAAAATTAAGCTCCTTTTGGGAGGGATATTCCAATGAAGCTGGTTATCGCGGTGATTCAGACGCGGGACAAGGGGCGTGTGGTCGACGCGCTGCTGGAAAACCAGTTCAAATTCACGCAAATTGCCAGCACAGGCGGATTCCTGCGCGAGGGCAACATGACCCTCCTCATTGGTATCGAGGACGATCAGCTGGAGTCGCTGCTGCGCCTGCTGGAAGAAAACTGCCACACACGCGAGCAGTACATTAACCCTATCCCGCCCGACACCGCGCCCATCGGCGCGTTTCTGCCGACGCCCATCGCTGTGGAGGTGGGCGGTGCCGTCGTCTTCGTGCTGCCTGTGGAGCGATTCGAACGGTTCTAACCCCTCTCCGAAGTGAGCCAATCATGCGGCCTGATGCTGCTGTGTTACAGCGGGCAGGCGCAGGGTAAAACATGCCCCCCTTCCTTCCGGCGGATCACTCAGGAGCAGCATGCCGCAATGCTTCTGGGCAATCTCCAGCGAAATAGCAAGTCCCAGTCCTGTGCCTTTGCCCGGCTCTTTCGTGGTGAAGAAGGGATCAAAGATCTGGCTGCGTAGCTCAGGAGGCACACCAGGCCCATTATCTTGCACGCACAGTTCCACCCACTCGCGCCCACTCTCCTGCACAAAGCGGGTGCGCATGACCACCTGCCCGTTCGCCTGATTTTCCAGTGCGTCGCGGGCGTTGGTCAAGAGGTTGATCACCACTTGCTCCAGTGAGTTTGCCTCGCCCAGCACAGGGGGTAAGTCGGGGGCATACTCTTCCATCAGCTCGATACCCCGCTGCTGGAGCTGCTCACGCAAAAGGATCAGCGCGTTCTGGGCAATCTCGTTCAGATTCACCACCTCTTTGGCTCCACGCGGTTTGCGGGCAAAGGTACGCAGATGCATAATAATCTGGCTCATGCGCTGCGTCTGCCGTTCGATAAGACGCATATCCTCGAGCAGCGAGGGGTAAGTAGCAGTTGAGGCATGGGGGTTATCCGCCAGCATCTGAACCGTCTGCTGAGCAACGCCGCGAATGATAGCCAGTGGCTGGTTCAGTTCGTGCGCCACACCGGATGCCAGCGTGCCCAGCGAGGCCAGCTTCGAAGTCTGGACAAGTTGCGCCTCGGCTTTCGCCAGCGCGTCCACCATCTGATTGAACGAATCGGCAAGTTGCTGGAGTTCTGGGGCATGGCGGGTGGGCAGCTGGACGCGACGACTGAGGTCACCCTGCGCAATCGCATGCGTCGCTTCCATCAGCGACTTCAGCGGCAGGTTCAGCGTACGATAGAGATA
Source organism: bacterium HR15 (assembly GCA_002898555.1). Lineage (GTDB taxonomy): Bacteria > Armatimonadota > Fimbriimonadia > Fimbriimonadales > GBS-DC > HRBIN15. The sequence goes on from BEHR01000054.1 coordinate 5,583, forward strand.
GATGGAGCCAAACACGCTTAGCAATAAAACGCCCATTAACACAAGCAGCAGGGCGTTCAGAATTTGCGTGGTTATCTGCTGTTGCAAGGTGCGGGTAAAGTCGGTGAACTGCTTTGACAGCTCAGATAAATCCGAGAGACGATCCAGTCGAACACGGAGCTGGTACTGGCTTTCGTTCAGGCGCGCTTTGAGCAGGCGAGCAAGGCTTTCCCGTGAGGCGCGGTTCTGGGCATTCAACAGTTTGGTTGTATCGCGCATGGTCTGCTGCTCTGCCTGATGCAGCGTGTGTTGCAGGCTCCGCTGATGGTCATTCATCTGCTGGTTCACCTGACGCGATGCTTTCCCTTGAATCTGGCGAATAGCCTCCCGCAGCTCACCCTGTTGGGCGGAACGGGTATGCGTGAACTGCTCCTGCAACAGGGTTGCCAGCTGGAAGGCTTCCTCCGTCGGTTGCGTCACAACCACACAAGCGTTGAGAGTGGTAATAGGTGCCAGGGTGATGAGTGTGCCGTCGGCTTCCTGCAGACGCGGGCGCGTTTCATCCATCATGGTAGTCAGCAGGCGTGTCCATCGCTCATCGCGCGTCCCGACTCGCTGCGGATCAGGATGCGCCAAAATCAGCCCGTCAGGAGTGCAGAGCATCGCATAGCCTTGCTTGCCTATGCGAAAGGTACGGACCAATTGATTTAAATCGTCCATCGCGACGAGTACGAAGATCGCCCCCCGCAGTTCGATGCCCCGCTCGCGAATGGGTGCCAGCACAGGGATTAGAGGTTCCTGCCCCGCGCCCGTGTCCAGCATAAGCACCTCGCCCACAACGGCTTGATCGCTCGTCGCCATCTGATGCCAGAGCCGTTCCACCAACGGCTGTAGGGAGCCTGCAGGCGGGGTGAAATCGCCTACCGTGAGAATCTTCTGACCACTGACATCGCGCAGGCATAGCAATCGGTAGGACGGCTCGCGATCCTGAAGCGACTGAAGTATCCAGCGGCTTTCTTGCAGGCGCATCGCGCGCAGGGCGGGCTGCTGCGCGATCAGCGTTAACTGCGTGAGTACTCCGCGCAGAATACCGTTCACCTGACGACCGAGATTAGCCGTCAAGCTCAAGCTACTTTGCTCCACTTGCGCCCGCAGAGCATCACGACTGGCTTGCGTGGCAGTGTTCGCGAGCCGTTCCAGCGCGCGATCTTGCAGGACACCGATTTGATGGGCGGTGTTGTCCAGCGTGCGCTGAAGCGTTTGGCGCGTCGAACGCTGAAGCTGTTCCATGCTGTGCATCGTGCGCTGATTAAACAGGCGTACCGTATGCTTGGCGAGCGCTTCTTGTTGATGCGCCGTTTGCTGCTGATGTCGCCATAGCTCGCGCTGGGTCTGCTCACTCGCTTCCTCGAAGGTTGTTTCCAGCAACCGCTGGGTGGAGCGCTCTACCTTACTTTGATATTGGCGCAGAGTGGTCTGCGTCGTGTGCTGGAACTGCTGGGTCATATTCTGAACCTGACGGCGCAGATAGAGCACCATAACACCCGTGCCAAGCAGTGCGGGCACAAGCGCCATCAGCATATAGAGCATCATCAAGCGATGCCTCAAGCTAAGTGGAAGGCGGATCGCGAGTGGCGATTGCTTGCTCATTTTCCGAATACCTCATCCGCAAGATTGAGCAAGGTGTCGGGAATGGTGAGGTTCAGAGCGCGAGCCGTCGCGAGGTTATAATAGGTGCGCAAGCGCCGCGGGGTCATAAGCGGAAGAGTGGCAGGTTCTACGCCTTGAAGCACCTGGTCCACTAACTCCGCAGCGGCTGCGCCCTGATCGGCGAAATCGACACCGATGCCCGCTAACGCACCGCGCCGCACATAAGGCTCGGCAAAGGCAATCAGGGGCAACTTCTGACGAAGACTGAAGCTCGCAATCTGGTCGAAGGCATTCGGCGCTGCACACACAGGGTCGGGGATCAGCCAGAAGGCATCGATCGTGCCGGCGAGGGTAGCAAGCACAGACGGCAGTTCATTCGGTGAGCGCACCGCGGCAGTGATCAGTGTCAACCCCGACTGTTGGGCATCCTCGCGTGCCTGCTCGATCAAGCGACGCGAGGTCGCGTCATCGGGATTGTAAACCGTGCCAACACGCTTCACAGCAGGTGCGATGTCCAACAGCAAGCGGAATTGACGCTGCGGGCGGATAATGAGCGCAACTCCAGCAAAGCGCGTGCCGCTACGCTCCGCGCTCTCGATCAACCCCTCCGCCACCGGGTCCAACACCATCAGGAACACAACAGGTGGCTGTTGGTTAGCGGGCAGCTGGGTATAGCGCTGTTTCAAAGCGCGCGACGCATCAGTACCGACCGCCACCACCACATTCGGCTGACGACGCAACAGCGTTTCGATGGGGTCTTCATGCCCGGATGCCTTTAGGTTCAGGGTAAGGAGTTCAATGTTGCTGCCGGGGCGATAGCCGCGCTGCGCCAACTCGCTGCTCAGCCCACTGATCGCTTGCTCATATAACTTACCCTCCCCACTTTGCAAAACGGCAATTAGCGGTCGCTGGGCACAAACAGCACCCAGCACCAACCAGAAGCAAAGCAGCAGCATCACTCGCATCCACCGTGCGTGCGCGTTCACCATATCGCAAAGGGGGCGGGAACCCGCGAACCCTCGGAAGCCCCACCTTTGGCTTATTCCACAGTGGTTCGTTCTTTTACCAATCACGCTGCCAAGTGAACCAGAGACTGCGCTGTCCGCCGGGCACCCAACGCGCCAGATCCGTACGCACATTGAAGAGGTTATCGATGCGCAAGTTCCAACGGGTGCGTGTGTCAGGGCGATAGACAAGGTTCAAAAAGGTGTTCCATCCGTAGGCGTCGCTGAAGCCCTGCCCAACGGCAGGGTAGCTGAACGCGATTTGCCCGCTTAGTCCGCGCTCTTTGTAATGCGCCAGCCGTATCACCACGCGGTCGCGGGCAGGTTTGTAATCCTCCTCCACGCCGCCGCCATAGCGCACATGCATATAGCCGCCGCTCAGCGTCCATTCGGGCGAAAGTTTCACCACCGCGTCTGCCGTGTAGCCCCCGATGCGGAAACTATAAAGGTTATTATATTGGCGCAGGAGAGGCTGGTTCGGGTCTTTCAGGAACACAGAGACCGCATCGTCCACATCGCTGATGAAGTAGGACACATCCAGTTGCCAGCGCGGGTGGAGGTATTTGTAGCCCAGTTCGGTGCTAAAAGTGGTTTCGGGGCGTAGGTCGGCTTTACCTTCGATACTGAGCGGTACGGGATTGCCGTTTACGGGTAGCCAGACATAGAAGTTACGCAGGTAAAGCTCCACGAAGCTGGGGGCGCGAAAGGCGCGTCCGATAGACGCCCGGAAACGGTGCTGCTCACCAGCGAGGTAAGTGAAGCCTGCGCGTGGGCTAAACTGGCTGCCATAGATGGAGTGCGAGTCGAAGCGTGCCCCCAGAATCGGTCGCCACCGCCCCAGTTGCCATTCGCCTTGGGCGTAGAGGGCGAAATTGGTGGCGCTGCGGCTGCCGCCCAGATGGTTCTGGCTGCTCGCACGCATAAAGCGATAGTCCGCGCCTACCAACAGGGTGGCATTCTTGAAGTTCCACTGCCAGTAGGTCTCGGCAGCGAGCAGGCTCTGGCTCCACGGCATGCGCGTGAGGGGCGCGTTGGGCGCAAAGGGCGGCTGAGACTGTGCCTTCCGAAAGAGAAGCTCCCCATCCAGTCCATACAGACGAGTGGTCTGGCTCCATCGTCCGAAGGCACGGGTATATTCGGCTTGCCAGTAGTGGGTGCGCCAGTGGCTGCGGTCGTGAGGGGTGGGATAGGTTCCGTAGCGCATGCCGACCTGTCCGCGCTCCATGTCGCT
>BEHR01000055.1 GCA_002898555.1 bacterium HR15
GCGCCCGAGACTGCCCGCAGCAAGAAACCCAGGGCAATCACCGATACATCCAGGATGGGAAACTGCTTCAGATAGAGCGTGTAGAGCGTGGTCATCAGGGCATAGCTCAGCACGATGCCGCCGAACCGCGCATGCAGCCAGAACGCCAGCCCCAGTCCACTTATCAGCAGCACCAAGGCGGCGGACCATGCGAGCGGTACGGGCAGCCGCCCCGAGGCGATAGGGCGCTGCGATTTGGTTGGATGATGACGATCGCGTTCCCGATCGCGCAGGTCGTTCAGCAGGTACAACCCGCTGGAGACCATGCAGAGCGCGGCAAAGCCCAGCAGGCTCAGCACCACCAGTTCCCACTGGGTGAATTTAACGGTGAACAGCAACGCAGCAAACACCAGGGTGTTCTTAATCCACTGGTGTGGGCGCATCGCCTGCAACAAGGCAATCACCATCCCCAGTGGGCGCATGTGGTTCACGCGCCGCTCGGACACGGGGAGCAGGTCCGACCGATCGGACGATTGCTCTTGGCTCAGTTCTGCCTTCATGATGAGTTCATTGCACCACTCGCTTGGCATTCAGCGTCTGGCGAATCCCTTCCTGCAGGGTCGTCTTCGGCTTATAGCCCAATATTTCATGCGCAGCGCGGATGTCGGCATAGGAATGTCGGATGTCGCCTGGGCGTGGTGGAGCGAACTGCGGCTCCAGAGGATACCCCACAGCCTGCTCAATCACTTGGAGCAATTCCAGCAAACTGCACGCCTGCCCACGGGCGAGGTTGAACACCTTGCCCACGGCTTCCGGGTGATTCGCTGCGAGCCAGATGCCCTGAAGAAGGTCGTCGATATAGACGAAATCGCGTGTCTGCTTGCCGTCACCATACACAATCGGCTTTCTGTCGGTGAGGGCAGCGGTGATCCAGCGCGGTATCACCGCGGCGTATTGTGAGTGTGGGTTTTGGCGCGGTCCGTACACATTAAAGAAGCGTAGGCTGACCGTTGGGACACCGTACACGCGCCAGTAATCGCGGCAGAGGAGTTCGCTGTACCACTTGCTCCAAGCGTAGGGTGAAACGGGGCGAGGCTGCATCGTTTCGCGCTTAGGCAAGCGGGGCGTATTGCCGTACACTGCTGCGGATGAGGCAAACACGAACCGCTGCACCCCTGCCTGCCGCGCTGCCTCCAATAGTAGCTGCGTGCCGTACACATTGACTTCGAAAGTCTCTGTGGGTTGCTCTAATGAGAGAGAAACCGAGACCTGCGCCGCCAAATGGAAGACGATTTCGCAGCCTTCGACCGCTTTTTGTACCAGCGTGGCGTCTGTGACGCTGCCGCGAATGAATTCGATAGCGGGCAACACCTCCTCCAGATTGTTTAGTGTACCCGACGAGAGGTCATCCAGCACCCGCACCCGCCCACGCGTTAGCAGGAATCGCACCAGGTGCGAACCGATGAAGCCCGCTCCCCCCGTTACCAAATAGAGCCGTTCAGTATGCGCCATCACCCTTCAAAATCGCCGGGATGGTTTTCAGCAGAATCTTGATGTCCAACCAGAAAGAGAAATTGTCCACATAATAGAGATCGAGCCGCATCCATTCCTCAAAGGTGAGGTTGCTGCGTCCGCTTACTTGCCAGAGTCCTGTGCAGCCTTGCGGCACGGCGAAGCGTCGGTAGTAGCTGATATCGTCGAATCGGTTCACATCATACGGCGCCATCGCGCGAGGTCCCACGAGGCTCAGGTCGCCCTTCAGCACATTAAAGAGTTGTGGTAGTTCGTCCAGACTGTATTTGCGCAGGAAGCGTCCGATGCGGGTCATGCGCGGGTCGTGCCGAATTTTGAATGCGCCGCCCTGCTTCTCGTTCATATGCATCAGCAGGGGTTGCAGCTCTTGTGCGTTGCAGCGCATAGAGCGAAATTTATACATCACGAAGGGCTTGCCGTAGCGTCCGAGCCGAATCTGTCGAAACAGCACGGGTCCGGGCGATTCGAGGCGGATCAGCAATGCGATAATCGCCATGAAGGGCGCGAGCAGGAGCAGCGCCAGTGCGGACACAGCGATATCGAGGGCGCGCTTCGCCCACAGATGTGGGATGCGCACCTCTGGCACATATTCGGCAAAGGGTGAGAGGGCAGGCGCGTGGCGCGCTCCCTCTTTCACTGCCGTCTCTACAGTCGCTGCCGGTCGATTCGTCAGCATCGCTATGCTCCTTTCTATGAGGCGTTTGCGCCTCTTACTCCAGTTTGTTCCCCCGAGGGGGTGCAATTTTTAGTCGCGTGGTGCGGTCTGCTCCGATTCGGCTTCCTCATCGCGACGATGGCTGGGTGGCAGCGCGGCTCTGCCTGCCAACCCGTCGCGCGTCTCCAACGCCTGGCGATAGGCACGCTGGAAGTGTTGATAGACGGTGCTATCGTCGAGGCGCACTTTATTCAGCACCACACCCACCATGTTAATACCCGCCTGCTTGAATCGGGCAAGCATTTCGCGTGTCGATTCATTCATGGCGTTGCCCGCTGCATGCACGATCAGCACATTGCCTGTTGCCAGTCCGATGACTGTGCCATCGGCGAAGGTGGCGCCGGCGGGTGTGTCGACGATAATGAAGTCTGCCACTTTCGCCAGCGTGTTCAGTAGTTCCTGGAACTGCGGTGAGCGCAGCAGGCGCACCGGGTTGTCGGGTGGCATGCCTGCACTGATGAAGACCAGCCCTTCGATGGGGGTTTGCTGGACGGCTTGTTCGAGACTGATCTGCCCTTGCAGCAGTTCACTCAGTCCGGGATGGCTGGCGTCGGTGCGCAGCAGGCGGTGGAGCGCGGGTTGGCGCATATCGGCATCGATCAGCACCACGCGCGCGCCGTCCCGCGCGAGGGTCATCGCGAGGTTATAGGCGACGGTGCTGCGTCCCACATCGGGGTCTGCGCCCGTGATGGCGACGGCAGGGCCCTTCATGCGCCCGTTGGCGTCCATCAGGCTGGTAGAAAGCAGTTGATAGGATGCGCTGAGCGGGGTCTGTTCGGAGCGGTCGCGGGCAAGCATGGCGCGCCGCATGCGGGGCAATGCTGCCACCGCCGGGATGCCGAACAGCGCTTCTGCCTGCGATGGTGTATAGATGCCCTGATCCACTTGACCAAGTAGTAGAGCTAAGCCTGTGGAGAGAATCAGGCTCAATGCGAACGCCAGCGCCACCTTGAGCGGAATCTGCTTATCCACCGGCCGGGCGCCTGGTGCGTCGATCAACTTGATTTGTCCCGCTGTTTGTGTCTCGGCTTCGCGTGCAATGGCCTCATCCAGTTTGGTTTTCATCAGTTGCACTTTTGCCTGTGCCAGTTGCACATTCAGGCGGAGTTGCTCATAAGTGCGTTGGCGGTCGGGCAAACCGTTCAACCGATTCCTCAGCTGCTGCAGCTGCGAGGTCAGCTCTGCCACGCGCTTGTCTGCTGTCTGCGCTTCGACCACCGCCTGCAGATAGTCACGCTGAAGCGTTTCGTAAAGCGTGTTGACCCCGGTGGACTGCGCGTCCAGGATCATCTTTTGCTCTTTGCGGATTTGTGCTTTTAGCTCCTCGATGCGTCCTTGCAGCCGTTGAACATCGGGATGGTTCTCCCCGAAGCCCTGCAACAGAAGCCCTTGCAATTCGTTCTGGGCGCGGGCAAGGTCCGATTGCAGCCCTTGCAGGATAGGATTGACACGCACGACGCGGCTCAGCTCTTTGTAGGGGCCGCCCCCTGGGCGGCTCGCTTCCTGTTGCAGCTGCTGGCGCAATTGCGCCATGCGCGTGTACGCCTCTCGCTGGACGCGCTGAGCGTCAAAGAGCTGGGTCTCGGCACGGGCGATATTCTGCAGCAGGATGTTGGTCTGGTTATCCGATTGGATGACATCCTTGTTCTGATTAAGGTATTCGCTTAGCTGGCGTGAGGCGCGTTCATATTCGCGCTGTGCCTCCTCATATTGCTGTTGGACGAATTCGCGGGAGGGGCGTGCGGTCTGGGCATTCAGTGCCTGATAATGCTCTTGGAACTTGCGCAGCAGCACCTCCATCGCATATTGTGCCTGTGCGGGAGCGCGGTCGATGTCCCCTTGCGTTTTAAGCGTCACGCGCAGGTATTCGGTGTTCGGGAGCGGTTTAATCTCCAGACGGTTCGCTAAATCGATGACCCCCGCATAGTCCTGTTCGTTCAACGGATAGCGACGCTTGATCTCCTCGGCTGGGTCCCATTGCCCGCTATCTTTCAGCTCGCGCCAAGTACTCATCAGCACCGTGTAGCTGCCGATGACATTGGCGACATTTTGCAAGCGGGTGATGAGGTCCACTTGGAGGGTGTAGGGGTCGGGGTAGATGACCGTGCGGTTGGCGATAATGGAGCGGAACTCGGCGACGGTCATGAAGCCTTCGAATTCGCGTGGTTGCGACCAGTAGTAGGCGAAGACCGCCCCCGTTACGATGCCGGTAATCAGCCCGATGAGCCACCAGCGTCGCCTGAGAATTTTAATCGCTTGCCAAAGTGTCATAGGAATAGACCTCCCTCGTTAGGGTCGCCAGAGCGAACGGAGAATACCCAGGTTGCGTGCCAGCCAGACGAGCGATAAGGCTCGATAGATTTTATCGAAGTCGGGGGTGCGCGTCTCGGACACGAACACCACATCGCCCGGCTGGAGCTCGATATTTTGAGACATATCGGCGCGATGGAGCAGCTTGACCATATCGACCTGGATCCGTTCCGTGGTTCCGTCGGGTTTTTGGCGCACCACGAAGGTGCGGCTTAACGCGCCGCGTTCGGTTTCCCAAGCGGCTTGCCCCAGCGCGTCCAGCACGGTTAGACCAGGACGCCACACATAAAGCCCCGGACGCTTCACATTCCCGCCGACGAAGTAGCGGTTGAGCGTATCTTCGGGAATATAGAGGGTATCGCCATCTTGGATGGTGTAGTTCTGGCTCAGATCTCCGCCTTCGAGCAGGCGGCGCAGGTTCAGCTTGATCACAGTGCCATCGATGCGTTGAAGCCAGGCATCTTCCAGCTTCGCGCGTTCAGGAATGTGCCCGCCTGCCAGAGACAGAGCGTCCAACACGCGGTCGCCGTCCTTGAACTCAAAGCTGCCTGGGCGGTTCACCATCCCCAGCACCGAGACCTTCGGACGGTGCAGATAGCGAATCGAAACGGAAACAATCGGTCGACGGAGAATGTCGGCTTGAATGAAGCGGTTCGCAATCGCTTGTTCCAGTTCCGCGATGGTCAATCCTGCGGCACGCATGGAGCCGATTAGCGGCAGCGAGATCAAACCATCACGCGTGACCACCGTTTCATGGGCGATGCCACCTGGATCGATGCGGATTCCCAGTACATCCTCGGGTTGAAGGCGATAAGCCCCTTCCACGCGCTGTGCAAAAAGTGCCCCTGCAACGGCAAGGGTGAAGCCAAGCAGCAGCCATCTCATCATGCTCCCTCCCATACAATTCGGTTCCTTCGGTGATGCAGCAATTTTCGTGCCAAAAGGGCAGATATCCCTATGGGCGCTCGCGTCGGGGCACGGTGCTGCCGTGCCCTTACTTTCCCATCGAATTATCGGCATTTTGCGCCTTCTCTTCGAGAGAAGTATACCCGATGGGGGCTTTTCCATCATCGTGCCATCTCCTGGATCAGGGTGGCATATTTTTGGGCGACCACACGCCGCTTGACTTTGAGCGTGGGGGTCAGTTCGCCACTTTCGATGGTGAAGGGATTTGCGAGGAGCCGAAACGCTTTAATGCGTTCGAAGTCTGCCAGTTCGCGGTTCACCTTTTCGATTTCCTGGCGGAACAGCCGCTGAATGAGATCATGTTCTAACAGACTGTGGATGTCGGTTATATCCAGCTCCTGTTGCTGGGCGTACTGCTTGACTCGCTCCATGTCGGGCACGAGAAGGGCGACAGGTGCGCTCATGCCGTCGCCAAACACGACCGCTTCCTGAATATAGTCGCTGGCGCGCAGCAGGTTCTCGATGCGCTGGGGCGCCACATTTTTGCCGTTCGCCAGCACGATAATATCCTTTTTGCGGTCCGTGATATACAGGTAGCCATGCTCATCCAGATAGCCGATATCGCCTGTGTGGAACCAGCCATCAGGGTCAATCACGGCGGCGGTGGCTTCCGGCTTTTTGTAGTAGCCCTTCATGATATTGGGTCCGCGGGCTAAGATTTCGCCATCCTCCGCGATGCGGATTTCCACGCCCGGAATGGGTTTGCCCACGCTGCCGAATCGGGGTGCATGCACGGGGTTCACTGTCAGCACGGGGCTGGTCTCGGTCAAGCCGTAGCCTTCCAGGATAAGGATGCCGAAGGCGTGGAAGAACTCGGCAATCTCTTTTGGCAGGGCGGCGCCTCCAGAGATAAAGAGGCGCAGTCGCCCACCTGTGCGCGCCCGAATCTTTTCGCCCACCAGCCGGTCGAGTACCCGATGGAGCAGCCGTTTCGGCAGCGGGCATGGGCGTCCCTCACGCCAGCAGCGTGAGACCTCCTTGCCCACCGCGAGCGCCCACCCGAACAGTCGTTGCTTGAAGGGGGTCTGCTCCCGTACGGAACTCAAAATGCGGTCGCGCACCGATTCAAAGAAGCGCGGCACGCCCAGCATCAGTGTGGGGCGCACCGCCATCATATCGGCTGCCAAGGTGAACAGACTTTCGGCATAGGCGATGGTCAGCCCCGCATAAATCGGCAAAAAGTGCCCGCAACATCGCTCGAACACATGGCTAAGCGGCAAGAATGAGAGGAAAAGGTCATTCAGGTTCCACTCGATGACTTCCAGACACGCTTCGATGTTGGAGAGGAAGTTGCGGTGGGTGAGCATTGCGCCTTTAGGCTCGCCGGTCGTGCCGGAGGTATAGATGATAGTAGCAACCTCGTCTGGCTCGATGGAGCAGGCAATGCGCTGGAACCCCGATTCCGTTAGTTCACCAGGCATTTGGAGCAACTCCTCAAAGGTGGTCGTCTCAGTGATTTCACCGGGCTGAATACTCACTAACGGAATAGATAGCCCTAACTCTTCCAGGGCTTCCCGTGCTTTGCGTAGCTGCCGCTTATCGCTGACCAGCAGGAGCGACGGCTCGGCGTCGCGCAAAATATCCGCTACCTGTTGGGTGGTCAGTGTCGGATAGATGGGCGTGGTGATGGCGCCCAAGCAGAGAGTCGCCCAATCCGTAATCGCCCATTCGGGGCCATTTTCGGCAAGGATCGCCACGCGGTCACCTGCATGCACCCCCATCGCTTGCAGCCCACGCGCGCAGGCATAGACACGGCGATAGAGTTCACGGTAGGTGATGGGGTGATATTGGCGATCGCGTTTGACCAGCAGGGCGGGTTTGTCTGCGTGCTGCTCCACGCTGCGCAGCAATGCCTTTGGCAAGGTATCCACGATCATCTTCTTACGCGCCTCCCCGTGAAAACTATTTCAGCGGAAGGCATTTACTTCCTGCTTTACGCTGCTTCCAGGTATAATCTCGCGTGCAAGGAGCGTATGATGGGCGCTATCACTTCTGATTGGATAGAGGCGTTGCGGACAAAGGCGAACCTATTGCGTGTGCATTCGATTCGCACCACCACGAAGGCGGGTTCTGGACATCCCACCACTTGCCTCTCGGCAGCGGATCTGGTGGCGGTGCTTTTCTTTCATGCGCTGCGCGTGGACCTTTCTAATCCGCGCTATCCCGCGAACGATCGGGTGATATTTTCTAAGGGGCATGCGGCGCCGCTGCTCTATGCGGCTTGGGCGGAGGCAGGCGCGTTTCCGGTGGAGCATCTAAATACCTTGCGCCAGTTTGAGAGCGAGCTGGAGGGGCATCCGACGCCGCGCTTCGTGTGGCATCCGGTGGCAACGGGTTCGCTGGGGCAGGGGTTGTCTATTGCAGCAGGTGTCGCGCTTGGCCTCAAGCAGGATGGCTTGCCCGCACAGGTCTACTGCTTGATGGGCGATGGCGAGACGGCGGAAGGTGCGGTCTGGGAAGCGGTTGCCTTCGCCTCCTACTATCAGCTAAATAACCTCATCGCCATCGTCGATATCAATCGGTTAGGTCAGAGCCAGCCCACGATGCTGCAGCACGATTTAGAGACCTATGCACGCCGCTTTGCCGCGTTTGGCTGGGCGGTTATCCCCATCGATGGGCATGACTACACACAGATTATCGAGGCATTCGGTCAGGCACAGCGAGCGGATCGTCCTGCGGTCATCTTAGCGCGCACCATCAAGGGCAAGGGGGCATCGGCGGTGGAGGATAAAGAGGGCTGGCATGGCAAGCCGCTGCCACCCGATTTGGCGGAGCAGGCCATCGCGGAGTTGATGCCCACGATGGAGCAGATAGAGCGTGCCGCACATCTGCGTCCCCTTCCACCGCCCCCACTCCGCTCAGAGCTGCCTCCCTCGTTGGATAGGTCGAGCCTGTCCAGCGCAGTGTTGCCCACTTATAGGCTTGGTCAAATGGTCGCCACGCGCGAGGCATATGGCGATGCCCTGGTCGCACTGGGCAAGGTGAACCCACATGTCTACGCGCTGGATGGTGATGTGAAGAATTCCACCTTCGCCTATAAGTTCGCCACTGCTTTCCCTGAACGCTTCATCGAGTGCTTTATTGCCGAACAGAATATGGTGGGCGTCGCCGTGGGACTGGCGACACTGGGCAAGATCCCGTTTGCTTCCTCCTTCGCCTGCTTTCTCACCCGTGCCTTCGACTTCATCCGAATGGCGGGCATCGGACGCGCTCCTCTTAAACTGTGCGGCTCCCATGCGGGCGTCTCCATCGGGGAGGATGGTCCCTCGCAGATGGGGCTGGAAGACATGGCGATGATGAGAGCGATTCCCGACAGCGTGGTGTTGTATCCGGCCGATGCGGTCGCGACCGTGAAACTAATGCTGCAGATGGCGCCATGGGACGGGATTGCTTATTTGCGCACCACACGCCCTAAAACGCCCGTGATTTATGGGAATGACGAGCAGTTCCCCATCGGGGGCTGTAAGATACTGCGCTCCGACCCGAACGATGTGGCGACGGTGGTAGGCGCGGGGATTACCCTGCACGAAGCGCTCAAAGCGTATGAGCAGCTTCGCGCTGAGGGACTCTCCATCCGAGTGATTGATCTCTACTCGGTGAAGCCGCTCGACGCCGAGACGCTGATCCGATGCGGGCAAGAAACAAACGGTGTCCTCATCACGGTGGAGGATCACTATCCGCAGGGCGGTATTGGGGAAGCGGTCGCCGCGGCGGTGCAGGGACATGGTGTTCGGGTGCTTTCGTTGGCGGTTCGGGAAATCCCGCGCTCTGGCAAACCCGACGAGCTACTTGCTGCCTACGGCATCGACGCCGCAGCGATTGTTCGAACCGTGCGTGCCCTTTAGTAGGGGCAGATCTGTGTA
>BEHR01000056.1 GCA_002898555.1 bacterium HR15
TTAGAAGCAAGCGGGTATGTACCTTCATTGCGTGACTGGCGCAACACGATTAACTTTTTCACGGCAATTGCTGTGATATTGGTTTGCTGGTTTGGCTTGAGATATGGTAGGTGGTCTCGCTTGGCGAAAGAGGATTGGGATGATGCAAGATGAGATGGCTAAACCGCTCCTGTCAGTGTATAATGGTTATGGTGGCGTGATGTATCCGCGTGGTGGTGCTTGGCAGCACTGGAATTGGCGTGGGGATTTGGCAGGGATTAACGCCTCCAGCGCGAATGTGCCGATAACGGATGCGTTTGGGGATACGGTGAACGGGATGAGGCAAGTCTACGACTGGAATGGGGCATGGTTGTAACTGTTGGGCTTGGTGTTGTTGCCATAGGGGTGGGTGCGATCGCAATTGGGTACGGAATTGGTAAAATAGCAGGGTGGTGTTAACCGTGCGGAAAGTGTTTTATGGGGTCTTGTAATCGTTTCCATACTTGGGAACGACGCGGTGCTGAGCGGTGTAGGTGCTGGATTGGTTCTTTATAAGGGCTGGTTTATTGGGTTTGGAGTGATCTGCCTCATCCGCCTGTACCTATCCTTTTGACGGAGGCGGATAATGCTGTGTGACGAGCAAGTGCTCCTGTGGGTGAGCGCGACATCGCCCATGCGTGTCCGTTGCCGTCGCCGGTATAATCAGGTATCCTTTTGACGGAGGCGAACAATGAGTGACGCGCTGATTGTGGCAGCGGTGCGCACACCTATCGGCAAGGCGCCGCGTGGTAGTCTACGCCATACCCGACCCGACGAGTTGGCAGCCATCGCCATGCGCGCCGTGCTGGAGCGTGTGCCTGCGCTGAACCCTGCTGAGATCGACGATGTGATTTTTGGCTGCGCCACACCTGAAGGGGAATCGGGCATGAATATTGCGCGCGTGGCAGCATTGCGTGCAGGATTGCCCACCACCCTTCCGGGCACGACGGTGAACCGTTTCTGCGCCTCAGGGTTGGAAGCGGTCGCCATCGCTGCCGAGCGCATCCGCAGCGGGGACGCGGAGGTCATTCTGGCAGGTGGCGTGGAAAGCATGAGCCGCGTGCCCTTCCTCGACATCCGCACCCACCCAAATCCCTACCTGATGAACCATGCGCCCAATACCTATCTTAGTATGGGGCTTTCGGTCGAGCAGCTTGCCCGCAAGTTCGGCATCACGCGCGAGCAGGCAGATGCGTTTGCCCTGCAGAGTCACCAGAAAGCCATCGCAGCGCAGGACGCAGGCAAGTTCAAGGAGGAGATAACACCCGTGCAGACCACCTTGCAGGATGTGGATAAAAACGGGCGTCCTGTTGCAGTGCCCATTACTCTGGCGCAGGATGAGGGACCCCGCCGCGACACCAGTTTGGAAGCGTTAGCCAAGCTCAAGCCCGCTTTTCATCCGCAGGGGGTCATCACCGCGGGCAACGCCTCGCAACGCAGCGATGGTGCCGCCGCGGTATTGTTGATGAGTGAGCGCAAGGCGAACGCGTTGGGCATTCAGCCTATGGCACGGTTCGTCGGTTATACTGTTGTGGCCGTGGAGCCAGCGGACTTCGGCATCGCGCCTGCCTATGCCATCCCCAAACTGCTCCAGCGCCACCATCTCCCCCTCGAAGAGGTTGACCGTATCGAGTTCAACGAGGCGTTCGCGGCTCAGGTGCTGGCGGCACAGAGGGTTTATCCTCTGCCGATGGAACGGGTGAATGTGTTGGGCGGTGCGATTGCTTTGGGGCATCCGCTGGGTTGCACGGGCGCGCGGCAGGTGGCGACCATGCTCTATGAATTGCGACGCAGTGGTGGGCGCTATGGGCTGATTACGATGTGCGCCGCGCTCGGCATGGGCGCAGCAGGGCTGATCGAACGGGTATAATCCATAGATGGAGGTTGGCGATGAAGCCGGCAACGATGGAGACAGGCACACTACCGAAATTAGAGCTGTTGCGGGTTATGCTGCTCTCGCGCGAGGGCGATCGGCGCGAGGGCATTTTAATGCGGCAAGGTAAGGGCTGGTTCCAAGTCCCCAGCATGGGGCACGAAGCGCTCGCAGCGATTGTCTATCACTTGCGCCCCGACGACCTGATTTTCCCCACTTATCGTGACCGTGCCATGATGTTGGCGCGTGGCCTCACGCCTCGCGAAATCGCGCTCGACTTTCTGGCGCGTACCGGCTCCAGCTCCGAAGGGCGCAACATGCCCGCTCACTATTCCTCCAGGGCATTGAATGTGTTCGGTTTCGCCACTCCCACCGGCTCGCAGTGCCTGCCCGCAGCAGGCGCAGCGTGGGGCATCAAGATGGCAGGCGACGACCGCATCGTGCTGTGCAATATTGGCGATGCGGCATGCCGCCAAGGCGAGTTCTACGAAGCCGTCTGCTTTGCCATCCAGGAGCGACTGCCTATTGTGTTCCTGGTGGAGGACAACCAGTACGGCATCAGTACTCCCACCCACCACATGCTGCCTATGCGCCTGCATGTGTTCGATGAGCGTTGGGTGATGTTTGTCAATGGGCGCGATGTGTACGAGGTTTACGAGAAAGGTGGAGAAGCCGTTCGACGCGCTCGCCGTGGCGAGGGACCTGTCATTCTCTGGTGCGAGCTGGACCGGCTCAGCTCCCACACCAGCGCAGACGACCACCGCGTCTATCGCCCTGCGGAAGAGATTGAGGCGATGATGCAGCGCGACCCCATCAAACTCTACACGGAACGCTTGACTGCGGAGGGAGTCATCACCCCATCCGAGCTGTCTGAACTAACCGACCGCATCACCGAGGAAATCGATCTGATTTATCAGCAGGTGGAGCAGGTGCCCCTGCCTGACCCTGCGCATGTAATGGACCACCTATATGGTGAGCCTGTGCCAACTTACAAGCCGATGCCGCTGGAACCCGAATCGGAGCCGACCACGATGGTCGCTGCGATTAATCGCACCCTCCACGCCGCGCTGGAAACCTTTCCCGAAGTGATACTGTTCGGTGAGGATATCGAGGACCCGAAAGGGGGCGTGTTCGGCTTCACGAAGGGGCTTAGCTCGCGCTTCCCTGGTCGGGTGGTGAACTCGCCTCTGGCCGAAGCGACCATCGTGGGCACAGCGGTCGGACTGGCTGCGACGGGCTATCGCCCCGTGTTCGAGATTCAGTTCATCGACTTCATCACGCCAGGCTTTCATCAGCTGGTGACGCAGGTAGCGACACTGCGCTGGCGTACAAATGGCGATTGGAGCTGTCCGATGGTGATTTACGCGCCCTATGGCGCCTATCTGCCCGCGGGCGGTCCGTGGCACAGTCAGAGCAACGACGGCTGGTGGGCGCATATTCCGGGACTGCGCGTCGCTATTCCCAGCACACCCGAGGACGCCGCCGGGCTGTTCTGGGCAGCGATTCAAGACCCCGACCCCTCGCTGATTCTTATCCCCAAGCATATCTTTCGCGTGCGTCATCCCGTGCGCGAATATAAAGCGCTCCCCTTCGGCAAAGCAGCCATCCGCCGCGAAGGTAAAGATGTCACCGTCGTCGCTTGGGGCAACACACTGGAACTGGCGGAACAGGCTGCCGAGCGGCTTGCCCCAGAAGGCATTTCGCTGGAAATTATCGACCTGCGCACGCTCGTGCCATGCGACTGGGAGACCATCGAGCAGTCGCTGGCGAAAACGGGGCGACTGGTGGTCATTCATGAAGACAGCCGCACCTGCGGCTTCGGGCAGGCGATTATCACCGAGATGACCAGCGTTCCTGAACGGTTCAACCTGCTCCTCTCACCCCCCCAGCTGGTCGCCCGCTACGATGTACATATCCCCTACTGCCCGGAGCTGGAGTATGCCGTTCTGCCCGACCTCCAGCGCGTGCTGCAGGCTATCTATACGGTGATGGAATAGCGAAATTCTGTCCACCCACCTGGAAGGGTGTACTTTGATGGGATGAACACTTTGACACGCAGTTCATTAGCGGAGGTGGTCTGGGTCGACACCGATCGCCTTAGTGGCGAGCCGTGTTTTCGCGGGACACGCGTGCCTCTACGCCTGTTGTTCGAGTACTTACAAGCCGGCGCACCGCTCGGTGAGTTTCTGGAGGCATTTCCCACCGTCTCCGAGCGTCAAGTAGCGACTGCGTTGCAGGAAGCCCAACGCCTCCTCCTGAACGCGCTGACCGATGAAGCGTGTATTGATAGACGAGTGCCTTGATTGGCGGCTAATCGGTTCACGAGATGGGTTGGTCAGGCGTGCGCAATAGTGAGCTGCAGAGGAGTATCATCAAGAAGGGTGAGTGCTGGCAACTCTGTCTAAAGTTAGCGATGTGCCACCTGAAATCAATAAAATCAATCCTGCCTTCAGAAATCCTCATTCAGAGTGCCCTCTGGACTTGACAAAAGTGAAATCGGTGGGGTATAATAGGAAGCGCTATGAGAAAGGCATATCCGCAGCCGACGCGCTGCCCCGTGTGCAACGGCAAGCTGCAGGTGTCGCAACTCACCTGTGAGGAGTGCGGCACCAGTCTGCACGGGCATTTCCAATCGTGCCGATTCTGCCAACTGGATGCGGAACAGATGCACTTTCTGGAACTGTTCCTGCGGGCGCGCGGGATGTTAGCGGGCGTCGAGCGCGAGCTGGGTATCAGCTACCCCACTGCACGCAACAAGTTGGATGCGCTGCTGCTCGCGCTTGGACTGGCGCCCATTCCGCAACCGCAGGAGAATGAGCAAATCGCTCGTCAACAGCGCGAGATTCTGGATATGCTGGAGCAAGGACAGATCACCGCCGAAGAGGCAGCCCGCAAACTCAGAGCCTTACGCTAACGGAGGAGACCCATGAGAGAGGAGATTCTGCGCATTTTGCGCCTGGTGGAGCAGGGGCGTATTAAGCCTGATGAGGCAGCCGAACTGATCGACGCGCTAACCGCCGCCGAACGCGGCGCACCCAGCGAGGCAGCTGAAACACAGCGTGAGCGCCCTGAAGAGGAGACACATCGCCCGTTCGAGAGCATCCGACACGCCGTTGAAGAAGCCGTGCGCGGCGTCAACTGGCGCGCGATCGTCGAAACCATCCGCACGCAAACCCAGCGCGGACTTGAAGAGATGCGCAAAGCGCTCGAAGAGCTGGAGCGTGAGGGCTGGGGTATCCCGCGACGATACCGCCATGAAGCCAGCACCGAATGCACGATGAACCTTGACATCCAGCCGGGGCAGACTGTGGAAATTCGGCTTCCTGCAGGCGATATGATTATCACAGGCGGTTTCGACGGGGGACGGGTCGAAGCCGAAGTGCGCCTGCGGGGAGCCAGCCCCGACGCCCTGCAGGAAAAGCTGCGCGAGTGGAGCCTGCTCGTGGAGCACACGGATACAGGCGTGCGCCTCCACGCACCTGAACTCGAAACAGGCATCGACCAAATTATCGACCTCACGCTGCAACTCCCGCGCCAGGTCAACCTCGTCGTGCAGACGGAACGCGGCGATATTCGCGTGGAGAAAGTGGATGGCGAGCTGCGCCTGCATACCAAACACGGCGACCTTAGCCTGCACCACATCAACGGGACAGTAGAGGCGACCACCGTGCGTGGCGATATCTATCTGGAGCATGTCAAGGGCGCACGAATTCAGATAGATACCCAAAGTGGTGACCTCTACCTGCGCGATGCCGAAGCCGAGCAAGTGCGCCTGCACGCGACACGCGGCGACATCTCCATCGAACGGCTCAATACCCAACGGCTGAGCGTTGAAACGGTATCGGGCGATATCGAAGCCGAACTGCTTCAGCCCCTGACAGGCGAGGCGCGTCTGACCGCGGTCAGCGGCGATATCGAACTGCGCCTGCCCGATGGGAGCGACTGCCAGGTGTCGCTGCGCACCGTATCGGGCGATATCGAATGTGGTCTCAGCTGCCGTCAGGTGAGCCGTGAGCGCAACAGCTTCTGGGGCATCTGTGGCGAGGGCAAGGGCATGCTCAGCGTCGAAGCCGTCAGTGGGGATGTGCTGATTACCCTGCGCGCCCACGAGACTTTCTGACGCCGGGAGAGCGACGAGACAGGGCGCCGGGCTAATCTTAATCGGCTTACGCGCCCGTACGGAGCAATGTCAGGAGGGGTAGATTAAAAATCGCTGGCGACGCCGACGGAAGGCGCGTTCGTCGCGGGCGCAACGCTGCAGGATCCGCTCCAGCTCCGCTCCCTCCATCAACAGGGTATGCACCTCCCGATTGGCAAGCAGTCCCAGCATGCGCTGCGCCTCCCATTCGCGCGGGTAGAGCCGCCGCAGGGCATAGGCAAGCCCCAATCCGAGCGCAACGGGACGCACCTTCGCCCGCTCTGTGATAAGCAACGAAACCCCTTGACACTCCACCTCCCTGTAAGTGCTGGCGGTGGGTGTAAAGGTGATAGGCACGGCACGCACACCTGTGCTACTGGGCAGCTCATTGAGCATGCCCGCCAGCTTGCGCCCATCGATCCACGGTGCACCCACCACTTCAAAAGGCGTGTCGGTGCCGCGCCCGACAGAAAGGTTCGTGCCTTCCAGCAGACCGATGCCCGGATAAAGCAGCGCCTGCTGCAAGCGACGCATGTTGGGCGATGGGTTCACCCAATAAAGACCACACTCATCGAACCATTGCGTGCGCTTCCAATCGCGGCAGGGGATAACAGTGAGCTTGGCGTTCAGCTCACGCTCCATGTTGAACATCTGCGCCAATTCGCCCGCGGTCATACCGTGTCGCACGGGCAGCGCGTGATAAGCAGTAAAGGAGAGGCGATCTGCATCGGCGAGGGGACCCTCCACGGCGATACCATTAATCGGATTGACCCGATCCAGCACGATGAAGGGAATACTCCTCTCCGCGCATGCCTCCATCGCCAGCCCCATTGTGGAGATGTAGGTGTAAAAGCGCGTGCCGATGTCCTGAATATCAAAAAGCAGCGCATCGACCTGCTCCAGCTGTTGAGGCGTGGGTTTCCTGCGCTCGCCATAGAGGCTGTAGATGGGCAGCCCTGTGCGCTCATCGACAGTGTCGGGCACACGCTCATCCAGCTGCCCGCGAATGCCATGCTCTGGGCTAAAAAGCGCGACGAGACGCACATTGAGCGCACGCAGCGCGTCGATGGTCGACTGCCTGTCAGCCGTCAGTCCTGTGTGATTGGTAATCAACCCAACCCGCTTGCCTTCCAGCATCCACGCGCCCTGTGTCAATAGGGTATCGATGCCGTTCAGTGCCATCCCAAGCGGGGAATTCGATAGGCTTCCATTGCTTCCCTGCCTGCCAGCTCTACCTCTGCAGGAATCGACGCTGGCATCACGAATAAGTTGTTTCACAGGAGGTGCTGACATGTCCAATGGGAGCAGTGGAAGTAGTTCGAATGCGACCCTTATTCTGGTGCTGGGCATCTTGAGCATCGTGCTTTGTGGGCTGTTGGGCCCCGTAGCGTGGATTATGGGCAACAATGCCTTACGCGATATTGATGCGGGCTTGGGCAACCCCAGCGATCGCGGGATGATTGTTGCAGGGCGCGTCTTAGGTATCATCGCCACCATCCTTCTTATTGCCGGGCTTGCGTTGTTATGCCTTTACTTTGCGGTGTTCGTGGCGATCTTTGGTGCAGCGAGTTCCAGTTGGTCGCCCTAAAGCCAGAAGTTTTTGCAGGGAAACCGATGCGTGTGCCAGAATCTTCCATTGAGGATGCGTACAGCACGGGAGCGGTTGCCCGACGAGGTGCGTGCGATGTGGGTCGTGCGCACTTCGTTGGTTTCTCCGCAGGCGATTGAGCGTGTGGTGGAGCTGGCACGGGCATATAGGTTCAACACGCTGTTTGCTCAGGTGCGCGGGCGGGGTGATGCCTATTATCGCTCCAGCTACGAGCCGCGTGCCGAAGCACTTGCGGGTCTGCCTGCCGATTTTGACCCACTGAGCTACCTCCTGCAGCAGGCACAGGCAGCAGGACTGATGGTGCATGCGTGGCTGAATGTGTACTATGTGTGGAGCCAGCCACAGCCGCCCCGCAGTCGCCTGCATGTGGTCTGTCGCGCAGGCAACTGGATTGCTCGCGACAGGGGCAACCGCTATCAGATGACCACAGCAGGGCGTGTGGAGGGGGTCTATCTCTGCCCCAGCAATCCAGAGGTGCGGGCACATCTGCTGAAAGTATTTGGCGAGGTTGCCTCACGCTATCCCGCCTTGGAAGGGCTCCATCTGGACTATGTGCGTTACCCTTATGAGGGGTATTGCTATTGTGCGGGTTGTCGCGCGCGATTTCGTGCCGCGATGGCAGCGCAGGTAAGCGATCGCCAACGCCGCGAGTTAGATCGCAAATCGCTACGCAACCCCCTCGCATGGATTCAGGCGTTCCCAACAGAATGGAACGATTGGCGACGCGAGCAGATAAATGTCCTTGTGCAAGCGTTTGCTCGTCAGAGCCGCCAGATTAATCCGAACCTGATTCTGTCGGCGGCGGTCTATCCGGTCCCGCTCAGCGCGTATCAACACAAGTTGCAGAACTGGACGCTCTGGCTGCGCCGTGACTGGCTGGACACCGTGTTGCCGATGGCATATCATCCAGATACGGCGGTGGTCATCCATCAGATGGAGCAGGCGTTGCAGGCAGCACAGGGGCGTCCCGTGATTGGGGGTATTGGCGCGTGGCGCATCCCCCCAGAAAGCACGCTCAACAAGGCGCGTGCCATGCGCCAACTGGGTGCCCGCGGCTTCTGCCTGTTCTCCTATGACGCTATTACGCAAAAGGGGACAAGCGAAGCCTACTTACAGCAGGTTGCTCTGGGGCTGTCGTATACCCCTTAGAGTGTTCGAAAATTCACGCGGCTCGCTGGAGGGTGGGGCTGCCCGCCGAGCCGTTAAAGCATATTGGCATAGGTTTTGGGCTGCTCTCGGAGAAAAACTTTTATATCCTGCACCACGATGTTTCGAACACCCTCTATACCCCTTGCATTCGCTGTCCCGATAGGGTATAGTGCAAGGGCAAAAGATTTTTTGCCCTTACTCGCCAACGGGCAAAGCGTGTGTGCCAAAAAGCAAGTAGTGAGTAGAATCTACTTGCCATTTGCTACTCGCCTAAAATGTTTTTAGCCTGCCGGCGAATTTTTTCTCCAACCCAGCAGGCAAAATTTTTTCTCTGACCCAGACGGCAAAATTTTCTTTTCCGACCCAGCAGGGTACCCCAGAGAAAAAATTTCAGGACAGCGGGCGAACCCTGT
Source organism: bacterium HR15 (assembly GCA_002898555.1). Lineage (GTDB taxonomy): Bacteria > Armatimonadota > Fimbriimonadia > Fimbriimonadales > GBS-DC > HRBIN15. Next base: position 9,201 of record BEHR01000056.1, read on the forward strand.
GGCATCGGGTATACTCCTGTTGGAGGGGAGTAGCGCCTGCTGTCACAGCAGGGATGG
>BEHR01000057.1 GCA_002898555.1 bacterium HR15
AATTGATCCACCCCTACCGTTCCCTATCGTACACTTGGGTCGCCGCAGGCTAAGCCCCAGTAGTACCACTCCACGAACTGTCCGCTCCACTGGACTCCGCGCGGATAGAGTGCTTGGTAGCGATACCACTTCGCATGTCCGTCCACATGAATGGCAACGGAGCCTTCATTGTGTCGCCCTTTGAAGTTTGCTCCCCAGAGCCGTTCGCCAGGCCATTCCCATACGGTGGAGGGGAAGTCGATCATCATCACTGCTTTGGAGGGGTTGAGTACCGAGCTATCGTCTATCGATTTCCCTGGCTCGATGGCTATGTTTCCACATGGTTGCCATGGCGAGTAGCAGGGCGAATTTTGGTCAAGCCAGCGGAATGCCCACATGTTCTCGTTTGTGCGGTAGTCTATTGGTGGGTAGATATCGTCGAAGTAGTTATTGCGCCCGCGTGTCGATACGCCCAAGCCGACGCATGGACTGTTCGGTGCGGTCATGTAGTCGCCCTGTCCATTGTCGCGCTGCGCCGCTTGAACAGAACCCTGACGAAAAGACGACGACGGGCACTTGAAGATGTCGCGGTTTTTAATATAGGGCATAGTCCGCGCCGCAATAATGTAGCTCTCTGGCCAGTTGTAGACGGGCAGGCGATTATCATAGTCATTGGCATACATCAATAGCCCCAGTCCAATTTGCTTACCATTGCTCAGGCACTGGGTTTGACGCGCCTTTTCACGTGCCTGCGCGAACACGGGGAACAGGATCGCCGCCAGAATGGCGATGATCGCAATCACGACCAGCAGCTCAATCAGCGTGAAGCCATTATGCCGATTCGCTCTCATTGTTCTGTACCTCCTGTGAGTGGATACGGTGCGGGAACCAGAATAGCTCCCGAAAGAGGGGGCATGCTCAGGATGAGTTGCCCCTTCCGAGCAGGAAGGCTCTCCTGCCCGAAATCGTGAGTGGCGGCGGCAATCTGCCATGCTGGGATGCCGTGCGGCATGGGCAGCTCGATGGTTTGGGGCTGCTCGCCATTGTTGATGAGAATGACGGCGATGTCCCCACTTGCTGCCTTAGCAGGGGGCTGGGGTTCCCTAATGACGCGGGCAAAGGCGTAGAGGTTGCGGGCATCATCCACCCGCAGCGTTTGCCACTCGCCCCGACGCAGGGCAGGCGTCGCTTTGCGCACGGCTATCAGGCGTTTCACATAGCTCAGCAGGGCACGCTCTTCGTCGGTCAGTTCCCAGTGCATTGGGCGTCGGTTATCGGGTGTGCCGCCGCCGTCCAGCCCGATTTCATCCCCGTAGTAGATGGCGGGCGCACCGATGGCGGTCATCTGCAGCAGAAAGCCCAACTTCACCCGGCGCAGGTCGCCCCCACACTCGCGTCGGAAGCGGGGCGTGTCGTGGCTGCTGAGCATGTTGTACATCGCGTACAGGCTCTGGCGTGGATAGCGTATCAGCAGTGTTTGGATCCGCTGGTCGAACTGCGACGGCTGGATGCGTCGATGCGCAATCCAGTCCAGCACCGCACCACGCCAGAGATAGTTCATCACGCTGTCGAACATATCGCCCTGCAGCCAGTGCCCTGCATCGCCCCAGATTTCACCGATGATGACCGCCTGTGGGTTTATCTTGCGCACCAAGGGGCGGAACTCGCGCCAGAAGAGGTCAGGCACTTCGTTTGGCACATCGAGCCGCCAGCCATCCAGCGCGAACTCACGCGTCCAACGCTCCACCACATTCAGCAGATAGCGCCGCACCAGCGGATTCTCATGGCGCAGCTTCGGCATATAGGGAATGTTCCACCACGCCCAATACGGTGGATTCCATTCCACCTTCACAGGAAACCGCTCCACATAGAACCACGATCGGAACGGCGACTGCTCCTGATGCTGAAGCAGATCCTGAAAGGCAAAGAAGTAGATGCCCGCGTGGTTGAACACACCATCCAGAATCAGGCGCATGCCGTTTGCGTGAAGCGCGTCGACCAGCTGGCGCAAGTCCTCCTCCGTGCCCAGTTGCGGATCGACCCGCTCATAGTCGTCCACATCGTAGTTGTGATGGCTCACGGAGGCGAATACCGGGTTCATGTAGAGGGCATCGACGCCCAGCTCGCGCAGGTAGTCCAGTTTCGTCCGAATGCCCTTCAGGTCGCCTCCGTAGAAGCGGTCGCCCTCGATACGCCCTGTGAAGTCGATAGGCTGATCATTGGGTGGGTCGTTCGAAGGATCGGCGTTGTAGAACCTATCGGGCAGGATCTGATAGAACACGGCATCCTGCACCCAGTCGGGCACATCGAAGCGGTTCTCGCCGACACGATGGTGAAATCGGTGTCTGGGCGTGTCTTGACCCTTTTGCAAGCCGTCAGGTGTCAGCCAGAGCGTGAGGGCGCCGTCGCGCAGGGCAAACAGGTATTCGATCTCGGCTTCCGGCAGCGCAGCACGGTAGTAGGTATAGAGGGCATCCTGGGCAGCGGGCATCATGCGAAGCGTGTGCAGGCGTCCGTTATGACAGTAGTATAGTAGAACCTCTTGCACATCGTTTTTGCGGGCGCGCAGCCGCAGATAGAGGGTGCCGTTCACGGGGTTGCGGTCGCGCAGGTCGCTGGGCTGATGTTGAATCGCGCTACGGGTTATCTGCCCGTCGCCCAGTCGTGCCGGGCGATTATAGCCGTCGGGTTCCACCCAGACCACCGAGTTCAGGTTGCCGTTGCCATCGTCGATAACAGGGGCTTTCGGGTCGGTGCGCCATTTGGTGCCGTCGATGACGAACTTATACTGATGCGCGCCAGGCGGCAGTGGCAGCGTCAGCGTCCATGTGCGTCCGCCGTCGGTGGTCTGCATCGGATGGCGGCGATATTGCCACTCGTTGAAAGTGCCTGCGAGGTAGACCTGATGGGCGGGACTGTCCAGCACGAGTCGGAACGACACAGGGCGCGTCGGTTCACCCTGCGCCCAGAGCGTTAAAAGCATCGATGCTGCCAGCCAGCCTGTCAGCGGCATGCGCATGTTCCACCTCGTTGCGGGAGCGTCGCGCCCTCGCGCTGAGAATACGAATTCTCGCCTTGCTTATATTATAGCACATCGCGGGTGTTCTGGAGTGCCCCGAATGGATGCTCAGTGGAGCGAAGCAAAAAACTGATAGACCTTCTGCCCATTTTCAGCGATGGAAACACCAATCCAGCGGCGTTGCGCCATTTGCTCCAGCAGGTCGTGCGCTTCTTCAAAGCGAAGGTGCATGACGGCTGCGGCTTCAGGCACGGTCAGCGAGCCACCGCGAGCGCGCGCCTCCTGCAACATGCGCTGCTCACGCGTCTGTTCCCTCGTGCGCATTTGCCAGAGGCTACCTATCTGATATAATGCGAAGCCAACAACGCCCACTCCTACCATGATCACCATACGCTCCGCCAACTGCCCCGCACGGAGTGTGATGGAGTAGGGAAAGGAACCTCCACCCCATCTAACCTGAGATTCTATCAATGCTTGGAGCAAATCCGCGCCGGTTATCAAGAGGTGAAACGCGGTAACTCCCAGCAAGATACTCCCCAGCACCTTCATGATGAGAAATGGAGGAAGCACATCCCACAGATTTTCGGAGCGCGCCGTTTCAGATATGTGAGCTGCACGGAAGGCATCGCGTGCGCTGGCAATATGCAACATCAGCGCAAGAGCGATAACCAGAATTACCTCTGGACCCAGCTCATACGGAAGAATCGTCCAAACCCAAAGCCCTAAGGCAGGCAAGAACCAGAACGCAGCGCGAAACAGGCGACCTTGCAAAAGCTGACCCGCTCCTGGGATCGCCAGCGACGCCAGCGTTGGTTCGATATCTTGCCCCAATCGCGCTTCGCGCACCTGCATCTCAATCACCTCTCTAAGAGATTCCATCGCTGCAGAATATTTCCTGCTGCAAAGCCCGTTCCTGTTTGTCATCACCGAACAACCCTTTGTTCAGTATGTCGTCTCGGATGTACTCCTTTTGTGGTTTTCTGGGTGTTAACGCTTTCGGCGATTGCGAGTGCGCTGGCGCATCCGCTGCTTAGCTGGTGTGTGTTGGTATAATCCCTGTATGGCGGAGTGTGCCATGTGTCGGCTGATTGCGATCGTGCGGGGTCGGGTGCAGGGTGTGGGCTATCGGATGTTCGTGCTGGAGCATGCCCAGCGACTGGGGCTGACCGGCTATGTGCGCAACTTGCCTGATGGTGAGGTGGAGGTGGTTGCCGAAGGTCGCGAGGAGGCACTTCAGTCGCTGCTCACCTATCTGCACCGGGGCCCCTTGGGCGCGATTGTGCGGGAGGTGGAGACCTACTGGAGTGAGCCGACAGGCGCGTTCGATCGCTTCTTTATCGCGCGATGAAACAGGTGCTGATAGCGCTGCTTGTTGTAAGCCTGCTGATGATTGGGCAGGCTTCGCCCCAGCTGGTGCTGGTGCTGGTGCATGAGGGGCGTACACCAGGCGAGTTGGGCGGCACAGTGCCTCATCAGGCGGCGTGGTTGCTCTGGAAGCGCGTGCCCGCGGCGAACCCCGGCAGCACCTACTCATCCGAAGAGTTAGAAAGCAATGTCCGCGCGGATCCGTGGCTTCCTTCGCGCGTGGTGACCTTTGCGACGGGCAAGCGGGTGGCGGGTCGCTGGGCAGATATCTTGATGCGTCTGGATAGCGCGCCCTTCGAGGGTGGCTCTGCAGGGCAGGCGTTCCGGCGGCGTACGGGCTGGCAGCCACCGCACCCAGCCCTGCTCGCGATGAACGCAGGTGGGCTAATGACACGCGGGCTGCTTTCCCATACGCTGGGGGCGCGACTGGAACGGGCAGGCAAGCGCGGGCTGTATCTCTACACCCCTCAATCCCCTCCCCCCAGCCCCTATGCGCTGATTGGTGTCGGCTCGCATGGGTTCCTGCCCACACGCGCGTTCCGTGACTTCGAATCGCTGCGCATCGCCATTCCCACGCTCGACGCCGATTGGGTGCTGATCGAGATGACGCACTGGGACTATGCCGCGCTGGAACTGCTCATCGCTGAAGGCATCGAGACATGGGTGATCAGCTTGCAGCCGTCCGATCCGGGGCTGGATGGTGTGGCACGGTTGACCGCGGTCGTGCGCTACGCAGCGCGTGAACGGCACGGACTGCTCACTTCCGCTTCCACGCGCTGGGCAGGAATGGTGCTGGAGGTGGATATTGTGCCAACGCTGGTACGGGCGATTGCAGGTGAAAGGTCCGACTGGCGTACGGGCAGTGGCACGCCTGCGTTTGACAGCCGTTTGTCGGACTGGCATGCCTTCTGGAACGGGTTGCTGCCACGCACGGCTACGCGCGCGCTGCGGCATTCACTGGGATTGAGCGAGCATCGCGGCGCCCTTACCCGCATCGAAGAACACTGGCGTGTTCAACATGAGATGGCTCCTGTGATTCTTGCCTCAGTCGCGCTGATTGGAACTCTCTGGGTGCTTAGTGGCTTACTCCTCTGGCGTCTCGGTCATCTGAACCCGCTCCTGCGCTCGCTCTACCGTATTGGGCTGGCGGTGCTGCTGCTCTTTCCCGCCGTCTCAATTTGGCACAGCTACTGCCCGTTTGAACTGTGGACAGGCGATGTGGTCGGTGACGCTTCGGTGATTGTGGGCTGGCTGGTGGGCGGATGGGTTGGACTGGCGATGGCGATGGCGGTACTCGCTCGCATCACGGGCATGCCCCCACTCAGTGCCGCAGGCGCGGTTGTGTTGGGCGTGATCCTGCTGGATATCTACTTCGGCGGCGGCTATGGGGTCAACCGCTCGCTACTTGCGCTCTATTTATGGGAGGGAGCGCGCCTATACGGGCTGGACAATACTTATTTGGGGATTGCGTTGCCGCTTGCCCTGCTCGTGCCTGCCAGTTGGCTGGAAAGTCTGGGATGTGCGCGTCCTGGACCGCGCGGGATGATTGCGCTAACTGCTTGCTATGCTTTGCTCATGCTTACTTTCGGGTTGCCGATGCTCGGCTCCAATCTGGGTGCATGGATGCCCATGATGCTTGCTTTCGGGCTTATGCTCACTTACTACTCACCACTCACCACTCACTACTCGCTACTTGCCGTTTTTTTCACGATGGGGGTTGGCGCAACGGTATTCGCCGCTTGGCTGGACGCGCATCAGCATTGGCGGTTGCAGTCGCATTTCGGTCGGGCATGGCAGGAACTTGCTGCAGGCAACCTTAGTCCTCTCCTGCAGGCGAAGTTGGATGTGCTGCAGCGTGTGGTAGTCTCGCTGCCGATGATGGTGGCAGTGATTGGCTTTGCGCTGTTTGTCTTCGCGCTCTATCAATGGTTCCGCACGCCCCTGGTACAGCTTTGGCATGGCGCAGTTGCCATGCGCCCAGCGGTTTATGCCAGCGCGTGGGGCGCTCTTGCAGCGTTGCTGTGCAACGATTCGGGGCTGGTCACCGCCGCGTTAATCGCGGGTTGCGTCGTTCTCTGGATGATCGATGCGCTCCTCAACCGAGTGGAATGGCACCGTCCTGCCACGAATGGGCATTTAAGAATCCCATGAAGGGGTATACTTGCTTCTGGTGACCGTCGATGCCCAAGATTGCTGCCGTGTCCAAATCGGCTGTTCAGAAGCGTGCCCGGCGAAGCCCCGCACCTGCCGAGGCGTTCTATCTGCCCGACCTGGAGTACCTGAAAAACCTTCAACTACCCGAAGGAGATGGTGAACCATTGGAAAGCGATTGGCATGTGGTGCAAATCTGGCTGCTGAACGAGGTGGTCGATCAGCTCTTCAAAGGGCGCACCGACTACTTCTGCGGCGGCAATATGTTCATCTACTACAGTCTGGAGCAAGCCGAGAGTGTGATCAAGGGGAGCCCGCTCTATAAGGGACCCGACTTTTTCCTGGTGAAGGAGGTGGACGGTACAAAGCCACGCAAGTCATGGGTGGTGTGGCAGGAGCATGGCAAATATCCAAACTTGATTATTGAGTTGCTCTCACCTTCCACCGCGCAGAAAGATCGTGAAGCCAACAAGGCGTTGTACGCGAAGGTGTTTCGCACGCCTGAATACTTCTGGTATGACGCCTTCAGCGGGGAGTTCGCGGGTTTCTGCCTGCAAGAAGAGGAGTATGTACCCATCGCACCGAACGAGCGGGGCTGGTTATGGAGTCATCAACTAAGTGCGTATCTGGGCGTGTGGGAAGGCGTGTACCACCGGCGCGTGTACCGCTGGCTGCGCCTCTACACAGCGGAAGGCGAACTGGTGCCGACCGATCAGGAACTCCAACAGCACGCGCTGCAACAGGCAGAAGCGGAACGCCAACGTGCTGAGGCGGAACGCCAACGTGCCGAGCGGCTCGCTCAACGACTGCGCGAAATGGGTGTGGACCCAGAGGCGATTTGATGCGATGTTCATCGATGAAGCCATTATTGAGGTAGAGGGTGGTTCGGGGGGCAACGGCTGTGTCTCGTTCCGCCGGGAGAAATATGTGCCGCGCGGTGGACCGGACGGCGGCGATGGCGGGCATGGGGGCGATGTAATCCTAATAGCCGACGAATCGCTCAATACCCTGCTGGACTACCACTACCGCACGCGCTACAAAGCCGAGAACGGCGGACACGGATCGGGCAACAATCGCAAAGGGCGCAACGGAAAGCCGTTGCTGCTGCGTGTGCCTGTGGGGACATTGGTTTATGATGCCGATACGGGCGAGCTGCTTGCCGACCTCTCCCGACATGGGCAGCGATTTATCGTGGCGCATGGGGGGAAGGGCGGGCGCGGAAACGCCGCCTTTGCCACACCCACCCATCAAGCACCCCGCTTCGCGGAGAAAGGGCTGCCCGGCGAGAAACGGCGCATTCGTCTGGAGCTGAAGCTGTTGGCAGATGTCGGGCTGGTTGGCATGCCGAACGCAGGCAAAAGCACCCTGCTGAGCCGTGTCTCCGCCGCGCGCCCCAAAATCGCGGACTACCCCTTCACCACGCTGACGCCCCACCTCGGCGTGGTGCGCTACCAAGATCAAACCTTCGTGATGGCAGACATCCCAGGCTTGATCGAGGGTGCGCACGCGGGCGTGGGTTTAGGACACCAATTTTTGCGCCATATCGAACGCGCCCGCCTGCTGCTCTATCTCTTGGATGTTTCACCCTATGCCGAGCCGGAGCCGTTGACTGCCTTCGAAACCTTGCGGTTGGAACTTCAACTTTACAGCCCCGCCCTGCTGCAGAAGCCTGCGCTCGTCGCACTGAACAAAATCGACACGGTGCCTGACCGAAGCGTGCTGACACCGATTCGCGAGGCGTTGCAGGCGCGTCTTGGCGAGGAGGTTTATCTCATCTCGGCTTACACGGGCGAAGGTGTGGACACGCTCGTTGCGGCGTTGGCACAGCGTGTGGCTGCGCTCCCGCCACCTGAGCCGTTGGTGGCATCTGCCGAAACCGAAGCCAAACGCCGCCCAAGGCCCATCCGGGTCTATCGTGAGGGTGATTACTTCATCGTGGAGGGCGACCTGCCCCGCGAAATCGTACAAACAACCGACTTAAGCAACGAGGAGGCATTGCACCGCATGCAGAAACGGCTGCGCGGGTTGGGCATCTTCAAACGCCTCAAGGAGCTGGGCGCGCAAGAGGGCGACCTGGTGCGCATCGGCGAGGTGGAACTGGAATACACGCCCGA
>BEHR01000058.1 GCA_002898555.1 bacterium HR15
AGCAGCGCGTTTGCCTCTTTGTCCCCGATAATTTGCGCCTTCTGTGCGTCCCAGCGAATGGTGCGCCCTGTGCGGTAGGCGATATTGCCCAGCAACGGCACAATCGTGGAACGCACCCCGGTCAAGATATCGCACGCCAACGGCACGCCTTCGCGGATGGCGCGGATGAAGTTCACCGCGTGCGGTTCGCTTTGTGGCGAGCCACCCCGCTGATAGGCGGGGATGCGCTCCTTTTCGGGGTGCACCTGCAACCCGCCGCGATCCACAAACAGGCTGCCGTTCGTGCCGAAGAACATCGTGCCGTAGCCTCGCCCGTTCGCGGGGAAGCTATTCGCTGCCCGATGCGAGTAGATAAGTAGCCAATCTTTAAATCGCCATAGGCATTCCACCGTGTCGGGCGTCTCGCGATTGTCGCGCAGGGCGAACTTACCGCCCGACGCCGAAACCTCCAGCGGGTTATGCTCGCCCATCGCCCAGAGCGCGATATCAATCAGATGTACGCCCCAGTCGGTCACCTTGCCGCCAGCATAGTCCCAGAACCAGCGGAAGTGATAGAGGCACCGATTCGGGTTATAGGGGCGTTTGGGCGCAGGACCCAGCCACATGTCCCAGTCCAGCCCCGGTGGCGGGTCGCTATCGGGCGGGTTGCCGATGCCATCGGGCGATTCGTTGTCCATGTTCCAGCAGTGCACCATCGTGATTTTGCCCAGCTTGCCCGAGCGCACAATCTCCACCGCTTCCTGAAAATGCTCACCGCTGCGCTGCTGCAGCCCGACCATCACCACGCGCTTATGCTCGCGTGCGGCGTTCACCATCGCCAGCCCCTCCACCACATTATGTGAGGTGGGCTTTTCTACATAGACATGCTTGCCCGATTCGCATGCGTCGATGGTGATGCGGGCGTGCCAATGGTCGGGTGTGCTGACAATCACGGCGTCGATGTCTTTGCGTTCCAGAATGCGTCGATAGTCGCTGTAGGCGTCGAAGGAGCGTTTCGCCATCGCCTGAAACTCGTCGATCTGCTTGCGATAGGGGTCGGCAATCGCGACCACTTCGCACATTGTCCCTGCGTGGCTGGTGAACACATTATAGTGGTGGCGTCCAATGCCGCCACAGCCGATAATCGCCAGACGCACCTTTTCGTTTGGGCTATCCTGCATCAGTCTCATTTTTGACCCCTCCTGTGCAGATGAAGATTGTGTGTTTTGGGCAAAGTTCCTGCTTTAACCTCTCGGGCAATTCTCAGACTGTTTGGATGTGGGTATAACGTCTGAAATCGCTGGCGTTCAGGGTATAAAGGTGTGAAATACGATAGGCATCCATCCACGCTACCAGACGAGCATCATGAGCTTGACGACCACTAACGCCATGGCGGACGCAGAGTTGTACCCAGTACACCCATAAATCTTCGGGATCTGGCAAAAGGGTAAAAACATCCACAATCTGGTTAACGAACTGACCTGCTTGATCAGGCTTCAAGCCAAAACCACCCTGCGCTTGGAATCTTGTCGCGACAACCCAGAATTCATAAAGCACTTGTGGGCAGATGAGCAAGGCACCAAATTGATTTCTAAGCTCGCGTATGCGCTGGAGGACATCCACATCACCTGTGATGTATCGCAGAACAACCCCCGTATCAAGCAGTACCAAATTACTCATCATAAAAGCCGGAAGCACGCGAGGTTTGCTCAGGAGGAGGTAAGGAGACACCGCGCAATGTGCCTTGATATAGTTCAATTAGCCCATCATATAGGATGTCATAGGAGTCGCCTCGTACACCCCAAACCTGATCATAGCGCCCCCAAAACTCCGAAGGCCAGGCAACTTGTGCAAAGGGATTGCAAAAAATCGTTAGCACAGGAATTGAATAATCGATATTGATTCCATTTTCAACATATTTTTTGGTAATGCGTCCTACCTTCGGTATAACTTCAGACAGATCACGATAATCCAAGTCTTCCAACTCTTTTTCATATCCAGAAATAATTGCCAATACTTTTTTCTCTTCCAGTAATGCAATCGCACTGATGTGCCGATTCTTCTCTTGAAAGAATACTCCTCGCTCAGTAGGTAAAAGCCGCATTGGGGAAACGGCTTTTCCTTGAGCAGGATCAACAACAAAGGTAATCGCCAATCCCAGTAGTTTGTGGAGAACGAATGTCGAGGTGGGAAAGGCGGTCCCCAATGGATCGTGCACGACCAGCATCGTAGGTAGGTGGGGTTGCCCCGCTCGATGTCTCTGATCGATGAATCGCTTCAATTGATTAATTTCCTTTCTCAACTTTTGATAAAAACGACTTGGTGATGGTTTATCAAATAAATTTTCTTCCGATCTGTCAGAACGGATTATTGTTTGAATTCGCTGAAGATCCGCTTGCTTAATAGCGACTTCGCTGACCTCGACAAAGGCAGTTGGTTTCCCTTCACGGTTTAAGAGGGTGAAATCAGGCGCAGCGCTATCTGGCCGAAGATTCATCATTTGACGAGAGTGTGTCTCATCCCAGAAGCTCCAGCCTCTTAACTCAAGATATTCCCGAAACAGGCGTTCTGCATGTTCGTGTTTCATAGCCAACTAATATTATACCTGTGCTTGCTGCCACTGCTGGAGGGTGTCGATGTCGGTGCCGATTTCGGCGTAGGGGCAAAGGATAGCGCGTCCCGGCACGCCCAGCAGCTGCTCCGCCCGCTGCTCCACATCCCGAATGCTTAAAAAGCGTGGCGAGATCCACTGCGCCAGCAGGAAGCGGATGAGGATGCCGAACCCCACATAGAGCGCAAGGCGCAGGGGTTGTTTGCGCATGGCATAGAGGGCTTTCAGGCGCGGCAGCTCGCGCATGGCAACGGTGCGTTGCGCCCAGAACAAGTTGCCGCCTGTCAGTTCGCCCTCGCGCAGGCGGACCGTGGTACGCTTCATCTGGGGGAACTTCTCACGGCAGAGGGCAGCGGGCACAACCGCATAGGTCAGCGCAGCCCCGCTCTGCAGGCTCGCCTCCAGAAAGAAGCGCACGCTCTCTGCAGTTAAGAAGGGCACATCGACCGTCACGAACAGCACCGATTCGGTCTGGCTGGCTTCCAGTCCGCGCTGCACGCTCTCCAGCAGCCCGTTGGGCGGGGGCAACACCTCATAGCCTTCGCCTGGAGGCACTTCCCCCACAATAAGAATGCGCCCGATTTCGGATATGCCCTGCAACGCGCGCAGCACATGGCGATACATCGGCTCGCCATAGAGGGGCACCATCGCCCGCACTGTTGCCCCACTTGCCCGCTGCCACGCCTCGTCCGTTGCCCCACCTGCCAAAATAATCGCTGTAGTCATCCGATTCCCCTTTCGATTTCGCCCCTGCACACCCACATCCTGTTTGGCGAGGGATGGGTACAATAGAGCCACGATGCGCATCGTGGTTAAGGCGGTGAAGGCGAGCTATCAGCAGGTGCCTCTCTGGGTGGCGGTAGATGGGCGATTGCCCGATGCACCGCTGCTGCTAATTGGCGAAGGCGAACCGATTGCGGCGCAGCGCGTGGAGCGCGAGGGCAAACGCTACCTGGTCTGGATTGAGCCGAACTTGCCGCGGGGAAGCGAAAAACGCTACGAACTGCGCTCTGCAACCGCTTCTGTGCAGGGGTTCGAAGCGACGCGCACCGAGAAAGCTATCACCCTGCGCTACAGGGGTCAACCGATTGCCGCTTATGTTCATCGCGACGCACCCAAGCCCTACCTCTACCCACTCTACGGTCCAAACGGCAAGCCCATCACGCGCCATTTCCCAATGCAACTCGTGCAGGGCGAATCGATGGACCATCCGCATCAGCGTTCCCTCTGGTTCACGCACGGTGAAGTGAACGGCATCGACTTCTGGACAGAGGGACCTGGCAGAGGCACCATCGCCCATCGCCAGATAAGGCGTGTGGAAGCGGGTCCCGTGCTGGCGCGTATCGAGGCGCAGAACGATTGGCTCGCGCCCGACGGCAAAAAAGTGTGCGAGGAGACGACCGAAATCGTCGTCTACCGTGCGCCCCATTTGGTCTGGCTCGATTACACGGTGACGATTCGGGCGAGCGAGGGCGAGGTACGCTTCGGTGATACGAAAGAGGGTACCTTCGGTGTGCGCGTGGCGTCCAGCATGGAGGTCAAGCGTGGACAAGGTGGGCAGATTGTGAACGCGGCGGGACAACGCGACCGCGACGCATGGGGCAAACGCGCGGAATGGTGCGACTACACCGGTCCCGTGGAGGGCGAAACGGTGGGCATCGCCATCTTTGACCATCCCGACAACCTGCGCCATCCCACCTACTGGCATGTGCGCGACTACGGACTGTTTGCCGCAAACCCGTTCGGCGTGCACGACTTCGTGCCGGGCACACCTAAGGGCACAGGCGACTACCTACTGAAACAGGGCGAAAGCCTCACCCTGCGCTACCGCCTCTGCCTGCATAAAGGGCGCACGGAAGAAGCCAACATCGCTCAGCACTATCAGGCGTTCCGATATACTCCCGAAACCCCGTTTCAGCATGGTCGTTGAGGAAGGCTATATGAGCTACCGCATCGGCAAACGGTTCACCTTCTGTGCGAGCCACCAGTTAGAGGAACTGCCTGAAGGGCACCCATGCAGGCGGTTGCATGGGCATACCTATCAGGTGGAAGTGGTGCTTGCTGCCGATAAACTGGATGAAGCGGGCATGGTGGTCGATTTTCATCAGGTCAAGCAGTGGATAGAGCCGCTAATCCAGAGCCGATTCGATCATCGCCACCTGAACGACTGGCTGCCGCAACCAACAGCAGAGCGAATCGCGCAGGTCATCTACGAGTCTCTGCAAGCGCAACTGCCTGCCCACATCCATTGTGTGGAGGTCAGAGTATGGGAATCGGACACGAGCTGGGCGAGCTATGTAGCGGATGCAGGTATAATTCCCCCTAAGGAGGTAAACCGATGAAAAACTGGTTAATTGCAACGGTAATCGCATGCGCATTGACGCTAACAGCTTCAGCAATGGCGCAGACAAATGCGAAAGGGAAGAAACCCGCGATTGCCTGCCCTGTTTCGGGTGAGACCATCAAGAACCCGTCCAATTCCACGCGCTACACCTACAAGGGTAAGACCTACTACTTCTGCTGCAAGGATTGCCTTGCCAAGTTCAAGGCGTCGCCCGCGACCTACCTGAACCGCAAACCTGCCAAAGCAAACACCCAGCCACAGCAAGCAAGTAAGGCGTGCTGTGGTTCCGAACGGGGTAGCTGTTGTTGTTCAGGCGAAAAGGGCGAGCACGCAGCGGGCAAGAGTTGCTGCAGCGAGAAGAAGGATGCTTCAAAAGGCAGTGAGCAGACTGCTGAAGGCGACAAGAAGCAAGGGACCGAGCAACAACCTGCCACGAACGCGAAGCTGTTCTGCCCCGTGTCTGACGAAGAGATTACACCGGACGAGTCAATCGCCTTCGAATACAACGGCAAGCGCTACTATGTCTGCTGCAGCAAGTGCAAGCAGAAGTTCCTTGCCGACCCTGAAACCTATGCCAAAAAGGCAGAGCAGCGCTCTCCTTTGCAAGGCAAGCCCGTAGAGAAGGAGAGCCGGTAACCCCCATTTGGGAACTTTTTCGGGGCGTAAATCGTCTTAAAAGGTGGCAAGCAACTACACACCTCTCAATTGGAGCGGCAGGTTTTGCTCTCCTTTGCCTGTCGCTCCCTTTTTACTTTGGGCATCGGCATCACCCCCCGCAATTCGCTTTTGTTTTTGCCCTCAAGCAGGATTCACCTAAGCAGGGGCGAATCTAACTCCTGTTATGGACATGAGCAAACCGTTATGGCGTATCGGAGCGGTGTTGGTGATGTTCGGTGTGGTCTATGCGCTTGCGCAGAAGCCACCTGCCAAGCCCCTTGCAACCATCAGCGTCAACCTGAAAGAGGGCGAGACCATCAGCGGCACAACGAAAGTGGTCGCGACGGTGCAAAGCGACAAGATGGTGCTGCGGGTCGAGTTCTCGGTGGACGATGTGTTGCGCGAGGTGGATGAAAGCACGCCCTACGAGTTCGAGTGGGACACTATCACCGATGCGGAGGGCGAACGCCGCCTCAAGATCGTTGCCATCTTGGAAGGCAATCAGACCGTCGTCAAGGAGCTGAAGGTCAAAATCGATAACGGGGTGGATAAGGGTGCGCAATTTCACTATCAGCAAGCGCGTGAAGCGTTCGCCAACGGCAAGTTCAAGGAAGCCATTCAAAGCGCGCGTATCGCGCTGAAAGCCGATTCGAGCCTGAAAGAGGCGCGTATCCTGCTTATTCAAGCGCTGCTGCGCACGGGGCGCACGCAGGAAGCAGACGATGCGGTGGAGGATCTGGTGCGCCTCTTCCCCGATAGCCTTGAAGGCTATGAATTTCGTGTGGCAGCGAGCCTGCGCCGTGCCCGCACCGCCCGCAACGAACGCGAACTCATTCGGGAAGCGATTAATGCGCGGCGCAAAGTGTATGAGCTGCGCTTGAAAGCAATCGGGGAAAGCCAAGCACCGGAAGCGATTGCCCAGCGGGCTTTGCTTATGATCGCGCAAGGTCATGCGGAAAGCACCCTCTCCGACCTTATCGCTCTCACCCAGCGCGAGGATCGCAACACGCGCTATCTCAACATACTTGCCTATGCCTATCTCTGCGCAGGACGCCTGCGTGATACGGTCGTGATGGCGCAAACCGCTGTGCGGCGTGGTGTTGCCGATGACTATACTTACGCCATCCGCGGATTAGCGAGCGGCATTTTGGGCGATGAACGCGATTCAGAACTCGCCTTCGCGGAAGCCGAGAAACTCAACAAAGAATCGAAGTTCCTGTTGGCGGCGCGTGCGTCGCTGGCGATGCTCGATCGGCGTGCTGTCAGCGTCGGGCGCTGGGCGGCACAAGCCCAAGACCTGAGCGATAACAGCCCCCAGGTCGCCTTTATGCGCTACTGGAGCTACACCCTTAATCGCGAGTTTGACCGCGCCCGCGACGCCTTCTGGCGCACCGTCGAGTTGGAACCATTAATGGCGGAAGCCTACACCCTGCGGGGACTGCAGAACCTTGCTGGTGGACTGCAACCGGGTGACGAGCAACTGTTGGAGGTGGCACGGGGCTGGTTCGAACTGGCGTTGGAGGCGCGTCCGAACTACGCACCTGCCCAGCTGGGTATCGCGCTGAGCTATGCTTGTGAAGCGTATGTGGCACGGCGCGATGGGCAGAAACCTTCCGAAGAGACCCTCAAAAACGCCGAGGACGCGCTGAACAAAGCACTCGCCCTCACACGCGACACCGCCTGGATGCAGGCGGGCGCGTCGTTCGTGCTGGATCAGGTCGGCAAAGGGCGCGAAGCTGACCGCGCGATCCAACTTGCCAGCCAGCTCGACAGGAAGCGCATCAACACGGTTCGCCCGCCGGACCCTCCCCGCCTGTTCGAAATCCTGCAAGCGTTGATGTTCACACCCTTGATGCCACCTCCCTGAACTCGGCTCCCCACGACCATCGGGCTGCAAGATCAACGGCCCACACTGAAGCGAGCGACACGGTCGGGCTGTCAGTACTCGTGTCGCTCGTCACTGCTTCCCTCGCCCCGCAGGCTTCAGTGCTGCCATTTGCCGTAGTAGTGAATGCCTCGCGCCTTCAGACGACAAATTTCACAAGCAAAAAACTTTCACCATCATAAGCCCCCACAATAAAAAATCGGGTCTTCGAGGCGACTAATGCCGGCGACCAATCTTTATCGAGACTTCCATCCCGCGCAAATACTATCAAAGAAAACATGCCCGCCAGAGAGCGCGCACGCCGAACGATACTTTCCACCGCACTTATAGATGCACTCACCCTGGCATAAAAATAGACCTCCTCTTGCCAAACCAGTAATCCTGTTCCCATCGCTGGATGATACCGAGAAAGCCACGGATCCAAAGGTGAGGCTAACTCATCAGGAGCTACCAGGAATGCCTGATCCCCACGCTGCTGGGCAACTATCAGCTGCCGATACAGATAACGGGCTACCACAGACAGCGTATTCGGGATGGGAACCAGTAGACCACCCCTGGGTA
>BEHR01000059.1 GCA_002898555.1 bacterium HR15
GTATATTCTATGTTCTTATCAGATTAAAATTTAGGAATTTTAGAGTATTGCTTGGTGATTTATCAGTAGGGGTTATGGCTTACGCTGCTGCTCTTCGCGGCTTAGAAGCAAGCGGGTATGTACCTTCATTGCGTGACTGGCGCAACACGATTAACTTTATCACAGCAATTGCTGTGATATTGGTTTGCTGGTTTGGCTTGAGATATGGTAGGTGGTCTCGCTTTGCGAAAGAGGATTGGGATGATGCAAGATGAGATGGCTAAACTGCTCCTGTCAGTGTATAATGGTTATGGTGGCGTGATGTATCCGCGTGGGGTGCTTGGCAGCACTGGAGTTTGCGTAGGGATTTGGCAGGGATTAACGCCTCCAGCGCGAATGTGCCGATTACCGATGCGTTTGGGGATGTGGTGAACGGGATGCGTCAGGTGTACGACTGGAACGGTGCGTGGCTGTATCGGAACGAGCTGACCGAGACGGGTGGCTTGGTGCAGGTAGGTGTGCGCTGGTACGACCCTGCAGTAGGACGCTTCCTGCAGCAAGACCCGTGGCTTGGCTCGGTCTATGCTCCGCTCACACTGAATGCGTATGCCTACTGCGGGAATGACCCAATTCAGAAGGTAGACCCCGGTGGACTATGGTATGTGAAAATAGGGATTGGAGGTGATCTCATTGGCGGACTATGGGGACATGCAGAGGTAGGTATCATCATCGGTACAGATCCATCGACTGGTAGAGTGGGTGTTGGAGGCTATTACACGGTAGGTGGTGGAGGGGGTGGAGGAGCCTCTGCATCAGGTGGGTTTCATGTTGGTGTCAGCCTGAGGGGAGATCTCAACACCGCAAAAGGTGGTTTTGGTGCGGTTGGCATTGGGATTGGAGGGCTTGGAGGGATTTTAACGGGGTTTGCAGGTGGGGTTGATGTATCCCTTCCACTAAATTGCTTGTCTTCTGATTGGCGTTATTGGGAATATGGCGGTTGGTTTGGTGCATCGGCGGGATTGCCAGTAGGGCTTGAAGGAGGATTTACCTATACTGATCTCAGAACCTTTATTCTATTTTGAGAGAGCCTATGCGTCTTGTTGCCTCGATACCGGGTTCTTACCGTTGCACTCTTCGCTTGCGTGACCGATATGTGAGGGTGCATCGGCATCCTGCGGTTAGAATAATCCTGATGCCAGCCATTCCTATCTATCTTTGCTTGCTGCTTCTTATCCATTGCCTGTTAGCGATACAGGGTCAAGCAACGCGGATTATAGAGGGTGAAAGCGCAGCGAATTCGGGAAAGATTTTATCGAAGTTGGCTAATTTGTATATAAAAATAACAGATAGTGTAAACTTATTGTATCTTGATGAAGAATTTTATCATTCTCTTCTGAAATTTGCTAATTTCACATCTAATTTGTTTATTTTATTCAGTCTAATAATTGAAATGATTTTTTCATTAATCGTTTATTTATTATTGATAAATGCTTTAGTAAAAATCATATAAGATGTAACATCTGCGAAGCTTACGGGATGAGCACATCATAACAGCAGGAGGGTACGATGAGAACTGTGCTTTTGATAATAGGGGCAATCGCGGTTTTCTTGTGTATTGCCTGCGGCGCGGGACTATACTTCTTCGGACGCCACACCGTGCAGGGGGTTCAAGCAATCTCTCAAACAGGGGAACGCTTCCTGACTGCTCTGCAGACAGGCGACTTCAAAACGGCAGCTCAACTGATTGCCCCCACCGCACGAGCGACCTACACGGAAGCTGAACTGCGCAAGCGCTGGGGCATTTTAGAGAACGCGATTGGGAAGGTTCGAGGTTGGAGCGTCCAGAACTACGAGATTCGCGCGGGCACAGCGGGGGATGTTGGTACGCTCAAGATGCTCGTTCAAGGTGATAAAGGCAGTGGCATAGTGGAGTTTACACTGAAGCCTGAGGGCGCGCGGTGGCTGATTACGGAGTTGCATTTTGGCTGGTGAACCGTGTGGCAGGAATCGGTGCTTCGTCGGCGAATGTGCCGATAACGGATGCGTTTCGAGACACGGTGAACTGGATGCGACAGGTATTGGGTACAATAGCCAATTGCGATGCGTGTACCCATCGAGTGGCTAAAGGACTTTGTGCAATTTGAGCTGAGTCCGGCGGAACTGGCGGAACGGTTGACGATGGCGGGGCTCGAGGTTGAGGAGCTCGACTCCACACCGCAGGGCGAGGTGCTTGTGTTGTATATCACACCCAATCGGGGCGACTGCCTGAGCATTCTGGGCGTGGCGCGTGAGGTCTATGCCCTATTGGGCAACGCCTGTCAGCCCACCCCACTGTTCGAACGGCTTAATACACTGATCTTAAACCCGCCTGACCCCGATCCGGGCGAAGCAACCCATTATGCTCGCGTGGAGATTTTAGACCCCGATTTGTGTCCCCGCTATGCTGCACGGGTCATTCGAGAGGTGCGTGTGGCGCCCTCACCTGCGAGGGTGCAGAACCGCCTGCTGGCTGCCGGAATGCGCCCCATCTCCAATATTGTGGATGCCACCAACTATGTGTTGCTGGAGTTAGGGCAGCCCCTGCACGCTTTTGACCTCGACACGCTGCAGGAGCATCGGATCGTGGTGCGGCAAGCACGCGCGGGCGAGCGTATCCGTACCCTGGATGGACGCGAGCACGCAGTTGCCCCACCGATGCTCATGATTTGCGATGCGGCACGCCCCGTTGCGGTCGCGGGCATCATGGGGGGTGCGGAAACCGAGGTAACACCCCATACCCGCAATATCCTCATGGAATCGGCGCATTTCAACCCCCTTTCGATTCGACGCACGGCACGAGCGCTGGACATCCGCACCGAATCGTCCTATCGCTTTGAGCGGTTCGTCGACCCGACGCTGGTGCTGGTCGCGCAGTATCGCGTCTGTGAGTTGATCGAGGAGTGGACGGGCGTTGCAGCGGTGCCAGGCGTGCTGGATGTCTATCCGAAGCCCTATCCACCGCGCGAGTTGACTCTGCGTCTCGCTCGGGCGGAGCAGTTGCTGGGCTTCCCGTTGGGCGATGCAGAGGCGCAGGCCGTGCTGCAACGGCTCAACATGCGCCCCGAGCCGTCTGGCAAGCGCACCCTGCGGGTGCAGATCCCCATGTATCGCTATGAAGATTTGAAACGCGAGGTGGACCTTGTGGAAGAGCTGGGGCGCGTGCTGGGCTATGAGCGCATTCCCGAATCGCCTCCCGCAGGGGTCAGCACGCAGGGCAAGGACAGCCCTGAAGGCGCGTTTGTGGAGCGAGTGCGCACGATTCTGCTCAGTGCAGGCTTGCAGGAGATTGTCAGCCATACTCTGGAACCAAAAAATCCACTGCAAGGCTCGTATCCCGTCGAGCTGCGCAACCCGATGAGCGACGAGCTGCGCTACCTGCGCTCCTCCATCCTGTCAGGGCTGGTATCCGTTGCGGATTATAACCGTCGGCGGGGCATCGTCGATATGCACCTGTTTGAAATTGGGCGTGTGTTCCGCATGGGCGACGAGCCAGGCAGTTATCAGGAGCGTCTCGCGCTTGGAATCCTGATGACAGGCGCGTTGCATCCACCCCACTGGACGGGCAAGCCGCGTGAAGCCGACTTCTACGCGCTCAAGGGCGTGATAGAGCATCTGCTCGCCATGTTGGGCATCGAGGCGGAGTTCACAGACGCCTTGCCTCATGGCAAAGAGGAGCAGTTCCCCGATCCCCGCTTCCATCCGGGGCGCGTGGCGGATGTGATTGCCAACGGCAAATGGCTCGGCAGGCTGGGAGAGTTGCATCCCACCCTACAGCGCCAGTACGAGCTGCGCCGGCGAGCCTACCTTGCCGAGTTCGATATGGAGCCGTTGCACGCGCTTGCCCTGCACGAGGTGCGCTATCACCCATTGCCCACTCAGCCCCCCGTGTTACGGGATATTGCTGTCATTGTGGCGCAGGAGGTGCCTGTGGCGCGCGTGTTCACGACCATCTGGCAAGCGGGCGGCGAATGGCTCGAATCGGTGCGCCTGTTCGACCGCTACACGGGCGCGCCCGTGCCCGAAGGCTGCCACAGCCTCGCCTTCTCGCTGGTGTTCCGCCACCCAGAACGCACCCTAACCGATGAGGAAGTGAACGCGCGCATCGAGGCAATCTTCGACGCGCTGCAACGCGAGTATCACGCACAGCCAAGGCGATGAGAATTTTTCCTCGGGGTATCCCAAAATTTTTTCTCTGGGGTACCCAAAATTTTCTTTTCCGATCCAGCAGGGTACCCCGAAAAAGAAAATTTTGCCGTCTGGGTCAGAGAAAAAAATTTTGCGCCTGGGTCGGAAAAGGAAATTTTGGATGAGGGCGTAGATGGTTTTCCCCTGCAGGGTGGTAAGGGTTGGTCGTGGGAGGTCGCCTCGTTTCATAGGGATTAGGATACCCTACGCGCACCGATTTTTCGAACACCCTCAGGGGGCTGGTAAGGTATCCTTCGGGGTGATGGCGAGCGAGCCACCCGAACGCGGTCTGCTGATCCGGGAACCCTATGCCACCTATCTGGTATCGGGTCAGAAGCGGTGGGAGCTGCGTCGTTATCCCACGCAGGTGCGCGGGCGCGTGGGGATTGTCAGTCGTCGCGGCTGGATTGGTACGGCGGTTTTGCACGAGGTACTGGGACCTTTCACACTGGAGCAGCTCAGTCGCCCTGAAGCGCAGCGGCTGCACCGCGCCGACCCGCGCTTCCTGCATGCCTACGCAAAGGGGCAACCGCTCTATGTGTGGGTCTTTACTGAGCCGGAGGCGTTTGAGACGCCCGTTCCGCTGGCGCGTCCGCCCGGTTCGATGGTCTGGGTTCGACTGCGTGAGGCATTACCTGATAGGTGCCATAGCCCATCATCACCGTCAGATGAGGCTGCAACGCCTCAATCACCTCCTGCCGATGAGTGGCAGTAATCAGCGTGATGCCCTGTTCGCGACATAGTTGCGCCACTTTGCGGGCAACCCGCATTGCCATCGCCGGGTCCAGGTGCGCCCCGAACTCGTCAATAATCAACAAATTAGGGCGCTGTGCCAGCAGGTATGCGATGCGTGCCCGCTCCCTCTGACCGGTGGAGAGTTCGTGAAAGCGTGAGCGATAGACCATTACATCGCCCAGCCCCACGATGTTGAGAATCTCCACCGCAAGCACTTCGTCATGGGTCAGACGATAGAGCGTCTCGATTAGAGTTGCCCTGCCAAACTGCGGTTCCACTTCGCAGGGTAAATAGGCAGCCACCTGCGTATTTGCAGGCATCTCGATGGATCCTTCTTGCACCGCGCTGGGTGACTGAGTGATACCCCGCGCCGCCTCATAGATCAGGCGGAGCAGGGTGGTCTTGCCTGCGCCCGATGCGCCAATCACGACTACAATCTGACGCGGATAAATCGTCAGCGACAGCTCTTTCAGCACCGTTTTCTGGATAACGCGCCTCTGCAGGTGGAATGCTCTAAGCAGCGTCTGCACGGGGCGTGCCATTCTGCTGATCGACACCCGGTTCTCGTAGCGGTGCCACACCCGATGTAAGCGGATGGGTGCCTCAAGCGGCTCCACCGACTGAAATCGTGGTTGATATAGCCGCCCCCCATGAGTGGCGGCGACAGGATCGGTCTCCAAAAACTGTTGCAGGTGTTGCTCCGCTTCTGGTGCGAGAGGGAGCAACAACACAGGTCGTCCGGAAGCGGTCTCCCAGCCATAGCGGAAGCCAACCCGCTCCATAAAAGGGTTATAGCGGGTCATCTGGGCGACCGTTTCCACCATGACTTTGGCGCGGCGCATCTCGGGCACACGCCGCTCGCGAATCCAGTCGACCATCGCCTGCAGCGCCAGCTGCCCCAGCCCATCCGCGCGATAGTCAGGATGCACCACCACGCGCGCCAGCCGTGCCACACGCGTTTCGCACCGATTCAACGCTATCTCCTGGGCCCGCCACCATTGCTCAAAGCCCGAGCGACCACGCCCTGTATAGGATGCCCGAAGCAGTCGCTCCACATGGAATGGCGGTTCAAACCAGTCCGCCGGGAACACTGCCTGCCGAATATGGGGCTGGATCGCGCCATCCGGCAAGCGACGGTGCATCAGCGGGATGGGCGGATCCACGCGCACATACCCGATGCAGGCTGGCTCATACGGCTGCCGATGTTCCAACCGGAGCACCAGAAAGCGCGAGGCACGGGTGGCATCGATCAGGTCACCAAAGCGCATCGGTCGCCCGCACCGCGTACAGCGCGGACGCATATTAGCCTCCTGCCAGCTGTGATCCTCTGGGCACCACCAGCGTGCCAACAGCTCTTTCTCGGATGCGTAATGGTACTGCTCCAAATCGACAATTGCCTCAAAATCGCTTTCGAGGCACGCTTCGCGAGCCAGAATCGCATAGCGATAGAGGGGTTTGGCGGACAGAGGCGAGGTGCGTTCCAGCGTATAGCGCGTCTGAAAGAGCGGCCAGATAGGTACTATCCCATCCTCATAGGGACGCGCCAGCACATAGGCATCAAAGCTCAGCGATTCAGGATCTGCTTGCGGTGTAAGCTGCAGCCACACCTCTTCATCCGTGCGGAACCACTGAGCAACCGTACCCGTCATCGGCAAATACAGCTCGCCCAGGGGCGTATCTACCACCAGCACACCATACCAGCGATAACGGAACCAGTCCAGCATGGCACGCTTCACCCGGCAGTGCAACCAGCCCTGTTCACCCATAGCGTTCCTGTTGTACCCAAAAGAAATGGGGTATGCTGCTTCTTTTCTGCTGCCTGCCTTCCCGATGCGCCTGATACACTACCTGCGTCTCTGGCGCATGTTCCGCCACCGCAGATTGCGGGAGATGAGCTGGTAAAAAGTTATCAGCGATAGATCGTTTCTTCCGTGACAGGCTGTGGTACCGCATCGATGCACCGCACTTTACCAGCTGAGATTGGAGGTCGGGGCTGCCTGCCAAGCCGAAATTGGAGGGCGGCGGCTGCCTGCCAAGCCGCTAAAAGAATATTGGCATAGGTTTTGGGGCAGACACAGAGATCTGCTCCTACACGCCGGGAGACTCGCCCTGCAGCAGCGGTTATGCGTGTGCCGGTCATCGCACATTCTCGGATACGCCTCCAGAACAATCAGTCAAAATTGTGGAACTTTGCCCTTCATTTCGCTGTCTAACAAGCCGCGGAGATACCATAGACGACATGGGTGCTGCCCATTAATAGCATCGGGCGAAAACCTGTCCGGTTTTGGGCGGATTTTGAGTCATTAAAGACTGGAGGAGGTTTGCAATGTTGCGACGGGAATTTTGGTGTTGGTTATCAGTCGGCGCGCTTGTTGTTATCAGCGGCGCACTGTTCGTGCCACTTGCGG
>BEHR01000060.1 GCA_002898555.1 bacterium HR15
CCAAAACACCCTGCAACTCACCCCATACCCCACGAAACTGCCAGCCAGACAAGGGGTAATCAGGCGACATCGTCCGCACCAAGTTGCCGTGCCCATCATCCAGCAACCACCGAAGCGACACCTGATTGCCCTGCGCGTGATTGACCGCCACCACCGCCTCTATCCCTCTACCACCTAATAAGTGTACCCAACACGGGTTCACTACGCCGTTCTCAAACCCCTACGCGTATATGGGATCTCGGCTCCCCATACAAGAGCTCCCCTTACTCTCTCCACCAAACGGCTACTTTGGCAAAAGCGTCAGCCAAAAATCTCTTTGACTGTATCTATCACACAGTACTCCGGATCCAGGGATTTCAGACTCTCGGACCGCGCTGCCCGTACTAATCGCCTATCCGATGATACCAACCAAACCTCCCCATTCCCCAAACTCGCCTGCTCTAATGCCAGCTGCAGATGCAACGCATCCGTCGCGTTCAAGTTGTACCGCACTATCCAGCTCACCGACGCCTGCACCTGTTGCCAGCTGAGTGAACACCACACCACCTGCTGACAATCCTGGCGAAATTGCCAGTAAACCGTTCGGAACGCTTCTTCATCCTGCCCACGCCGATTGCGCCAGCGCTGCAACACCCAGACCAGCTCACTAAAGCCCAGCCAACCGCAGAAAGCGCGACCCTGTCCCCGCGTGAACGCCTCCCAGAGCGCGTCCATCACTTCGCTACCCGGCTCCGCCGCATACCGCTTGACCCAGGCACTGGGATCCAGATAGAACCAGATCATCGGCGGTTGCGCTGAGACTGAATCTCCCGGCTGCTCCACTTAGGCGGCAGCGCTTGGGCGAGGCGTGTGCGCGCCTCATGGAGTGGCACGGTAGGCTGAGAGATATGACTGATGCCCCACAGCGTTTCAAGGAGATGCAGAGCATCGGTAAGCGAGCTGCCACTTACTTGCTGGGCAACCTGCTGCTTGAGCGCCTCCAACTCGCGTTCCATTCGCTCGACACGCTCTCGGAGTGTTGGTTTGGTGCGCATAGCATAAGGATACCTGCTGAGCGAAAGGGCTTCAGCCTCAGCACGATTTCAAACGGCATAATTTCGGTGATGTTTTGCTCAATGCTTTGCCAGCTCGCCGCCAGGTACTCCTTCACTCAGCTTTTTGCAGTATTTATAATAAAATTCAGCAATTGTCGCCAGACATCTTTCTGAAGCGCGGACAGGATCACCTTTTCATTGGAGGCAGCTATCCAGTCGCTCTTCGTAGTCGTGCAGTCGCCATCGCAGAGTGCTGTAGCCATAGTAAGTGTCTTCCTCTGGCTGGAACACCAGATCGAGGCGCGTGTCGGGTTCGAGGAGGTTATCGCCTCCCTCCCACAACACGGCGTCCAGCACGGTGGAGCCTTCGGGGCGAATCTTAAGGAACAGGTGTCTCCCGTCTCGGCTGGTGCGGCTGCCAATCACATGCACCGCGCGACACAGAAAGAGAGGCGCCTCGTTGCCCTCCCCGAACGGTTCCAGCAGTTTCAGCTCGCTCATCAGTCGTCCATTCACTTCATAGCCTTTCACTTCCAGGTCAATGCGCAGTTCTGGGATGAGATCCTGGTCTGTCAGCTCCTGCTGCGCGATTCTCAGAATGAGGTTCCGCAACTCGTCCAAGTGTTCCAGCGCGACAACGAACCCGCCCGCTGTCGGATGTCCGCCGCATTTCTGGCAGAGAGGCTTTATCTGGGCGAGCACGCGCGTTAAGTCGAACGCGGGGATGCTACGAATGGAGCCACGCGCCAGCCCGGTTTCTTCCTCCAGGCTGACCACAAAGGTCGGGCGATAGAACAGGTTCATTAGTTTGCCTGCGACCAGCCCGATGATGCCGTGGTGCCAACCGAGCGAGCGCACGAACAGGGCACGATGTTGCAGAAGTGCTTCCTGCTCAATCTGCGCCAGTGCCTCGTCCAGAATCGCTTGCTGCAACTTCTGTCGCTCGCGATTGTGCTGGTCTAACTGCTTAGCGAGCGTGCGTGCCTTTTCGGCATCCTCCTCCACGAGCAGTTGGAGTGCGAGGTGCGCATCTTCCATGCGTCCCGCTGCATTCAGGCGGGGTCCGAGCATAAAGCCGATATCGCGCGCGGTGAGCGGTCGGCTACTGAGCCCCGCAACCTCGATCAACTGGCGCAGACCGACGCGCGCGGTGTTTTGCAACCTTTGCAGTCCGTGTGCCACGAGTACGCGATTCTCACCCAGCAGCGGCATCACATCGGCTACTGTGCCAACCGCGACCAGATCCAGCACCGATTGGCGGAACTCGTCGACAGAACAGCGCAGCGTGCGTACCAATGCTTCTGCCACGCGGAAAGAGACGCCTACTCCGCTGAGATCGGCGAACGGGTAGCGCGAATCGGAGCGATGGGGATTGACGACTGCCAGCGCGTTGGGCAGGGTGCTGTCTGGTTGGTGGTGGTCAGTAATCACCACCTCCAGTCCCGCGGCGTTCAGCGCGTCGACCGCCTTGTGCGCACGGACACCGCAGTCGCAGGTTAGCACCAGGGTGGCTCCCACTTGGTGCGCAGCGTCGATGGCATTGGGATGCAGGTCATAGCCCTCATGCTGGCGGCGCGGCAGCATCGGATGCGCGGGCACGCCCAGTCGTCGCAGGGTGAACAGCCAAAGCGCGGTGGCGGTCACGCCATCCGCGTCATAGTCGCCATAGACCAGCACTGGCTCTTTGCGTTGCACCGCTTGTTGCAGCCGCTGGACAGCGCGCTCACAATCGGGCAACAACATCGGGTCGCCCAAGTCGCTTAGCGAGGGGTGCAGGAAGCGATAGGCTTCAGCGGGGTCTTCATAGCCGCGTGCAACCAGCAGCTGTGCCATTTGCTGACTCAGGTTCAGCTCCTTTTGCAGCCGCGCTGCCCGCTGCGGATCGGCGCGCCGCACGCGCCAGCGGTATCTCGCCATGTCGCTCCTCCTTGGTGGTAAGGCATTATACCCGAGGCAGTTTGGAAATCCCTTTCATCGGGCAGACACTGGGGGCTGCCCGGGCAGAATGGTGGGGGCACGCCGGGGTGTTCCCCATATGTCCCTTCGGGTATGATAGGGGCATGCCGATGGCGTTCCGCTATGCCATCAGTGCGCTGATGGTCGTTTTCGGGCTGGCGATTATCTACTATGAGTATGTGTTGCACCATCGTGCGGAGGGTATCGCGCTGGGCAGCCTGCTCATTCTCTGGGCGTTCGTGCGCCTGTGGATTATCAAGCGCTACATGTCGCCCCGCTGAGCCGTTTCCGCGATGGGTATCTTATGCAAGGGGATACGCCGTGCGAGCTGCGTGGTTTGGGGTGGCTTTCTGCCTGCTGGTGCTGGGTGGGTGCGAGCGCGCGCCCGAATGGACGACTTTGACGGAATATGCGACCTCGCTTAAAGGGCGCACGCATGGGCAGCGTCGGAACGCGCTGCTTGCTGCCCAAAAGCTGCATGGGGTTCTGCTTGCCCCGCAAGCGACCCTCTCCTTCAATGAGCGCGTGGGGCAATGGGTGCGCTCGGAGGGGTTCGTGCGCGCGCCCGTGAGCTATGGCGGTGTGTTGGTGCCTGCGTGGGGAGGCGGTGTGTGCCAGACCTCCACCACGCTCTATAACGCCGCGCTGCTCGCTGGGCTGGAAATTGTCGAAAGACATCCACACACCATCGCACCCGGCTATGTGCCTGTTGGACTGGACGCCGCCGTCGCGCAAGGAGTTGCCGACCTCAAGATTCGCAACCCGTATCCTTTTCCCGTTCGGGTTGAGTTCGAAGCACGCGGCGAACGGCTCATCTGTCGTGTTCGGGCGAAGGCGAGCCGGGCAACGATTCGCCGAACCGTGCCCACCGTGCTGCTGCAACGGGAACAGACCGATTGGCAGCCACCGCCCAGCGTGCCGGGCTTCAACCCGCAGCCTGGGCGCGCAGGCGTGCGCGTGCGCCTTTGGCGAGTAAGCATCTTGAACGGCAAGCAGGAGCGCGAGCTGTGCCACGAGTCGGAGTATCTGCCGCTCCCGCGTGGCACGAAGGATTAGGGTACACTCTCACTGCACGGAGGCGACAAGTGACGCGCGACCTGCTGGTGCAGATGGAGAACGATGTAATCCGCGCGCTCGTCAGTGCGTTGGAGATTGCCCATCCCTTCCTTGTGGGGCACAGCGAGCGAGTGGCTTCCTATGCGGTCGCTATGGGCTGCGAGTTGGGACTGAGCAAGCCGACCCTGCGCCTGCTCCGCATCGCCGCTGCGCTGCACGATGTGGGCATGCTGGGGCTATCTACCGAGCTGCTTGCCCGCCCGAACCCGACCCCTGACCAATGGCACGCTATTCGGGAGCATCCGCGGCTAAGCGTTCAGTTGCTGCGCCGTATCCAGCGGTTTCAGGACGCGTTGATTCTGGTCGAATGCCACCACGAGCGTTGGGATGGTGGCGGCTATCCGAACGGCTGGTGTGGAGAGCAGATTCCACTGCCTGCGCGTGTGCTGGCAGTCGCGGAAGCGTTCGATGGCATGCGCACGCCGATGCCCTATCGACCTCCGCTAAGCGAGCCAGATGCCATCGCGCTTATTGAGCAAGGGGCAGGCACGCTGTTCGACCCACGAGTGGTGAAGGCGTTTCTTCGTGTGCAGCCCATCATTCAACCCCTTGGGCGAGAGTAGTTAGTGTATCCGGTGTCGTCGGTATCAATATCCAGCAGCACAGCAACGGGCTTTCCTTGTGGGTCAACAAGATACCGCTCCCGCATCGTCCTCACGACAGGGAGGTCCACCTTTTGCAGGAAATCGAGATGCCAGGATGAAAGTCTCTCCCTGTGTGTACCTTGATTGCTGAGCTGTGGCACTATCGCGAGCTGCTGTGGACGCTGGTCATTCGGGAACTGCGGGTGCGCTACAAAAACTCCGTTCTCGGATTTTTCTGGTCGCTGGTCAACCCGCTCGTGACGGTGCTGGTGATGACGATCGTGTTCAAATATGTGATGGGCATGCGCATCGCGAACTATTCCGCTTATGTGTTGACGGCGTACTTGCCTTGGACCTTTTTTCAGTTTGCCTTGCTCGATTCAAGCCAGACGATTCTGGTCTATATGCAGGTTATCAAAAAGATTTACTTTCCGCGTGCGTTGCTGCCGTTGGCGACCACTTTGGCGAATTTTATTCACTTTGTGCTGGCGATGGGCGTGCTGTTGCTCTATCTCTATTTGTATGTGGGCACGCCGTTGCAGTGGGGGCTGCTGCTGGTGCCATTGGTGATGCTGGCGGAGCTGCTGATGGTGATGGGCTTGTCGCTTATTGTCGCCTGTTGGAACGCCTTCTATGAAGATGTGAAGTATCTGGTCAGTGTAGGGTTGCAACTGCTCTTCTTTCTCTCGCCCATTATCTATTTCTCGGAACAGGTGCACCACATGTCCCTGCTGCCCGACGCCTATCGCGAGCCGATTTTTTGGGCGTATCATCTGCTAAACCCGATGGCGACCTATGCGATGGCGTACCGCAAACTCATCTTGCCACCCATTACGGTGGTGCAACAGAATCCGGGCCTCAGTGCGCCGCCGGTCCAGTTCCCCGATATGCCGCTGCCCTACTGGTTGCTGGGGGTGAACCTGTTGATGGCGGTCAGCGTGTCCCTGCTGGGACTGCTTTATTTCCGTCGCAAGGAATGGGATTTCGTGGAACGACCATGAGCCGGGCAGAGTTAGAGGCGTGGTTGAGGCTGATCGATTTGGAGTTCTCGCCGGGCAAGATGCGCGCGTTGCTCCGTCGATTCGGGACAGCGGAGGGGATTCTCAGCGCGAAGCCGTCCGAGTGGCGGGAAGTGCCCGGTATACGCGAGGTGGATGTGCTGGCGTTGGAGCGCGCTGCGCAGGAACCTGCGGAGCTGCCTGCGCCCCTGATGGATGGCAGGGTGCAGTTGCTCTTGGAGAGTGACCCGCGCTACCCGGCGCCGCTGCGTGAGCTGCCCGACATGCCCATCGCGCTCTTCGTGTGGGGCGAGCTGCAGGAGCGCGACCGATTCGCGATCAGCCTCGTGGGGACACGCAGCCCCACTTCCTACGGCCGAATGGTGGCGGAGCGGCTCGCACGCGATTTGAGTGAAGCGGGGCTAACCATCATCAGTGGCGGCGCGCTCGGCATTGATTCCGCCGCGCACCGGGCAACGCTGGAAACAGGCGGACGCACCATTGCCATCATCGGCAGTGGGCTGGGACGGCTCTATCCGTCTGAAAATCGCCGCCTGTTCGAACGCATCGCGACGCAAGGCGCGGTCCTTTCCCAATATCCCCACTGGGCAGGTCCCGATGCATGGCGCTTCCCCGTGCGCAATCAACTCATTGCGGGTTGGGGGCTGGGCACCCTCGTGGTGGAGGCGCCCGAAGGGAGCGGCGCGCTCATCACCGCACGGCTGGCAGGCGAGTACGGGCGCGAAGTGTTCGCGGTGCCCGGCAACATCGATAACCCGAAGGCAAAGGGTTGCCACGCGCTGATCAAGGACGGCGCGATGCTCATCGACTCGGCACAGGATGTGCTCAACGCGCTGGGCATCCAAACACAGCCACGCGAGCGCACCGTGCAGCTGCCCGTGCTGAGCGAGGTGCAGGAGCGACTGCTGAACGCGCTGACCTTGCAGCCACAGCATCTGGACACGCTCGCGCGAGCGGTGCAGATGCCTGTGCAACAGGTGCAGGTGGAGCTGACCATGCTGGAGATGATGGGGCTGGCGCGACGCATGCCCGGTGGCACCTTCGTGCGAGTGCTGTAGGCTAATATCCATCAAGTTTTCAAGGAGTACCTATGGTTGGCATCCCACCTACAATACAAGCACCATCCAATTTAGTATCTCCTTCGTTGCATCCCCCATATCCCAGCGGTGGGCAAGCCATCGGTGCTTGAATATCCACCACGGGGCACACACACGGCGCAGGCAACTCGCTTTGCACCGCCAAACCGTTGCTGTCCATCGGATAGTACCCACTCGGCTCGCCCGTTGCACCCATCATCAGCAACTCACCGCCTGTGTGCCGATACTGCCAGTTCTGATTGTACCCCAGCGCGTTCCCTGCAGGCAGGTAGTCCTCCACGCTTGACCAGCTATTGCTGCCTATTGCTCGGTTGTAGACCCAAAAGTGATCGCGTTCTCAAAGCTACAAAAAACGCAGCCGCAAGTAC
>BEHR01000061.1 GCA_002898555.1 bacterium HR15
GCTGATCGCACTTGGCAGTAGCGTCCCGAGCCTTTGGGCGCAAACTTACGACGAGATGGTCGCTGGGCTGACGCGGGAGCAACTGCTGCAACGCAAGGAGCAGCTCAAGCAACAAGAAGAAGAGCTCAATGCCATCGGGAGACTTGAGTTTGATTTGCACTATGAAGTAGTTGATGCCTACAAACGCAAACGTTGGCTTCAAACCGAACTGCCTCAACCTATGGAGCCTATCTTCACGATGTTAATCCGAGTGGAAGCTGTGCGACGCGTGGACGCCGAAGTGTTTCGCACCTATCCTGAATCGCCGCGCCACCTGCACTACTACGAGGTTCAGGCGCGGGTGCTGAAGGTGTGGACGGAGCAGTGGGATAACTTCTTTGCGCCCGGAGACCAAGTGCGGGTGGAGGCGGGGATGACGCTGTCTCTGTTGTGGTCGGGCATCCGCCGCAACGAGGGGTTGTTCCTACCGCCTGATGTGCCGTTGGAGGAGCCACTGCCCTGCATTTGGGAGCAGGGCAAGGTCTATCTGGTCTATGAACTGAACCCTGTGCCGAAGACAGGTATTCGGTATACGGAAACAGGGGGGTGGCTTCGCCACACCACCAACGCACAGGACTACTGGTGGATCCCACTTATCGCCAACAATCTGTATGTAATCCCTCGCTTTGCGGGCCCCAAGAATGTCTTGCATTGGGCAGATGGAGCTTTTGGGTCGTCGAGGGCGGTGTTGGAGGTGGCAGGCGAGTTGACCACGCGGATTGAGTCACCTCCTGAAGAGGTGTTGCAAGTGTTGGATGAAGAGGCAGCGTTTTTCCGCTTGCCCAAGCAGCGCGCGGTGCAGTTGGCGTGGGTGCGCCAGCGGGTATTGGACAAGCGTTTGCCGTTGTGGAAGCGTCAGCGAGCGTTGGTCTACTGGTTTTGTGCCAGTTCCGCCAGCGAAAAGGTGGAAGGTTCTGGTGAGGCGTGGGAGCAAGCTGCGCGCGATGCCTCTATGCGTAGGCGTATAGAGTATCTGAGCTTTTTGCGCGGTCTGTCGGAGCCGATGTTGCAGGCGTATGGTTTGCGCCTGATATGGGGGCTGCACCAAGTAGGAGGCTGGGAGTCTGCTGAGCAGGTAGACGAGTTGCTGGAGGTGTTAGGGTGGTTTTTGGCGGAGGAGCGTCCCGTGGATGTGCGTCGTCAGGCGGCGTTGGTGCTGGAGAATGTGGTGCATTTTGGGTCGCACTACTGGCTTGACCATCGGGATTGGGCGTTGGGGCTTGCGGGTCGGTTGAGTGAGTTGGAGGAACGCGAGTCGGATCGGGTGGTGCGTGCCTGTTTGGGGAGAGCTTGGCTGACAATCCTGCACAGAGACTTGGATCGTCAGGAGGAGGCGATAGAGAAGCGCTTGAAAGCGTTGGAGGGTCGGTGAGCGGAAGTAGCATCGCTGCTGCGGAGCATCAGAGCGTTTGGGATGCGAAGTAGAGCGTCCTGACGCAGGTGTACCGTGGCGGGCAGCTGGTTAGGGCATGTGCGGGCGTTGGTGGGTCGTGTGGGCAACAGTTGGCAAGTGACGGACACTTACGCTTATGATAGTTGGGGCAACCTCATCGCTCACACAGGCACGACGCAGCAGCCCTTCACTTGGAACGGGGCGTATGGGTATGAGTACATTCCTGCGACAGGCTTGTACCATGTGGGCGCACGAGAGTATGACCCGCGCACAGCACGATGGCTGCAGAGAGACCCGATAGACGCTGCCAGTGGCGACCCCAACCTGTATCGGTATTGCGGGAATGACCCATTGTCTTATCAAGATCAGGATGGAATGTCTTCTCAGAAAAGGCGCTGGGGAAGAAAAGATTGTGAAAACCTTGCTCGTAAGATTAGAAACCTGATACGCAGTCTTGAAAAGCGTATATCCAAGTACAATCCAGCAGAGGATGCTAAAGGAGGGCATCCCTACACCGATCGCAAAACCGGACAAACCTGCTATACCAAACCATATGAACATTACCGTAAAATTTCAGAAGAATTAAATGCATTACAGCGTCGGCTGCAAGCATGGTACGACCACTGCGACGATCCTGAAAACAACGACATTCGTCCCGATATCTCAAAAGCGAACGAGCTACTCCAGTGGGATCAGCCAATTCCCTACCCTGGGTACACAGGGTGGATACCTCCTGCTTTAGGGGGTGGTTTCTACGAACCTGGTCTTATCGACTTGACTCCTATTTGGGGTGTTGGAGCAGCAGGTATCCATTTGGCTGCAGGCAGCGGAGGCGCAACAGTAACCACTACCACTGCAGCAAGTGCAGCCAGCGCCACTTCTTGGGGGGAGCGTATTGCTGCCGCAATAGGGGCTGCAGCCCGAAT
The DNA here is from genome assembly GCA_002898555.1 of bacterium HR15. Lineage (GTDB taxonomy): Bacteria > Armatimonadota > Fimbriimonadia > Fimbriimonadales > GBS-DC > HRBIN15. The sequence continues at coordinate 2,359 of BEHR01000061.1, forward strand.
GTTGCAAGACGCTCTAAAGACACTTAACCCTGCGCGATAGGAGGTACTATAAGAACATGTCCTGGAGAGAAGCACTCTATTGTGCTTTTGCAAACTCGTTTCAATGGAAGAGCAGGCGCCTCTCGCCATCAGAGCTCAACGACATGCACGAGTACGCTGTTTTTCTCCGTAGTCGGTTTAGCTTGCTAAGAATCGAGGCGCAGTTAGACGAATTAGGACTCGTGCTGGAGAACCTGATGGACACTTACGAGTGGGATTCGCGTGATGCAGATGCTTTTTTGGAATGGCTTAACCCCTTTAATGATTATTTGGGATCGCAGTATAACATTCTTGAATGGGCAGAGTCACTTGCCGAAAAACTCATCAAAGGCGAGCCAGTGTCGGAAGAGGAGTTGAGGGACTTACTGGGAACCTTAAATACGCTACCCCGTTTTCCCGAGGGGAGGTTAGGGCTTTTTGCTCACCTGAACGATTTACAACGGTTCGCTGTCTGGGCATGGCTCCGTGAATTCATTTCACGGTACAGCAGCAAGCTGGATTGGATTGAACAGCTGGAAACAACGACGGCGCTTCTTTACTGGGATCATATTGCGACGCACATCAATGTGGAGTTATGCAAAAGGACTTGCGATGAGTACATTAATAGTTCCAGTTATACATCGATTTCTTGGTCTTGGGATCAAATGCGTTGTTTAGCAGAAGCACCCCACCAAGCCCCTTACTTCTTTGAATGGTGTTGCTCCGACGAATCGCCATCTGTATCGTTATCTCGCACTGCGGAGATGAACCCAATGCAACAGAATGATCTCATAGCGCAACTTCGTGCGCTTACGCCGACGCAAATGAATCGTTGGAGCGAGCTTTATGGTTGGGTCTCCTCGCGAGGTGAACTACCCGATTGCCTCTGTGCGCCTGGAGGAATCCGACTCCACTCCTCGCGGTTGCGCCAGACCCTACAAGATCTTGGGTTATCAAATTCGGTAAGATACCTCCCTGTTCGGATGATAGACCAATCTGTAAGGCGTGAGATTGCCGTATACCACGCAGCTTTTTTTCAAAACAGGCTTTCGTGCCTAAGCCGAAAGCGAACTATCGGCATATGGAGTCATGATTTCGCGCGGGTGATTGATCTTCATCGTCCCGCGCTGGTAAAGAGTTGCATAGCCAATGCGGAACTATTTGTCGTGGCGGAGGATGACACGCTGGTTGTTGTCAGTGAGCGCATCAAGGATGCATTAGAAAAAATCCCTATCAAGGGGTGTACTTTCAAGCAACTTCTGGTTGTAGATGATTAGATAGCTCCAGATGGTGCTGCTGAAGCGCCGCGTTCGCCTCCGAATCGGATTGCTTCGCTGCCACAGGCTTGTACCATGTGGGCGCACGGGAGTATGACCCGCGCACAGCACGATGGCTGCAACGAGACCCGATAGACGCCGCATCCGGCAACTCGAACCTCTACAACTCGAACCTCTATCGGTATGTAAGAAACGAGACGGTCGCATGGGGTACTAAATGCGCTTCTGCCCCGCGGTGCAGAAACTCTTCAATCGCGCGTTTACCCCGCTCCCCCATCTCAAGCGTCAGTTCATTCACATACATGCCCACAAAGCGATCGCCTGTCTTGGCATCCAGTCCGCGCCCGAACTGCAGCGCATACGCCATCGCTTGTTCACGGTTCTCCAGCCCCAGCCGAATACTCTCGCGGAACACGCGAGCGATTTCGCGCTGGACCTCCCCAGGCAAATCGGTGCGCACCGCGTTTACCCCCAGCGGCAAAGGCAAGCCACCGGTCTGTTCCGCCCACCATACTCCCAGATCGAGCAGGCACACCAACCCATATTGTGCATAGGTCAGCTGCCCCTCATGAATGAGCAAGCCGATTGGGATTTCACCCCGTTGCACAGCGGGCATGATCGCATCAAAGGGCATCTCCACCGTGTGTGCCTCCGGCAGAAAGAGGCGCAACGCCAAATACGCGCTGGTTAGCCTGCCGGGCACGGCAATCGGGTAATGACGCAGTGCATTGAGTGGGATAGGCTTCTGGGCGACCAAAATCGGACCGTAGCCGTCGCCAAAGCTGCCCCCATGCATTAGCACAGCATATCGGTCAGCCACATAGGCAAGGTTATGCACCGAGAGAGCGGTGAACTCCAGCCGTCCTTCCCGTGCCCATTCGTTGAGCGTCTGAATATCGCGCAGGACATGTTCGAACCGCAAAGGGGTTTCTATCAGCCCTACGCTCAGCGCCCAGAACATGAAGGCGTCATCGGCGTCGGGGCTATGCCCGAGGCGGATGGTCATGGAACCGCCTCCTTCCGTGCCAGCCGTTGTGCTCTGTGGAAGCCGTTCACGATCTCATTCGCGATTTCCTCGTCGAAGATGGGCTGAATCTGCACATCGGAGGTTTGGAGAGCCGCGGCACGGCTCAGCAACCACCAGCTGCTGGCGACTTCGGAGCGGATGATTGGTGCTGCCCAGGGCTGTTTGTCCACGATAAGCAGCAACCGTTCGTCGGTGGGCGGCTCGCCTAAGGCACGAGGGCGCGCCACATAGGTGCGGGCGTAGTGCCAGAGTCGGGCGCGTCCCTCGGGCGTCAGGCGCAGATGCACCACAAAATACTCTGGGCGCGCTCGCAACACTTCCGCCTCGCGTCGCTCCAGCCAAACATCTTGGATATGCTGCTCGGTCAGCACCACAGGACACACCTTTAGCACCTGCTCGATCGCCACGCGCCGCACCGCCCCTTCCTCCGCGCCCAACTCTGGTCGTCCAAACCGCTGCTCGCGCAACACTTCGACTACTTTCGGCACCTCCTGCGTGATGATAATCTTCCAACGGCGCTCCTCCATCTCGCGTGAGGGAAAGCCCAGCAGGGTGAAGGACGAGGGGGCGATGGGGTGAAGCCGCATGCGACTGAGCTGATAGTAGCCGTAAACGGTGTTCACCCCATACAACACGAGCAGCACGCCCATCACCAGCGTGACTACCCGCGCCGTTGACCACTGCTTAACAAGCTTCATCAAAAAGGATTATACCTTGCTTCGGCAAGGATTTCATCCCAAGCAGCATCCCCCTGCCTTGTGAAAGAAGCGTACCTCGGAAGCGTTCTCCTCGCACCTTCAAAACGCCTCTTGCCATGCCGAAAATAAGCGTTGACATCATGACGATTCTGGTGGTGGACGATGAGCCGATGGTGCAGTTTCTGCTCAGCAGTCTGTTGCAGGACGAGGGGCATGTGGTGCTGATCGCCAGCAACGGCTGTGAGGCGCTCCAGCTTCTGGAGCAGGGGCCAGTGGACCTGCTCATCACAGACACCCACATGCCCCTGCTGAGCGGCGCAGACCTCGTGCGCATCGTCCACCAACGCTATCCCGCTTTGCCCATCGTCGTGATGGATAGCTATCCCGACGCCTTTGTGGAGGACGCGACTGCCGAGGGGGTTTTCACCACGCTTGTGAAGCCCTTTGACCTGAGCGAGGTCCGGCAGGTTCTCCAAGCACTGGACGAGATGAGGTGTGCGGCATGAGATCCTTGCTCTTGATTGTGGCAGGCTGGATGATTCTGACGAATGTATGGGCGCAACGCACTTCCGAGACCGCTGAGTGGCTATTTGCTGACCCACAAGAGACCGTCAGGACCGCCACGCGCACGGAGCGACCCGTTGCTGAATCGTTTACCACGGTGCGTGTGTTGACCCGCCGTGAAATCGAACTGAGTGGTGCACAGACCATCCAGGAACTCTTGGAGCGCATGGTGGCGGACTTCGAAGGGCAGGAATCGTCGCAGCACCGCTTCTTAAGTATGCGCGGGGCGTACAGTGCGTCCGAGTTCAATGAGCGAATGCTTTTCCTGCTGGATGGGCAGCCGCTGAATGATGTGCTGCTGGGTAACTTCCCTGCGATGAGCCTCAGCCTGCATGATGTGGAGCGCATCGAGGTCGCCTTTGGACCGGGTTCGGCGATGTATGGGCCGAATGCCTTTGCGGGCGTGGTGAACATTATCACGCAGCAGGGCGATACGGGGCGTCCGTCCTTCTGGAACGGCTACACGGGACGCGGCGGCTACAATGTCTCCCTGCGCTGGATGAACGCTCCCGTTAGTCCCACCCGCCTCAGCCTGCAGACCTCCTTCTGGCGCGACCCCGGCAGCGACCGCATTGCCAACAACGACTCCAATGTGCGCACGGCACGCCTCGCCCTAACACATGGCACTTCCGAACGCGGTCAGTGGCGCGTCAACTACCTCTACAGCGACATGGAGCGCGGACAGGTCGGCATGCGCTACGGAACCTATCCCACCCCTCACGACCGCAGCCACTGGCGCACCCACTACTGGCAAGCCGAATAT
>BEHR01000062.1 GCA_002898555.1 bacterium HR15
GGCATCACGGCAGACAGCCTTGCGACCGCCGCCTGCATCCTGGGTCCAGAGGAAGTCCATCGCTTGAAAATGCTCTATCCCCGCGCGGCGATTGAAGTGAGTGAAGGTCGCTGAGCGGCTGCCAAAACGCCCTGACTTAGAGTTGAGCCTCTCGGCGAGCCGAGAACAACACGCTCTAACGGCTTGGTAGGAACCTCGCCATTCAATAGGGACTTTTGGAGAAGGGAATGGACACCTGAAACGCCTTAAAAACCTCGAAACTCCCCAAAAGTTGCAACGCACCGCGGACAACCTGAGTCTTCCCCTATTAGAAGGGAAAGCAGAAAGCCTCCGGGCGCTGCCCCTTCAGAAGGAGGAAGCAAACCATGCGAAACGAGAGAGTGATGGTACGATTCGGCTGGCACGCTTTTGCCAGCAAGTGGGTTTGTGCAAGTCGCTATATGACCAGGCGTCTGCTTTGGTTCGACGCAAGATACCGGCTGACAGCTTTGCTGAGTCTGTCGGTGACGCTCAACGCGCTCTTCGCAACTGCTCCAAATACCCAGGTGGTTCCGGCCAATCACCCTGCTTGGAACTGGTATTATGGGGTGGTGCATATTTCGAGGGGCAATGATTTTGTTGGAACAGGCTATGTTATCGACAGGAAACAGGTTGGGAACGATTTCTGGCTCTGCGTTTTGACAGCCAATCATGTTGTCGCCACTCAGCAGAGCGGTTTTCGGTGGGATCCCGACGATCAACTGACCATCGGATTTGGCAATCTGGGTGGAAATGACCCCGCCTTCACAACTCGAAAAGTTTTTACTGTGCGAGACTCTGTAATCGGGAATGATCTTCATGCACAACTTCTTGGTAATGATATACCCGACTTAGCGGTTATCGGCGTGAGGGTGAATCAGCAAATTTGGAATCGGGTGTCTCCTTACGAACTTCATCCCGCCGTCTCTGACACCACTTTCACGATCGTTGGGTACGGAAACACTGACGCTCCCGGCGCACGTTTCATAAGCCAACCACACACTTTCGGGATTAAGCGGTTTGCTAACAACTCTGTTCTTCAAATTTTCAATGGTCCCTCTCCCTACCTCCCAGCTTTTTTTATGGGGGCGTTTATCAAGTGGGATCTAACTGATCCAGGCGGAGTCGAAGGCGAAGGGGTGACCTTTGGTGGTGATTCAGGTTCTCCCTACTTCTTCAGTGAGCCTAGTGATGTAAACGGCATCCCTGTCTTCACCAATAAATCTATTGGTGTCCATCACGGTGGGCGGAATCGCTACTTAAATGGTGATAAAGGACATGCCACCGCCCTGACGGGAAACTATATCAACTGGATTAATGCAAAGTGCGAGTTAGTTCCGGAGCCAGGTAGTCTGCTGATACTGCTCGGTGGTTCTGGATGGGCGCTGCTGCTCTACCGCCGGAGGGTGACTACTTAATCTCGTTTCTCGTGTCCCCTGCCGTCCTTGCCCGAGGCGCCTTGCAGTCGACTGCAGGGCGCCTTCGCCTCTTGAGGTATAATAGAGATTCGCATGGCAGAGGTTGATTTTATTCTTCAGGCGGCGCGCGAGGGAAAGGAATCGGCAATCGAACAGCTACTGAAGCAATACCGTCCCTTGCTGTGGCGGTATATTCGTAAGCGTGCAAAGACGGAGCAGGACTGTGAGGACATCTTGCAAGAGACACTGCTGCGTATCACTCGCGCGCTGCCTCGCCTCCCTGTCGAGACCCCCTTTGAACCATGGATAGTCCATATCGCTGCCAACTGCCTACGAACCTTCTATCAGCGCGTCGCCAATACTGAGATTCCACTTAGCACTTATGAATCGGCAACGGAGTTGGAGATAACCCCTCCTTTTTTGCAACAAGAATCGCCCGAATCGAGTCTTATTGAACGGGTAGGCACGGAGCAGATGGCGCAGCAGTTGCGCACCCTCATCGAGAGGGTCTGCTCCGAGATGGAGCAGCGAGTTATCTTGCTGTACGCCCAAGACGAGACGCTGGAAGCCATTGCGCAGATGCTGCATCTGAATCCGAATACGGTGCGCACGCACCTACTGCGTGGGCGTGCCAAAGTACTGGCTTACATTGTGCAGCATCAGCCTGCACTGGTAGGAGGGATGGAACGCATCTGGGAGGCGGTACATCAGCTGGAAACGCATGGCAAGCCCTCGGAGCAGCTCACGCCGGCAGAACGGCATGCCCTAACCCACCCGTGGCGCAACCAGCTTCTGCTGCGCCGTGCCTGCCTCAAAATCGCACGGTTCATTCGTTGGTAATCTGTCCATGGGATACGCAAGGAGGATAGCTAAGGTAAAATGATATGTCCCGTTTCGATTCAGAGGGCAGCGCAGCGAACGACGGTGAAGAACGAACATTTGACGGCGGAGCGGCTGATAGAGTTGGTGGAGCGCGGGCGGCGCTGTCGGCACTACCGTGAATGCCTCGATCACATTGTGGAGTGCGCCACTTGTCGCGCTGCCTACAAAGAGTTACTGGCAGCCGAACAGGTGGTGCAAGCGGTGCGGTCTGATCGCCGTCGTTGGGTATGGTGGCTGGTACCGGCAGCCGCGGCTGCCGTCGGAGTGATCTGGCTGCTGTGGTTGCTTACGGCGCGGAGCTACCCCGCTTATCAGGTGGCGGTGCGGACGGAGGGCAGCGCCGTCTACGAGGGGCGGCTGCGTTTGCCCGATTGGGCAGCTTCCGCTGCGCTCCAGTTTTCCACCCCACCTCCAGTTACCCGCTCCGAACAGCCCCATGCGCCCTTTGTAAAGCTGCTCCAACCCCAAGAGGAGGGCTTGGATAATCCGCGCCCAGTGTTCGTATGGTCGCCCGTGCCCGAATCCAGTGGCTATCGCGCTACACTCATGCCTGCCTCTGGAGAGACGGTGATCACCCTGCAGGTGAACGGCACACAAGCGACACTGCCAGCAGGAATGCAACTGCAGCCAGGTCTTACCTATCGGCTCACAATTACGGTACTGTTGCCTGATGCATTGCCAGGCAGTGAACCACGCCAAGAATACACTTTTCGGATGCTCACCGCGCAAGAGGTTCAGCGGTTGAATTGGGCACGCCAGCATCGGCGTCAGGCGCCTTATACTTGCACCGTGCTGTTTTATCAGCTGGGGCACTATCAGGAAGCATTAGCCACCCTGCCCCCTCGTCCAAACGACCCGCTGGTGCAGCGTTGGCGCGAGGTGCTGACTCACTCTTTGCCGAACGCGGTCCAGCCTGCCCAGTAGCGTGGATGGGCGTAGTGTGGGTGCTTCAGCAAGCGCAGGTTCGCCTGACGAACCGCCTTTGCGACGGGCAGACCATCTTTGAGAGCGCGGTAGAATGCCTCCATCCAGAGGGGCACACCCTCATCGGGCAGTTTCCAGAGTGTTGCTACCACGCTGGGACAGCCTGCTGCTAAGAACGCCCACGCCAGTCCCATCAGCCCGTCGCTGGTGAGTGCATCACCTGCCGTGTTGCACGCGGAGAGCACTACCAGCCGCGCCCGTAATGACAAGCCTAGCATCTCATAGGCATATAACCATTCAGGAGCGGTCTTGCCATACAAGGCCAGCGCACTCAGAAGCGGCAGCTGCGGGTTCGTCACTGCGTGCGTGGCGAAGTGAATCTGCGACGCACGCGGTAAGGCAGCCAGCACTCGTGCACGGGTGGCTTGCGATTCACTCACTACCTGCAGGGAGCGTCCCAACAGTCGGCTTAGGAGCCTTCGCTCCTGCTGGACGCTGAGCAACGGTGCCAACTGCTTACGAGTAAGGCTGTCTTCAGGTACATTGGGGAACTGAGAAATCGCCACCATCAGCGGAATTTTCTTCTCCGACTCACTTGGGTACCCCGGAGAAGAAAATCCTGAGGGGCGCGGCGAAATAGGCGAACGCCCCATGCGATGCGTACTTGCCCACACGGACGCCGAAGCGGCCTGCGTAATGGCAACCTGTTCCGTCCAGTAGCGTCCATTGGGCATTTGCAAAACCGTCCACGGCACCCGGTGCAACACTCCATCGGCACATAGAATCACCTGCCGAACCCCATGCAACTGGCGGGCAATAGGTTCCACCAACCAGCGGTAGAGTTGGCGTGCTGCTTGATGAATCGGTTGCAGATCGCCCCCCTGCTCGATCCAGCGGTGGAGATCATCAAGAGTCTGACGCAGCTTGGACCCTGCCACAGGCACAAGAGAGGACCGCACCCGATTTCGATTGCCTTCGCGACGCACCACCAGGATAGCGACCATCTTTTCTACCTGTACATATTCGATAAGAGCCGCGTCTGGAGCGAGAGGCAGCTCCTGCAGGGGGACGGGAACTTGCTGCATGATTCGGTAGCGCGGGTAGCGGCGTGCGAGATTCAATCGGCTCCGGCTCCATTCACTGAGCGCACGCTCATAAGCACGCTGGGCGCGCAGCCGTTCACGAGGGATGCGGGCATTCCTCCACTGCTGCTCGGCACGCTCCCATCGCTGGCGCAGGGCTGACAGACGCGCTACCTCGGCAGGAGGAAGCCCCGTTATCGGTTGACGACGGATCTCGGTCGCCAAACGCAATCCGATACCCTTGCCCTGCTGACAGACCGCAAACGCATGCTCTGGCTGATGAGCAGCGGCGTAGGCACAGGCAATCTGTGAGATACAAGCCTGAACCTTCCGGAACGCACGACTCAACTCTTCGGGCGGCAACGCGGGGAGCCGCATGTGTTTAATCTGTTGCAGGCATTGCTGGTAGAATCGTTGTGCTTGCATCCAATCGCCCCGTCGCCGTGCCCCTTCTCCCAACAGTAACAGTGCATTAATCTGTTCAACGCGGTGCTCGCTTTGAGTGAGATGTGGGAGCAAATCGTTCAATACGCGCTCCGCCTCGGCATAGCGCCCCAGTTCATGCAGGGAATAGGCACGCAGCACTTGGGTTTGCAAAAACACCTGCTTCAGGCCGATACGCTGCGCTTGGTGGATGGCGCGCTCGGCGTGTTGCAACGCCTCTGCATATTCCTCCCTCGCATTCGACATATCCGCCAGCGAATATTCGCAAAACGCGATGCCGACTTCATCATTGAGCGATTCACTCATGCGCAACGCTTCCTGGCATGTCTCGATGGCACGCGCCAGGTCACCTTCATCTTGAAGCAGCAGCGAAGTGTTCATCAGGCAGATAGCCACATCCTGACGAAGGTTCAGTTCTTTGAAGAGGGGCATCGCCTGTTGATAGTGCCAGCGAGCTTCCTGTGTCAGCCCCATCGACCAGTAGACCAACCCAATGTTGGCAATTTGTTTTGCCACACTGGCAGGGCGGTTCAATTGGCGAAATAGGTCTAACGCTTGCTGATGTGCTTGGAGTGCATCATCGAATTGTCCTAACGCCCGCAGTACGATGCCCTGCGCCATCCAGATTACGGCTTGCAGTTCGATCGATTTCGCCTGACGAGCAAACCTCAGTGCTCGCTGCAGATAGTTGAGCGCACGCGCTGGCTCGCCTGCCATCGAATACAACCGTCCCATTTCCATCTCGCCCCATGCTTGCCGTTCAGGGTTGCGAGTGCGCTGATAGAGGGGCAACGCCTGCTGCATTAGGCGTATCGCCTGTCTCAGGTCGCCACGCTCCCCCACGATATCGGCTTGGAGATGGAGGCTCAGCGCCATGCCCTCGCTGTTGCCTATCTTGCGAAACAGGGCAAGGCTCTCCTGTACCCAACGCATCGCCACATCGAGTTCATAGAGCGCGAGATAGAGAATCGCCAGCCGAAAGCGCGTGAAGGCTCTCAAGCGGTCGTTCTGGAGAGTATCCGCCACAAAGCGCAGTCCTTGCGCAGCAGGTAGCCACGCCTGCGCCTCAGAAGGAACCTCGGTGCTGAGCGTCGCCTGCAACCGTTCTACCCACGCAGGTTGGAGCCAATCTCGGTGCTGCTGCAACAGTTGCTTCCTTTCCGCTGCTGTGCGTGCCTGACCCAACGCCTGCAGCCATGCATACTCTTGCTGTGTCCAGCCCTTCGGCAACGCCTGCATTGCTTGCCCCCTTCGTTTCGCTCGGTAGGGAACGCCCCCGTAGAATGCGAGAATTGTACCTTATAAACCCGTGAGTCACCTTTTTGCCCTCTTCTTGCGGCAGGAAAACCCAGAGAGGCAGCGTATTGTAAAACCTTGCTGGAGGGCTTCGATGCTAACAGATGCAGATGTGCGATTCTTTCAGGAGAACGGCTATCTGCCCGCGCGACCGTTGTTGAGCGCGGAGGAAGTGGAGCGACTGCGCGAACGCTGCTACGCCCTGATCGAGAGCAGGGCTGAAGGGCAGCCGCTGCTCAACCGCGAGCTGTATCGCGACGAGCGCGGCTG
>BEHR01000063.1 GCA_002898555.1 bacterium HR15
GCCCCGTTCCAAGTGAACGGTTGCTCCACCGTGCCATAGGCAGGGTTCACCTCCCGCTCTATCGGATTGCCCCAGCTATCATAAGACCACACCTCCGCCACCTGTCCATCAGGCGCCAGCAGCATCCGCATGTGCCCTAAGCCATCCAGCATATAGTAGCGCGTGCCAGCAGGATGAGGGTGTTCGAAAATTCGCGTAGACAATCACCACCCACACACAACACACAAAATTATCCTCCCCAATCACAAAATTTTCTTTTCCGGGGTACCCTGCTGGGTCGGGAAAGAAAATTTTGCCGTCTGGGTCAGAGAAAAAATTTTGCTGCTGGTTCGGAGGAAAAATTCTGCCTGGTGAGGGAGTTGCGAAAAGCGCACCGATGTGTGCCCCCCTCCCCCGAAGCGTCGGGAGAGGGGGGGTGGAGATAACTCTTACGGCTTACGGCGACGCAGGCGCAGCAAACTCGTTAGACCTGCACCCAATGCCAGTAGGCTCGCCGGCTCAGGCACAGGATAGCGGAATAGGATGATATCGTAAGCCTGCTGCGTTCCGGTGCTTGGGTTGTTCTGCCAGATGCATCCTAATGCAGGCATGCTTCCATAATTGTTAGGCAAACCGTTTCCGGGAGTCGCTGTGCCGCTTACAGCAGGCAGCCAAAGGCTGTTCGTGTTTGCATTCGCAATCCAGCTGCTGACGGTCGCTTGGTCAGGCATGTAATAATCGTTGGGAGGTGGGAAGTTGCCCATCCAAGCCGCATCCCAGCCGTTGCCGACCAAGATCGGCACATAGGGACCACTCCCTACCTTTACATAGCCACCAAGACCCCATACAACGGCGGCGATATCTCGAGCGACCACATAAAGATAGTCGGTGGGACCTGCGTTAAAGGTGTAGTGAGTGGCAGTGCCCCATCCCAGAAAGCCGCCGATATAGGTGAGCGAGCTGCCCGAGGCGTTGCCGACATACAGGTCGTACTGGTCGTCTGCCGACATCCAGACATCTACGGGAACGGCATACAGAGCCGGAAAGCTCAGCGTTAGCGCAATCAACAATCCCGCGACTTTGAGCCGCATCCCAGCGTTTACTCGGTTCATCGACATAGATCCTCCTCCTTGTTGGTAATTGATGTCGAGATGGCATACAGCGATCTTCGTGCCACAAGGTATGCATCGTGCAAAAACTGTAAGAATCACCGTCAAAACCCTTCCTCTGTGGTGTCCCAAAGTTTTCTTTTCCGACCCAGAGCAGGTACATCCCCCCATGTCATCAGTGGACATCCGGTTGCCGATCGGCAGAGAAAAGCCGCAGGGACGGTGTGCCGTGTGTTTCCGAGCAGGATTGCCCTTCTCCGTGCTGAATCTGTGTTGTTGATGACTGTTCGCCTTGCTGGGTTGGGATTGTTGGTTTGCCTCTGTGCGCTCGCTATCGGGCAACAGGTGGACACGGCAAAAGTGCAGGCGCGCTATCGGCAACTGGTGAGTGAGATTTCCGAGACGCGCTTGGCGCAGACGGTGCACTGGATGGCGTCCCAGGGTTCGCGTGTAGCGGGCTACCCTGGTGCCGACCGCGCCGCGGATTACATCGAACAGCAGTTCCGCGCGTTGGGCTTGCAGCAGGTGCGCCGCGAATCGTTCGAAGTGAGCGTTCCTGTGGACGCAGGAGCCTTTCTGGAGTACCCGGTCAAATCGGCTGGGCAAGCGGAACCCGTTCATCGGCTTCGGCTCTATCCTCTCTGGCCCAATCTGGTGCGCACTTCGCACTTGCCGCCGCAGGGTATTTCGGGACCGCTTATCTATGTGGGTGACGCGCGGCTCGAACGGTTTCGCGGCAAGCGGGTGGAAGGCAGCATCGTGCTTGCCGATTTCAATTGTGGCTCCAATTGGCTGAACGCGCCGCGCATGGGTGCGAAAGCGGTGATTTTTATTGAACCGGAAACCACGCAGCGGGGTGAGGCGGAGGCAAAATTCATCGGCATCCCGATCGATATTCCGCGTTTCTATGTACTGCGCTCCGACGCTGCCCGCTTGCTGACCCTCGCCGAGACCCAGCCGAACACACAGGTCAGGCTCACTTGCCGCATGCCATGGCAGAAGCGCAAGGCGCACAACATTATCGGCATCCTACGCGGGAGCGATCTCAAACTGCGCGACCAGTGGATTGTTATCACCGCCTATTACGATTCGATCTCTATCGTGCCGTCGTTGGCGCCCGGGGCGGAGAACGCCACAGGCATCGCTGCCATGCTGGAGCTGATTCGCCTCTTCAAGCGATACCCTCCCAAACGCAGCGTGATGTTTGTGGCGAACGGGGCACACTTTCAAGCGCTGGAAGGCATTCGGCAATTCATCGAGAGGCGATTGCCCGAATGGAGCCGTCCGAATGTGCTGGAGCGTGCGCTGGGCGACCGTCGTCGTCCGCCCGACATCTATCTCTTCGTGGGGCTGGACCTTGCCAGCCGTTCCAAAGGGGTTGGGCTGTTCTACAAGGGCTGGTTCTACGATATGCGGGAGGACATCCAGCGCTACTTCTCGGAATTGGGGCGCGTGATGCGCGAGCATGCAGATCGGATTGCGCCCGTGCTGGGTACGACCGCCAGCAAGCTCTTTGCCGACGGCATTAATGCGGTGCAGGGGCGCTACTGGCGCACCTATATTCCGGGCAAACCCGCCTTCGATGCCGAAGCCGCGACACTCGCTGGTGCATGGGGGGTGACTTTCGCCACCATCGAAGATGCCCGCCCGCTGGTGGATACCCCACTGGACACTTTTGAGCGCTGCAATATCGCCAACATCCATCTGCAGACGCGCACGCTTGCCTGCCTGTTTGACCATATTTTGAACGACACGAATGAACGCGGCACCACAGGGCCGCGCTTTCCCATTGATGAGCCGTCGCAGTGGGCGCGGCTACGCTTACAGGGCGGATTCGGGCGACTGCATGGCAATGTTTATCTGTTCGACCCGAATCGGAGCTTCCTGCCGAACACGCCCATTAATGGCTCGATTGCGGTCGTGCGCCACTGGATCAAGAGCTTAATGGGCGTGCGCGGCAACATGATCCAGATAGTGGACGACAGCAGCCCAGTGCCTCACGAGCAGGCAAAGTTCAACTTTGTGGGCATTCCACCCATCACCGCCTACGGTTGGAACCGTACCTTCGATATTGCGGCGTTCCATCTGAACCCCGAAACGGGCGCGATTGACTACGCTCCCGACTTGGGCATTCAGGGCGCACACTATTACCCGCTCACGATTTATATGACCGTGGGCGATAAGGAGACACCGATTATCGTGTTCCGCTGCGTGGCAACTTCCATCTATGACTTGGTAGACCCGCAGACGCTTGCGCCACTGACCAACATCAATATTTACGATGGTGACACGAACGGCGAGCCGCGTATGTACGGCTACATGATGACGCCCAAAGATGTGCCGCTTATGAGCTATGTGGAGGATGTGGCGGTGATTTTTTCGCAGCCCGGTTCGCGCCTGAAGATTAAGATGGGTATGGGTCCGGGCGCGGATCGGCTGCTGCTGATTAATGCGACGCCCAAAGACCCCGAAGGCAAGGGCTATTTGGTGGGAGGCGACCCACGCGAGGCGCAGGGCTTCACGGTGCCCACTTTCGACCCACGCACACTTACCGAACGCGACCTGATTGCTCGCGGCGGCGCAATCGCCTTCACCGCGCTGCGTGTTGCGGAGGATATGTACACCCTGAACGACTATCGCATCCGCACGCTGGCAAAGCACCGCATTGTCAATCTGGGTATTAATGAGTTGCACGCTGCGGCGAAGGAGGCGTTGGACAAGGCGCATGAGGCGTTGCGCCAGCGCGATTACGCTGCGCTCGATGTGTACGCACGCGCGGCGTGGGGCTATGCTGCCCGTGCCTATCCCGATGTACGCGCCACCGCGAACGATGTGGTCAACGGCGTAATTTTCTACCTTGCCCTGCTGATGCCGTTCGCCTACTTTATGGAGCGATTGCTGTTCGCTGCGCCCAACCTCAAGAGCCAGCTCATCTATGCCTCGCTGATTTTCATAGTGGTCTTCCTCGCCTTCCGCTATATCCACCCTGCGTTTGAGATTACAGGCAACCCGGTGATTGTCTTCATTGCCTTCACGATGGGTGCGCTGTCGGTGATTGTGGCGGTGTTCATTTCGGGCAAGTTCGAGGAGCAGCTCCGCATGATTCAGAAGCAGGTGATGGGCACGCACCGTGCCGACATCGGGCGGATGAGCGTCGCGATGGCAGCGTTCAATCTGGGCGTGTCGAACATGCGCCGCCGCGCCCTGCGCACGGTTCTCACCAGCCTCTCGCTCGTGCTGATTACTTTCGTGGTGCTGTCGTTCACTTCTATCGTGAATGTGCTGCGCTTCAATGAGGTGCCAGCGCCGGGCAAGCCGCGCTACAGCGGAATAATGATGCGCACGCCCGATTGGCAGCCGTTGCGCGAATCGGCGTACCGATTGATGCGCGATGAGTTCGGCACGACGCGCGCCGTCGCACCCCGCGCATGGTTTTTCGGCACCCAGATTGGTGAGCAGGCGTTTATCACCCTCATCCGTGCCGACCGGCGGTACAACGCCCGTGCGATTGTGGGACTGACACCCGACGAGGCCAAGGTCACGCGCCCGCAAGAGGCACTTCTCGCAGGACGCTGGTTCACCCCGGATGACCGCGAGGCAATTGTGCTGCCCGCCAATATTGCCGACGCGCTTGGCGTCAAGCCCGAGGAAGTAGGACGCGCCCGTGTGCAGTTCGCCGGCGTGGACTACACGGTGATTGGTATTCTGGATCCGAACGCATTCAAGCGCATCAACGACTTAGACACCGAAGCGCTCACGCCCGTCGACTTCATTCTCATGCAGCGTTTGCAAAGCCAGGGACGACAGGGCGGCGCGGGTGGTTTCCGTGAGTATGTGCACCTTGAACCCGATATTGTGGTCTTTATGCCCTACGAGACCGTGATCAATCTGGGTGGCAACATCTACTCGTTGGCGATCGAGTTCGCTACCCGCGAGGAGGTGTACAGGATTCTCAAAAAGGAGTTGATGCCGCGGCTGGGGCTAAACCTGTATGCCGGTTTGGGCGACCGTATTGTGCGCTATAGCACCATTCAAGCGACCACGGGGCAGGGGCTGGAGTACATTATCTTGCCTGTGATGATTGCCGCGCTGATTGTGTTCAACACGATGCTGGGGTCGGTCTATGAGCGCGTGCGCGAGATTGGTATCTTCAGCGCGGTGGGGCTTGCCCCCAATCATATCGCGATGCTCTTTTTTGCCGAATCGCTGGTCTACGCGGTGCTGGGTTCGGTCGCAGGCTACTTCGTGGCGCAGCTTGTGGCGAAGATGATGGTGATAACAGGCTGGTTTCCGCAGCTCTATCTGAACTTTTCGTCGCTCTCAGCGGTCTTTTCAACGGTAGTCGTGGTGGGCGTGGTGCTGCTTTCAACCATCTATCCTGCTCGCAAAGCGTCGGAGGTCGCCACACCCGCAGAGGAGCGCACATGGCGTCTGCCCGAACCTGAAGGCGATATCTGGCGCATTCCGCTGCCCTTCTCCGTGACCAGCGTGCAGGCACACGGGCTGTCGGGCTTCCTTGCCGAATGGTTCCACGCCTACGAGGAGTATTCCGTCGGCGAGTTCATCACACAGAGCGTGCAGACCGCGATCTTCCATACAGAGCATGGCGAAGGCTATCGCGTGGAGTGCGATGCGTGGATTGCCCCCTTCGACTTGGGCGTGAGCCAGCATGTGCGCATCGACATCCTGCCCACCGATTACGAGGGCGTGTATGACATCCAGCTCGAACTCACACGCCTGAGCGGCGATATCGCCAACTGGAAGCGCGTGAATCGCCGCTTTCTGAATATCCTGCGCAAGCAGTTTTTGATTTGGCGCACCCTGCCGCAGGAGCA
>BEHR01000064.1 GCA_002898555.1 bacterium HR15
GGTGAGATACAGCAGCGTGCTTTGCGCGAGTTGGCGGATTTGGGTGAGGCAGCGTTTGGCGCGGGCGTTTTCGCGGGCTTCGGCAAGTACAGGGAACAGTAAGGCAGCGAGCAGGGCGAGGATGCCCAGCACGACCAGCAGTTCGACGAGGGTGAAGGCGCGTAGGGTTCTCATTGGCGTCTATTTTTGAAGTAGAGGTAGGCTGCGGCGAGGAAGAACAGGATTGCAGGGGCAAACAGCCAGAGCGAGTAGCGTCGTCGGGGTGTTTCAGGGGGAACAAGGTTGCCTTGCTGGTAGGCAAGTCGTTTGAGCTCTTCTACGGTGAGAAACCGTCCTGTATAGCGGTAGTTAACAATATCTTCTGCGGAACGCGGGGGCGAGTCGGTTACCGTTGCCTTGAGACGAAAGTCTGATATCGGGACACCATGTGGAAGGAATTGCGCGACATCTACCGGAGCAGAAGGTTCTACAGAAACCAGCTCAAAATTGGTTTTTTGTATGAAATTGGAACCAAAGTATTGATACTCGACAAGGCTTGGAACCCAGTGCCCATCGATCTGCCTCCACCGCTTTGTCTTCCAGGTATACATATGTTTCGCCAAGTGGATAACAAGTTCTAAAGGAGCATAATCATGTTTGGCAGAGAGTTGCATAGTGCCTACTTTATCCTTTTCAAGATAGAGGAGCAGTTTATTATTTTCAATTTTCCACCGAATCTGATCGTATCCCATCCAGCCAATGGGCGCTTGTACCTTGAGCGGATTCGCCAATGCATGAAAAGCGGGATGATACGAGTTGATCTCACTACCAATTCCAGAAAAGTAAGTCGGGAATCCTGAATAGATGGCTTTGTCTATCGTTGGCAATATGATGGCTTGCTTTTGAATAGTAGGTTCACCTTCGCTGTAACGGATTTCAAAATTTTGAATTAAAACAACGAAATTTTTACCACATAAGAAATAAAAATTTTGTGCTTTCTGATATGTTGAATTAATAATCTGGTACTCAAACAAATCTACACTGTCAGATCGGTGAATAATCATATATGCTCCAGTTTTTCGAATTGACGAACTCAAACGCCCTTGTTGTGATAATTGAGTTTGCACTTCTGCTGGTAGCTGACGCACTTCCTGCATCACAGACGAGCTCCACACCAGTTCGGTCGAAACCTTCCATTTGAAGGTTTTACTCATACTCCATTCTTCGCGCTCCGCGAAGAAATGTTCGGGCGAGCTGTACCCAACGACTAATAAGCCCAATACCCACTGTAGCCAGTTTACAAGCACATGCCTTCTCATGATAACCTCCTGTTCCTATAGGGATGGTAATTACCATCCCTATAGGAAGTTGTGAAATGAAGCCTAACAGTCCGTGCTAGTGACCCAAAAGTCGCCAAACCGCATCCAGTTTCCGACACAGTCTCCACAACGAGGTCCACCGCAATCGGAGCGCCAAAGACCTGCATTAACATCCACCTGTCGGAGTGAACAGTTTGAACTGGGCTGCTGTTCGCATACATCGCAAGGATATGAACCAGTCCACCAGCAACCGCCTACGCAATTGGGTGGGGTACCGGCACAGGTGTATGTATACTCATGCCAGCATGTTTTAGGTACGCAGGTGCGATCATTCGGACCGCCGACGGCAACTATTGTTGTACACACCGCACCAGCGATTACCAGCACCATATTTACCCAGTGTCTCGCTTGTCTCATCGTCATCCTCCTCCTATCGAGATTGGGAGGCGGGGATCAGCTCATACCGAACCTCTATCCGCTCCCGCCAGCTGTACTGACCGTCTTGCACCACCAGCTCCACCACCTGTACGCCACGCCCCACAGGCTTACCCATGGTGTCTACCTGCAGGGTCAGCGGTGCGATCCACAGGGGCGGCAACTGCGGTGGCAGATCCTCTACCACCGTGCAGCCGCAGTGAGGTATCGGTTTGACCGTCAGCGTCTGTAGGGTGGGATTGATCACCCATACCCGATGCGTCATCACGCTCTTAGCAGGCACCACCCCTGCGTCGTAGGTCGCCCCTATCAACCAGAGGCGATTGCCTTCCAAGTGGCGTTCGGCATAGCCTATGAGGAGCAGCCAAGCCAGCCCTGCGCCTATCCATAGCCCCAACCATCGGCGCGGTTTGCGTTCGGTCTGGCTCTGCGTTCGGCTCGTTGTAGCCATTTCTGCCTCCTAAGATTAACATGCCACTCAGCCGCAAAAATTATAAGCACTCGCACCCCAATTCTTTCAGAATCGCTTGCGCTAAACGCCGAATCGCCCGCAAACGCTGGCTTACCGCCGACTGCGTTCTCCCTAACTCCTGCGCAATCGCCTCCTGACACCGCCCCTCAGCCAAACCTGCCAGAATCAACCAGTCCTTCTCGTCCAAATAAGGCGACAATCGCTCCAATACCTGCGCACAAAACACCCGCTCCAACACATCCAGCATCGCTGCCTGCGCCGCCTCATCCTCAAACTCCAATTCCACCTCCTCTCCCGCTTCATCCTCCACGACCATCGGCACCGTGTGCTCATAGTGCTGCGTTTCCTGATGCCACCACCGACGCAACGCATTATACGCCTGATTTGCCAGCCACAAGAGGTGATGCCGCGAGGGGTCGGCAGGCGGTGGATGGGGGCAGGTATAGCGGGGAGCAGCCGCGGCAATCGCGACATAGGCTTCCTGTTGGCAATCCAATCGCCATTCGTGGCGGTCGGGGCAGGGGATGGGATAGCGTCGTGCCAGCAGTCGCAGGGCGATGCACACAGCACGCTGCCATTCCGGAGGCGGATAGAAGGGCGGGTCGTCGTCGGGGAGTAGGAATTTCAAGGTATTTCTCCCCCCCCCCCGTGCGAGATTGCCCGCGGATGCTGAACAGGGTGCCTTCCCAAGCCTCCGCGCAGGCTTCTGTTGTCCGTGAACCCACAAAGTAGGCATCGTCGCCCTCCTTGCTAATACTAAGATTCGCACAGAATGGAGAGATTCCTGCCTAACGAAAACGAACAGCCACGCAAAACAGACAGTTCTATGCCCTGCGCCGATTAGTGCTTGACAACTGTCCGAGCCATAAGACAATCATCGCTGCCAAACAGAGATAGACCCACCAGTCGCCCCACCGCACATAGAGGGTCTGCTCGGTGCGCGGTTCTATTCGGTATGTCAGTAGCCCCGCTCGCCCCATCGGCAGCGAACTCACTAACTTTCCCGTCGGTGCATAAAAACCACTCAGACCCACCGAAGAAGCCCGCACCACCCAACGCCGCGTCTCAATCGCCCGCACCACACAAAAATCGGCATATTGTTCGCGCACGAGACGCCCTATGAGCCAATAGTCGTTTGCCATCACTGCCAGCCACTGCGCCCCAGTGCGCACCTGCTCACGCGCCACCCAACCAAACAAACTCTCTACACACAGCGACACGCCCACCGCCGGTGCGCTCCCCGCGCGCAGCGCGTGAACCCGTTCACCACTCTGCAGGGAGCGTTCCCGTAACCCTAACACCTTGAATGGGCGCGACCACAGACCACGAGGCGACCATTCCACAAACGCCATCAGCTTCACCTTGTCATAAAAACGCAGTGCCGCCTCGGGGGAAACAAGCACGGCACTGTTGCGCATCACGCCGTCAAACCGATCCACACCCACCAACAGAAACAAGTTATGCCCACGAGACCACTGACGCCAGCGCGTGAGGCGTTGAGCCGTTGCCTCGTCTTGGCTATGAGATAAAGTATTAATCAGCACGGGTTCCACCACTTCGGGCAACACCGCCCAGCGTGCCCCCTGCTGACGCGCCTGCGCGAGCCAGTTGCCCATCCGTTCATCGAAGATACTCAGCGAGAAAACCTGAAAGCTTTGCTCCGTGTAAGGCTGAACCACTGCCACGGACAACGAGGTGCGCATCGGCTCGCCAACCCGTTGCCACGCCCAGACACTGAACCCCAGCCAGACCGCCCCCAACAGCGTCAACGCCGTCAGTGCCGTGCGTCGTGAACCGTGCCACGCCTGCACCAGCAGGGCGTTCCACAGCATCAACAGCCATTCCGTAAGCCAGATACCCCCCAACTCGGCAGGCTGTAAGAACAGGGGCACACGGGCAAGTCCCAGCGACAGCATCGCCCACGGAAAGCCCAGCACCCCTAAGCTGCGCCCCCACTGCACCACAACCCACCCGCTTGCCACGCCCAGCACCCAGCGTCCGCCCCGAGCCGATAAACCACCGATGAGCCCACCAAACAGCGCACCCCACAACCCAAACCAAGCCAGCGCCAGCGCCCACGCCACCCCACCCGCCCACTCCGCTTTCGCCTCTTGCGCAAAAATCGGCGCCGCATGCCAACTCATCGTAGCGCCGTACACCAGCATCCACCAAAAGCTACGCGCAACATTCGCCCGTACGGAACCTCCGTGGAGCACCGCCAACCACAGCGCAGGGGCAAACAGCAGCGTCCACCACCAGCCCACAGGAGCAAACGCAAGCCCCGTCAGCACCGCGCTGAGGGTCAGCACGCCCCACTCCCGCACCATTGCCTGACCAAGCGCATCCTTGCCTGTCGCACTGGCAACAAGTACCTTCACATCAGCGCTCCCCCTAATCCCCACAAGTGCCCGGAATGTACCACGCGCTCCCTCGCGGGCGGTTCGGACATCGCCAGCACAACTGCCCGTGCCGATCCCGACCCGCTAAC
>BEHR01000065.1 GCA_002898555.1 bacterium HR15
CGCTACCTGCGTGTGATTACTAAAGATCTGCCGTTGCGCGCTTTGATTGCGCAACACGGTTAAGCAGTTCTGCTGAAGGGTCGTTGGGTATCATGCCCAGATGATTGATAACACGCCATCCGGCGAGCAAGACAACAAACTAAGGGAGGAGCAACATCGATGAGCAGAATCGGAATGGGACAGGCAAGCAGGATGTGGCGCGTCCATGTGCGCTCATGGGCGATTTGGGCTATCTGGCTGCTTGGCGTTGCGGGCGCATTTGCAGGTGAGGCGGTGGAGTTACCGCCCTTTAGCTCGACAGAATACACGATTCTTGGGCTGGTGCTGCTGCTGGCGTTTGCTGCGTTGGCGTTCGGGGGTTATCTCTTGTTCTGGACGCTGAAGCAGCCGGAGGGCACCCCCAAGATGCGGGAGGTCGCTGAGGCGATTCAAGCGGGTGCGAACGCCTATCTCAAGCGGCAAATCAAAACGATGATCTGGTTCGTGCTGCTGATTACGGCGGGGCTGTTCGCGCTCTATTACCCTGTGTACGGTCGCATCTATCCCGACGACGCCTTTCGGCTGGCGGCGGGCATCGCACTTGCTTTCTTTTTAGGCGTGTTCGCCTCGTATGGTGCGGGCTTCGTGGGGATGTATATGGCGGTGCGTGGGAATGTGCGCACGGCTTACAAGGCGTTGACCACCTTCAAGGGCGCACTGGAGACCGCTTTTCGCGCGGGCGCGGTTAGCGGGATGTTCACCGTTGGGCTGGGTCTGCTCGGCGCGACGATCATCTTCTTGCTCTATCGCGAGAAGGCGATGTTCGTGTTGGTGGGCTTTGGCTTTGGTGGCTCGCTCGCTGCGCTCTTTATGCGTGTGGGCGGTGGCATCTACACCAAAGGTGCCGATGTCGGAGCAGACCTCGTGGGCAAGGTGGAGGCAGGCATCCCGGAGGATGACCCGCGCAACCCTGCCACGATTGCCGATAATGTGGGCGATAATGTAGGCGACTGCGCCGGGATGGCAGCCGATGTGTTCGAATCGTACGAGGTTACGCTGGTCGCTGCGATTATTCTGGGGGTGGCTGCCAGCGTGGTGTTGACTCCTGCAAGCGCGATGAAACTGGTGATGTTCGCGCTGCTGGTGCGCGGTGTGGGCATTCTGGCGTCGATTGTGGGCGTGCTGGCGGTGCGGGGCGAGGATCGCGCCGACCTGAACCCGATGACGCCCATCAACCGCGGTTTCTGGGTCTCGGTGATTTTAGCGACGCTGGGCAACCTGGGCGTCGCCTACGGGTTTATGCAAGATGTGCAGCTCAAGCCGGAACTGGGGGGCGCGTATGTCGACTGGTGGCGGTTCTGGCTGGCGACAGCGTTCGGCATTGTGATGGCGGTGCTGATCGAGCGCATCACGGAACATTTCACGGGCACAGAAAAGAAGCCGGTGAAAGAGATTTCGGCGTCCGCGTCGACGGGACCCGCCACCCTGATTATTCAGGGCTTCGCCTACGGGCTGGAGTCGAGCGTGTGGGCGGTGTTCTCGATCGCGCTGGCGTTGCTTGCGCCGCTGTTTATCTTTCCGCCAGGCGAGTTCGGTGGTCCCATGCTCTCTTTCTATGGGATTGCGCTCACGGGGCTGGGGCTGCTCGCCACCACAGGCTACATTCTGGCGATGGATACCTTCGGTCCCATCTCGGACAACGCGAACGGTATCTTCGAGATGTCGGGCGCACTGAAGGAGCAAGGCAATCAGCCGGCGGCAGGCGGCTTGACAGGCGACAAAATCGTGCACCGGCTCGACTCGGTGGGCAATACCACCAAAGCACTGACCAAAGGCTTCGCGATTGCCACCGCGGTGGTGGCGGCGGTCGCGCTATTCCACTCCTTCGTGGAGGATTCGCGCTTGGCGGAGCTGATTAAGCTCACTACGCAGCAGGCGTCTCATCTGCGGGATGTGATGGGTGCGTTGCCCGTCGATGTGCCCATCGTGTTCATCGGGCTACTGATCGGGGGTGCGGCGCCGTTCCTGTTCAGCGCGTTCTCCATCATGGCGGTTGGACGCTCCTCGTTCGAGATGATTAACGAGGTGCGTCGCCAGTTTCGCGAGCGTCCGGGCATTATGGCGGGCACGGAAAAGCCCGACTATGGGCGATGTGTGGAGATAGTGACCCGCGCGGCGCAGAAGGAGCTGCTTGGGCCAGGCGTGCTGGCGATTGCGCTCCCAATCGCGGTCGGGTTCGGCTTGAGCATCGGCGCGGCGCCCATCGAGCTGAACGGTAATACCTATGTGCTGACAGGGGCGCAAGCGCTGGGCGGCTATCTGGCGGGCGCGATTTTGACCGCGCAACTGCTCGCGGTGCTGCTGGCGAACTCCGGCGGCGCATGGGACAACGCGAAGAAACGCATCGAGGACGGCTTCCTCGGCGGCAAAGGCACCGACGCACACAAAGCAGGCGTGATTGGCGACACGGTGGGCGACCCGTTCAAAGATACGGCGGGACCCGCGCTGAACCCGTTAATCAAGGTGATGAACCTGGTGTCCATTCTGATTGCACCTGTGGTCATTCAGCCGTTGCCAAACTATGTGCGCATTGTGGTGACCGCTGCGGCGGTGGTGGCGCTGCTCTTTTCTATCTACTGGAGCAAGCGCGGCTCGATCGCCGAGACAATCGAAGAGCGGCTGGGCTACCAGGTGACGGAGGAGCCAACCGAAGAGTACGCCGTGCCCGTGACAGGTGGCAAAGACGGACAATAAGGGGTGTGGCTAATAGCGAGTAGTGAGCGGCGAAGGGCATGGAAATGGAGTGGAACTGGGACGAGATCACGCGGCAGACCTATATTGGGCTGACGCCCATCGAGAAGGTGCTTTTCTACTTGCTGATATTCGCCTCAATTGGCGTGAGCGTGTGGTGGTACTGGAGTCGGCTGCGCTTATGGCGGCAAGGCAAGCCCAACGAGGCGGTTCAGCCCTTCAAACAGCGCGTGTGGCAGATGATGACCTATGCCTTCGGGCAGAAGAAGGTGCCGCGCCATCGCTTCGCTGCTCTCTTCCACCTGCCTCTCTATGTGGGGTTTGTTATCTTAGCCATCGGTACCACGCTGCTGGCAATTGCCGAGTGGACCGAAATTGGTACCCACCTCTTTCTGAAAGAGGGTATCTGGTTCCATAAGGGGTTATATTTTATTTTATATGAAGTCACGCTGGATCTCTTTGGGCTGGGAGTGATTTTCGGATGTGTGCTGGCGTTATGGCGTCGGCAGGTGCAGAAGCCGCCTTCGGTCAGTCATCATCCACTGGACGCGCTTTCGGTTTGGCTGCTGTTGCTGATAGCGCTGACGGGCTATGTGTTGGAGGCGGCGCGCATCGCGCTGGAACGGAACCCTGCCTTTATGAATCCGCCTCGCCCCGACTACGCGCAGGTATGGTCTTTCGTGGGCTACGCGCTTGCGCCTGCCTTTGAGGGCATCTCGGTGGGCACCTACAAGTTCTGGTGGTGGCTGCACGCGGTGCTGATTGCTGCCTGGTTCGCCTCGCTCGCGTTCAATCGGGTACGCCACCTGTTTATGGCGCCGGTGGTTGCCTACTACAAGCCGAACTACTTGCCGAATGTGCCCTCTGTTGAGAGCATCGAGCAGGTGGAGCAGACGGGCAAGATGGGGGTGAACGCGCTGCGCGACTTCTCGCGCTGGCACTTGATGAGCCTCGACGCTTGCATGGGCTGTGGGCGATGCGAGCGCGTCTGCCCCGCTTACGCCACCGGCAAGCCGTTGAACCCCAAACGCATCGTGGAGAAGTTGCGCGACGCCATGACGCAAGGGCAAGGCGACGACCTTACCCAAGTGATTAGCGACGAGGAGCTGTTCGCTTGCACCACCTGCGGTGCGTGCAATAACGAGTGCCCTGTGCTGATTGAACATCCCACGCTGATTATGGAGATGCGTCGCTATCGGGTGGCCGAGGGCAACCTGCGCGGCACAGCAGCAGGCACGCTCCAGCGCATTATGACCCAGTCGAACCCGTGGGGCTTACCCCTTGCTGAGCGCACCCGTTGGGCAGACGGGTTGCAAGTGCCTACAGCCCGCGAGAATCCTCATTTTGAGCTGCTGTTCTGGGTTGGCTGTGCAGGCGCGTATGATGCACGCGGGCAGCAGGTGGCACGCGCCATCGTCCAGCTGCTGCAGCGTGCCGGTGTGAACTTCGCTATTTTGGGCAGCGAGGAACGCTGTACAGGCGACACGCCTCGCCGACTGGGCGAAGACCTGCTGTTCCAGGAGTTGGCGATGCAGAATGTAGAGACGCTGAACCGCTATCAGCCGAAGCGCATCATGACCATGTGCCCGCACTGCCTACATACGCTCAAGCACGAGTATCGCCGCTTTGGCGGGCAGTTCGAGGTCGTGCATCATTCGCAGGTGCTTGCCGAGCTGATCCAGCAGGGGCGTCTACCGCGCCCAAATGTTGAGAACGAGAGGGTCGTCTTCCACGACCCGTGCTACCTGGCACGGGTGAACCGTATCACGGACGCGCCCCGCGAAGTGTTGAGCGCATCGGGACTGTCGCTTGCCGAGCCGGCACGCCATCGGGAGCGTACCTTCTGCTGCGGTGCAGGCGGGGGACGCATGTGGATAGAAGAACCCCCTCAACAGCGACCGGGGCTTCTCCGCGCGGAGGAGCTGCTCCAAACGGGCGCACGCACCGTCGCCGTCGGCTGCCC
>BEHR01000066.1 GCA_002898555.1 bacterium HR15
CCAAAACACCCTGCAACTCACCCCATACCCCACGAAACTGCCAGCCAGACAAGGGGTAATCAGGCGACATCGTCCGCACCAAGTTGCCGTGCCCATCATACAGCAACCACCGAAGCGACCATTGATTACCCCGCGTACCACTCCTGTCCATCGCGCTCCTAAAAAGTGTACCTTAACACATCATCCTCAAACTCCGTGCCAACACCTCGCTCTCAAGCTCCTGATCACATACCAGACAATCTACTCAAGAAGCCATGTTAATAAGCCAATGGCTCCCAGAATGAAAAGTCGCCAAACTCTCCGTGACACATGAACAATGGCGGAGAATCCAAAAACCCAAACAAAGCATTGCAGCACGCCACCATGAAGGAGGTTGGCAAACCTAAGCATAATCCAGAAAATGGCACCTATTATCCCGAACCATACTGAAAAGGCTATGTTGATCTGCAATTTGATAGAGCGCGGAGCAATTATTTCTGCCATAAAAAACGCCAGCCTAGGTGCAGCCTTCTGAATGATAAAGATGCCTGCTATGCCAATAATGATTGCAAGGATTAGGGTTTCGTTATGGCCACCAATCATATCGCCCAGGTTCCTCCTGGTCAGCTTCGGTACGCAATATCTGTCCATAGACAACTGCAAAGTAACCCCAAATAGCTAATAATCCAGCAACTCGATTGAGTTTACTTTTTGACATCTCTTTGAAAATAATTTCCATTATTTTTGAAGCATGCCGTTTCATCATCTCTTCTGCTATTTGTTTGCCAAATTCTTCCTCAAGGTAACTTTGGAATTGCAACTTCATTTTCACATAATCTTCCACCAAGTGGTATACTCCAGCACCCATGGCAAGCAAGCCAAAGAGCACAAGTAAGTTCCCCAAGAATGCTTTTTCTGCCGATGATGTCCTACCCTCAAGATCCACCTTATTCACTGGATTCCCATCCGCGTACAGATACCAGTTCTGCCGGCAACAAGGTAACTTCCTACTGTTCGGGCAGGTCAAGAGATTCCAGCAGGCGAATGGTACCTTGCTCATAAATACCCTTGATGGCACGCATCGCTTTTCTCCTGTCAGAAGTATACCTGTAGTGGGGTATCGTCCTCTTTGTTTACTGTTCGATCGTGCGTGTATCACTAGGGACGGGGTGGAGCCGATGTGCGTTTGTACACAGTTTACTGTTCGATCGTGCGTGTATCACCATCCCACGCAGGCTTATCCGCACTTCACCTCGTGAACGGCGTCGGTTGGGACAGCTCGGCGGGAAGCCCCGCCCTTCAACTCACCATTCACTCCCCACCACTCGTCACGAGGGCGGCGTGATAGAGGCGGGCATAGTAGCCGTTGCGGGCAAGCAGCTCCGCATGAGTGCCCTGCTCCACCAGTTCGCCCCTGTGTAGCACCAGCACCCGATCGGCGCATTGCACGGTTGTCCAACGGTGCGCAATAATCAGCGTGGTGCGTTCGCCGCGTCCCTCGTCGATAACCCGCTGGATCATTCGTTCCGAAACGGGGTCCAACGCGGCGGTCGCCTCATCGAGAATCAGGATACGCGGATTACGCAGTAAGGCACGGGCGATCGCGATACGCTGGCTTTCACCGCCTGACAAGCGCACACCGCGATCCCCTATCAGGGTCTGATACCCTGCCGGCAGGCGTTCGATAAACTCATGGGCGTGGGCAGCACGCGCAGCGGCTTCAATTTCCGCCATGCTCGCACTCGGTTTGCCGTAAGCGATGTTCTCCGCAACCGTGCCTACAAACAGCACCGTCTGCTGGGGCACGACGCCAATCTGTTGACGCAGGCTGTCTAACTGCACGCGATTCAGGTCGTAGCCATCGATAGAGATGATGCCCTGCTGCGGCTTATAAAAGCGCAGGAGCAAATCGATGAGGGTGCTTTTGCCCGCGCCGGAGTGCCCCACCAACGCGACGACCTCGCCCGGCTCGATGGTGAAGGAGAGATTGCGCAGTGCCTGCTCGCCCGTGGGATAGCGAAAGGAGACATTTCGGAACTCGATGCGTCCCTGCAGGCGTGGCAACACGATCGCGTCGGGCGCGTCATACACTTCCGGCTCCGCATCCAGCACCTCGTGAAAGATACGCTCCGCCGCGGCACGGATCTGCTTGCGTGTGAGCATGATCGAGCCGACGCCGTTCGCTGCCTGCGCAATCTGATGGAGCAGGAACAGAAAGCTCATCAACTGCCCGGTGCTCATCTGCCCGGCGGCAACCTGATGACCACCAAACCAGAGAACGAGCGCGATGCTGACCGCGCCAATAAACTCCACGGTGGGGCGCAGACGAGCGCGACGGCGTTCACCCTTCAACGAATGGTGCAGCACCTGCTGATTGTATCGGGTGAACCGCTCTATTTCGCGATCTTCCATCGCGAAGGTCTTAATCACACGCACCCCCGCAAGTACCTCCTGCACCAGCGCGGTGATGTCCGCGAGCGACCCCTGCGTCTGATGCGTGATCCGATGGATCTGCTTGCCCAATCGCTGAATGAGCAACGCGATTGCGGGCAGGAAGAGGCACGAGAGGAGCGCAAGACGCCAGTTCAGATAGAAAATATAGACCAGAAACGCCACGATGCGCAGGGGCGCGTCCAGCACATCGCGTACCAACAGCACCGCGCTTTGCAAGATGGGCACATCATTTGCCAGAATCGACTGGAGCGCACCCACCTGCCGCGATTGGAAGAAACCTAACGGTAACCGCTGCATGTGAGCGAATATATCTTCGCGCAGCCGCGCCATCATCCGCTGCGCCGCAAAGGCTAAGTAGTAAACCTGCCCGTAAGAGAGAAACCATTTGAACGCGAACACCCCCACCACAGTGAGCGAGATGACATTCAGCTGTGCGGGGTCTTTGAACTCCATTGATTGGATGACACGCTCCAGCAGGTAGGCAGTGAACCCCGTGATGGCAGTGACGCCAACGGAACAGAGCAGCGCGACGAGCATAGGCTTCCACTGCCGCGCAACATACCGCCAGAACCTGCGCTCTATCGCGTCCATCGGGGTATGTTATACCTGTCCCGCAGTTTCTTGAAGCACCTGTTGATGGATTGGTGTGTGGCAGGGGTGCGGTATCCACACCCCTGCGGATTGTGGAAACTAACACCCGCTGCCGAAGTTGAACAGCACTTGGAGTAGATCTGCGTCGTCCACCACCTGGTCACAGTTGGTGTCCACGCGCCCTAACTGCCCTGTATTGCCGAACGCGAACAGCACCGCGAGCAGGTCGGCATCATCCACGCAGCCGTTGTTATCCACATCGCCGTTGTGCGCTTGGCAGAGCGTATCTAACAGGAACGCCTCCGTGCGCGCGCTGGCTGCGTTATAACCCTGCCCCACGATATAGCGTCCATCCGGCGTGATGGCATAGGCGATTTCCAGGTACGATCCGGAACCCAGCAGGCTTGCATACACGGAGGAGAGGTCTTCCATCCCGCCCGTGGGTGTCCAGCGGAAGGCGCGGCGCTGTCCCGACGGGATATGCGACCACCCGACCACGATTTGGTTATTGGTGCAGGCGAGGGCTTCGCTCTCGTCGCCGCCCAAAGTGCCCAGGTCCGAAGGGGAATAGCCCGATACATTCCACCACCACAGACAGGCATGCCATTGTTCTGTTTGGGCGGAATGGGAGCGTCCGACGATGACCAGTCCATTCTCGGAGATGCCTGTCGCTTCCCCACAGCAGGCAGCAAGAGGATACAGCCCATACATCGTTCTTGTGGCTCGCACCCAGTAAAATGCCCATCGCTCACCCAAATGGTTGTGTGCCCAACCGACAACTACGGACGCATTGCGAGAGGCGGCGCGGGCTTCGCTTTCACCATACTCATCGGATCTGAGAGTCCCAATCATATCGTTTTGATCGATAGAGCCATTAGCGACAAAAGCGCGTCGGAAGCTACCATACCTGTTCCAATATCTACTCCAGCCGACATACCAGCCACCATCGGGGGATACTCCCAGCGCTTCACTGATATTATCAGCGCCGGGAAAAGTCCCCAAATCTTGCATGCCACTAGTAGGAGTCCATCGGAACGCTCGTGTCACCGAGGTGTACCCAATATACCTGGCGGTTGATGACCCTACAACTACATTCCCGTTCTCGGATACTCCGCGAGCGGCGCTATGGTCTCCACCGGGCAGTATTCCGAGGTCGACCATGCCGGATGACGGCGTCCACCGAAAGGCGCGGTCCTGCCCTATCGAATGGCGTACTACACCTACAACGACGCCGCCATTGACCGAGACGCCTGTCGCATAACTTCTGCCACCTCCAGGCAGCGTCCCCAACCAGGTAAGCGTCTGCGCATTCAACGAGGTCGTCGCGCCGAGCAGCCACCCCAGCGCGAGCCAAACGACCATCACAAGCGCGCGACGATTGAAACGCGCTCCATTCGTCCAACTCCAAGCATTCGGTCGCATTGCTTTACCTCC
>BEHR01000067.1 GCA_002898555.1 bacterium HR15
AAATTTTTTCTCTGGGGTACTCCAAAATTTTCTTCTCCGACCCAGACGGGTACCCCGGAGAAGAAAATTTTGAGCGCAGCTGGGTCAGAGAAAAAATTTCAAGAGAGAGGGAAACCATGAAAGGGCTGCGTGTATCGGCGCGATGGTGGACGCGCATGCGCTTCTTATTCTATGCGCGTCCACTGTTTCGTGCGTGGGAAGTTGCCTGCAATCATCTCGCGCGCTGGCTGACGGATAAGCGCGCTCTGAACGACATACGCTATCGGCGTCAGTTGGCACAGCTTAACCTCAGGCGGATGGAGATACAGCGCGGGCTGGGTCAAATCAGTCGCAGCCATGCCCATGTGTGCGCACGGTGCGGCTATTGCTGCAAGGGTACTCATCTGCGCGACGCCTTTCTGGACCGCGTGCTACAGAACCCACAAACGGAGCATCTAAGCGCACGGCGCCGCACGGGGGAAATGGTCGGCTTCGTGCTGGCAAAGGAGCAGAAGCGCGTGCTGCACGAGGGAGCCGAGCATCCGATTGGCTGTTGCCCCGAACTGACCTGTCGCGGCTGTCGCTTGCCAAACGAATTGCGCCCAATGCAGTGTCTGGCTTATTTCTGTGGCGCCGCGGTGCGGGCCCTCTCGCAAGAGGAATGTGAGCAAGGCATCCGCCTGATGCGCCAATTGCTGCGCCTGCAATGGGACGCGGTGAAGTTGGCCTTGCGCTCCCGCTGGAGAGGTAAGTGGTGATCGCACCGTCTCAATCACTTCGCAACAAGTATAGGTGTGCCTCCTATGCCTTACAGTTGGCTGAAAACTTCAGACGCGAGCGTAAGAGACTGCGCCACCATACTGTCGAGATTTTGAACCTGCTTCTCATAGTCGCACTGATTGCGAAATTTGCGCAGGTCTTCCAGCTTGTTCGCCACAGTCGTCCATTGCCCCCCATAACGGCGCAGATGTTTTTGCAACTCGGAGTGATCTTTACCTGAGTGCTGCGGATGATAGCTCAGTTGCTGAACAGCATAGTCGCGAGTAGCACAGAAAGCAGCGTAGTAAGCACGACTCACGGCGGTACGCTGAGCTGCCTCGCCCAACGGCTCTGACACTTCGCGATGCCCCAGCTCCTGCGCCAACCACAGAAAATCTGCCCAATCGAACACGGCTCTACTGTTCTTCATGGGTGCTGAAAATCGGTGGTTAGAAATAGCCAACCCTTATCTTCCAGCAGCAACTGGTCCAGCCTCACCTGATATTGTCGACGCACAGACTCGATGCGTTCCATCAAATCCCCATCGTACCGTGGGAATCGTGCGTAAAGCACCAGATGAGCGTTCTCCTCCTCTGGGTCGCGGTAAACGCTGAGCGTAAGATAGGCATCAGGAAGCTTTTGCCGAACATCAGGTACTATTTCCCGAAGCATATCCATAAGTGCTGGATGCGCAGTTAGATAAGAGAGTACCGCCTCTTGATTGCACACGGACACCTGCTGCATCTCCATCTGAGCCAGCACCTCGCGCGCCTCATCGATAGGTGAGATCGCCGGAGCCGTAGCAACAGCATGTTTCTTACCCATACATTCGTCCCCTGCCTAATTGTACCCCACGCACCACCGCGATTGCTGTGAAACGCGCTAACGCACCAGGTGAGGGTCGGTCTGGTGCTGCTCACGCACGCGGGTTTTGGGTCGGGATTGCGCCTTCAGTTCGGCAATCAGCGCGTCATACGCTGCGCGGTCCACAGGGATCGAGACGGGCACTCCGCGCTTGCCCGAAAGGATCAGCGCGTTAATCAGCTCCACCACCGCCAGACCCTCCTCGCCGGGCGCGATCAGGGCTTCGTCATACAGGATGCTGCGGGCGAAGTTCTGGATGATGGCGGGATGGTCGCGCAGCGCGCCCTCAGGCGGCGTTTCCAACGGCACCTCGATGCGCTCGGCGTGGATGCTGCCCCACATCTCTTCGCTCTGGAAGGTGAACTCGCGGATAGAGTGTTCGAATTGCCAGAACTCCAGTTTGCCGTTATAGAGGCACAGCTTGCCGCGATCGCCACAGATTTCGATGGCGTTTTCGTCGGGCACTTCGTTCGTGGTGGCATAGAGGTAGCCATGTGCCCCGTTTGGGTACTCCAGCAAGGCGAACGCTTCGTCCTCCACCTCGATGTCGTGCAGGCGGGTGCGTATCTGCGCGAAGACGCGAGCGGGTAGCCCGCCCAGCCACTGGAACAGGTCGAGATAATGCGGCGCTTGGTTTATCAGCACGCCACCGCCCTCCCCTGCCCATGTGGCACGCCAGCCGCCTGAATCGTAATAGGCTTGCGTGCGATACCAAGCGGTGATGAGCAGCGTGCGTCGCACCTCGCCAATCGCGCCTTGCTCGATCAGCCGTCGCGCAGCACGGTTTTCGGGGCGTGTGCGCATCTGATACATGATGCCGAACTTTTTGCCCGATTGGCGCGCCGCGGCGAGCATACGGTCCGCATCGCTGACCGTAACGCAAAGGGGTTTCTCGGTCAGCACATGCAGCCCATGCTGGAACGCCATGATGGCTAAGGGAGCGTGGAAGTAGTGGGGTGTGGCAATGAGGACAGCGTCGATCAGCCCGCTGGCAAACATCGCCTCTGGCTCCGTAAAGAAGGGCACGCCGTACTGCTCGCCCATTGCTTGAGCGCGATCCACCTCCGTATCGCACACGGCGGTCAGCTCCGTTTCAGGCACCAGATTGCGCAGATAGTGGCAGTGCCCGGCGCCCATCGCGCCCAGCCCAACAACCCCGAATCGCACCTGTTCCGCCATACCCCTTTTCGCTTACTTGAAGTAGACGATTTGGCGTAATGCCATCTCGTTGGTCGGGTCGCGACGCAGCACCTCTTCCAGCTCGCGCTTGGCTTCCGGCTCATAGCCGAGCATGGCGTAGGTGAGCGCGAGATCGAGCCGTGCCTGCACACTCTCAGGATTCAAGCGCACCGATGTCTCTAACTCCTGAATGGACTCGTCGAACAGCCCGGTGAAGCAATAGACCAGCCCCAATTGGTGATGCGCCTCCGCATGCTGCGGATTCACGCGAAGCGCCTGCTTCAGCAGCTGTTCCGCTTCCTCATACCGCCCTTCATTTTTGAGGGCGGTCGCCTGCTGTACCAACACATTCGGGTCGCCCATCGCTCGTGCTTCCTCCTATAACCGATGATTGTCTATCAGAGCATCTCCACCAGGCACGAGCTTCTGCGAAGCCCTATCCACTTGCCTGCTATTATACCCTCTCAAAATTTGGTTGCAAAGGTCCTTTGTGCCATACCGTGGGGAAGTGGTCGCCCTGCAGGATTTCACCCGGCGCGACATGGATATGCTCCTCGCACACATGAGGCGCACGCGGCACATAGCGGGTATAGCCGGGCATGAAGTGGATGGCAATCGCTGGGCGCGGGCGCTCACTCAGGTTGGGTGGTGTCCCGTGCCAGGTAAGACAGTGATGGAACATCACCCATCCTGCGGGCACTGGGCAAGGCACAACCTCCACGCGCTCGCCTTCGGGCACAAAGCGAGGGTCATAAGCAGGGCCCCAGTCATCGGGACGACTGCCCACCGTGCCCCCATCATAGATACCCCATCGGTGGCTGCGTGGCACCATGTGCATGCAGCCGTTCTCCACATCGGCATCGTCCAAGGCGATCCACGCGCTGACCATATCGGCTGGCTCCAGCACGGGCCAATAAGGGAAATCTTGATGCCAGATGGTGGGACCGCCATGGCGCGGTGGTTTGAACTGGATCTGGTCGTGCCATACGCGCACCGTATCGGTGTCCATCAAGCGGGCGATGGCTTCGGTCAGGCGCGGATGAAAAAGCAGCTCATAAAATGCCCGATCCGCCTGCCATGCGTTGACCACCTGCACCACGACCCAGCCGCGCTCGTCGCGATACAGCTCGCGGTTGAGCAGCGGCTGCCCTTCAGCCCTGCTCTCGATCAGGGCGTAGCAGCGTTCGCGCAGTCGCTCCACT
>BEHR01000068.1 GCA_002898555.1 bacterium HR15
GATAGGCAACGGATTGAACAAGGAGCGTGTTCGCTATCACCAGCGCGAAGATGCCATATTCGCTGGGCGGAAGGAGGCGACTATAGATGGCAACGGAGAAGAAGCTCACCAGCCCAGGCACGCCCGCGGCAAACAGGTAATACACACTGTGCCTCAGCAGGGTACGCTTCCCAATGCTTTCCGTTCCTGAGCTATCTCCAAACTTACTTAAGACATCTCGCCAGCCCATCTTGACCATCTTCCACAATAACCTGAGTAGAGAAAAGCCAACCGTTAACCAGTGCATGCCCCGCCAACGACGCGCATGAAAACAGAACTTTACGGGATTATACCACCTTGTGGCTACTTGTTATCACGCCCAATGGGCATATGCTCCGCGATATAGGGTACTATACAGGCGCGATGGTGATTGGCGTACCGAAGGAGATTAAGCCCGATGAGTATCGGGTGGCGATGACGCCGCAGGGCGTGGAAGTGTTGACCCAACATGGGCATACAGTGCTGATCGAGTCGGGCGCCGGAGCAGGCACCGGGATCGAAGACGAGGAATATGCCGCAGCTGGGGCGATACTCGTGTCCGATGCTGCCTCCGTATGGCGTCAGGCGGAACTGATTGTGAAGGTGAAGGAGCCGTTGCCCACGGAATACAACCTCATTAAGCCCGACCAAGTGATTTTCACCTTCTTCCACTTCGCTGCGAGCGAAGAGCTGACCCACGCGATGGTGCGTCGTCATGCGGTTTGCATCGCGTATGAGACCATCCAACTGCCCGACGGCAGCCATCCGATTCTGCTGCCCATGAGCGAGATTGCAGGGCGGATGGCGGTGCAGGTCGGCGCGTGGTGCTTGGAGCGACCGTTTGGCGGGCGAGGCGTGCTGTTGTCGGGTGTGCCCGGAGTGCGCCCCGGCTGGGTTGTGGTGATCGGGGCAGGCGTGGTGGGAGCAAATGCCGCGCGGATCGCCGCCGGCTTCGGCGCAAATGTGCTTATCCTGGACATTAATGTCGGGCGATTGCGCACCTTAGAGGAGACCCTGCCACCCAATGTGGACACGCTCTACTCGAACCCAGCCAACCTGCGCGAAGCGTTGCAACTGGCGGATGTCGTGATTGGCGCGGTCTATGTAACAGGACAGCGCACGCCTATCCTCATCAAGCGCGAGATGTTGCGCATAATGAAACCAGGCGCGGTCATTGTGGATGTGTGTATCGATCAGGGCGGATTTGCGGAGACGAGCCGACCGACCACCCATCGACAGCCCACCTATCTGGAGGAGGGCATCGTGCATTACGCCGTTACGAACATGCCGGGCGCAGTCGCGCGCACCTCCACCTATGCACTGACCAATGTCACCACGCCCTATGTGCTGCACCTTGCCGATTTAGGCTGGCAGGAAGCAGCACGCCAAGACCCCGCTATCCGCCACGGGCTGAACATCGTGCAGGGCAAGGTCACGCTCCAGCCAATCGCCGAGCAGTTCGGCTATGAATTCGTTCCGCCCGAAGCGGTCTTGTAGAACGCCTCAAGGCGAATCTTTGCCTCGTACAGCGCCTTGCCCACAATCACGCCTTCCAGCGAGGTGGTCTGTGCCAGCGCATGGAGCGCGTGAATCTCCGATTCGTCGCGGATGCCGCCGGAAACAAGCACAGGAAGGCGCACCACCTCCAGCAACGCACGCAAACTCTCCCCATCCACCCCTTGGAGCGTGCCATCGCGCTGGATGTTCGTAAAAAGCAGCCGCTTTGCCCCCAACTGCTCCATCAGGCGGGCGAATCGCAGATAGTCTAACTCGCTGAGCATTTGCCAGCCTGCCATCGCGACGCGCCCCTCGCGCATATCGAGGGCGACCACCAGCGCTTCACCATAGTGTTCGAACAGCCCTGCCATCCGGTCGGGGCACTGAACCGCCGCGGAACCCATTACCACGCGCTGCACACCGGCTTCCAACGCCTGTTGCAGATGCATTTCGGTACGGATACCGCCGCCTAACTGCACCGGGATGGACACGGCGCGGCAAATCGCCCTCACCAGCGATAGCTGCTGCGGCTCACCCGCAAGTGCGCCATCCAGATCCACCACATGCAGGCGTGGCGCACCCAGCGATGCCCACTGTTGCGCGACGGCAATCGGCTCCTCCGCATAGACCGTCTCACGCGCATAATCACCCTGCAGCAGGCGCACGCACCGCCCCCCGCGCAGGTCGATCGCCGGAATGATTTCCAACGGTTTCACCGCTCTCCGCTCATCCTGGCAAGAGTCGGGGCACGGCACCGCCGTGCCCCGACTCGCTTGCCATTCGCCACTTTCGCTACCCACTTCGGCGCGACATGCGTAGCGCCTCCTCGTAGCGGCGGTTGACCACATCCCAGTCGATCGCCTGAACGAACGCATCCAGGTAGCGTGCCCGCGCCGTCTGGAAGTCGAGATAGTAGGCATGTTCGTAGGTGTCCAGCGCGAGGATGGGCGTCGCGTTCCAGACGGGGAAGGTATTTTGGGCATCGCCGATATAGTTGAACAGGGAGCCATCGTCGTGGTCATAAGCTAACCAGACCCAGCCGCGTGCCGCCATCCCCGTCGCCTTCAGATCCTCCAGCCACCGCTCAAAGGAACCGAAGTACCGGGCAAGGGCTTGGCGCAGCTCGCTACTCGGCTCCGAACCACCGCCACCGAGGTTCTCGAAGTAAAGCTCATGGTTCTTCACCCCGCCCAGCGCGAAAGTGTAGTCCACCTTCAGCGAGCGGATGAGGCTATAGGTCTGGTTGCCTTTCGCGAAGTCGTCCGAGGTGAGCGCAGCTAACGCCTTGCGAATCTCGTTCGTCTTGTTCACATAGCCCTGATAGAGCTTGTAGTGTTCCTCGTGCGTTTTGCGCGAGATGCCGAACCGTTCGGTCTGGAACACCTTTTCGGGTAAGGGCTTCGCCACAACCTCCACAACCTGAATCTCCGCCATCGTTGCATCCCTCCTGCTTTTAGAGCGATTGACCGCTTGCACGCCAGGAGCCAGAAAATTGCCTTCTCCGCCCCAGAAGGGTATGAATACCCAACCAGTGGCTATCGTGCAGGTCTTCAGAAACTCCCGGCGCGACAGTCCCTTGCCGTACATAGCACCCCCATTATACCCAAATCCTTCGCATGTCTAAATATCGAGGTAGCCGCATCGCTCTCAAGCGCGTGTGAAGGAGGTGCGCTGGATTGAAACAGCCCCGAAACGGGTGCTAAGAAGCAGGAATCATCCTTAGAGAAAAAAATTTTTACCATCGGGTATCCTGATGGAGGGAGCGACATGGCACGCAGAAACAGAACGCACCGATCAGACCTCGACGGGGTGCGCGACTTTCGGCATGCGAAAGCACGCCGGAAGAACAACCCGCCCGCAGGTATCGCGCCCAGTTACGAATCGCGTGAGCGACAGGTTCAAACCTACGCCTACGACCCGCACCTGGACCCACAACTCATGTGGGCAGGCAAGGCGGAGCATACCTCGTTCGAGGTGGATGTCGTCCCCCTGCACATCCACGAACGCGTCTCCACGCGAGCCATTCTGGACGCCGTACGCCGCCCCCAACCGCCGC
>BEHR01000069.1 GCA_002898555.1 bacterium HR15
CGCTCCGGTCGCTCGATCTGCCAGCTGCGTTCCAGGCTCATCAGCCACAGGCGACGATAGTCGGGGTTCGTCTCGTACAGCAAGAGCGGATAGTAGCACAGGAACGCCAGCTGGTCATCCGAGTGATTGATTTCAAAGGGGGGCAGCATCTTCTGGGTGATGGCATTCAGCAGGTAGTGGTGTTCTTGAATGAGTTGCTCGTAGGCTTGCTGATATGTCTCGTTGCCTGTGATGTGATAGGCGACCTTCAGGTGCGAGAGGATCGAAAGCGAGTTCAGCCCACGCTCCTCTTCCCAGATGGGGTCATCATTCAGCGATTCGGGGTTGAAAATCGCCCAACGGGTCGGTTTGCCGTCTTTATCGATCAGTCGCCAGTGGTTTTGCATCAGGTGGTCGGTGACGCGCTGTACAGTGCCCCGAATCTGCTGTTTTTCCTGCTCATCTGCGCACAGGTCATAATAAACCGCCCAGATGAAGTAGTGCCCGTCCAGTTCGTCGGAGCTGGTGTCTCCCTTCCAGATGTAGTTCGGGTCCACGGGCGATTCGTGCCACTCGCCGGTGGACTGGTGGTAGCGCGTCTCGCTTTTATGAATGATGCTGCGGGCGGGGAAGCCAGGAATGCCCGTGAGCCGTTCGAGGTCGAGCAGAGCGCGCATGGAGCGGCGGGCACGCTCACGGGCGGCGGAGTCTCTCGTAGCGGCATACTGAAACACCTGCGCGGCGCAGTAGAGCGCGGTCCATAGCCCATCATTATCGCTCGCCTCGATTTTCCAGCTGTCCGCATCGTTCGGGTCGTCCCAGTCGCAGTTAGTCACGAAGCCGTTGCGGTTATGGCGCAGGGCGATGAGTTTTTCATAATGTTCCGCCTTCTCACGCAGCGTCATTTTGACCGATTCGATGCAAGCGACGCCTTTGTCGGTGGCAATCCACGCGCGGTTCTGCGAGTCGACCGCGATGGCATACACTCGGTTGCCGGGCAGCCAGCGTTTGCCCCAGAAGTAGCTCCACTTACCGTTGCGCAGTCGGCATGCCCCTTCAGGCGTGCCTGCCCACAAGTCGCCATTGGGTGCGAAGGCAAGGCAATGGATGGGGGCATAGGGTGGAACGAGTTCCGTTTGAGGGGGCATGCTCAGCATGCCTTTATCCGATGCGACGGCTGCTTCCCGCGAGAGCCACCAGCCTGCCCCATCGCCCAGAATCAGCCCCGACCGCGCCCCGATCCACAGATGCCCGATTGAGTCGCTGATGGCACAGAGCCAGTAATCATCATAGTAGCGTCCGCGATTGTCGCGAATGCCAACCTTCTCCCACCTGGGGTCCGCACCGCCCCCGCTCTCAAAGTGAGGGAGCCGATACAATCCGCGTTCCAGCTCGCCCTCTGCAAAGGCGAACACCCGCCCGCGCGTGTCCTGATGGAACCAGCGGAACTGGCGGTTAGGAGGGGCGTTATGGCGCTCGCGAATGGCACCGTTCTCGAAGCGCAACAAGGCTTGAGAGGTCAACAGCCACAAACCGCTCGCGTGCCCCTCTGGCGGGCGAGCCTCCCGGCGAGCCGAAAGGGCATCGGCTTGTACGCCCATCAGCTCCGCGTCAGCAGTATAGAGCGTGCGCGTCTCACCCTGTGCGGTTATCTGGAACAGGATTTGCCCCGCGACGCCGTACACACCCCCTGTACCATCGGGGATTAGAACACGAGCAGGTTGCGCCGTGACCACACGCCAGCGTTCAGGCTGGCTCAGTTGCGTCATTGCGACACCTTTCGATGTGCCTGCCCACAGCGCCTCGCCCGAAATCGTCAGCGTGTAGACGGGCACATCGGGCAAGCCATGCTGCTCCGTGTATTGCACGCTTCTATCTTGCAGAAAGGGTTGCAGTTTATAGGGACTCGCCTGCATCGTCAACCCCGCACTCAGTGTTAGCTCCATCAGCATCGGTTTTATTCGCCTCCTTTTTCAGCTCGGCAGGAGGCCCCGCCTGCCAGTAAGGGCAGACCAGCGTGTCTGCCCATCTGCCCTCCAGTGTCTGCCTATCAATAGTAAACTTTCTCGGCAGGAAGCCCTGCCCCCAAATGGACACATACCCGTCGCGCCTCAGCCGATTTCGCGGATATGTTCTGGTGGTTCCGCATTGAGGGATTCGCAGCCCATCTCGGTGATGGTGTACACATTTTCGATGCGCACGCCGAATCGTCCGGGTAGGTAGATGCCCGGTTCGATAGTGAAGCAGTGCCCCACTTCCAAGGGAGCTTCGTTACCTTCCACGATATAGGGTGGTTCGTGTACCGACAGTCCGATGCCGTGCCCGGTGCGATGCACGAAGTGGTTGCCATAGCCGGCTTTTTCGATCGCGCGCCGTGCTGCTCGATCCACTTCCTGCGCAGGCACGCCCGGTTTTGCCGTTTCGCGCGCTGCCATGTGCGCAGCATATACAATTTCATAAATCTTTTTCGCCTCGTCAGGTGCTGGTCCCACACTGACCACGCGCGTGATGTCGTTGCAGTAGCCTTCGTAAGTACCGCCGTAGTCGATGACGATTAGGTCCCCTTGTTGTAGGGGGCGATGCCCGGTGGTGTAGTGTGGCTTTGAGCTGTTCTCGCCGGCTGCCACGATGGGGATGCCGAAGGCGAGATGCGAACCCATATCATACAGGGCGCGCTGGATAGCTAAGGCGACCGCCCACTCGCTGACGCCGGGTATGCAGCGTTCCAGCCCGGAGGCTAACGCTTCGTCGGTCAATTGGGCGGCTTGACGCATTCGCTCGATCTCCAGCGCATCTTTGCATGCACGCACCTCCGCGATGATTTCGCCTCCGCGTCGGAACAGGACAGCAGGTAGCACCTCCTGCAAGATGAGTAGAAAGAGCGCAGGCATCTCGTCGTCGACAGCGATGACCGCGGTCTCTAAATGCTGCTCGCGAGCGCATCGCTCCAGCTGCTTGATAGGACCTTCCGAATCGTGCCACACATAACGCACTTGCCAGCCTGCAGGGTTCGCCTCCGCGCTTTCTGCGCTCAGCGCGGGCATGAACCAGCACGGCTCGCCCGTCTGCGGCACCAGCAGGAACATCAATCGCTCCAGTGGCGGCTCGCTGAACCCACTCAGATAGAGCATGTTGACGGGCGTCGCTGCCAGATAGGCGTCCACCCCGTGCTTGAGTAGTGCTTGCTGCAGCTTTGCTACCCGCTGATGCAGTAGCGCACGCTCCGACATTTCAGCGACCTCCTATCGTAATCCCCAGCCAGTCGCTGAGCAGATAGTAGATGCGCCCGATGAGCAGCGCCATACGCGCCATCACCGTGTTGCCAAACATCGCGCCCAGCCCGATCATTAGGAACCACCGTCCCGCAGTAGCAACCCGTTTGACAGGTCCCCGATGCTCAAACGAGAAGGTGAAATAGGTCAGCACCGCCAGCAAAAAGATGATAAAAATCCAGTTATTGATCACGCCGGAGATCGACAAGTCGGGATTTTGAGCGGTTCGCCAGAGCGGTTTCGACAGCGTGCTATT
>BEHR01000070.1 GCA_002898555.1 bacterium HR15
GCTGATTGGACAGGGTTCGTATTTGGAGGTGGCTCAGGGCGTCTCTGCCAATGGTCGCTATATTGTCGGGCAGGGCTACAACGCCGCCACTCAGCGCACTGAAGCCTACATTCTGGAGACTGAGCCACCGCGCCCCGGAACCATCCGGTTTGTCCGAGATAGTCGTGCCTCTACTACCCGTTTCAAAAGCGTCTCGTGGGACGGACAGGTGGTGGTGGGCGTAATGGGGAGTCTGATAGACGAGTATGAATACAATCTTACAATAATAGAGGGGAGCGCAGGTTCCGATTACGCGCTTCGCTGGACGCCGTCGGGTGGGTTGCAGGTGATTGCGTATCCGGGCATCGCGCTGGATGTGTCTGCCAGTGGACGCTATCTCGTCGGTGCTGCCGACACATTCAACGGCCCGCGCGCGTTTTACTGGACCGAGCAGGATGGGTTCCAGTTCTTGCCGGAACCATCGGAGGCGCACGGGCTGACAACCCCCGCTTTGCTCCGAATGACATGTGCCACTGCTGTGGCAGATCCTTTTGCACAGAACCCATTCAGGGCATACGGCGATGCGAAGGGCGAATTCCGAGGTGCTAATTCGAACTGCCCGTTTAACGCATACTATGCTTCTGATTTCGTTTTCAATTGGCTTGGCATAAACGACCTATTGGGACTGACAACCCAATATTGTAATCTTCCCCGATTCACAGTGACCGATTGTTTTTCTGGAAGTGGAAATGGCTTTAGTCTCACGGGTTTCACAGGCAACGGCGCCGAGCCGGTAGTGCTATGGCGCATTGCCACTTCTCTGGGTTCTCCCAGTGCTGCCTGGTCAGTCGGCAGCGACTACAGGATTGCTGTAGGGATGTCGGGGGGTGTTGCCGTGCGATGGGAGGGTCCTTTGACGATTATCCCGCTGGGCACGCTGCCGAACAACTATCCTGGCTGGCTTTCTGCTTGTGCCCACGGTATCTCGGGCGACAGCAAAGTGATTGTCGGCTCGCATGTCGGGGGGGTTAGTTTTGTGTCCCAACTGGGTACCGCGTGGCGCTACACGGACGAAGATGGGATGGAAGACCTGAACGATACCTACGCTCATCTACTGCGCGGTGTGTTTGATGGCAATGATGCCCGGCTGTTCGAAGCGCGCGCGACCT
Source organism: bacterium HR15 (assembly GCA_002898555.1). Lineage (GTDB taxonomy): Bacteria > Armatimonadota > Fimbriimonadia > Fimbriimonadales > GBS-DC > HRBIN15. Next base: position 1,149 of record BEHR01000070.1, read on the forward strand.
CATGGGATGGTCGGTATATTGTTGGAACGGCTATAGGAAATGATTTTTGGATTATCGGCTTCTGGCTGGACACTTGGCGCGAGGGCGACACGAACGGGGATGGTTGCGTGGACGATGCGGACATGCTGCGTGTGCTGTTCGCCTTCGGCACGGAGGGCACGGCGGAGTCTCCGTGGGGTATCCCGTTGCGCCATGAGGACATCAACCACGATGGGATCGTGGACGACGCCGATTTGCTGCTGGTGCTGTTCAACTTCGGCAGCGGGTGTTGAGACGGATCGCTCCGTGCTAAACGGCTTGCGCCAGCTGCGCCAGTTTGGGGTGATAGTTCGTTAGGTGGTGCTGTTCTACCAACCGGCGTGCCTGTTCGAGCCAGGGGAGCGAGTCCGCTCGTTCCCCCAGTGCCCGCAGTACCTGATGCCAGAGTAGGGCATCCTCCACCTGATTGACGGGATGCTGATGGGGAAAGACGCTGAGATAGGCGAGCGATTCTTCTGGGCGGTTCGCACGCAGGAGGACATAGGCGGTCGCATTCTGGGCAAGGTGGATTTCCACAGGGAACTCGCTCTGTCGGGCGAGGCGCAGCGCCGATAGGCTCGTCTCGATAGCCTCGTCGTGTCGTTGGGCGCACGAGAGGCACTCGGCGATACAGCGCAAGAACCAAGCCTCCATCTCCTTCCAAGGGTGGAGCAGGCATCGCCAATCGTGAAGGATTTGTGCGCCGTGCAAGGGCTTCACGATTTCGCCCGCGCGGTTGCGCATCGCGTCGCGTGCAATCGCTTGTACGAGCCATGCGGCGCCGCGGTTATGGGCAGGCTCGCGACGCACATCGTGCCAGACGGCATACGCGCGTTGTGCCGCCTCTTTCACGCGCGACTGATGCAGGAGCCACTGGCAGTGGGTAATCTGCACCGCGCCCCACCAGTATGCACCTCGTTTAGACCTTTGCAACAGACGCCACGCTTGCGACTCCAACACCAGAAACTGTAAATCCATCCCTTCCGTCTCGCCCCGCCAGAGACAAGTCCATGCACCCGCCAGCGCTTCACGCAGCTTTTCCTCGGAGATCTCCGCACTCGGTTCCGCGGGACACAAGAGAAACGCCCGTTGGCAAGTTAGGGCAGCCACCTCCTCAGCGGTTGCATTCAGCACGAAGCAGAGTTGATGGAGCATGCTGTCGGTAGGCAGATTTTCGGAGCGTTCCCACGCGCGCACGGCACGCTCGCTCACCTGAACGGCTCGCGCCAGCTCCGCGACGCTCCACCCGCGTCGCCACCGCAAGGCGCGAATCACATCGCCTATCAGGGGCGGTCGCACCGTATGGTGTTCCTCCATCCTTCTCACCGCTTGCACCGCCCGCCGCGCGTTCAGCATCGCCAGCGCGTGAACCCGCTGTTCCTGAGTGACCCCCAGCGCGTCGCACACCGCCTCCAGTTCCGGAATACACGGGCGCGTAATGCCCCGCTCCCACCGATTGAGGGTGGAAGTGGAAATGCCTGCCTCGCGTGCTAACCGATACTGGGACCAACCCTTCGCTTCGCGAGTAAGCCGTATCCAATCCCCAATAGAGCCTGATTGCATAGCAAGCCCCCTCGCCTTCCTACATTAGCCCCCGACCTTCGTGCGGCTCTTTCTGACTCAATTATACCACGAATCCTTTGCAATTTCGATTCCGAAAGTGCCAAACGCCCTCACCTTGGACTATAATGACAGCGGAGGACAACCATGCGAACCTATCGGTTTGGGATATTGGGAACGCTCCTGGCGCTCACCGCCAGCTTGGCTTGCGCCCAGCCGTTCACTTATCAAGGGATGCTCAAGCAGAACGGCGCGCCCGTCAACGCGACGCTGTCTATGACTTTCAAACTCTACGACGCGCTTACGGGGGGCAATCAGATAGGCTCCTCTATCACCCAGAATGTTGCGGTTCAGAACGGTCTGTTCACCGTGCAGTTGGACTTTGGTACTGTGTGGACGGGTTCGGATCGTTATTTGGAGATTGCGGTTGGTTCCACGGTGTTATCGCCTCGTGTTCGGATTACGGCTGCGCCTTATGCGTCGTATGCGTCGTATGCGCAGCGTCCGTGGGTGCGCAGTGGGAGCAGTATTTTTTACACGGATGGGAATGTTGGGATAGGCACGAGCAGTCCGAGTGTGCGTTTGTCGCTGGGAGGCGA
>BEHR01000071.1 GCA_002898555.1 bacterium HR15
CCTGATTAGCCCTCGCCCTCAAAATGGCTGGGGGGTTCTAAGGGGAGAGGACGGTAATGCTCGCTGCATCGTCGCTGTTGAGTCTCCTCCTCCAGCTCCAAGAGCAGGGCGCGTTGCTTGCGCTGGATCAACTCTTGACAGCGCATATCAGCCTCCATCGCGCGACGCAACTTCGGTAGCCACGCCGGGTCAGGCTCCAGACATTCCAGCGTGCGCAATACCTCCTCCCGCCGCTGCAACAGCCCGATCACCTGATCCCAATCATCGTGTTCCAGCGCCTGCTCCAGCGACAGGCTCAACAGCCAAAAATCGTCCAGTAGGGTTTCTACCAAGCTCTTAGCCATGGAGACTCACCTTTGCCGGCGTGCCCATCGTGACGGGCGTCTCTACTTGCGTAGCAACCGCGTCCCATGCTTCGCGCAATTCACTCAGCAATGCGATGGCGTGCTGAACCTTTGCCGAGTCGTCTTCAAGATTCGCCTGAACCAGCTGGTTATAGAGATAGATGTAAATTCGAAAGAGGTTCTCTGCCACCTCACCGCCCTTAGTGAAATCGAGGCTACTGATTAGCTCGGCGAGGATTCGCTGCGCCTTCTGCAGGTAGTGGTTTTGCTGCTCGTAGTTGCGCTGTGTCATTGCTTCCTGCGCCTGTGCCAGAAAGCGAAGGGCGCCATCATACAGCATCACCACCAATCGGGCAGGATGTGCCGTTTCGACCGCCGTTTGTAAGTATCGCTGGTGTCCATTTACGCCACCGTACATAGGTTCCTCCGTTTTTGGTTGTGCCGGGTATGGTGGGTTCACCGAACAGAGAGTGCTTTTAGGCAACACGCAGGCTGGGCATGCCGCTCATCATGGCTGCCAGGCGCATACTCTGTGCCTGCATCTGGCTCAGCGCACGCTCCAGCCGGGCGAACTGTTGGCGCAACATCTGCTCGCGACGACTGACCTCCTCACGAATCGATTGCATCTGCTCATCGATCGCCTTGATCTGTTCCTGAAGAGTGTTGCTGGCAATGGTCAGATCGCCATTTACAATATCGGTGACCGACTTGGCATACTGGCGGATCTGATCCGCGACACCGCGTGTAAAGACCACCGCCCCATACACGCCCGGCGCGGTCGCCATCACCCGAATCTGCAGTCCCGCCGTGTTGGGATTATCACTGTTGCCCGTCAGGAACTGACCCTGCCCCGTGGCAGGCTCGCCATTAATCGTGCCTGCCACATCCTGACCCTGCGCCTGAACCTCGCTGTTGCCGATGCCGGAATTGTTTGCGCTGGCAGCCTGATCAGAGACCACACTAAAGCTGCTTGCCGAGCCGTAGTTGCGCGCTTGAATAACCAGCTTCCCCTCACTATCCTTGCTGGCAACCACCAGATTTTTGAGGCGTGGATCACTATTGATCCGTGCAATCGTGTCGTCGATGGTGCTGCCTGCGGGAATGACCAGCGTATAGGGTTCGTCGCCAAACAGCCGGCCGCTGAAGGTGAGCCGTTCCTCTGCCGTGCTTGCGCCTGTCTGGGCAACTGAAGCGGTGGCGGTGGCGCGCGTCGCCACCTGCGTGATGACCACTTCATAGCCCGTGGACGAGGAGGGGCGCGTCGCGTCGGTCGCCGAGACGAAGGCAATGTTCGGGTTGGTGGCATAGCCGTTCGCAATAAAGAGACGGCTCACCCCCGTCAGATCGCGATTCAACGCCTCCATCAGCTTGCCTTCATCCAGACTCAGCTTGCCGTCCTGCCCCAACTGCACGCCAACCTGCGTTAGCGCACGCAAAGTGCCATCCAACCCTTGCACCACATCGGTTATCTTGCGCGTCAGCGTATCCTGAATCAGGCTGACCGTCGTGTCGCCAAACAGCACGCCGCCCTGGAGCGTCTCCTTGTCAAAAGAGGCGTTCTGCTTCAGAAAATCGACCAGACTGTTGTAGGCATTAATGAAGTTATTGATGGAGCCTTTGATGCCGTCATAGTCGCGCGTGAGCGTGATGGTTGTCCTTTTCGGGTTAGTTGCGTCCGCGCTCAGCAGGGTTAGCGTCACGCCCGGAATGACATCAGTAATCTGGTTCTTACTGCGCGTGAAACTAATACCGTCCACAGTGAACTCGGCATCCTGCGCCTGTACTAACTCGCGCTCATACTGGTTCTGCAGAATGCCCAGATTCTTGAGGATGTTATTGCTATCGGTGAATGTGGGCAACGCGCTGTCACCCTCGATCTTGAGGCGGTAGTAGGTGGTGCCGTTGACCGTCTCGCTCACCACCGAAGCCGTCACGCCCGGAATGCCCGCACTGTTAATTCGGCTGGCGATGGTGTTTAGGCTATCCGTTGCGAAATCGATGGTGATATCCACCCCGTTAATCTGGATGGTGCCGCTGGTCGGGTTGCTCATGCCGAACAGGGTGCCGAGGGGGGTGCTGGAATCGGTGAAGCGTTCAGACAGCGCAGCGTTGTTCTGCTGATTGCGCACAAACTCAGCATAAGTGACCAATTTCAGCGTAGGCACAAGAATGTTGTAACCGCCGATATCCGCCAGCTGGATGCGGCTGTTTGCGCCCGTCTCGTTCGCGGTGAGGGTCAGGAACACCTGCCCATTATCCCCGTTGAGGATGGAAGCAGTGACGCCCGCGTTGGCGGCGTTAATCTTGCTGGCGATGGAAGTCAAGGTATCGCTGGCAACCACTTCGATGACCTTGCCGTTCACCATGAACTGCCCCGTGACGCCCAGCTCAGCAGTGGCAGAGGTGTGCGCCCCGCTGATAATTTTGTGTGCTTGTGCCAACTTGCTCACGCGCAGCTCATAGGTACCGGGCACGGCGTCGGTGGAAGCCGACACGGTGGCAACCTGCGTATCGGACGAATTTGCCCGAATCAGATTGAAAGCGTTTTTGACCGAGAGTGCGCCCGCCGCGGTCTGCAGATTGCTGATTAGCCCCCGAAACTGGTCATACGCGCTCATGCGCGCGCTCAACTCCGACTTGCGCACCATCAGCCGCTGCAACGGGCGCGTCTGCAGCTCGATCATCTTCTGGATGATCGCCTCGGTGTCGATACCCGACGCCAGTCCTGTAAAGTTGATCCCTGTGATACT
>BEHR01000072.1 GCA_002898555.1 bacterium HR15
GGAGTGCCTCGATGTGGGTGCATGTGGGGCTGGCAGTGCAGTTGGGCAGCCCGATGTCGGTGTATGCCCCCTTGAGGGACTACATTCGCGAGGGACCTGACGCCGGTTTAGCCGATCCGAATTGGAGGGTGGAGCAGATCGATGCGGAAAACGAGTTCTTGCGTGAATCGGCATCGCGTCGTGCGCAGATAGTCTCGGTCGCCGCGAAAGGTCAGACGCTGCCTTACGAATACACGCACCAGAAGAATGCGCCGCGGCGTATTGCATATCCGCGCGTGGATCCGTTGTGGGGGACAATAAAGCTGCTGCCCTTGCTGCAGCAGGCGGGCATTTCCATTGAGATGGCACAGGTCATGGTTATGGAACATGCAGGAGGTTGGAGCAACCAGTCACCGATCGGGATTGGGAAGGTTCCAGACGGCACCTACCTTTGGCCGTTGAACCAAAGTGCTCGGTCTTCCAATACCCTACTGTACTGGTGGAACTACTGGACGGATAATCCATACCCGTTAAACCAGCAAGGGCTGGGTGTGCTGCGCGCCACCGCGAAGCTGGGCTGGATGGAGAGTTGGGACTTCGCGGCCATCACGGTGGTTGGTGCACAATCAGTGGACGAGAGAAATAGGCCAGAACTGAACAATGTGTTTACCTGGACGGTTTATTCTGATGAGTGTTCAGGCAGGCAGGTGATCCTGCTGATGGGTGGTATCCCTCGTAGGTCGTCTGATGAAGGGATTCCTGCTTTTTTGATGTATAAGGATGTACAGGTTTTGCATCCGTGGGCAACGGAGCAGGATAGATGGCGCAGTCAAGTGGCTGATGCGCATCGCGCCCAAATTCAGGTCGGCGCGGTTCAGACAGTAGAGAAGTTCAACGAGGGGAGCTTTGGCTATACAAGTGGGCGGCGATTGCGTTACTTTTTATCAGAGACTCCCCCACTACTGGACACTTACTCATGTCCGCGTGACTCCCTCGCTCACGCTTGGTACGCCAACCGCGGCAATCCGATGGTAATATCTATTAAGCAGGACGGAAGACGAATACGGTACCAGAGCTATCGATTGCTGAGCGAAATTCAGCCACCAGAGGATCCGTGGTTGGCTCGGATTGGCTGGCTAGATTCCCCTGCCTTTGTGGTACCGCCCTTAGATGGTTCCTATTCTATTGCGCGTGAACAGACGAGCACGCCGACGCTGATGTTCTATACAGCGATTGCGGTACGCACTCAATTTTTCCCCTTCAGCTATGTGCCTGTGATAGCTACAGGTGGGTGGAAGATCAACTTCAACGGTACCGCCAGTTATGACCCCCTTTCCGGGCAACTAGGCTACAGCCCTGCTAATGGCGGGGGAGTCCATACCCATACGCCTACCTTGGGGCAGCCGGAGACGCTTTACGGTCCTTACAACAGCAAGATCAATGGGCGTTGGGAGCGATAAATGACAATAGATGCTTTTCACAGGAGGACGACGATGAGCACGCAGCAACAGGGTATCCGCTCCACAAGGGCGGCGTGGATGACGGTGCTGATCGCACTTGGCAGTAGCGTCCCGAGCCTTTGGGCGCAAACTTACGACGAGATGGTCGCTGGGCTGACGCGGGAGCAACTGCTGCAACGCAAGGAACAGCTAAAAGCCGAGCGAGAGGCGCTGCGGGCAAACTGGGCTTCGTTGGATGAGCCTTTGCTGGAGGCGGAAAAGTATAGCAAGACCCGACGCTTCCTTCAAACCGAACTGCCTCAACCCTCATTGGGTCCGCTGGGCGATACGGCTTTGGTAAAGGTAGAGGCGGTGCGACGCGTCGATGCGGAGGTGCTCAAGGCGTATCCCGAATCGCCTCCTCATCTGCACTATTACGAGGTACAGGTACGGGTGTTGAAGGTCTGGCAGGAGCGCTGGGTGAATGGCTATGCCCCCGGATATTCGGTTCGCGTAGAGCCGGGGATGACGCTGTCGCTGTTATGGGCAGGGTTCCGCCGCCAACACAAATTCCCACCACCGCCGGGCGTCCCTTGGGAAGAACCGCTTCCGTGTATTTGGGAAGTGGGGAAGGTCTATCTGGTCTACGATCTACTCCCCACCCCCAAGTCAGGCATTCGGTACGCGGAAATGGGAGAGCAGGTCACCTACTCCTACCCATCAAATGCCCAAGACTACTGGTGGGTCGCGTTCATACCCGACTATTCGTATTTAATACCTTCAGGAGAGAATATTTTGACAAACGCGCATGGGAGAGCATGGTGGTCAAGTGCTTTTGAGGCGGTGTGCGTCCCAACTTGCTCGATTGAGTCGCCTCCTGAAGAGGTGTTGCAAGTGCTGGATGAGGAGGCAGCGTTTTTCCGCTTGCCCAAGCAGCGCGCGGTGCAGTTGGCATGGGTGCGCCAGCGGGTATTGGACAAGCAGTTGCCGTTGTGGAAGCGTCAACGGGCGTTGGTCTACTGGTTCTTTGCCGAGCAAGCGCCTTCTGATATCCAGCCGTGCAGTCAGCCGATTGAGTATCTGACCTTTTTGCAGGGATTGTCGGAGCCGCTGTTGCAGGCGCACGGCTTGCGGGTGATTCGGCTGAAGGGAATTGGCTGTTATAAGGCTCCTCCTGAGCAAGTCGAGCGATGGTTGGAGTCCTTGATGCCGTTTTTGTCGGCGGAGCGCCCTGTGGATGTGCGTCGTCAGGCGGCGTTGGTGCTGGAGAATGTGGTGCATTTTGGGTCGCACTACTGGCTTGACCATCGGGATTGGGCGTTGGGGCTTGCG